>NZ_BAAIAK010000002.1:0-778876 GCF_054600775.1 Pseudomonas sp. MHK4 | reverse complement strand
AAGAGGGCGTGTCAGTCGACATTAATGTTGCCTGGCACGCCCTCTTCGCGAGCAAGCCCGCTCCCACATTGGTTTGTGCATAGCCTCAATCACAACATCAGACTTACGCATTTAATAATTTAATTTAATGTTTATTTTTTATAATTAACTTATAACTATTCGGACTTTTACAGTCACTATTTATACAAATATTGTTACAACCATCACCGACCCCCGACCAGGTGGAGGCCCACGCAACCATATGTCTTTGCGGCCGACACCATCCCACGGTCACGCCGCATCCGGGGTTCACCATGCACAACACTTTCCACTCAAACCGCCTGACGCTGGCTGTTTCACTGGCACTCGTCGGCTTGTCGGTCCACGCCGATGAAAGCACCAGGGAGGGTGCCCTCCCCGTCGTGACCGTCACCGCCGAACACCACAGCGAAGACCTGCAAAAGACCCCGCTGGCAATTTCCGCGTTCGACGAAAAGGCCCTCGAAGACAAGCAGATCAAGAGTATCCGCGACCTGTCCGGGCAGGTGCCGAACCTGACCCTCAGCCGCCAGTCGATCTCCTACAGCGCCCAGACCTACGGGATTCGCGGCATTGGCGAGACCGACCCGATCCAGGAAGCGGCCGTCGCGGTCTACGCCGATGACCTGTACATCCCGCGGGCCATTTCCTCGATGCTCGACTTCAACGACGTCGAGCGCGTCGAGGTCCTGCGTGGCCCGCAGGGTACGCTGTATGGACGCAACAGCAGTGCCGGCGCGATCCGCGTGATCACCCGCGATCCGACCCAGCAAACCCGCGGTTTCTTCGAACTCGCCGGCGGCGACTACGATGCCAGGAACGGCCGCCTGCTGATCAGCGGCCCGCTGGTGGACAATGCGCTGTTCGGCAGTTTTTCGGCGATTCGCCTGACCCGTGACGGCACCGTCTCCGACCCCACCCGGGGCTCGGACGTGAACAACGTCGACATCCAGTCCTATCGCGGCAAGCTGCGCTACAACCCCGACGATTCGCCCTGGGATGTGCAACTGACCCTGGCCGGTACGTTCGACCGAGGCGACACCACCAGCTACACCCCCTTCGATGCCAACGGTCGCTTCGACAAATTCAAGAGCTACAGCAGCCTCAATCCGAAAAACCGCCTGGACCAGGGCAGCTCGGTGCTGCGCGCGATCTATGCCATCGACGATCACCTGAACTTCAAATCGGTAACGGCCTACTCGGCCTTCCACCAGCCGGTGAACTATGACAACTCGGGCCAGGCGGCGCTGATCCAGAACAACCTGATCCTGTACAAGCAGGACTACGCCACCCAGGAACTGCAGCTCAACGGCGACTACGACGACTTCAGCTTCAGCACCGGCCTGTACCTGTACCGCGAGACCTTCGATGCCGACCGCGACAACCTCACCTATTCCATCGCGCGCAACCGGGTGATCGGCCAGGGTCAATACAGCACGACCAACACCGAGAGCTACGCCCTGTATGGCCAGGGCAGCTACAAGGTCACGCCAAAGCTGTCGCTGATCGCCGGGCTGCGCTTGACCCGCGAGCACAAGAACTTCGACTACACCAACTACGCCATCACCACCGAGCGGCAGATCACCGGGACCAACTTCAGCGCCGATTCGAGCAAGTCGTGGCAGTCCACCAGCCCGAAGCTGGGCTTCGAATACGCCTGGACGCAGCACCTGAACCAGTACGCCTACGTGGCCAAGGGTTTCAAGGCCGGTGGCTACGACAACCGCGCGCCGACCCAGGCCGCCGCCGAACAGGCGTTCTCCCCGGAAGACGTGACCACTTGGGAAACCGGCTTCAAGGGTGACTTCTTCGAGCGCCGCCTGCGCGCCAACCTCGCGCTGTTCTACAACGATTACGACGACCTGCAGACCAACGCCTACGACCCGGCGCTGGGAGTCAGCCTGCGGACCAACGTCGGCAAGGCCCACACCTACGGTGTCGAGCTGGAAACCCTGACCGCGCTGACCCGCGACCTGCAACTGACCGCCAACGTCGGCTACCTGCAAAGCCAGTACGACGACTTCGAAAATGCCGCCGGTGCCGGTGTCGATGCCGACGGCAAGCAACTGGTGTTCTCGCCGCGCTGGAACGCCAGCGTCGGCCTCAACTACACCATTCCCGCCGGCCTGCCCGGCGACTGGCTGGTGGGCACCGATGCGCAGTTCCAGACCAAGTCCTACGCCAACGCGCTGAACGACGACATCCAGGAAATCCCCAAGCAGACCTTCTGGAATGCCAACACCCGCTACCTCTCCGGCGACGGCCACTGGACCACCACCCTGGCGGTGAAAAACCTGCTCGATCGCGCGTACCCGCAATCGGTCGGCTACGTGCCTTCCAGCGGCGCCCGTTACTACTCGATCAACGACCCGCGCACCGTGCTGTTGTCGGTGCGCTACGACCTCTGACCCCTTGTAGGAGCTGGCTTGCCAGCGAAAGCGGTGGGTCATTCAACATAATTGTCGACTGCCGCGCCGCCTTCGCTGGCAAGCCAGCTCCTACAGAGGCCCCAACGCAAGCACTCCAAGGAGCAACATCATGGCTTTTACCCGTAGGGAACTGATTTCCCGCATTGCCGCCGTCGGTGGTTATTCCGCCGCTGTCAGCGCCCTCGGCGCACTGGGGCTGACGCCTCAGGCCGTGGCGTCGACCTTCAATCCGTTGCAACTGGGCAACAGTGGCAAAGGCAAGCACGTGGTGGTGGTCGGTGCCGGTATTTCCGGCCTGGTCAGTGCCTATGAGCTACGCAAGGCCGGCTTTACCGTGACCATTCTCGAAGCCCGCGAACGGGTGGGTGGACGTAACTGGACAGTGCGACGCGGAACCAGAATCGATTTCGACGACGGTGTCAGCCAGACCGTCGACTTCGATGACGGGCAGTTTTTCAACGCCGGTCCAGCGCGCATTCCCAGCCATCACCAGACCCTTCTCGGCTACTGCCGCGAGCTGGGCGTGGAGCTGCAAGTGCTGGTCAACAGCAGCCGCAACGCCCTGGCCTTGCCGGACCCGAAGCAGCCGGCGTTCCAGTTGCGCCAGGCGGTCAACGACACCCGCGGGCAGCTGTCCGAACTGCTGGCACGCACGGTCAGCCGCAAAGCCCTGGACCAGGACCTGAGCGCTGACGATCGCCAGGCACTGCTGAATTTTCTCAAGGTCTATGGCGACCTCAACACCGACTTCCAATACAAGGGTTCGGTGCGCTCGGGCTATACCCGCGTGCCCGGTGCCGGCGACCAGACCGGCATTACCCGTACGCCGCTGGAGCTGCAGACCCTGCTCAACCCCAAGCTCTGGGGCGCGCTGGTGTTCGATGAAATCCCGGAGTTCTCCTCGACCATGTTCCAGCCGGTCGGCGGCATGGACCGCATTCCCCATGCGTTCTACGACAAGCTCAAGGACGCCGTGCGCTTCAATGCCGAAGTCAGCGACATCCAGACGTCCGAGCACGGCAGCCGCATTACCTATCGCGATCGCAAGACCGGCGCTACGCAAACCCTGAACGCCGACTACGCCATCGTCACGGTGCCCCTGCCGCTGCTGGCCAAGTTGCCGAGCAACTTCAGCGCGCCATTCAAGCAAGCGATCCAGAGCGCGCAAAGCGATCAGGCGAACAAGGTCGCCTGGCAGTCGCCACGGTTCTGGGAAACCGACTTCAACATCTATGGCGGCCTCTCGTACCTGGACCATGAAGTCAAAGGCCTGTGGTACCCCAGCGATCGCCTCAACAGTGCCCAGGGGATTCTGGTGGCGGCCTACAACACCAGCGAATCGGCCCAGGCCTTCAGCAGGAAATCCCTCGCCGAACAGTTCGCGTCCTCCCGGCAAGCCGTGGAACTGCTGCACCCCGGCCACAGCACCAAGCTGCAAAAACCGGTGGCCATCAACTGGGCCAAGGTGCCGTTCAGCAAAGGCCCGTGGATCGTCAACGATGAAGTCGGCGAAAGCGCCTACGAACTGCTCAACCAACCCCAGGGCCGCACCTACCTGGCCAGCGATGCCCTGGCCCACGGCGGTGTCGGCATTTGGCAGAACAGCGCCGCCGACTCGGCGCGACGCATCGTTTCGCTGATCGGCCGAGATGCCGAACGCAACCAAGCGGGCGTCGCCGCCTGACCCATTGAACAAAAGGACTGAACCATGAAAGCCATTACCTTGCTGACAGGACTGCTCATGACCGCCACCGCCTTAGGCAGCCACGCCGACGAGATCAAACGCGTCGCCCTGCCCAACTCGAACTTCCCGATCTCGCTGGCGGTACAGGTGCCGGCGCAAACCGAGCTGCTGTTCGTCAGTGGACTTCTGGCCGACCTGCATGACCCGAACGCGCCGAAGGATTCCTTTGCCGCCTACGGCGACACCGCGACCCAGACCACTTCGATCATCAACAAGCTCAAGGGCGTTTTGCAGAGCCAGGGCCTGGACCTGGGCGATGTGGTGCAACTGCGGGTGTTCCTGGTGGGTGATCCGGCCAAGGGCGGCAAACTCGATTTCGCCGGGTTGCAGCAAGGTTATACGCCGTTCTTCGGCAGCACCGCGCAACCGAACAAACCGGCACGCACCGCCGTGCAAGTGGTGGCCCTGCCGCTGCCTGGCGGCCTGGTCGAAATCGAGGCCGTCGCCGCGCGCAAGAAGTGACACGGACATCACCCGCCATCAAGGAGCTTCACCTTCATGTTCAACCAACCAGAGCGCGGAACAGCGCTGACCTACCGACCCTTATTGCTGCCCCTGTCGATTGCCTGCAGCCTTGCTTCGTTCAACCTCGAGGCTGCCGAAACCAGTTCGCCCACCCTCAATACGGTGGTGGTCACCGGTAACCGAGGCGCCGAACAACGCACCGTCACCACCAGCCCGACACCGATCGACGTGGTTACCGGCGACCAATTGCGCGCGGTGGGCAAACCGAGCCTGCTGGAGGCGCTGAGCAAATTCATCCCGTCCTTCAACCTGCCCGACCGGGCGGGCTGGGATGCCAGCGGCGTGGTGCGTTCGGCGACGCTGCGCGGCCTGACCGCGTCCCATGTGCTGGTGCTGGTCAACGGCAAGCGCCGGCACACCAGTGCGACGCTGAACATCAACGGCATCAACAGCGGCGCCGCCCCCAGCGACCTCGACCTGATCCCGGTGGCGTCCATCGATCATATCGAGGTACTGCGCGACGGTGCGGCCGCGCAGTACGGTTCGGATGCCATCTCGGGGGTGATCAACATCATCCTCAAGCAGACCACCGGCGGCAGCTCCGACACCACCCTGGGGCAGAACTACGACGGTAAGCGCGGCACCGCCCAGGAAGCCCTCAACCATGGTTTCGAAATCGGCGACGCCGGCGTGCTCAATGTCTCGCTCGATGCCCGCTACCAGGAGCGGGACAACAAGGCCGGCAGCAACGGCTACACCTCGCAGTACTATCCACTGGCGGACGGCTCGCCCGATCCGCGCGAGGCCACGGCCAGCCATCACACTTACAAAGGTTATGGCTTGCCGCGCAGCCAGCTGGCGGATGCCGCCTACAACCTCGACCTGCCCTTGAACGAAGCCGTCACGCTCTATTCATTTTCGACCCTGGCCACCCGGGAAAACAACGACGGCCAGAACTTCCGCCTGCCCAGCGGGCGCAACACCATCACCACCGGCCCCAACGGCTTTCCCGATGGCTACAGCCCTTACTGGTTGATCAACGAGACCGACTTCCAGTCCGCCTTCGGCGCCCGGGGTGACGACATCGGCATCGGCGGTTGGGCCTGGGACTTGAGCAGCACCTACGGGCGCAACTACGCCAAGCAGCGCACCTATGACAACCAGAACCCGTCGCTGGGCGAAAACACCCCGAACAAATTCACCTCCGGCATCTACATCGCCGATCAGTGGACCAGCAACCTGGACCTGAAAAACAGCTACGAGATCGGCTTGTCCAAACCCCTGGATGTCGCCTTCGGTTTCGAGCATCGGCGTGACGGCTACGAGACGCGTGCCGGCTCCGAAGCGTCCTATATCGACGGCGGCTACGTGTTCCCTGCCGATCATCCGCGCGCGGGACAACGCCCGGATCCGGGCGCCCAGGTCACCAACGGCATTACCCCTGACGATGAGCAAAAAGTCAGTCGCAACAACGTCGCCACCTACATCGACCTGGGGTTCTACCCGGTCGAGCAGTGGTACCTGGGCGTCGCCGCGCGCTACGAGCACTACAACGAAGGCGTGGGCAGCACGCGCAGCGGCAAGATCAGCAGCCGCTATGAGTTCAACCCGGTGTTTTCCGTGCGCGGCACCATCAGCAACGGCTTTCGCGCGCCATCGCTGGCCAACGAGGTCTTCACCGCGCGCTCGACCGGGTTCGACACCATCAATGGCGTCTACCAGTCCTATAACTACGTGATTGTGCCGGTGGACTCGGCAGGCGCCCAGGCGTTGGGGGCCGAGTCGTTGAAACCCGAGCGCTCGACCAACTTCAGCCTCGGCTTTGCCTTGACGCCCAGCGAAGACCTGAGCCTGACCGTGGACGGCTATGTGATCAACCTGCGCGACCGCCTGGTGCTCAGCGAACGCTTCCAGGGCCCGGGCGTCGCCGCCCTGCTCGACAGCATTGGTGTACCCGCGACCGCCGGCGCACAGTTTTTCACCAATGGCGCCAGTACCCGTACGTCCGGGGTCGATGTGGTGGGTAACTATCGGCAGAACCTCAATGCGTTCGGCTCGGTGCGGTGGACCGCGGCGCTGAACTACAACCACACGCAAATCCTTAGCGTCGACCAGACCCCGGCGCAGCTCACCGCCCTCAACAGCAGCTATCAATTGCTCGGGCGCCAGGCGCGGGCGCTGATCACCAAGACCTCGCCGAGCAGCAAGGCGATTTTCTCCGCTGACTGGGCGATCCATGACTTCGACGTCAACCTGCGCCTGACCCGCTATGGCACCTACACCGAAGTCAACAGCTCCGCCGATTCGAGCCTGGACCGCGACTATTCCGCCAAATGGATCACCGACCTCGATGTTGCGTACTCACTGACTCGGCAGCTGACCGTCGCCGTCGGTGCGCAGAACCTGTTCGACAAATACCCCGATCATATCGGCGTGCCCAACTCTTCGTTCGGCGACAACTGGGGCAGCTACTCACCTTTCGGTTTCACCGGTGGCTACTACTACACCCGTTTGCAGTACGCGTTCTGATGGTAAAAACTCACTAAGCTAATTCCTAATACGTATTTATAAACTATTTTTTATAACCATATTATTCAGGTCAGCGAACCCTTCCCTGTCCTGATATCGAGCGTGCCATGTCCAGATTCGCCCCTGCAGCAAAGTTTCAACGCCCCGTGCTGGCCGGCCTGATCGTTGCCCTGGCCCTGACCTTCTCCCTGCCATCCCAGGCCCGCGAGACGCTGCGGATCGGTTACCAGAAGTCATCGACCTTGATTACCCTGCTCAAGAGCCAGGGCACCCTGGATAAAACCCTCGCGCAACAGAACATCGACGTGAGCTGGCATGAGTTTCCAAGCGGCCTGCCGCTGCTGGAGGCGCTGAATGTCGGCAATGTCGATATCAGCGCCGACGTGGCCGACACCGTGCCGATCTTCGCCCAGGCTGCCCAGGCCAGGCTTACCTACTTTGCCCAGGAAGCGCCCTCTCCCACGGCCCAGGCCATCGTCGTGCACAAGGACTCGTCCCTGCAGCAACTGGCGGACCTCAAAGGCAAGAAGGTGGCCGTGACCAAGGCCGCCGGCGCCCATTATTTGCTGATTGCCGCCCTGACCAAGGCCGGGCTGGCGTTTTCCGATATCCAGCCGGCCTACCTGTCGCCCGCCGATGGCCGCGCCGCGTTCGAGAACAACAAGGTCGACGCCTGGGTCACCTGGGAACCCTTCCTCACCAGCGCACAACGGCAACTGCCGACCCGCACCCTGGCTGACGGCACGGGCCTGGCCAGCTACAAGCGCTACTATCTGACCAGCACGAACTATGCCAAGGCGCACCCGCAGGTACTCAAGGTGGTCTACGAGCAATTGGACAAGACCGGCAGCTGGGTAAAAACCCACCCCCGTGAAGCGGCCCAGGTGCTCAGCCCGCTGTGGGGCAACCTGGGAGAGGAAACTGTCGAGACCGCCAACACCCATCGCAGCTACCAGGTACAGCCGGTGAAGAGTGATGAGCTAGGTGAACAGCAGAAAATCGCCGACGCATTTTTTGCCGCAGGCCTGTTGCCCAAGGCGGTGGATGCGCAGGATGTTGAAATCTGGCGGCCGTGAAATTTCAAATGCTTGTGCCCACCCCCTGTAGGAGCGAGCTTGCTCGCGAAAAACCTGAGAGCAACGCGGGGTGTCAGGCTCCCAGAGTCATCGTTGACCTCCATCGCGAGCAAGCTCGCTCCTACGGTAGATTGGGTACAGCCGCGAGAGGTAGGTCGGCTGTCAGGCCACCATCACCGGCAGGCCCACAGCAGATCGGGTACAGCCGCTCGTCCGCCACTGCGCACCTTCCTGTGCTCCGCTCTTCCAATGCAGTACATCCCCTCGCACGGAAGACTCAAATGATGAACACAACCCTTGCCGCGCTCATGCTCACGGGCTTGCTGTCGGCCTCGCCGCTTTACGTGCTGGCCGCCGAGAAAACGACCGAGGATGCAACCATTCCACCTTCCGCCCCCGGGCTCAACCAGGGCGCTGAATCCAACGAGGAAAAGGCTGACAAGAAGGGCGAGGAAGCGTCAGGCTCGAATTCCGGCGCCGATTCGCATTCCATGAAAAAAGACGCGGCGTCTGAGGACGACGGGCACAATCAGAAAGGTAGTAAGTCAGGAAGCTGACCCCCTACCCTTCGTTTTTCAATTATCCAGGGTGTATCAGTCGTCACGATCGCGATAACGACGGTTGTCGCGATCGTCGTCACGACGATCATATCGATGGTCATACCCTCGGTCATCGTCATCGCGCTGGTCATAGCCACGGCGATGATCATGATCGTGATAGCGGCCGTACCTTTCTCCGTCTTCCCAGTGAGGTCCACAGCCGCCCAGCAAGAGCAAGCTGGAAATGGCCAGGGTCATCATTACTGCGCGATTCATTTGTACATCCTGAAGGTCGGGGGCTGAGAGTGTTTTGCCCGGCGGAGCACCCGCACGGCGTTGAACCCTGGTTATGACCATTCAGTAACTCAATGATTCCGTTGAGTTTGTGCCCAGCCCAGCGATTGCGCCTGGTGGAAACAGCCATGCGCCAACCCTGCAGAATAGACATTCACGCAATCAGATCATGTACTAGAGTCTGAGCTCGAGCGTTTTATTGGGCCACGAAATGCGAAGGGCTTGATTTATGCGCATTCAATTTCCCGGCGTTCCCGCACTCGGTGTCTACCTTGCCCTGGCGTGCCTCTTTGCGGGCGCATGGATCACCCACCCTGCCCCCACGCATTCGTCGTTTGCCCTGATCAATCCGCTCTTGGCTGTGGCAGATAATTCGGCCAAGCCGATTTACACCAGCCGTTTCGCCTCCTCCGGGCTGGTGGACTTTGTGCATTCCGCGGCGGTCACTGCCTTGCCTGACGGTAGCCTGATGGCGGTCTGGTTCGCCGGCACCCGTGAAGGCGCAGCGGATGTGCAGGTGCGTTCCGCCCGCTTCAACCTGAACACCGGCGAGTGGGGGGAGGAGCAGGTCATGGCGACCCGGGATTCGACCCAGCAGAGCACGCGAAAATACATCCGCAAACTGGGCAACCCGGTCATAGCCCTCGCCCCGGACAATCGCCTGTGGCTGTTCTACGTGTCCGTCTCCATGGGTGGCTGGGCGGGCAGCGCGGTCAATGTGATGGTTTCGGACGACTTTGGCGCGCACTGGTCAGCACCGCGCCAATTGATCACTTCACCTTTCCTGAACATCAGCACCCTGGTCCGCTCGGCACCGGTATTCCATGTCGACGGCTCCATCGGCTTGCCGGTCTACCATGAATTCCTGGGCAAGTTTGCCGAGTACCTGTACCTGAGCGCAGACGGTGAGGTGATCGACAAATTCCGCATCAGCCACGGCAACAATTCATTGCAACCGGCGATCGTTCCGCTGGATGGCCAGCGCGGCATCGCCTTTTTGCGTTATGCCGGCAGCACCCACCACCGAGTCCTGGCGAGCCGCACGGAAGATGCCGGGCAAAGCTGGAGCGAACCTTTTCCTCTGATTCCGTCGAACCCCAATTCCTCGTTGGCGGTCGTGGCGACTCCGGGACACGGGTTGCTGGTAGCACTCAACGACCTGCAAGAGGGGCGCTTCAAGCTGAGCCTGTATGTCACCGATGCGAAAATGGACACATGGCGCCTGTTGCACGACCTGGACAAGTCACCGGATCCCGAGGGCGATCCGTATTCACCCCTGGCCTACAAGGAAATCATCGGCAAGGAATTCCGCGGCTCCAGTGGCAAGCTGCGCCAGGCGCTGGAGGCGCAATTCCTCGCTAACCTCGACAAACGTGTGTGTAAAAGCCAGGAGTGTGAATTTGAATATGAATACCCCTACTTCATCCGCAGTCCCGACGGCATGTATCACCTGGTGTATTCCTGGAACAACACCTTCATCAAACACGTCACATTCAACGATGCCTGGCTGTCCGAGCGCCTCCAATGATTAACCTGTGGCAAGCCCATGCCAGCTTCGCGATGATCGTCTTCCTGTTGCTGCCGTCTTTTGGCCTGGACAGAACCTGGCGCATCGCGCTGCTGATCGCACTGCTGGCCGCCAGCTTCATCCCCCTGGGTGGGTTGTCGCTGGCCGCCTACTTGCGCAGCCATATCGACGACCTGGCGATTACCACAATGGTGTTCATGGCGTGGGGGTGTTTGCGTCGCCTGGATTTTTTACCGCCTGCGCAGCGGGGGCAAACCAGCGTATTGATCCTCTTCGCCGCGCTGGCCCTGGTGCTGTACCCGGCAACCCTGGGCTTGAGTGACCTGGACCCTTACCGGCGGGGCTACAGCCCACGCCCCCTGTTGTTGCTCGTCGCACTGATGACGTTCAGCCTGTTTTACCTGCGCCATTACCTGGCCGTGGTGATGCTGACCTGCGCGACCCTGGCCTTCATCGCCGGGATCAAACCTTCCCACAACTATTGGGACTACCTGGTCGATCCACTGCTGGGCCTGTTTTGCTGCCTGGCACTGCTGGTGCTGGCGGCGCGCTGGGCCTATCGCCGGCACTGCGCGGCGTCTGAAACTCAACGAAACGCTCAATAAGGAAACAGGCATGGGCTGGCTGAAATCGAGACGTGTGCATTACTGGCTGGGCGCAACAGCGATCGCGTTTGTGCTGTTTGCACTGCTGCGGGTGATGTTCTTTTTCGGCTTTTCCGGTTTCCAGCCCACAGCCCTGGACGACGAGAACGTCCTGAAAACCCTGGGCATCGGCTTTCGCTTCGACTTGCGCCTGGCCATCCTGGTCATGCTGCCGTTGGCGTTGCTGGCCTGGATCCCGCGCTGGAACCTGGTCCGCAGCCGCCTCCTGCGCATCATCGCCCGCCTGTACCTGGTCGCCATCCTCGGCGCGGTGCTGCTGATCTATATCATCGATTTTGGCCATTACGCCTACCTTGGCGTGAGGATCAACGCCACGGTCTTGCGCTTCATCGAGGATGCGCAAATATCCCGGGACATGGTCTGGCAAACCTACCCGGTCATCTGGATTGCACTGGGTTGGCTGGCCACAGTCGCGTTCGTGACACTGGCCCTGGCGCGCCTGGAGCGCGTCACGCTGGACCGCCCCCGCCAAGTCATTAACCGGTTCTCCGCGACATGGGGCGGTGCGTTGATGGTGGTGCTGGTGCTGCTGGGCATCCTGGGTCGTGTCGAACACCTGAACCTCGAAAACCCCGTGCCGCTGCGCTGGAGCGATGCGTTCTTCTCGGGCAACAACCAGGTCGCCGCATTGGGCCTGAACCCGGTGATTTTCCTCTACGACACGGTCAAGGTCGGCCAGTCGCGTTATGACGAAGCCCAGGTGCGCGAACACTACGCGGTCATGGCCCACTATCTGGGCGTCGACCAACCCGACCCGCAGACCCTCAATTTCGTGCGCCACCAGGCGCCACAACCCTACAAAATTCCAGGCTCGCGACCACCCAACGTGATGTTCATCATGCTCGAGTCGCTGGGCACCAGCGCCGTCGGGGCTTATGGCAACCCGATCGATCCAACGCCCAATATCGATCGCCTGGCCACCCAGAGCTGGTTCTTCAAGCACTTCTACGTGCCGGTGACGGGCACCGCGAAAACCGTCTGGGCCAGCATCACCGGAGTGCCTGATGTCACCCGCCACGAAACCGCGACGCGTAATCCCCTGATCACCCGGCAGAACACGCTGGTCAATGCCTTCACCGGCTACGAGAAGATCTACACCATCGGCGGCAACTCCGGCTGGGCCAACATGAATGCCTTGATCCGGCAAAGCATCGACGGCGTGCGGCTGTTCGACGAGCGCGACTGGAAATCCCCGGTGGTGGATGTCTGGGGCATCTCGGACCTGGACCTGTTCAAGGAAACCGACCAAATCCTGCAAGCCCTACCCAGGGACAAACCGTTCTTCGCCTATGTGCAAACGGCCGGCAACCATCGGCCCTTCACGATTCCAGCGAGCAATGACGGCTTCGAGGTCAAGCACCCGACCCTGGAGCAAGTCCAGGCCGCAGGCTCGCGCAGTGTCGAGCAATACAACGCCGTGCGCCTGCTGGACTTCAACATCGGACGCCTGATGGAAATCGCCAAGGCCGGCGGCTGGTACGACAACACCATTTTCGTGCTGTTTGGCGACCACAACACCCGTATCGCGCAGATCCCTTTCCTCGCACCGGCCTACGAGCAACTGGGCCTGGAAAGCAACGCGGTGCCGATGATCATCCACGCACCGGGCATGATCGGCACGCGCAAGGTCGAGGAAGCGGTCGGCCTGGTGGACCTGCTGCCCACCGTGGCGGGCATGGCCGGCCTTGAGTTTCGCAACGGTGGCATGGGCCGTGATATCCAGCAGCCCGCCCCCGAAGGCGAACGCGTGGTGCCATTGGTGTTGCGTGAAGGCACCTTCCCGCTGATTGCCGGCGTGACGCAACACTACATGGTGCAGATGGAGCACGACGGCAGCTCGCCAAGCCTGCATGACCTGGCTTCCGCGACGCCGCTGGACAACGTCGCCGAGCAAAACCCCGAGGAGTTCAAGCGACTGGCACTATTGACCCGCGCCATGCATGAAACCTCGCGGTTGATGCTGTATCAGAACGTGCGCAAGTAAGGGGTTTGCCTGATGCTCTGCGTTATGGTTTTACTGCGTGTGCTTCGTCAATCGCTCGAGTTTGGCTTCGCTCCAGAGGCCGCTGAGCGGGCCGCCCGGCAATCCTTCATTGGCTCGTGCCAGCGGGAAAATGACTGGCGTGAATCCGGCATCGCGCACCAACCGGATCCCCAGGTCCCGAGCCTGGGCGTCGTCGGCGAATACGGGAATCGCCTGGCCCTTGCCAGACTGGTCTTTCATTGATGCGTAGCCTATGGCGTTGAACGCCCGCACCAGGTGCACACCGGGTAGATATTGCTGATCCGCGAAGGCGGCGCCCGCCTCCAGCGCCTTGCGCCCGACGTCTCCATCACGGCCGCTGAACGGGTTGCTGGTGCTGAACACCACCTTGCCGTCGAGCTTGCCCTTGAGCTGTTCGGACAGCACCGGCATCGCGCCGTAGGGAACACTCAACACGATCACATCGCCCCAAGCCGCGGCATCGCTGACCGAGCCCGTCCGGGCGTTGGCGCCGGCGCTTTTGACCAGTTCCACCAGCTCCTCGGGGTGGCGCGAGGAAAACATTACCGAGTGCCCGGCCTTTACCCATAACGTACCCAGCGTACCGCCGACGTTGCCGGCGCCAATGACGCTGATCTTGAGGGTGTCCGCCATGGCCTGGCTGGCGCACATGACCAGGCCGGAGAACATCAGAAAGAGGATTCTGGACATGCATCGGGCTCCTGCGTTGCAGAGCAGTCTTACCTGCAACCGTAGTTGAGCCTGTACCGGCCAACTGACAGATCACGACGTACGGCAGGATTTCGCCCGGCGTTACAACGAAAAATCCCGGAGACAGAAGGTCTCCGGGATTTTTTTGTTCGCAGAAACCGATAGGAATAACTATTGGTTCAGCCTATAGCGGACATCTCATCCCGATTCTGCTCAATGGGATTTTTTCGAAGTTGACGACCCGGCATTACTCAACCCCTTGGCGTTGTGATCTCCCGGCGTCGAGGCCGAAATTGCCGTGGCCTTGGTCAGGCCACGGGTATCTTTGGAATGCGCAATGCCCGAAGTCGTGGTGCCGTGACCCTTGTCACTATTACGATCACCGCCATAGTGGTTGCCACTGATGCCATGGTCGCGAACGGACTTGCCCGCATGATCACTGCTCAATCCCTCACCGCGGCCGTTACTGCCGGAGTGACCCGAACCACTGTGACCGCCAGCATTACCGCCGCCATGGCCACCGCCATTGCCGCCGCCATTTCCGCCGCCGTGGCCACCACCACCACCACCACCACCACCACCACCACCACCACCACCACCACCACCACCACCTTCTTTGGCATAGGCGGAGTTCATGATGGACAGGTCAGCAGGCAATAACGGAGCGGCTGCAAGCATCAGGGCGAATGACATTACAGCAACGAAACTCTTGTTTTTTAAAAGCATGATTGCTTCCGTGAGGGTTGATATCGCGTACCTTAGGACGCGTTAAACCTCTTCCGGTTCAAAGCCCCGCGACGGACGGATGCGTCAGCCAATCATCAATCGAAAGCACCGTTGAGAACTTCATAGATGAGGCCGGTAGCAATCGCAATCAATATCAAATCGGTGCCCGCCTGCTGCCATTCGTACCCGTCATAATGAGGCAGCCTGCCGATCAGCCGACCATCGAGCTTTTTCGCAATGCCCGGTGGCAGCGGTTTCCCCCGGGCGAGATTCTTTTGAATCCCGGGCGGCAAAGCCGGTCCGGGGCTCCAGTAATCTCGATACCCATCAACAATGCCAAGCACGTTTCCCCGATTGATACTCGGGCCATTGTCCCAATCACCGCCCGCGGAATTGTTCCCTTTATTGCCCTGGTTGCCATGCGCCTGGCTGTTTTGCGAATTGCCCTTTGCGTTTCCTTGCCCCTTGCCATTGCCCGGATCGGCCCATGCCGTAGCCGAGCCGCAGACCAATGCAACACATGTGATAGCTGCAATCAACGAGCGGTATCTGGACATATCCGTACTCTCAGAAAGGGAACACTCCCTGGAATGTAGACGCTGTGGACCGATTTGGTTCCCGACGGTAAAGGGCGGGAGAGCCGAAGCTATGCCAAAATCTAAAGGAATGCCTCCCGCCGTACCGGAGTGACCCATGATCGAAACCATCGGGGTGTCACGCATCAAGCGCTTCGCTGCAAATACCGCTGGCCGGGATTTCGCGGTGGGTGACATTCACGGTCACTTCAGCCGATTGCAGCCTGCGCTGGAGGCGGTCGATTTCGATCCGGTCGTCGACCGCCTGTTCAGCGTCGGTGACCTGATCGATCGTGGACCCGAGAGCCGCGACGCGCTCGACTGGCTTGCCAAACCATGGTTTCACGCGGTGTGCGGCAACCATGACGACTACGTGGTTCACTTCGACACTTGTGACATCGACAGCTGGATCTGCAATGGCGGGTCATGGTTCGCCGGGCTTTCGCCGTTCGAGCAGATAGCGTTCGCGGTGCAGTTCGCCGAGCTGCCGATCGCCATCGAGGTCGAGACGCCTGGCGGATGGGTCGGGATCATTCATGCCGATTGCCCGGTGCCTTCGTGGGATCAATTGCGCAGCGAACTGCAATCGCCTGCAGGCACTAAACGGCTGGAACGGGTGCTGCACAGTTGCCTGTGGTCACGTACCCGGATTCAGGACGGCGATACCGCCGGCGTCGAAGGTCTTCGAGCGTTGGTGGTCGGCCATACACCGCTCAGGCAACCTGCAGTGCTTGGCAATGTGTATCACATCGACACAGCGGGCTGGCTGGACGGTTATTTCACGCTGCTGGATCTGGCGACCCTGGAGTGCATCCCGCCGATCGATCCGGGACTCGGCTTCGACTGGGATTGAGCTTTCGTGAGGGCTCTGGAGTTCGCCGTTCGTCCAAAGTCAGGCACTCAACGTGCGCCGCTATCTCTCATGTATAAGCGCGGAGATTGTGCGCATCAGAACGGAGAACCAGCATGGACATTGACGAGAATGCAGTGGGTAACAGGTCGCAGCAGGACGTGACACGAACGACGGACAACGAAACCGGCCATGACCCCAGGAAGGATGCGCCCGAGGTTCCATTGCCGGTGAACGACGAAGCGCCTGTCGATGAAGACAGGAGAGAGGGGGAGGCAAATAACCCGGTCTCGAGTGAGCATCCGGACTTTGGAAAAGGTGCTCGCCTCGATGATTCTGATGCCGCCCCGCACATGAACGATCAGGACGAAAAAGACAAGGAGGCTCGTGGCTTGCCTGCGAGTGACCCGGAATCAGGGGCCTGAAGCGTTTGGATCATGCCTGATGCCCGCGACGCGCCTCCTGCAGCTCACGTGAGAAACGGCAGCGGCGCCTTGGCCGCACGAATGGCAGCGATCCGCTGGTCCGCTTCCGGCAGCAAGTAGGCAAAGAAAAAGCTCGCTGTTTGCAGCTTGCTGATGCGCAGAGGATCGCTGTCGGGTAATGACCGTGCGACACGTGCCGCCCGGGTCCAGGCAAAAGCCAGGAGGGCCACGCCACACAGGCGCAGAAAGTCGCCTGCGGCCCGATAGGGGTATTCGATGTCCTCGACTGACTGATCACGGATCTCCCCGTGCACGCCCTCGAGTTTATTGCACAGCGACGCCAGCTCCGCGCCAAAGCCGGCGCAGTCTGCTGTTTCTCCGGCCTGCGCGGCTTCTTCGCGCATCAGCGCCAACAATTGAGCGTACGCGCGGCCTTCATCGCCCAGTACTTTGCGCAGAATCAGGTCATTGGCCTGGATTTCGTTGCTGCCCTCATAAATCATCGCTATTCGGCTGTCGCGCAGGGTCTGCTCAATGGCGAACTCGGCGACGTAGCCGTAGCCACCAAAGACTTGCAGGGCATTGCTGGCCAGACGAAAACCCTGGTCAGTGAAAAAAGCCTTGATCACCGGCGTCAACAGCTCCGCCAGTTGCAAGGCACTTTTGCGAGCCAACGGGTCCGGCACATGCTCGGCCTGGTCGAGCAGATGCGCGGCCCAATAACCGACGGCGCGCATGCCCTCGGTGCAGGCCTGCAGCTCCAGCAAAACCCGGCGCATGGCCGGATGATAATGAATCGGGTCGACCGCTTCGCCGGCAACCCCGACGGGGTGCTTGGGCGCACGCATTTGCCTGCGCTCCAATGCGTATGCATAGGCGTTCTGCCATGCAGCCTCGGCATGCCCGAGCCCTTGGAGGCCGACATGCAGTCGCGCCGAGTTCATCATCACGAACATGGCCGCCAGACCACGATTCTCCTCGCCAATCAGCCAACCCTGGGCGCCGTCGAAAACCAGCGAGCACGTGGCACTGCCCTTGATGCCCATCTTGTGTTCGATACCGTCGCAGCGCAGCGCATTGGCTCGACCGTCATCCAGGTGCCTGGGCACCAGGAACAGCGAAACGCCACGACTTCCCGCAGGCGCCCCGGGCACACGCGCCAGCACCAGATGCAGGATATTTTCGGTCAGGTCATGTTCGCCTCCGGAAATGAACAGCTTGCTGCCACTGAGCGAATAACTGCCGTCGTCCAGGGGTTCGGCGCGGCAGCGCAGCAGGCCGACGTCGCTGCCGGCCTGGGGTTCGGTGAGGCACATGGTTGGCAGCGCCTCGCCACTGACGATCTGCGGCAGATAACGGTCCTTGATCCACTGCGGCGCATGGGTCTTGAGGCACAGGTAGGCGCCATGGGCGATTCCCGTGTACATGGCCCAGGCGTGGTTGCTGGCGTAGAGCATTTCCTGCAAGGCGGCATCGAGCAATTGCGGCAGGCCCTGGCCACCGAAGGCTTCATCACAGGCCAATGCCGGCCAGCCACCTTCAGCGAATGCCCGGTAGGCCTGGGCAAAACCGTCCGGCGTACTGACCCGGCCATTGTCGAAGCGGCAACCCTGGCGATCGCCACTGCTGTTGAGCGGCGCCAGCACATCCGCGCCGAAACGCCCGGCCTCACCCAGCACCTGAAGTGCCAATGGCAAGTCCAGGGCCTCGAATGCGGGCATCTGGCTCCATGCCTGGGGCGACTGCAGCCAGTGTTCAAGGATAAATTGCATATCGCGCAACGGCGCCTGGTAGTGCCACATGGCTAACCTCGTGGGGTCAAAATGGAAAACACACCGCAAGGGTCAGCCGCGATAGTCCGGGTTTTCGATCAGCACGGCCATGCCCTGCCCGCCGCCGACACAGGCCGCGGCGATCCCGTAGCGCAGATGTCGCTCGCGCAATTGCCGCGCCAGGGTCATCACCAACCGCAGGCCGGTGGCGGCCAATGGATGGCCCAGCGCGATCGAACCACCCCGGCGGTTAAGCCGCTGGCTGTCCAGTTCCAGTTCCTGGGCCACCGCCAGCACTTGCGCGCCCTGGGCTTCGTTGACTTCGAACAGGGCGATATCGTCCTGGACCAGCCCACTGCGTTCCAGCAACAAGCGGATCGCCGGAACCGGGCCGATCCCCATGAACTCCGGCGCCACACCGACCACCGCAGTGGCCAACAGGTGCGCCAGTACCGGACGCGTACTCATCGAGGCTCGGCCGACCAGTGCGGCCGCTGCGCCGTCCACCACCGCACAGCTGTTGCCGGCGGTTTGCACCCCCTCGGCGTGAATCGCCTGCAGCCTGGCCAACGCGGGTAAATCGGTAGGCCGGGGATGGCTGTCCTGGATGACCGCTTCACATCGACGCGGCAGGGTTATACCCCGTGGCTGATAGCCTTGCAGCTCAAACACCTCATTAACCACCGGGACGATTTCATCGCTGAACCAGCCACTGGCCTGCGCGTGCAGCGCCCGTTGGTGACTGTCGAGGGCATAGCGATCCACCGCCTCGCGGCTCAGGCCGTGACGCCTGGCGAGGTTTTCCGCCGTGGCAATCATGTCCAGTCCCGGTGCCGGGTCGTACAGCGCTTCCCAAAGGAAATCCTTGAAATCCACCGGCGCCCCGAGGCGAAACCCGCCCCGGTGGGTGTAGGCGGCAATCGGGTTGCGCGACATGGATTCGGCACCTACACACAGCGCCAGTTGCGCGCCACCTTGAAGCTGTTCGCCAGCCTGGCGCAACAGCTCGAAACCGGTCGCGCAAATGCGCTGCACCGCCAGGGCCGGCACCTGTTGCGGCACACCGCTGTAGAGACCGATATGACGTGGCAGCATGTAGGCGTCGAAGCTGGCCTGGGCCATGGAGCCGGCCAGCACCGTATCAACCGCCCGCGGATCGAGCCCGGCACGGGCCAACGCTTCGCGACCGACCTTGATGCCCAGGTCGATGGGCGATACCTGGGCCAGTGCGCCGCCGACATCGACCCAAGGCGTTCGCACCGCTTCAAGAATCGCCACATCACTGAAGGACGAGTATTGCCCCGCCCCACTCAAGACCGTGACCCTGCGCGCAGGATCGACGGGTCTTCACCGCGATAAAGCGCCTCGACCTGGGCCGCACGCCATTGCAATACCGCGCGCTGATTGATCGAGCCTTTGTCGGTAATCTCACCACGATCGATGGACGGGGCTTCGTCGAGCAATGCGATCCATTCCAGGCGACTGGCATTGCCGCTGGCATCGCGATTGAGCCGCTGCAACCAGTCGGCGAACCACTCGCGCACCGGCGCGCTGGCCAGCACCTGGGCATCGCTGGCACTGGCACCAAGCCCCGCCAGGCGGCGGCATTCGTACAACCGCGGGAACACCAGCGCGCCCAGGCATTCGCGATCCGGCGCGGTCACTACCAGGTCCTGGACATAAGGCGAGCCCTCCAGCACTGCTCGACTGCGCAGCGGGCCGACACTGACGAACACCCCGGAAGACAGCTTGAAGTCTTCGGCGATGCGCCCATCGAACATCAGCCCCAGTTGTGGGTCACGCGGGTCAGCAAGCTTGAGCGCATCACCGGAACAGTAATAGCCTTGATCGTCGAACACCTCGGCGGTCTGCTGCGGTGAGCGCCAGTAACCGGGCATGATGTGCGGCCCACGAAAGCGCCCTTCCAGCTTGCCGTCCTTAGGCACCAACCGGACCTCGCAACCCGGCGCCGGCAGGCCGATGTAACCGGCCATGGACAAGGGCCCGGTGGTAAAGGTGCAGGATGGCGCGGCCTCGGTCATGCCCAGCCCGGCCATCATCCGGATACGCTCGCCACAGTGTTGTTCGGCGACCCGGTCAAGGCGATCCCAGACGCTTTGCGACAGCCCGGCAGCGGCGAAGAAGAACAGGCTGACGCGCTTGAAAAAACACTCCCGAAGCTGCGCATCCTGTTCCAGGGCCGAGACCAGCTCTTCCCAGCCCTTGGGTACGGTCAGGTAGGCGGTTGGCGATATCTCCTTGAGGTTGCGCAGGGTTTGGGCAAAGCCCTGCGCGGTCGGTTTGCCGTCGTCCAGGTAAAAGCTGCCGCCGTTGTAGAGCACGATACCGAGGTTGTGGCTGCCACCGAAGGTGTGGTTCCACGGCAGCCAGTCCACCAGCACCGGAGGTTGTTCACCGAACACCGGAAAAGTCTGCAACAACATCTGCTGGTTGGCGCAGAGCATGCGTTGGGTGGTGATCACTGCCTTGGGCAGCCGGGTCGAGCCGGAGGTGAACAGATACTTGGCGATGCTGTCCGGGCCGGTGGCGGCAAAAGCGGCATCAGCCTCGGCGCCGCCCGGTTGCTCGAGCAGGCTGGCAAAGCTCGCCTGGCGGCGACCCGAAACCTGGCCACGGACGCTGATCAGTGGCGTGTCGGCCGGCAGTACGGCGTCGATGGCGCGCTGGTAGGCCGCGGTATCACTGACGAACACCAGGCCTGGTTGCAGCAGGTCGCACACGTGGCGCAGCTTGGAGAAATCCTGGGACAGCAGCGAATAGGCCGGCGACACCGGGCAGTAGGGAATACCCGCATACAGGGCGCCGAAGGCGACTTGCAAATGCTCGATGTCATTGCCCGAGAGCAGCACCAGGGGCTTGTCGGCCGACAGGCCATAGCTCAGCAGGCATTGGGCGATCGCCCGCACACTGTCGAGCATTTGCGCGTAGCTCACCCGGCGCCATTCACCGTCGTCCTGGCGGGCGGCGATAAAGGTCTGCTCGGGACGCACCCGGGCCCAATGCACCAGGCGGTCGAGCAACCGCGTGGGCATCTCGGCCAAGGCTTCCAGGGAGCGCATGTGTAGTTCGCCCTGCTGCTCGGTCACCTCGGCCGCCGCGCAACCGATGGACACGGGGCGATAGCGCGGTGCGCCGGCCTTGGCATGGGCTTGTAGACTGAATTCGGAACTCAAGTGCTTGTACTCCGTCGAGGCACGCTAGACCCCGAGCCATCCGCAGATGACTCACCGATAGCGTGGCAGCCGTTGGCTGCAGCCTTGTTATTGTTATTTCGGCCTTGCCCGCCTGTTCAGATCGGGTAGTGCCGCGGTCCGTTCTGCAAGGTGACCCAACGCAACTGGGTGAAGTGCTCGATGGATGCCTTGCCACCGAAACTTCCGTAGCCGCTGGACTTGACCCCGCCGAAGGGCATTTGCGCCTCGTCGTGCACGGTCGGGCCGTTGATGTGGCAGATGCCCGACTCGACCCGTTGGGCCAGGGCCAGGGCACGCCCGGTATCGCGACTGAAAATCGCCGCCGACAAACCGAACTCAGAGTCGTTGGCCAGCTGCAGCAGCGCCTCATCCCCTTCCCCGCGCAGCAACACGGCCACCGGCCCGAAGGACTCCTCGCCGAACAGGCGCATGCTCGCGTCGACGCCGTCGAGCAGGGTCGGCTGCAAGATGCTGCCGTCCAGTTGCCCGCCCACCACCAGCCGCGCGCCCTTGGCCAGGGCATCGTCGATCAGGCCCTTGATGCGCGTGCCGGCGCTGGCGTCCACCAGCGAACCGAGCACCGAGCCCTCAGCGGCGGGGTTACCGGCGCGCAGGGTGGCGACCTTGGCCGCCAACTTGTCGACAAAGGCATCGGCCACCTTGGCATCGACGATCAGCCGCTCGGTGGACATGCAGATCTGCCCCTGATTGAAATAGGCGCCAAACGCGGCCGCCTCTACCGCGGCGTCCAGGTCGGCATCGTCGAGCACCAGCAACGGCGCCTTGCCGCCCAGCTCCAGCAAGGCCGGCTTGAGGTGACGCGCCGAGAGTTCGCCAACGATGCGTCCGACATGGGTCGAGCCGGTGAAATTGACCCGGCGCACCGCCGGGTTGGCGATCAACCGTTCGACAATCGCCGCAGCATCCGCTGGCGCATTGCTGATGACATTGACCACGCCATCGCCCAGGCCGGCATCCTGCAATACCTGACCGATCAAGCGATGCACCGCTGGACTGAGCTCGGAGGCCTTGAGCACCACGGTGTTGCCGCAGGCCAATGGCATGGCGATAGCGCGGGTGGCGAGAATCACCGGGGCGTTCCAGGGCGCGATGCCCAACACGACGCCGCAGGGTTGGCGCAGGGCCATGGCGAAACTGCCAGGCACATCCGAGGGGATGACTTCGCCATTGATTTGCGTGGTCATCGACGCCGCTTCACGCAGCATATTGGCCGCCAGTCGCACGTTGAACGCATACCAGTTGGCCATGGCGCCGGTCTCGCCGGCCGCCTCGATGAACTCGGCGCTGCGCGCCTGCAATTGCTCGGC
This sequence comes from Pseudomonas sp. MHK4, assembly GCF_054600775.1. Lineage (NCBI taxonomy): Bacteria > Pseudomonadati > Pseudomonadota > Gammaproteobacteria > Pseudomonadales > Pseudomonadaceae > Pseudomonas > Pseudomonas sp. MHK4. The sequence continues at coordinate 756,003 of NZ_BAAIAK010000002.1, read as the reverse complement.
CGCCTTGAGCAAACGGGTTCGACGTTCATTGGGGGCCAGGGCGGCCCAGACGGGAAACGCCTTCTGCGCAGCGGCCACCGCGGCGTCGGCATCTTCCAGGGTGGCGGCGGCAACCCGCGACACCAACTCGCCGGTCACCGGGTTACGGCGTTCGAAGGTTCGACCGTCGCGGGCGGGGCACGACTGGCCGCCAATCAGCAGGGGCACGTCCAGCATGGTGATTCCTCTTTATAGTCTTTATCGGGAATACATAAGAACCGTGTAATCGCAGTACCGGGGCGCAACCGCGCCCGGCTACTGACCGCAGGACCTCAGCGTTTGTACGCTTGCAGGCCGGGCTTGATGCTCTTGTCGTCGAGGAATTGTTTCATGCCCTGCTCCCGACCGCCTTCGGTGTCGAGCAGGCGTGACTGGTCGAGCTTGGCGTACAGGTAATCCTCGTTCTGCTCCCAGGTCAGTTCGCGACAACGCTTGAAACCATGCTTGGCCGCACGCAACACCACCGGGTTTTTCTCCAGCAGGTTACGCGCCAGTTCCACGGTGACTTCACGCAGTTGCGCCAGGGGTACGCTTTCATTGACCAGGCCCATCTCGGCAGCTTTCTGCCCGCCAAAGGTCTTGCCCGTCATGATGTAGTACAGCGACTGGCGATGGCCCACGGTGTCGGCCATGGCCTTGCTGACCAGGTTGCCCGGCGGGATGCCCCAGTTGATTTCCGAAAGACCGAAGGTCGCTTCGTCGGCGCAGATCGCCAGGTCGCAGGCCACCAGGGGGCTGAAGCCGCCGCCGAAGCACCAGCCGTTGACCATGGCAATGGTCGGCTTGGCGTACATGCGCAACAGTTTCCATTGCCATTGCGAGGCTTCGCGGCGGATTTTTTCCTGGAGGATTTCCGGGCCGGCGTCCACTTCGCGAAAGTACTCCTTGAGATCCATCCCCGCGGTCCAGGCTTCGCCTGCGCCGGTCAGCACCAGGACACCGGCGTCCGGGTCCTGCTCGAGGGTTTCCAGGACATCGATCATCTCGCGGTTCAGGGTCGGGCTCATGGCGTTGCGTTTTTCCGGGCGGTTGAGGATGACCCACGCGATGCCTTCCTCGATTTCCACTTTGACCGTTGTCCAGCGACCTTCGTAATTGCTCATGGCGATGCTCTCTTGTTCTTGGTGTGAAGATGACTGGAAATTAAACCGGCAAATTAGTTATGTCAATTAACTATTAATAAAATTAACCTGTTTCCGTTGTGCTGCAAGCCCCCACCTTCCGAACGCCAAGCGATATTGGGCATAGCAATCACCGGGCAACGCCGGCAAAATAGATAGCCTTGTTAACCCAAAATCCCCAGGACTCACCCGCAATGGCCAAGCCCTCCCCCCTCGCCGAGTCGATCGAGGCACCGTCGACCAACGCCGAGATTCAGGCACCACTCGATTCGGCGCTGAACGACCTGATCGGCTACGCCATGCGCCGCGCACAACTCAAGCTGTTCCAGAACCTGATTGGCCGCCTCTCGGCCCACGATCTGCGACCCGCTCAATTCTCGGCCCTGGCGATCATCAATCAGAACCCCGGCCTGATGCAGGCCGATCTGGCGCGGGCACTGACCATCGAACCGCCCCAGGTGGTGCCGCTGCTCAATAAACTGGAAAGCCGTGCGCTGGCGGTGCGCGTGCGCTGCAAGCCGGACAAGCGCTCCTATGGGATCTTCCTCAGCAAGACCGGCGAGACCCTGCTCAAGGAACTGAACCAGATCGCCGCGCAAAGCGACCTGGACGCCACCGCGGCACTGGACGATCAGGAGCGCGAGGAGCTGCTGCGACTGCTGAAGAAGATTTATCAGGAGTGACGCACGCCCCCAAGGGGCGTGCCGGTGAGACGTCTGCAGGACTTCGGAGTTACCAGATCGGCAAGGTGTAGGTCACCAGGAACCGGGTCTGGTTTTCATCGCGAAATGCAGCGCCAGTCGGAAAATCATTGCGGTAGATCGCCTTGCGCGCCACCAGTGCGACGTTTTTCAAAGGGCCGCTCTGCACCACGTAGCCCAGTTCCATCTGGAACTCGCGCTCTTTGCGATCCTCGGCGTTGAAGGCTGCCAGCTCGATATTGTCGGCGCGCAGATAACGCAACCGGCCCCTCAGCCCGGGCACTCCGGACGCAACAAAGTCATAGTCATAGATGGCTTGCCACGTGCGCTCCTTGGCATTGAGAAAGTCCGACGCCATGGTCAGCTCACTCATGCCCATCAACTCTGTTCCGGAGATGTAAGGCGTCGCCGAGTCGCCACTGGAATGCATATAGCCGATGCCCAGCTTGTGCCCGCCGTAACGGTAGCTGAACAGCCCCGAGACGTTGCGATTATCCACTTCACCGCCCTTGGCGCTGCCATCCTCGCGGCTGAAAAAACTGCGCAGGTCGCTGGTCAACACACCCCCGCCCAGCGGCAGGTCATGCAGCAACGCAAACGTGTCCTGTTGGTACAAGTCGGTCACCTCGGCGTGGTAGACACGCAGGCTCAGCGTCTTGCTGACCTGATAATCGCCCCCCACATAGGCCATGTGCGAGGTCGTCGCGGTGGCGTTGAAGCGCCGGTTGGGCGCGGCGATGGTCATCGCCTCATAGTTGGTGGAGTTGCGCTTGTCGATGCGATCGATATAGCCGGTGTTCAACGTCAGTCCATCGAAGTCCCTGGAGCTGAGGGTGGTGCCGCGAAAGGTTTGTGGCAGCAGTCGCGAGGGGCTGGCAAAAGCAAACGGCAGGAAGATCGACACATCCCCGGACTTCACCGTGGTCTGGGCAAACCGCAGTTTGGCGGTCGGGGCCAGGCGCGAGTACTCGTCCGCCGCCCGATTGTCGCTGGCCGACACCGGCAACAACTCGGTACCGCTGCGATCCGGCGCGGAGTCGAGCTTGACCCCCATCAGCCCGCGAACGTCCAGCCCAAAACCCAACGGTCCTTCGGTAAACCCCGACTCCATGTTCATGATGAAACCCTGGGCCCACTCCTGCGCGGCGGTCTTGGCGCCATCGTCCTTGTATTGGCGGTCCAGGTAGTAATTACGCAGGGTCAAGGTGCCATGGCTGTCTTCGATAAAGCCTGCGGCGCGAAGCTGGGTAGGCAGAACGCTCAGGCCGAGCAGCGCCAGGACCAAACTTCGACTGATAGCGGGCACACAGGTGGCTGACGCCGTCGCAACGTCGTGCAGAGGGAGTTTTGGCATGTTCTATTTCCATTTTTATTGTTGTTTGTGCCGCCGGCAGAGCGCAGTGCAGCCGGCTTCGCGAACAGAGAATGGAAACAGCCAACGACCCGTGTCAATGGCGAATGACCGGTAATCGAACATTAATATTATTATCTATTTTTAATGAATTATGAATACCTGTGTCTTACTTATTGATTTTTATGGTTTATTTGACAATTTTTGTTGTTTTCACGTGGCAGTTCATTTTTTAGTTATCTTTGTTATCTTATTGGTCAGCAGTCATCTTCAGCGTACCCCCGTGCGATGGGACGGCTCGACTCCACAACAAAAACAACAATGAGGTTCCACCCATGGACAGCCCATCGCGTCGTTCGACGCTGACAATCGCTTTGTGCTTTATCGTTGCGCTGATCGAGGGTTTCGATCTGCAGGCCGCCGGCACCGCTGCCGCCGGGCTGCGCCAGAGTTTTGCCCTGGACCCGAAGATGATGGGCTGGGTGTTCAGCGCCGGGATCATCGGCCTGCTGCCCGGGGCGTTTTTTGGCGGCTGGGTCGCCGATCGCATCGGCCGCAAGAAAATCCTCGTCGGTGCCGTGCTGCTGTTCGGCCTGTTCTCCCTGTGCACGGCCTACGTCGAGAGCTACTCCAGCCTGTTGCTGGTGCGCTTCATGACCGGTTTGGGCCTGGGCGCCGCCCTGCCCAACCTGATCGCCTTGTGCGCCGAGGCCGTGAGCGAACGCAACCGTGGCACCGCCATCAGTGTCATGTATTGCGGCGTGCCCCTGGGCGGTGCGCTCGCGGCGGTGGTGGCGATGTTTTCCAGTGAACACTGGCAAACCACCTTCATCATCGGCGGCCTGGTGCCCTTGCTGGTCGTACCGCTGATGGCCCTGCTGCTGCCCGAATCCACCGCCTTCCGCCAGCAACACTCAGCAACCGGCAGCCTGCGACCCTCCAGCGCACAGGCACTGTTCGGCGAAGGCCGCACACGCAACACCCTGGCCTTGTGGCTGAGCTATTTCTTCACCCTCACCGTGATGTACATGCTGCTCAACTGGCTGCCATCGTTACTGCTGGAACAGGGCTTCAGCAAACCCCAGGCGGGCATGGTGCAGATGCTGTTCAACATCGGCGGCGCCCTCGGCTCGCTGCTCGGTGGCCTGCTTCTGGATCGATGCAACGGCTTCAAGGTCGTGGTGTTCGTTTACACCGGGTTGCTGACGGCGCTGGCTGGGGTCGGATTGGCCGTGGGTATCGTACCGATGGCGATCGCCGGATTTGCCGCCGGGCTGTTCGTCATGGCTGCGCAACTGGTGCTCTACGCCCTGGCGCCACCGTCCTACCCGACCGCGGTGCGCGCCACCGGTGTCGGCGCCGCCGTGGCCATCGGCCGTCTGGGCTCGGTGGCAGGCCCCTTGGCCGCCGGGCAAATCCTGGCTGCGGGAGCGGGCACCACTGGCGTGCTGCTGGCGACCTCTCCCGGGCTGGTGATTGCTGCGCTGTCGATCCTGACTGTAATCGCCCGCACCGGATCGAGCGCGCAAGGGCAGCTGAAAACTGCCAGCTAAGCGGTTGATCTTCACAAGTGTTGCCTTCACTGCAACGACATCGGGAGTTCAAGCGAGGGTCCTGCCAAGGGCCCTCAATCTTCCTTAGCGCAATGCAAGCTCGCGAAAATCATCCCGAACAGCCAGCCACCGATCATGGCCAGGTAGAGGGATTTGTATCCGGGGACTGTATAGGCAAGCGAATAGTTGACCGCGGTGACCGCGAGGGCAGCAAAGAAAAACTGCTTGCGGGTAAACCTGCTTAGATAACGCTCTGAGGCTGCGTTGAGGGCCTTGAGATATTTCATTGGTTTCATCCTTGAAAAAACGCAGGCAACCTGACCCACCTTGATATTGCCGGCCTAGTCCTCTTGATCAATCGAATCAAGATAGTCCAGGTCATCATCTTCTTCGTCTTCATCGTCAAGAATGCCTTGGGCATCTACTTCAGCCCAGGGTTCTTCATCGTGGAATTCATGATCGAGCAAATGGTCGTGCTCGGGCTCAGGAATATCGATCTCTTCGCTCATTTACATGTCCTGCTTTGACTAAACTGTGCAATGTGCACCTATATAAGCGTGCCCTGCCCCTCAGTCAATGTTCAGACACTCAAGGCCGTCGGTTGATATTCTGTTTCACTACTTTTTCCCATTGAAATGAGCGCCAAAAAATGCCGAATCGTCGGCGTTATCGCTCGCGCACTGAGCCATTTTGACAATGCCAAAGAAGCGGCAGACAGACACACCCGCAGCAACCGCTGCAGACATTGAAAGATCCATCCAGGCCCTGAACAAAATGGCCGAACGACTATGGGGAGATGGCCGGGAAGCCGAGGCAAAAGCCCTTCTCGATGCCTTGGACGCATTGAACCGGGCGCTTGATCGGATCAGGATTGGAGAGAGTCGCAGGGTGCTCCATTGAGGTGGGTTTCGCGTTTTGCCCTACCCCGCGACGGTTTTCGCCTCACTGGGAAGACCGGGTGAATTGATAACGCACCTCCCCGCTGTCCGTGCCGACAAACCAGTAGTCATTTTTATCCGATTTCACTCGAACACACTCTGTTGGATAGCCCGGGGATTCGATACATAAAACTCCATCCTTAACTTTCCATCGTTCCGTCACTGGCGCCGCACCAGAAGTTTTGAAGATCGCCGCCAGAAGTGGCGCAGCCTGTTAATGCGAGGACAATGAGCGTAACGCTGAGGCTTTTGATATTCACGCTGCACCACGGCTATGTGTTGTGGACGCTGGGTTGAGCTTAGGCGCGTTTCCCTTGCGTCGTTGGAAATCTGCTCTGCATGCGTATGCGCACCTCGTCACGTCTTCGTCACAATTGTCCAGCACAATGCAGTCAGCCAAAGGGAATTGGCTACGTGATTGGAAAGCCCGACCCAGGTCGGGCTTTTTCATTTGCGCTCTCACCCTTCAGACTGCATTGCGACCCATCATCGTTGATGTCGTACTGCGAGCCCACGGGCAGTTCGTGCCGGAAGCGGGTTACGTGACTCATGTTGCCCCCCGTTCATCCACCTTCCTTGATAAATACCAATCAGGGATTAAGGTTTATGGATTGACCACCAAGGGGCCAGATCATGGGGGAAGTCTTCATCGTGCAAAAACGACCTGCCCACGGTGTTTCGAACGGTTTCTACTATCGAATCGTCGACATCCGTACAGGGGAGGCAGTGAATCGAAATTTCGCACAGGCCGTACAGGCAGAAATCCATTGCCGTCACCTGAATGAAATACTTTCTCGTCCCAACACAGTCGACTCTTGTGGGATCAACCTGATGCCAGATTGGTAATTGGACTCAAAGGGCACTTACTGAGTCCGGCGATCTGCATTTCCCGCCACCTGACCACTCAATGCTCACAGTTCAGCCTGTGGCACAGCCAGGCGAGCCCGCCAGACACCAGGCCATGCTGATCGATGACAGGAAGGATGGTCCGGGAAGTCAGGTTCCATTCCTCGTTCAGACTGAAGGGCAACACCGGCTGAATATTGGTGACGCTTTGATAGCCCTCACCGCTGGGACCGAGTTTCTGATTCCAGTTGTATTGAATCGGCAAACTGTAGAGTGCAGCGACCGGGTTCAGGGATTGTTTAGCCAGTTCCGCCTGACTATCGGCAGCGACACCTGGTTCAGGCCAGATAACAACCAAGGAAATAAAAGGAGCAAGAAGCTGAAAGACTTTGCTCACTGCCATTGCCTGTCCCGGAGTTGAGAGCTTTAACTACCGTATCGCTACTGAAAGGCTGAGGCAAAGCCCTAGCGCATAGAGCTGAGTTCAGGTTTTTACACCGTGACCAGGAACGACCATGAATGCGGCGCGGATGTTGCGAAAGACTTCCAATCTCCATTTAAAAATCTTACTGCTCTCCTTCACGTAGTTAACAGCTCCCTGTCGGATCATGGGCCCGGAAGCGGATGGAAATTGGCCATCACGAAAGGAAAGCGTGGAGCTACCGCTGCCAAATCATCTTCACCCGTTCACGAAAGGCAGCAAACGGCCGATTCTGTTGAAAAAGTCGGCCATAGTTTCCACGGCAGAAAAGTACGCGCTTGAGATTGAAATCTTTACTTTGAGCAGAGGTTTCTGGGCTCAGATTTCGCGTAGCTGCTCGCAAAAAGAAACGTTTTCAGCAGTCAGTACGCGGGCAGTCTCGAAGGACCGACTTTTTCAACAGAATCGGCCAAAAGCTGCCTCTCATCAAAGGCCACCTTTAGCCAAAATCGGATCACCCAACCTGCATCGCAATATTGTTCGTTTTCCTGTCTTCCCTTGTCTCAATATGCGAAGAAACTGTCCTGCTAAGCCCATGGCATCGCGCCCGCGATACCTACTATAGGCCCGGTGCCTCTGCCCAATTTGGCAGGGAGCAGCTACCCATAGCGGATGCACATATTGCGCAACGCCGTAAATGCCCGGATTGAAGACAACAATGACAATATTCGCCACCCAAGACACGCCATCAGCCCCCGCCATTATTCGCTCGTCAGTGCGCCAGCATTCGATCAAGGTGGAAATTTGCTCACCCGCCATCGGTGCCGAACTCAGCAATATCAACCTGGCCGATGCTGCCCAAGACCCCGAACTGATCGCGGAAATCCGGGCGCTGTGGTTGAAGTACAAAGTTCTGTTCTTTCGCGATCAGGACATCACCCCTATGGAGCAACAGCACTTCGCCGCGCAATTCGGCGACTTGGAAGGACATCCCTTGGCACCGAGCCACCCGGAGGCAGACAAGCTTCTGATGTTGTACCGCAACCTCGACCCAAGTAAGCCCAAGAGTTTTGTCGAAAAAGCGAGCCGCGAAAACCTGTGGCATACCGATGTCACCTTTAAGCCGGCTCCGCCTCGCGGCGCGATATTGCGCTGCGAGCAAGGCCCTGAATCCGGCGGCGACACCCTGTTCTCCAACATGGTAATGGCTTACGAAAACCTGCCCAGCACCATCAAACAACGGATCGAAGGCCTGTTCGCAAAACACAGTGCCGAGCACTCCTTTGGTGCCCAGATGCCCCGCGAAGAACGTCACGCAATGGCCCTGAAAACCCCCGCCGCTGAACATCCGGTGGTACTGATCCACCCTGAAACAGGTGAAAAAGTGCTGTTCGTCAACTCCGCGTTCACCACCCATTTCGCGAACTTCTTCAACTTCGAAGACATCCGCTACGGCCAGGACTTCATGCCCGAGGCACATCACCTGATGAATTACCTGACCTCTCAGGCGGCTATTCCGGAGTACCAGGTACGCCTGAAGTGGCGCACCAACACGGTTGCCATGTGGGATAACTTGCAAGTCCAGCACTACGCGGTGGCCGACTACGGCAATGCACCAAGAAAGATGCTCCGCGCCACACTTGCGGGCACCCCGCTAACCTGATTCGAACCGTCTCCCCCAGAGAAAACCAGGACCCCCGACCATCAGAGATCGTCGGGCTGTCTTGGCTGCCGACGAATACTCGATCTGAACCGCGTCAATGGAGATAAACATGCTCTACGAACACGTCGACACCGCAGTCATCGATGGCGAATCGCTGCCGTGGGTACCCTTTACGCCCTATGCGGAAAACGTTCTGCTGAAGTACTTCAAGCTTGACCCGATTCGTGGTGAATGGATTGTCATGATGAAGTCGCCGATCGACATGCAATTGCCCAAGCACCATCACACGGGGACGGTGATGGTCTACACGATCGAAGGCCATTGGAAATACAAGGATCACGACTGGATCGCTGGCCCTGGCAGCATCGTGTATGAGACTGCTGGATCGACTCACACGCCTGAAGTCGTCAGCACGGGAAGCACAGAGGGGTATGTGCTCACCCTGGTTCAGGTGAATGGCGATCTGGCGTTTCTGGACGGCAACGACAACATCGTCGCGCTCGAAAACTGGAAGTCAGGATTGCATCGCTATCTTGCCTACTGCGAGCAGCATGACATCGCACCGAAAGACCTGACGGCATTCAACTGAGTAACAGGCATTGCCGCGAAAAACGCGAATCGGGCGGGCGCACCAAAGCGCTCGCCCCCCATCGTTAGAACTGTTCGAGAAACGTCAGGAGCAGTTCGTTGACTTGCTCGGTGCTTTCTTCTGCAGCGCTATGGCCCACGCCGGGTAGCAGTACTTTCTTCTGTAGCCCGGGTAGATAGGTGTCGAGCTGATCGTAGAGACCGCGGATTTCGACTGGCTCCAGTGAAGGGTCGGCAGCACCACCGATGAACATGCTCGGCTGGCGCACCACCGCACCATCAAGAAACGCGGTGATTTCCCAGTTCCGGTCGCGAAAGCGATAGTAGTTCAATGCACCGGTAAACCCGGTACGCGTGTATTCGGCGACGTAGTAATCGAGCGCCCTTGCGCTCAGCCATGACGGGAACTCGCCCTTCGGTTCAGTGAAGGCATTGAGAATGGGCTCACCTGGCTCGACGAACAGACGCCAGCGTTCAGCGCCGACAGCACTGCCGGAAATCGAATAGAAAACGCTACGCAAGGTCTTGCGCGGGTCGCTGGCCAGTTCGCGATCCGGCTTATCGAGCTGCTGGAAATACAGGTGGTGATACACCCGGCCCTTCGCCATTGCCTGCAAACCTACGGTCGGTTTGACCTTGCCGCGTGGTGGCACCGGCGTATTGAGCATCACCAGGCCACGGAACAGATCCGGCCTTAGCATGGCTGCGGCTTGGGCCACCCAGGCGCCCAAGTCGTGCCCAATGATCACTGCGGAGGTTTCGCCCAGAGTCGCCATCAAGCCCACCATGTCGCCGACAGCCTGGCTCATGTCATAGGCCTCAATGGCATCGGGCCGATCGGTTTGCCCAAAACCCCGCTGATCGGGGACGACGACCCGATAACCGGCCTCGGCCAACGCCACGATCTGGCGTCGCCACATGTACCAAAGGTAGGGAAAACCGTGCAGCAGGATGACGAGCGGACCCTGTCCCTCGTCGACGTAATGCATGCGAATGCCGTTGAGTTCGGCGAAGCAGTGGTTGAATACCTCAGGGTCGTCAGCGTCCACTTGCGCCCTTGCCGCGAGCGGCTGGCTGATATGTGTTGCGGTGCGCGTGCCCACTATCCACCTCCATCTTTGCTGTAGTTGTCAGCCTGAAGGTAGCCGTGATCGGGTGTCCTGCACTAAGCTTCTGAAGACACAATCTTGTGAATTTGGGACATGAGGGGATGCATGTACACCGTGACGCGCAGTGCCAGCCTAACCAACTATGAGCAGGTTGCCCGTTCAGTGGGGCTCGATCCATTTCGAATGCTGCGTTTGGCCAAGTTGCCAGCCAGTGCCCTCGATGATCCGAATATCATGATCAGCAGCGATTCGGTGGGTTTGCTACTGGAGGAGTCGGCCCGTCTCTCCGGCCAGGAGGCCTTCGGACTGCTGCTCGCGGAAACACGACACCTATCCAATTTCGGCATGCTCGCGCTACTCATCCGCGAAGAACCGACACTTCGCGCAGCCTTGCAATCGTGCGCGCGCTATATGCGCCTGCATAACGCCGGGGTGGAGTTGCGACTTGAGGATGTAGGCGACCTGGTGCTGCTGCATGTGGGTGTAAAAATGCAGGGCCATCACGGTGTCTGGCGTCAGGCTATCGAACAGTCAACGGGTATTGGACTGCGTACGTTGAACGTGCTGACGCGCAATACGTTCCGCCCGGTCAGGGTCAGTTTTACTCATGAGCGACCTGCCAGCCTTGAGGTGCACCACCGCGTACTGGGCACAGCTATCGAGTTTTCGCAGGAGTTCAATGCCATCGTTTGTCGTAGGCGCGATCTGGACGTGCCCATTCCCGCGGCTGACCCCGCGTTGCATCGGGAAATAAAGCGATCGCTGGACCTGCAGTTGACTACCTTGCGCGACGAGCCGGCGCAGCGGGTACGCCAGATCGTCAAGATGCTGCTGCCAAGCGGACTGTGCTCCGTCGATGGGATTGCCCAGCATCTTGGCATGCATCGACGCACCCTTAGCCGACACCTGTCAGCCGAGGGAGAGAGTGTCACGACGATCATCAATGCTGTACGCGCTGAACTCGCCGAAGAGTACCTGGCCAACAGCAAACGTCGATTGTATGAAGTTGCCGAACTCCTCGGATTCTCCTCCGCCGGTGACTTTTCACGCTGGTTCCGCAGCCAGTTCGGCAAGACACCCTCGGATTGGGCCGCCGCCTACCGAGAGAGCAAGGCGAGACTGCCGCATTAATCCGTTGGCCCGCCTTGCCATCGCAAGATGGAGCGCGCGGCCATTTTCGGCGATAAACCCTACTGATATGTGAATAGTCCGAGACTGGAGACGCTTCTGAGTGCCTCCTTTGGGTCGGCAGTTGCCGTTTATGATGGCCGAATATGTTAGGAGCCGCAGTAGCGCAAAGTTAGGACTTCAACCCCGTATCCGGTCTTAAGATACGAAAAGAGGGATCATCTGTCCTACGCTTGCAGAAAGCCCGCAGTGAGGTGAACAGTCATGCAGTGCACTATCAGCGAGATCGCCCGCCGCGCTGGCATATCGAAGGCCGCGATCATTAAGGCTCGCAATGAGGGCCGCCTTTCCGAGTCACTGTTCACCCTAAACGAGCGCGGTATCACCTGCATCGCTGATGCTGAACTGACGGAGCAGGTACTGCGGCGAACCATTGGGCTTAGGATCAACAGCACACTGCGCATGCCACGTAGCAGCTGAACTACATCCTCAGGACAAAGCGAACATCTGCGCGCTTCGCTTAGAAAAGGGGATTATGTTTACCCCCTTGTTTACCCCTAGTCCAGAAATGAAAAAGCCCAATCTTTTCAGATTGGGCTAAGTCATTGAAAAATATGGTCGGGACGGAGTGATTCGAACACTCGACCCCTAGCACCCCATGCTAGTGCGCTACCGGACTGCGCTACGCCCCGACTAGGCGTGTTACTTGTTCCTCATCTCGAGGAACGCTCAAGAATATATCGCAAGCTTTTGAAAACTGGAAGTATTTAAATGCAGGAATTTATTTCTTGAGGACAACCAGTACATCTTCGAGCTCGGCAATCATCTGACGAATCATCTGTTTGTATTGGGTGGTGTCGTCTTTGGCTTCGTCGCCGGACAGGCGCAGGCGTGCGCCGCCGATGGTGAAACCCTGATCGTACAGCAGCGCGCGGATCTGCCGGATCATCAGCACGTCCTGGCGCTGATAATACCGGCGGTTTCCGCGGCGTTTGACGGGGTTGAGTTGAGGAAATTCTTGCTCCCAGTAGCGCAGCACGTGTGGTTTTACCGCACACAGTTCGCTGACTTCACCAATGGTGAAGTAGCGTTTGCCTGGAATGACGGGAAGCTCGTCGTTATGACTTGGTTCCAGCATAAGCCTCAACTCGGGCCTTCAACTTCTGCCCTGGACGAAAGGTGACCACACGGCGAGCCGTGATCGGGATTTCTTCCCCCGTTTTCGGGTTGCGGCCAGGCCGCTGGCGTTTGTCCCGAAGGTCGAAATTGCCGAAACCGGACAATTTGACCTGCTCGTTGTCTTCAAGAGCGTGCCTGATTTCCTCGAAAAACAGTTCGACCAATTCCTTGGCTTCCCGCTTGTTCAGGCCCAGCTCTTCATACAGACGTTCCGCCATCTCAGCTTTCGTCAAAGCCCCCATACGTCACTTCCTTAACGTGGCGTCCAACCTTTGTTCGAGCGAGGTGAGGATGTTTTGCGTCGTGGAATTCACCTCATCGTCATTAAGAGTGCGCGATGGATGCTGCCAGGTCAAGCCAACTGCAAGGCTTTTTCTATCAGGATCAATGCCTTTACCCTGATACACGTCAAATAGCCTTAGGTCTGTCAGCCACTCGCCTGCATTTTCACGGATTACGTCCAGTACTGCCGCGGCGGCAACATCTTTGTGTGCAATCAATGCAAGGTCACGACGCACTTCAGGAAAGCGCGACAACTCGTGGAATTTAGGCATTTTACCCGATGCCACTTCCGCCAGGACCAGCTCGAAAACGAAGACTGGACGGTCCAGACCCAGGGTTTTCGAAAGTTCAGGGTGGATGGCACCGATGAAACCGACCAGACGACCTTCACGCTCGATGCGTGCGGTTTGACCCGGGTGCAGCGCGGCGTGCTTGCCCGGCACGAAACTGAAGGCATCCAGCGCGCCGGCAAAGCCCAACACCGCTTCCACGTCAGCCTTGACGTCGAAGAAGTCGACAGTATCGCGACCTTGTGCCCAGCCTTCCGGCAGGCGGCTACCGCACACGACACCGGCCAGCATCGGCTCTTGCTTCAGGCCTTCGAGCTGGCCGACGAAGCGCAGGCCGCTTTCGAACAGGCGAACGCGATCCTGCTGACGGTTCAGGTTGTGTTGAAGCGCCTTGACCAGGCCTGGCCACAGCGACGAGCGCATGGCAGCCATGTCGTTCGAGATCGGGTTGGCCAGCAGCAACGGCTCGACACCTGGATTGAACAGTTCGAACTGTTTCGGATCGATGAAGCTGTAGGTGATCGCTTCCTGGTAACCACGGGCAACCAGCAGTCGACGCAGTTCAGGCAAGTCGCTACGGGCTTCAGCCTTGGCTTGCGGTGCCAGGCGCGCTTGCGGGTAACGAACCGGCAGGCGGTTGTAGCCATACAGGCGAGCCAGCTCTTCGATCAGGTCGACTTCCAGGCTGATATCGAAGCGATGGCTTGGCACTTCCACGCGCCACTGCCCTGCCCCATCGGCAGAAACGGTCAGGCCCAGAGCGTTGAGCAGACGCTCGACTTCGGCCGAATCCATTTCCATACCCAGCATCTGGGTGATGCGCTGGGCACGCAGGGTGACCGGTGCAATCTTCGGCAGGTGCTGTTCGCTGACGGTCTCGATGATCGGGCCGGCTTCGCCACCGGTGATTTCCAGCAGCAGGCCAGTGGCGCGCTCCATGGCTTCACGGGCCAGTTGCCAGTCCACGCCGCGCTCGTAGCGGTGCGAGGCATCGGTGTGCAGGCCATAGGAACGGGCCTTGCCAGCGACAGCGATCTGATCGAAGAACGCGCTTTCGAGGAAGATGTCGCGCGTGGTCGCGGTGTTCACGCCACTGTGCTCGCCACCCATGACGCCGGCGATGGCCAGGGCGCGGGTGTGGTCGGCGATTACCAGCGTATCGCTACGCAGGCTGACTTCCTGTCCGTCGAGCAGTACCAGCTTCTCGCCCTCTTCGGCCATGCGCACGCGGATGCCGCCATTGATTTCGGCGAGATCGAAGGCGTGCAGCGGTTGACCCAGTTCCAGCATCACGTAGTTGGTGATGTCGACGGCAGCGTCGATGCTGCGCACATCGCCACGACGCAGACGTTCAACCATCCACAGCGGCGTTGGCTTGGTCAGGTCGACGTTACGGATCACTCGGCCCAGGTAACGCGGGCAAGCAGCCGGCGCCAGGACTTCGATCGAACGAACTTCGTCGTGCACGGCAGGCACGGCAGGCACCACCGGACGGGTCACTTCAGCGGCGTACAGCGCACCGACTTCACGGGCCAGGCCGGCCAGGGACAGGCAGTCACCACGGTTCGGGGTCAGGTCGACCTCGATGCTGGCATCGTCCAGTTTCAGGTATTCACGAATGTCCTGACCGACCGGCGCATCAGCCGGCAACTCCATCAGGCCGTCGTTGCCTTCGCCCACTTGCAGCTCGGCTTGCGAGCACAGCATGCCGTTGGACTCGACGCCCCGCAGCTTGGCTTTCTTGATCTTGAAGTCGCCCGGCAGCTCGGCACCGATGGTGGCGAACGGGATCTTCAGGCCAGGGCGCACGTTTGGCGCGCCGCACACCACCTGGAAAGTCTCCGAGCCGTTGCTGACCTGGCACACACGCAGCTTGTCGGCATCCGGGTGCTGTTCGGTGCTCAGCACCTCGCCCACGATGACGCCACTGAATTCACCGGCGGCCGGCGTAACGCTATCGACCTCAAGACCGGCCATCGACAGACGGGCAACCAGCTCGTCGCGACTTACCTGCGGGCTTACCCAGCCACGCAGCCATTGTTCACTGAATTTCATCCTGCTCTCCTAAGAATTCGTTACGACTAGCGAAATTGCGCAAGGAACCGCAAGTCGTTGTCGAAGAACAGACGCAAGTCGTTCACGCCGTAACGCAGCATGGCCAGGCGCTCGACGCCCATGCCGAAGGCGAAGCCCGAAAACTCTTCCGGGTCGATCCCGGACATGCGCAACACGTTCGGGTGCACCATGCCGCAACCCATCACTTCCAGCCAGCCAGTCTGCTTGCAGACGCGGCAGCCTTTACCGCTGCACATCACGCATTCCATGTCGACTTCGGCCGATGGCTCGGTGAACGGGAAGTAGGAAGGACGGAAACGCACGGCCAATTCTTTTTCGAAGAACACCCGCAGGAATTCTTCGATGGTGCCTTTGAGGTCGGCGAAATTGATGTCGCGATCGACCAGCAGGCCTTCGACCTGGTGGAACATCGGCGAGTGGGTGATATCCGAGTCGCTACGGTACACACGGCCTGGGCAGACGATGCGGATCGGCGGCTGTTTCGACTCCATGGTGCGGACCTGTACCGGCGAGGTATGGGTGCGCAGCAACATGTTGGCGTTGAAATAGAAGGTGTCATGCATCGACCGGGCCGGGTGGTGGCCTGGGATGTTGAGCGCTTCGAAGTTGTGGTAGTCGTCTTCGACCTCAGGGCCTTCGGCGATGCCGTAGCCGATGTGGGTGAAGAACTGCTCGATACGTTCCAGAGTGCGTGTAACCGGATGCAGACCACCGGAGGTCTGGCCACGGCCAGGCAGGGTCACGTCAATGGACTCGGCAGACAGTTTGGCGGCCAGGTCGGCCTCTTCAAACAGTGCCTTGCGGGCATTGAGAACCTCTGTGACACGCTCCTTGGCAACGTTGATCAGGGCGCCGACTTGCGGACGCTCCTCTGCCGGCAAATTCCCCAGGGTCTTCATCACCTGAGTCAATTCGCCCTTCTTGCCAAGGTAGTGAACCCGGATTTGCTCCAGGGCATTGATATCTTCAGCGCTTTGCACAGCCTCTAGTGCTTGAGAGACGAGCGCATCCAGGTTTTCCATGTACAGACTCCAGATACAAAATAGGGGAAGAGCTTGAAGGCTCTTCCCCTATTTATGACGTTTAACACCTGGCCCCACAGAGGTGAGGCCGGGTGACTGTCGGGGGTACTTAAGCCAAGGTGGCTTTAGCTTTCTCGACAATCGCAGCAAACGCCGCTTTTTCGTTCACTGCCAGATCAGCCAGAACCTTACGGTCGATCTCGATGGACGCTTTTTTCAGGCCGGCGATGAAACGGCTGTAGGACAGACCGTTGATACGAGCACCAGCGTTGATACGAGCGATCCACAGAGCGCGGAACTGACGTTTTTTCTGACGACGGTCACGGTAGGCGTATTGGCCTGCCTTGATTACCGCTTGCTTGGCAACACGGAATACGCGGGAGCGTGCGCCGTAGTAGCCTTTAGCAAGTTTCAGAATTTTTTTGTGACGCTTACGGGCAATGACGCCACGCTTTACACGAGCCATGAGTTACTTCCTCTATTCTTGACTAAAATTAACGAAGGCGCAGCATGCGCTCGACTTTTGCCACGTCAGACGGATGCAGCAAGCTGCTACCGCGCAGTTGACGCTTACGCTTGGTCGACATTTTGGTCAGGATGTGGCTCTTGAAAGCGTGCTTGTGCTTGATACCGTTAGCAGTTTTCAGAAACCGCTTAGCAGCACCACTTTTGGTCTTCATTTTTGGCATGTTCGGATACTCCGCATTCAGTTGATAAACATAATCAGAAGGCCTGCCGTGCCCTGTTGATTACTTCTTCTTTTTCGGGGCGATGACCATGATCAGCTGGCGTCCTTCCATCTTAGGATGCTGTTCGACCGAACCGTACTCGAGCAAGTCACCTTCAACTCGCTTGAGCAGTTCCATCCCCAGCTCCTGGTGGGCCATCTCACGGCCGCGGAATCGCAAGGATACCTTGGCCCTGTCCCCGTCACTCAGGAAACGTACCAGGTTGCGCAGTTTTACCTGGTAATCCCCTTCCTCCGTCCCTGGACGAAACTTGATTTCTTTAACCTGGATCTGCTTCTGGTTTTTCTTGGCCGCAGCAACCTGCTTCTTCTTTTCGAAGATCGATTTGCCGTAGTCCATCAGTTTGCAAACAGGTGGTACTGCATCGGCGGAAATCTCCACCAGATCCAGCTTGGCCTCTTCAGCCTTAAGAAGCGCGTCTTCAATTGACACAATCCCAAGCTGTTCACCTTCAGCACCAATTAACCGAACCTCGCGGGCCGAGATATTCTCGTTGATCGGGGCTTTCGGTGCAGCTCGTTTATCTTGTCTCATTTCACGCTTAATAATAATTACTCCGAATCTGGGCGACCACGCCGGGAAACCGCTTGCGCGAGAAACTCAGCGAACTGGGCGACGGGCATCGAGCCCAGGTCAGCACCTTCACGAGTACGCACAGCGACAGTCTGCATCTCGACTTCCCGATCTCCGATAACCAAGAGATAAGGAACCTTGAGCAAAGTATGCTCGCGGATTTTAAAGCCGATTTTTTCATTTCTCAAGTCAGACTTGGCACGAAACCCGCTTTCGTTGAGAGTTTTTTCCACTTCTGCGGCAAAATCTGCCTGCTTGTCAGTGATATTCATGATCACTGCCTGGGTCGGAGCCAGCCACGCAGGGAATGCACCCTCGTAGTGCTCGATCAGGATTCCGACGAAACGTTCGAAGGAGCCCAGGATCGCCCGATGCAACATCACCGGATGCTTGCGGCTGTTGTCTTCGGAGACGAATTCGGCACCCAGACGGACAGGCAGGTTAAAATCGAGCTGCAGGGTACCACATTGCCAGACACGGCCAAGGCAATCTTTCAGCGAAAATTCGATCTTCGGACCGTAGAACGCACCTTCACCCGGCTGCAGATCGTACGGCAGGCCAGCACTATCAAGGGCTGCAGCCAAGGCCGCTTCGGCGCGATCCCACAGCTCGTCGGAACCGACGCGTTTTTCCGGACGAGTGGACAGCTTCATCTCGACGTCTTTAAAGCCGAAATCGGCGTAGACGTCCATGGTCAGCTTGATGAACGCGGCGGATTCGGCCTGCATCTGCTCTTCGGTGCAGAAGATGTGGGCGTCATCCTGGGTGAACGCACGCACACGCATGATGCCGTGCAGCGCACCCGACGGCTCGTTACGGTGGCAGGCACCGAATTCGGCCAGGCGCATCGGCAGCTCGCGGTAGCTTTTCAGGCCCTGGTTGAACACCTGCACGTGGCACGGGCAGTTCATTGGCTTGATCGCGTAGTCGCGGTTTTCCGACTGGGTGGTGAACATGTTGTCGGCGTAGTTGGCCCAGTGCCCGGATTTCTCCCACAGGCTGCGGTCAACGACCTGTGGAGTCTTGATCTCCAGGTAGCCGTTGTCGCGCTGCACCTTGCGCATATACTGCTCGAGCACCTGGTAAAGGGTCCAGCCGTTCGGGTGCCAGAACACCATGCCCGGCGACTCTTCCTGGGTGTGGAACAGGCCCAGGCGCTTGCCAATCTTGCGGTGATCGCGCTTTTCAGCTTCTTCGATGCGCTGGATGTAAGCCGCCAGCTGCTTCTTGTCGGCCCATGCCGTGCCGTAGACGCGCTGCAATTGCTCGTTCTTGGCATCGCCGCGCCAGTAGGCGCCGGACAACTTGGTCAGCTTGAAGGATTTCAGGAAACGCGTGTTCGGCACGTGCGGACCGCGGCACATGTCGACGTATTCTTCGTGATAGTACAGGCCCATGGCCTGCTCGTTCGGCATGTCCTCGACCAGGCGCAGCTTGTAGTCTTCGCCGCGGGCCTTGAACACTTCGATCACTTCGGCGCGCGGAGTGACTTTCTTGATCACGTCGTAATCTTTTTCGATCAGCTGCTGCATGCGCTGTTCGATGGCGGCCAGGTCGTCCGGGGTGAAAGGACGCTCGAAGGCGATGTCGTAATAGAAGCCTTCGTCAATGACCGGGCCGATGACCATCTTGGCCGTCGGGTACAGCTGCTTGACCGCGTGACCGACCAGGTGGGCGCAAGAGTGGCGAATGATCTCCAGCCCCTCTTCATCCTTTGGCGTGATGATTTGCAGCGTGGCGTCGCTGCTGATGGTGTCGCTGGCGTCAACCAGCTTGCCATCGACCTTGCCCGCTACAGTGGCCTTGGCCAGGCCGGCACCGATGGATGCGGCGACCTCGGCTACGGAAACCGGGTGATCGAAGGAACGTTGACTGCCGTCGGGAAGAGTAATAGTTGGCATGGCGCCTCCTCTCCTAGTGGTGACCCCTACCAAAGGTCACGTGGGTTGGGATGAGCCAGTACAAGATCCGATCCAGGCCATTCAATGACGAACGCCTGCCTTACAGCGGCAGGAGCCTTGCGGCCAACCGGAAAATCGAACCAGAGTGACTGGGATTCAAATCAGGGTTATTCGAACAATTGCCGCCACCGGGACTGAAGGTCAGCCGGGGCCTGCAAATAGCCGAGCGGAGCATGCTAGCACAGATGAACGGTCGTCGATGCACGCAGCATTGCCGCAAGGGTAAAACCGGCGATTTTATGCCAGAGTGCTGAACTTGAACCCCGCGTTGCCCCTCAGATAACAAGTCATTGACCCACAAGGAGCATCCCAGCATGCGTCTGAATCGTTTGTTCGCAGTCATCGCCCCAGTCGTTCTCCTGCTGCCCCTGGCCGCCCATGCAGAATGGCCCAAGGGCGAACGGGAGAAATACATGGCGCAGTGCGTTCCTGCGGCTGCGGAGAAGATTGGCACGCCAGCAGCGAAATCCCACTGCGCCTGTGGTGCCGACGCAATCAAATCGTACCCGGCCGGCGATATTTCGGCCTTGATGAACAACACTGCAAGTGACGCATTGAAGAAAGAGGCTCTGGGCAAAATTGCAAAATGCAAGGCCTCCAATAAAGAGGCGAAATGACCCCGCCCCAGTGCTTTCGGGCCATGATTTGCCGATAAAAAGACGCCCAATCAGGCCCTTTCGTACAAATTATGCAGGTTTTACAGCTTTTTTTATCGCCTTTACTTTCGACTGAAAGCCTTATAAACCGGGGCTTTCAGCCACATCAGCCCACAAAGAATGTGCGACTGTAGGGCAAACAACCGCTGTGGGGGGCTCCCAAAGCGAACATTTCGACTATGATACTCGGGTGTGCCCAGTTGGCCTGAGCAGCACAGTACTACTGAAAATATATGTTTCTTGGAGATACACCATGTCTAATCGCCAAACCGGCACCGTTAAATGGTTCAACGATGAAAAAGGCTTCGGCTTCATCACTCCTCAAGGTGGCGGTGACGACCTGTTCGTACACTTCAAAGCTATCGAAAGCGACGGTTTCAAAAGCCTGAAAGAAGGCCAGACTGTTTCCTTCGTGGCTGAGAAAGGCCAAAAGGGTATGCAAGCTGCTCAAGTTCGCCCAGAGTAATTTCCAGGCGCACTAAAAAAACCCCGTCCATGTGACGGGGTTTTTTATGGGCGATTCAAAAGCCTGATCGATCAGCCGCAGTTGACGCGGGTGACGACCCGATTGGCATCGGTATTGAGGTTCAGGCGGTCGGAGCGGTACTCCAGCGTGATCATGTCGTTTGGTTGGAGGAACCGTGCGTTTTGTGCGCCTGCACGGGTGCGTGCCTGCTCCAGCAGTTGCGGCGACGCCTGTTTGCCGATGGTGAATTCGGCCGCTTTGGCCTCGCAACGGCTATGACCTGACTCCGTGGTAGTGGCTGGGTCAGTCGGCTCAGTGGTGGCCGTGCTGCAACCGGCCAGCATGGCAGCAGCCAGCACAGTACCCAATGACGCGAGCTTCCAAGGCATGACGCCTCCTTATTTCGATGATTTAGCTGAATTCTTGCGACCGCCAATCCGGCGTTTGGTTTCACGGGGAGCCCAGGCAACCCGCCCTTCACAACGGACAAACGGCAAGTTTGCCTGAGCTGCGCCCTGCCCTTCATCTTTCAATCGTGACTGGATATGAACGGCGCTCAGTAGACGTCAATGTAGTCAAAGGCCGGTTTTGGCCAGTTCTGCTTCAACGCATTGTAGATCTGCATGACCCACACTTCGTCGCTGGCGGCTACCCGCCCGACATAACCGGAACCCTTGGCCCAGGTTTCCAGGCGAAACAGCAAGCCGTCGATATCGCTGCCACCCACGACCCCCGATGAAATATAGGCGATGCCGCCCTTGGTCACGCGCAATTGCGTGTGCTCATCGTCGCTGGCCGCAGCCAACAATTGGCGCACCGCTTCAAGGGTCAAGCCGCCGGGAGTGTTCAAATCGATCTGCACAACGCGATCCTTGAATAACTAACAAAGACCAAGTGTCGCATAGCCCTGCGCTCATGCCTAAGTCGCAGTGCCAAAAGCGCCATAAAGTGATTAACTCGACACTCACAATTTCCCCTGACTCTCGAGCCCTATCATGACCACCGTGAGCATCGACGCCGACATCAAGATCAAATGGCCAGATGGCCATATTTCTTACAGCCCCGGCAGCCCGGAAGAACTGGCCATCATCGGCATTGACCTGCTGGTCAAGGACCTGGGTACCGAAGCGGCACGATCCTTCATCGACCAGATCTTCGAAAAACACTCGAACAATCACGGCGCCGGGCATTTGCAGCGAGAGTGAGTCCCCAGGGTTCGCGAGTTACTTCAGACGCGCCAGGCGCTCGGTCAACAGATCGAAGAATCCCTGGGCGTCACCGTTTCCAACCCAGAAGGCATTCTTCGGCGCCTTGAGGCTGTCATACCAGTCGACGATGGTCTGGCCAAACGTCGGACCTTCGCGACTGTCGACCACCAGATTGACCGAACGGCCACTGAACAACTCCGGCTTGAGCAGGTAGCCGACGACCGTGGCGTCATGCACCGGCCCACCGGCTATGCCATACCGCGCCATATCACCGCTGATGCACTCTTGCAGGATATCGCACACCAGCTTGCCGGCCTTGTTCTTCAACGCCGCAATCTGCTCCAGGCGTGCGTCACTGGTGAGGATCTTGTGGGTCACGTCCAGCGGCAGGTAGACCAGCTTCGCGCCACTCTTGAGCACCACCTCGGCAGCGTGCGGATCGGCGAACAGGTTGAATTCCGCCACCGGGGTAATGTTACCGCCGTTGAAGTGCGCACCGCCCATGATCACTACTTCCTTGATACCCCGAACGATTCCCGGCTCGCGCATCAGCGCCAGGGCAAGGTTGGTCTGTGGCCCCAGCATGGCAATGGTAATGCTATGGGGCCTGGCGGCCAGCAGCGTGTCGATCAGGAAGTCAATCGCACTGCCCTTGGCCAGGCCTTGCTTCGGCTCATGGATGGCGACGCCCGGCAGACCTTCTTCGCCATGGACGTGCTCGGCATAGATGGGCATGCGTTGCAGCGGCGTCGGCGCCCCGGCGTATACCGGCACTCCTTCGCACCCAGCCCACTCAAGGGCAAGCCGCGCATTGCGCGAAGTCTTGTCCAGGCGCACGTTGCCGGCGACGGTGGTCAATGCGCGCACGTTCAATTCTTGCGGCGATGCCAGGGCAAACAGCAAGGCAATCACGTCGTCGGCACCGGGATCGGTATCGATGATCAGGTCGACCTGTTGTGGCGACTGGGCGCCGGTCGTGTTGATCGGCGTCAAAACGTCACCCCGGCAACCAGTACGATATTGCAGTAAGGCTGACATTCGCCGGTGCGCACAATCGCCCGCGCCTGGCGACTGAGGACCTTGAAGTGCTCATGGCTGAGCAGTTCGCGCCGCCCCAGCGCCCCCTCGGCCTCCAGCGCATCCAGGGCTGCCAGTGCCGGCGGCTGCCGATCGAGGATCTCCTGCGCCAGCACATGGCTTTCGACCTGCATTTCGCTGAGCACGACTTCAAGGGTGCTGACGAAATCCGGAATGCCGTGGGTCAGGGCCAGGTCGATCAATTCGACACCGGGCGGCACCGGCAGGCCTGCATCGCCGATCACCACCTTGTCGCCATGCCCCAGGGAGGCAATCAGCCGCGACAGCGCAACATTGAGCAAAGGGGTCTTTTTCATGGTGTTTTGAACGCCTGCACTTCGGCCAAGGTGGGAATCGAGGGTTGCGCGCCAGCCCGGGTGACCGACAACGCGGCGGCGACCTGGCCAAAACGTATCGCCTGGGCTTCGCCCTGGCCGGCCACCAGCGCCGCGGCGAAGCCGCCCACGAAGGTATCGCCGGCCGCCGTGGTGTCGAGCGCCTTCACGCTCGGTGCCGGGAAATGTTCGAAGCCCTTGCCATCGGCAAACAACGAGCCCTGGGCGCCGAGGGTAATGATGACCTTGCCGGCCCCCATCTCGATCAGGCGAGTGGCCGCGACCTGCGCCGCTTGCAGAGAGTCCACCGGCAAACCGCTGAGCGCCGCTGCTTCACTTTCGTTGGGGATCAGGTAGTCGATGGACGCATACCAGTGCGCCGGCAACGGTCGACTGGCCGGGGCGGGGTTGAGGATCACGATCTTACCCAGTTCACGAGCCCGCTTGAGCGCATGGCCGACCGTGGCGTCCGGCATTTCCAGCTGGCAGATGATCACATCCGCCTCCTGCAACACCGCATCGAAACAGCCGAGCACCGCCGGCGTCAGTTCGCCGTTGGCCCCAGCGACAATCACGATGGCGTTCTGGCTGTTGTCGTCGACCACGATCAACGCCACGCCACTGGTGCCCTCCACGGTACTGACGGCCCGACAATCGATGCCTTCGTCCAGCAACGCCTGACGCAACACCTGGCCGTAGGCATCGCTGCCCACGCAGCCCACCATCGACACCTGCGCGCCGAGGCGCGCGGCCGCCACGGCCTGGTTCGCGCCCTTGCCGCCACAGACTGTCGCAAACGACTGGCCGATCAGTGTTTCTCCACCACGGGGCAAGCGCGGAGCCCGGGTTACCAGGTCCATGTTCAAGCTGCCGACTACCACTACTTTTGCGGACATACTTTGCTACTCATCAAGACGGTTTCAGCGCTGCTTTGGGTTCAGCGGTGCTTTCGTTAGCGATATTGCTCAAACACCCCAGCCAACGGCGCGGTCGATTCGCGCATGACAATGCTGGGAGTGACGATCCTTTGTTCGGTCGCCAGGTCCGGCGTGGCGATCCGGCGCAGCAGCACCCCGGCCGCCATTTCGCCCAACTGCAGGATCGACTGCCCCACGGTGGTCAAGGCCGGATAGACATAACGGCTCATCTGGATGTCGTCGAAGCCGATCACCGACAGGTCCGTCGGCACGCGGATATTGCGTTCGGCGGCGGCACGCAGCACGCCAAAGCCGATCATGTCGTTGGCGGCGAAGATCGCGCTGGGCGGATTCTGTTCCAGCAGCGTCGCGGCGGCGCTGTAACCGCCGGTGCTGGTGAAATCGCTTTCCAGCATGCGCTCGGGCGCAACGCTGATGCCCGCCTCTGCAAGGGCCCGGCAAAACCCGGCCAGGCGCATCTGCGCCACGCTGGTGGTCGCCGGGCCGCTGATGGTGGCGATATCCCGATGACCCAACTCCAGCAGATGCCGGGTCGCCAGGTAGGCGCCATACTCGTGATCGATGCGCACCAGGTCCGCATCGACGCCTTCGAGCCCGCGGTCGACGATCACCATTGGCGTGCGCACGCTCGCCAGGCCCTGGGCCAGTCCGCTGTCACCCCCGGCCGAGGCGACGATAAGCCCATCGATGCGTTTCTCCAGCAGCACCCGCAGGTAGCTGCGCTGCTTGTCCGGGTTATCGTCGGAATTGCACAGGATCACGCAATAGCCATTGCGCTCACAATAATCCTCGATGCCCCGCGCCAGTTCGGCGAAGTACGGGTTGAGGCTGTTGGGCACCAGCAGGCCGATGGTGGCCGTGGTCTTGGCCTTGAGGGACCGGGCCACGGCGCTGGGTACGTAGTCGAGGGTCTTGATCGCCGCCTCGACCTTGACCCGCACTTCTTCACTGACCGGCCGGGTCTTGTTCACCACGTGGGAAACCGTGGTGTAGGAAATCCCCGCCAGTGCTGCTACATCCTTGATCGTTGCCATGACTCAGGTCCGCCGGCTTGCGCGCTGACTGCGATAAGTATCGAGCACCACCGCCACCACGATCACCGCGCCGGTGATGATGCGTTTGGTCGGCTCGGTGGCGCCGATCTGCGCCAGACCGGCCGCCAGCACGGAAATGATCAGCACGCCAAAGAAGGTGCTGATAACCGAACCGCGTCCGCCCATCAGGCTGGTGCCGCCGATCACCACGGCAGCGATCACTTGCAACTCCAGCCCGGAGCCGGCATTGGGGTCGGCCGCTTCCAGGCGCGAAATCTGGAACAGCGCGGCAATCCCGGCCAGCAGCCCCATCAGGCTGAACACCAGGATCTTGTAGGGTTTCGGATTGATCCCCGCCAGGCGCACGGCTTCCTCGTTGGTGCCGATGCCGATCAGGTAGCGGCCGAACACGGTACGGGTCAACACGGCCTGGGCGATGAAAATGATCAACAAGGCAATGATGAACGATGGCGAAATCCCGAAGGCGATCGGATTGGACAGCCAGGCGAAGGCATCGCCGATGTAGGCCGTGCGCGAACCGGTCATCTGGTACGCCAGGCCGCGGGCCATCTCCAAGACACCCAGTGACACGATGAACGACGGAATCCGCCAGGCCACGGTGATCGAGCCCGTAACGGTCCCCGCCAGCGCGGCCGCCGCCATGCCGAGCAATGCCGCGGGCAACACGCTCCAGCCCCAGCCGAGAATCGCCACGCTGACCGTCGACGCGGCGAGCGCCAGCACCGACCCCACCGACAGGTCGATGCCGCCAATGATCAGCACGAAGGTCATGCCGACCGCCAGGACCATCAAGTCTGGAATCTGGTTGGCCAGGGTGCTGAAGGTGCTGTACGAGAGGAAATGGCTACTCAGGATCGAGAACAGCACGACCATCGCCAACAAGGCACCGGCCAGCCCCAGGTAAGTGCCCAGCCCGTAGAAATTGCCGCGGCGTTGGCCGGCCGAAGATGCGCTTTTCATTGAAGATCCCTAGGCGCTGCTCCGAAGAGCTGCGCATCACGTTTTTGATAGCCGGCGAACGCGGCGGCAAGCAAATCATCCTGGGTCCAGCTGTCGCGCTCGAAGGTGTCGATCAGGCGCCCCGCCGAGAGCACGCCGATTCGGTCGCAAATCAACATCAATTCGCGCAGGTCACTGGACACCACCACCAACGCCTTGCCCTGGCGAGTCAGCTCGCCGAGCAGCGCGTAGATGTCGAACTTGGCGCCGACATCGATGCCCCGGGTCGGCTCGTCGAACAGCAGCACCGAGCAATCACGCTCCAGCCAGCGACCGATCACCACTTTCTGCTGGTTGCCCCCGGACAATTCGGACACCAGCTGCGCCGGCCCGGAACTGCGGATGTGCATCGCGTCGATCTGACGCTGGGCCAGCCCCGCCTCATCGCCTGGGTTGACCAGGCCACCGCTGGAAATACCGGGCATGTTACCCAGCGCAATGTTCGCGCTGATCGATTGCGTCAGCAGCAGGCCTTCGCCCTTGCGGTCTTCGGTGATCAGGGCGATGCCATGCCCGACCGCGTCCACCGGAGAACGGATATTCACCACTTGTGCCGGTGAGCCCAGCGCCACCGTGCCGCTGTCCGCGATGTCCGCGCCGAAAATCAACCGCAGCAACTCGGTGCGCCCTGCCCCGATCAATCCGGAGATGCCGAAGATCTCCCCGGCCCGCACTTCGAAGGACACGTCACGCACCTTGTCGGCACGGGTCAGCCCCTTGACCGTCAACGCCGCAGCACCAATGTCGCGCGGCCCCATGTCGAGGTGTTCGCCCAGCTCGCGGCCAACCATCAGCGTGACCAGTTGCTCACTGTTGTAGTTAGCCATCGGCTCGACACACACCAGGTTGCCGTCCCGTAGGACCGCAATGCGCTGGGCCACCCGTGCCAGTTCCTCGAGGCGATGGGAGATATAGATGATCGACACGCCACGGGACTGCAGGCGCGTGATCTGCTCGAAGAGCATTTCGACTTCACGGGCGGTGAGCATCGCGGTCGGCTCATCGAGGATCAGCACGTGGCAATCGCCGATCAGGTTTCGCGCTATCTCGACCATCTGCTGATGGCCGATGCCCAGCTCGCCCACCAGCGTGTCCGGGTCGATGGCGTCGAGCCCGACCTGAGCCATGGCCTCGAGCGCTGCCTGGCGCAGTTGCTTGCGGTTGATCCAGCCGGCGGTGCTGGGCAGCTTGTGCAAAAACAGGTTCTCCGCCACCGACAGGGTCGGCAACAGGTTGAGCTCCTGCATGACCATGCGGATGCCCAGGTCTTCGGCCCGGGTGCGGCTGCCCGGGCGGTAGTCCTGCCCCTGAAACTGCATCTGGCCGGTGGTTGGCGTGACCAGCCCGCCGATGATCTTCGACAGCGTGCTTTTGCCAGCGCCGTTCTCACCAGTCAGTGCCAGCACCTCGCCGCGCATGAGCGTCAGGTCGATGCCGGCCAGGACCGGCTGGGCGTAGGTCTTGCCAATGCCGCTGACCGAGAGGACAGCGTGCGGGGCGCTAACGGACATAAAACTCTCCAGGCGCTCGCCGGGACGGGCGAGCGTCATTGTGCCGGCGGACAATTACTGGGTAACCAGCTCTACCGGAGTTTCGATCACGCCGTTGGTGCCGCTGTCGACTTTCTCGCCCTTGATGATCTTCAACGCCGTCTCGATACCGAACACCGCCTGCTTGGCGGCAAACTGATCGGCGGTGGCCAGGACGCGGCCATCCTTGAGCATCGGCTTGATCGCATTGATGTTGTCGTAACCGACCACCTCGACCTGGCCGGCCTTGCCCGCGGCACGCACGGCCGACACCACGCCAACCGCCATGCTGTCGTTGCCGGCCAGCAGCGCCTTGATGTTCGGGTATTCGCTGAGCATCGAGGAGGCAACCTGGTTGCCCTTGTTGATTTCCCAGTCGCCCGATTGCACGGACACGACCTTGATCTGCGCAGCCTCCATCGCATCCTTGAAGCCTGCCGTACGAGCCTGGGCGTTGGTGGTGGTGGACACCCCTTCGATGATGCCGACTTCATCACCGGCCTTGAGCTTCTTGGCCAGGTATTCACCCACCAGGCGTGCACCCTTGCGGTTGTCCGGGCCTACGAACGGTACGCTGATGTTCTTGCTCTTGACCACGGCGGGGTCGAGTTGGTTGTCGATGTTGATCACGGTGATGCCGGCGTCGACGGCTTTCTTGATCACTGGCACCATGGCCTTGGAATCCGCCGGCGCGATCACCAGCGCATCGACTTTGGAAACGATCATTTGTTCGACGATGCGGATCTGGTTGGTGGTGTCGGTTTCGTCCTTGATGCCATTGGAGATGAGCTCGAACTCGCCGGAGTGGTCTTTCTGGTAGGCCTTGGCGCCGTCTTCCATGGTCAGGAAGAATTCGTTGGCCAGGGACTTCATCACCAGCGCGACTTTAGGCTTTTCAGGCGTCTGGGCAAACGCCGAAGAAACAGGCAGCGCGGTGGTTGCGCCAGCCAGTATTGCGACAGCAAGAAGACGTCCAGCGAATGGCAGCTTCATGGTTTCACTCCGATCTTATGATTATTGTGAGCAACGTCGAGACGGCATCTGGAGGTGTCGCAAACGTTTGCGAACCTTGACTATGCGAATCTTGCCGGATTTTGTCAACCTACCCCGTGCGCTGGTTGCGCACGCACCGAACCCTAAGCCTGGTCACGCCGTAGTGCTGACAACACTGCCGGTATCGGTCAAGGCTTTCGCCAGGCTGGCGGCCACCTGCATCAACGCCGCCGACGTATCGGCAATCTGTACCTGCAGCGACATCACGGCTGCGGCCTTGGTCTCTTCAGACTGAAACGACGCGGCCTGGGCAGCCGCCAATTGTTGCTGTTGCTCGCGTAGCTGCTCTTGCAGTTCCTGCATGCGCTTGAGCAACATTTGCACGGCGACGCTCTGCTGGCTGCCGGCGCCTTCGGCTTTTTCACCGCCCTGCGTACCCTGCCCCAGGTTCACAGGCTTTTCACCCCCCACTGGCAAACCCGACTGCTGCGCCGAGGTCGCCTCGCTCAATGTGTCGACAGCAGCCGCGGGTTTCCCGCCGATATTGATCACCGCTGAATGGGGCAAACCGATCGTCAATGACATGCGAACTCCCTGAATATGATTCTTCATTAAACATCGACCTGCCGGCGGGTTTCTTTAACACCTATGTTTAAGTTGGGTTCGTAATCCTTTCGGAAAGCCGAATGAAAAATCCACGGACGGTCGGAAAGCCGGACATGACTGGGCGATCGCCGCTCAACGTTTCGTTTAAATATCTATATATATCAATGTGTTACGGATTTTTTTGATTCCAGTTGTAACTGGTACGCGTCGTGCTCTTCTCCAGTACCTCAACGGTTCAGATCCGCTTGGGGCGCATCTAGATGAACCTGCATCGGCACCGTCACCACTAGAGAGAAAAATAATGACATCTGCTTTGAAAAACCTTCTCCCGGGCACCTTGGCCCTCCTGCTGCTCCTGCCCGCCGCCCTTCAGGCAAAAGAAGTCGAAACCCAACAGAAACTGGCCAACGTCGTGGTCCTGGCCACCGGTGGCACCATCGCCGGTGCGGGCGCCAGCGCCGCCAACAGCGCCACCTATCAGGCGGCGAAAGTCGGCATCGAACAATTAATCGCCGCGGTTCCGCAGCTCGGCCAACTGGCCAATGTCCGCGGCGAACAGGTCATGCAGATCGCCTCCGAAAGCATCACCAACGACAACCTGCTACAGCTGGGCCGCCGCGTCGCCGAACTGGCGGACAGCAAGGACGTCGATGGCATCGTGATCACCCACGGCACCGACACCCTGGAAGAAACCGCCTATTTCCTCAACCTGGTGGAAAAAACCGACAAGCCGATCATTGTCGTGGGCTCCATGCGCCCGGGCACTGCCATGTCGGCGGACGGCATGTTGAACCTGTACAACGCCGTCGCCGTGGCCAGCAGCAAGGACGCGCGCGGCAAAGGCGTACTGGTGACCATGAACGATGAAATCCAGTCGGGTCGCGATGTCAGCAAAATGATCAACATCAAGACCGAGGCATTCAAAAGCGCCTGGGGCCCGCTCGGGATGGTGGTCGAAGGAAAATCATACTGGTTTCGTCTCCCGGCCAAGCGCCACACCATGGACTCGGAGTTCGACATCAAGACCATCGAGAGCCTGCCTGACGTCGAAATCGCCTATTCCTACGGCAACGTCAGCGACACTGCCTACAAGGCCCTGGCACAGTCGGGCGCCAAGGCCATCATCCATGCCGGCACCGGCAATGGCTCGGTCTCTTCCCGGGTGGTCCCCGCCTTGCAAGCCCTGCGCAAGGACGGGGTGCAGATCATCCGTTCTTCCCACGTCAATGCCGGTGGTTTTGTCCTGCGTAACGCCGAACAGCCGGACGACAAATACGACTGGGTAGTGGCGCATGACCTGAACCCGCAGAAAGCCCGGATCCTGGCGATGGTCGCGCTGACCAAGACCAATGACAGCAAAGAGCTGCAACGGATGTTCTGGGAATATTGATTCGCCCTCGCCCGACCGACTCCGGTCGGGCACCCCTTGCCTGACAAAAAAACTCTCATCCCCCTACACCAATCGGCAAAAACCACTGTCAGAGGATTCTCTTGAATTTTAAGCAGTTGCGAAAATGCCTACAGTTAAATACTGTATGCACGTACAGCTTAATAAGGATAATCCTGTGGACACCACCTCCGCCGCACCAGACGCCTATGTACGCATGGGCTTGCGCGTTCAGAAAATCATCAACGGCCCCACCGCACAGAAAGCCAGGGCCGCCCTGATCTTCCGCCTTCCAGACGAGCCCGTGGACGAGTGGGAACGCCTGCTCGAAGAAATCGACGAGAACGACAACGTCACCCTCGCCTATCGCGACGATGGCGGCGTGCAGATTTTCTGGGTAGTGCCGAAGGAAGACTGAGTCAATGAGTGTCCGTTGTTTTGCTTTGCTGTTCCTGTTGCTCGCCACGGGGGCCCAGGCCGATGCGCCTCGCACTTTCAGCGAAGCCAAGAAGGTCGCCTGGAAGCTGTATGCACCGCAATCCACCGAGTTCTATTGCGGCTGCAAATACACCGGCAACAAGGTGAACCTCGCGGCGTGCGGTTATGTGCCGCGCAAAAACGCCAAGCGCGCCGCCCGCATCGAGTGGGAACACATTGTTCCGGCCTGGCAGATCGGCCATCAGCGTCAATGCTGGCAGGCAGGTGGGCGCAAGAACTGCACACGATACGACCCGACCTACCAGAAGGCCGAGGCCGATCTGCACAACCTGGTGCCCAGCATCGGCGAGGTTTATCTAGGAGCGCCTCAAATCCTTGGGTTTGTTGACACCTTTCCCGAGCGCCCCTAATCGTCGTTACGCCTCGTTCAAGCAAAAAACAGTCTGAACAATTGTCAACAATTGTCGGAAAATTTTTCTTCAGCACCGTCTGGCGCGAACTCACCCTAGAGCTGATGTGTGGTCTTGCGACTTAAGGCCACATCAGTTGCAGATGTAGCCTGCCGACTTGGTTTTTAAAACTCAATTTTGATTCCTTTGGTACCGACGAACGAAGGCCTGAAGTGATTGAGTCGTTTGTTGTAGATTTAACACTAAATACGGCAGTGGATTTATTGAACCGGGGCCTTTAGGCTGCAGTTATAATACTGCAAACTAAATTAAAACACAGAACAACGCAAAAACTGACAGCAATAATAAAACTTAAAAATAACTAATTTTTTTGCATCTTATTAAGTGCAATTATCATATCTCGCAACTGTCCATTTAAAGATTTATTCCTTTCCCTCAAATCCTTGTTTTCAATAGAGAGCGTTTCATTCAGCAAAATAAGTTCTGATTTTGACACAGCAAGATTCTTTTCGATCGCAGAAGTGAATGCTTCAGCGAGTCGTAAATTTTCCAAGATATGGAACTCGGAGTTAAGCAAGGCTAGCTGCTTTACCAATTCTGGTTTTGTTAATTTTCTGCCGCTCCCGCCTCGCGTAGCACACTTACTAATCCAATACTGATCAAGCTCTATATTTTTCTGAGCTATAAATTTTATCAGATCCGGTTGACGTCGAGAACTGAGCAAACTTGGATCAACCGAACAATCTTTGGCCAAACGTCGAAGAACGATTCGACGTTCTTTTATCGAAAGATGAGCACTCAATTCCATTTTCGATTTAATTATATCAAAATAATAAATGCATTGGACATACAATTTCTTGCACGAAGCTGACTTGACCCAAGATGGCATCTCTTCCACCTCAGCCGGCTTCTTATAGTTATCCAGGCTAAAATCCATCATTTTGTTAACCTGCGTTGTATAATTTTTACAACATCAGCACTCATCTCCTTGATTGTGTCAAGAGGATGTGTGTCAACAATATTTTGATGCGCTATCGCTATCCGCTCCAAAGTTTTGCACTGAAGGTCATTGTTCATATTGTGCACACAACCACAGCAAAGTTCTGGACAGCTGTTCACATCAACTTTGGGTAGCCCAGTTGAAGAATCAACACATTTTGCCTTGTATTCTTCGCCTTTGCGAAGCGCGCAATAGCCCCACTCAAATGCTATGAACCTTACATACAAATCAGCATGCTTTGCTATAAATCCTCCCAACTCACTGAATGAATACACAGATACAGCCTTTAACTCCTTCTCTAACCGTTTAGCTGCCGGCCCATAGAATCTATCCTCCAGGCTACCTTTTGCCACTCGATGCATTACCTCTTTGAGATAGTCACGCTCAAGGCTCATCTTCACAGACTCACTCAGTTTGTTTCTTGTATAGCGCCTCATCTGATAAGATCCTTTTACATGGCGATAATGTTCTCGCAGCTTGGGTAAAATACTTCCATCAAATCGACGAAGAGCGAATTCGGCAAAGGTATGCCGAGCTTGGTGCGGGCTCACAGTACGATGATGTATAACTATATCGGGAAATTTAGGAATGATTTGTTTTAAATAGAACCGCTTAAACCAATAACTGAGGGTATTCTTCGCATATCTACAAGAAACCAGCCACGTTTCGGGCGTCCAGCCTCCCCATTTCAATGTGGCGTTGAAAGCATT
Source organism: Pseudomonas sp. MHK4 (assembly GCF_054600775.1). Taxonomy (NCBI): domain Bacteria; kingdom Pseudomonadati; phylum Pseudomonadota; class Gammaproteobacteria; order Pseudomonadales; family Pseudomonadaceae; genus Pseudomonas; species Pseudomonas sp. MHK4. The sequence continues at coordinate 722,606 of NZ_BAAIAK010000002.1, read as the reverse complement.
TCCTCGAAATCCGCAATGGAAAATAGGGACATCGTATTTTTTTATGTCTACAGCACAAAGATTTTTCATAACAGTCGCAGCTTTGGCAGCCATGCCATGGAGTGAACGAGGAAGCATCACCCCTTTTTCAGTCTTTGTGTTAACAGTTTTGAACCACCACGAACCATCATTATCCTGATAAAAATCGCTTATATCCATTTTTTGAATCTCATTAATTCTGAAAGCGCTCAACAATAGAATTATCGTAAGTCCGGCCTTCATAACCAGTTCACAGAAATCACCTAATTCAGTTAGATTTTTCCACGGAAGGGAGTGAAATTGCTTTAGACATCTTTCATCTACAAGCTCTCCAAAGCTAATAAGAGATGTATATGTCTCAGGCTTAATTACTCGCTCAATAGATCCATTTTTTTGCCACTCGCGATAAGCCATTAGTCGATCAAACCCCTTACTACCATCAAACCAAAGCACCGGTGCACATGGAGTTTTACGCCAAGATTCAAAGAACACCTGAGCCAATTTAGCATCTTCCGACTCAATGATTGAAATCGCTTCACTCAGGATAATTGATGCACATGTAAGAGGGATTGAGCCGTAGGTTCCGCCCTCTAACCATTCCTCGTACTCTAAATTTAATCCTTCAAGCAGAGGCCTCATCACATCTTTTTTGAATTTTTTATTGATTACAAATTGGAACCCGTCAAAAATCATTCCTTTATTATAAAGTGTTCTTGACCGTCCAAGAAGGACGCATATAGTGCCGAGCACACTCCTGCTCATGACTTTATCTTTGCCGTCGATGGAAAGCATTAGCGTTCTAATCATTACCTGAGTTTCTGCTAAGCTTAATGAGCTAAGCGTGCGATCGGCATGGTTTCTATGCCAGTACTCACATATTCTTTGAATCAATGACACCTCTGTTTTGGCGGCAGAAATACTAGACGGAACAATTCGATTACTTTCATCAGCATACCCCCTTGACACCTTCCCCTTCAAAAACAATAACTGACCATAAACAATTTTATCCTTTGAACAGTCCCACACGAAAGAAACATTAATTATTAGATTTGTACTGACATCCACTAGCCGGAAGTGCGAATCACCGATCGAGTTTGAGGTTGTAGTTTCTTCACCCGCAGACTCTCGCCAAGTTTTAATAATCGTTGACATACGAACCTCAATTTACCGGATAATTGGCGCGGGAAAGTTTCTTGTCCGCATCAGTTCTTGCGCCCCGCTCACTGTCTTTCTATCGAATCGCGCCAGTACGGCATCAGCATAAGCTATTTGCATTATCAGGGCGCTCTCCCGAAGCTCTTCAATACTTGAAAGGCTCTCCAGTTGATTACTACATTCTTCTCGATATGATATAAGCAGCGCAGCTGTGACAGGGCTAATGATGATTATAGTATCTTCACCACGCTCTAGTTGACCAAAGGGAGTTATACCCCAGCCTTGTTTCTGATGAGCTAGTAATAGAGCATCAAACTCCTGAAAATCATTCAAAGTTGGCGTATCAGCTTTCCATCCTAGAGACTCTTTGACCTGATCCACTGTCAGGTATATATTTTGCTTGCATAGATCATTTATTTTTCTTGCGTCAGCAACCATTAACTCACCCACAAGCGAGGCAAATCCTGCTCTTTTTTCTAATCTATACTTAGTGGTACTAGCATGAATGTAATAACGTTCTTTTACACCAAAAGAGTGAGCTGTTGCTGTTGCCCCTACAACCTCTTCCGAGTAACGCCCGAAAGTCTCTTCACTCTTATCAGCACCGGATTTATTATGATGCACTGGATCTTCATCCAAAATAGCTCGAGAGTGAGCTATAATATTCACAGTGATTGATTGTCGTTTTTTTCCGCAAACAAATTCTTCTCCTTTCTCTGCCGCCACTCTTTTTTGGCGCAGCTCATCGTTATGAATAGAAACCTGCTCAAGTATTTTCGCAAACGGCGCAATCTCACTGCTGATTCCCTGCATCTGACTGTAGAGTAACGTGTGTGGAAGCGAGGCTAGAATCAATGGGCGAAAGAAACTACTTTCTAAAACTTGCAGAGACCCTGGTTCTGCCACATCAAAAAGTTTATCTTCAGTCTGAGGAAAAAGCTTTAGAAAGCCGGCGCGAACATTCACATAAGTCGTGTATGCGTGATACCTCAACGACCCCCTAGGATGCAGCGGACTTTGTTGTGGATATTCAGAAGATCGACGTTTGGTATATTCAATTGAGACGGAACTTGACGATATTTTTATATCAGACAGCAATAAGTCATTTATACCAGACTGCTGAATTCGATCTGACCCCAGCAGCCAGGCAAAGCAGATCTCCTCGGCAGGCGTGTGCTTGATCAGAAACAGATAATCCAGATTGACGAAAAGTAGCGGCCCTGGCCACGTTGGGTTTGAAAATTCAAGCCCACCACCAACGGTCAAGCCAGATTTAATATAGGTATCCGCTTGCGCTCTAGAAATTTTTTCCCCGCCATCACGTAGCGCACGAATAAAATCTACACGATTTGATAACAAAAACTCTTTAAGAGCACAGTCTTCACTTGACAATACTGCTGCCGCCATGTGCTTATAATCACGTTTATAATGCCCCCCACTTGCTGTCCATCTCAACCCACTAATATCCCCCTTACATTCACGTAAAAGCTTTTGTAGTTGTTCTTCCACCTGAGTGTTTCGGCGGAGCGCATCACGAAAATCATTCATTATTTGCAAATAGGCATTACAAAACCTCATGCATGATCTGACCAAAAGCTTCTCATCACTTATAATGCCAGTTGTGACTTGGCTTAGACTTGGATGGGATTTAGCGCGAGTATTTGGAACCGATGGGATGAACGAAAATATCTTGACCAGCTCTTCTTGTTGTCGACAACCATCTTCATCTACATACATAAATTGTAATGCCCAAACGACTACTTGTCGGAGCTGGGCTATATATTGACATATTGACCCTGCCGAAAGCTTCTTCAGCTTAAGATACGAGTGATAACGCTCCACGACATCTGATGGCAGTGAGCGTTCGTCTCGGAATTCTTCCTGGATCCACAGGAACACGTTGCTCACAAATCTGAATTTAACATAATTAGCATCAAAGTTATTTGATTGTGTTTGCGTTATATAGTTAAGAAGCACAATGCAGAATGTGCATTCTCGAAACAACTCTGGCGCTTCTATACAATGTTCAGTAACCTTTCCACCATACGAACTTCGCGCAAAAACTCGCGCGGAATACTGTGTATTAGAAATAGGCGGCTTTACACATTCATACGAGCCACCATCAACCAGAGAAAATCTCTTTGTTTTATCAGCGCTAGGTATCTTCATCCTCCAATGCCCTCCGGACTTTTTCCCGACGATAAATCAACCCATCAAATACAATATATTCTTTCGTTGTATCTTCATCTTCGTGCCCCATTTGCTCCGGCACATATTCCCAAGGATCAAATCCGTTCTTATAACAAAAGTCTACTAGGTTTGTAGCATAGGTATGACGAAGGCAGTGAAAGGTTAAATCATTAAAAGCACTAGTACTTACATAGTAGTGATTACGTGTATTTGCTCCCAGGCTTTCAAGTAGGGACGGCATTCGATGCTGAACACATCGCTTGGCCGATCTGAATACATCTGTAGCGAATGACTCCCTTAGCGCATCACCATGAGTGGAGCAAATAAGCGGGCCGTCTTTGATATTTTTCCTTCGCCCATCCATGAAATATTTAATTTTTTTTGTCAATGAAGGTGAAAAATCCACACTCCTTAATTTATTTCTTTTCCCGAAAATCTTAACTTTTATGGTATTCTCACCAACTTTCTCAGCTTCTGAAATCAGTAAGCTTAAATCCGAGGTAATAAGATTACGATTATCAGTCACTTCACTTGTTCTCAACCCCGCACGAAATCCCAACTCCAAGGCCAACTCGTTTCGCTCTCTTATTAAATCAGAGCGCGCTACAACACCACTGAGTACTTCCTCGAAAAGAACACGATCGAGATACTGATTTTTTAAATTAAAGTTAATTTTTCTTGTTTCACTTCGGTACTGTTTAGATTCATCACGCTTATAGTAAAATGTAAAACTCTTTGGAGCACCCAAAAACCCGGAAACCCATCCAAACATATAAAACCCTTTAATACTTGATATGTGACGCGCAATAGAGTTATCCTTGAGCTCTTTCTCCCTTATCAAGTGAAAATGTATATAACTAGACATTTCTCCATCCGTAACATCACGCCAATCCATACTCATTCTCAAAAAGTAATCAAATAAAGACTTCAGATCCTCAGCAATCGCTCTAAGAGAATGTTCTAATATTCCTCGCTGCGCTTCAGATAAAAGAAATAAACTAGGTGCAGGAACAATGGAGACAGTACGTAATCCGTAGTCCATCAGCAATGCATAGGTGCTTAACTCCGTCCCAGACCATATAATATTTTGCACCCATCGAATTTCCATAGAGATCACTGACCGAATTAAATAATCCCCCAGGTAGCACCAACTCAACCACTCTAATTTTAAGTTTTTTTATTTTCGAGCGCTTCGTATAAAACGTAAACCCCCCTAAGTTTGCAATCGACGAAAAACCCGCATTGCCAAAACCTTACTTTCGTCCAGATACAATGACCACTCACTAACCATCCGTGATATGGCAAATGTGGGCAAAGGGTTTGAAGAATTGTTCGGATCAGCGAAAAGCAAATCTCCCGGCTTAAATTTTGATAACCACTCGGCGCTCAACTTACGAACTGGTACAGGATAAGCATGAGAGTCGTTCGTCTTCTTGAAATATACAAACAAGTAACTATCAGACATTTCCACTGCTTTGCATCCGCAGAATTCAGTAAGGCTGATTCCTGAACAGAGCAAGTCGAAAACCACCAGTTCTTTTAGTTTTTTTGAACCCAACAAATCATCATGGATTTTCCTTAGATCTTCTCCGACTAGAGGCAATGGCGCTAATTTATGCAAGCTCATCGATGCACCTCCCAGGAATCTCCTTGAAAGCTAGATCGCAACTGCGCTAGGTGTCAAATTTTTTTTAAAAAAAAACTTATGAAAACCGATAAAAATCAATTATTTACCATATATTGCCATCCTCAACTAACAAACAAGTAAACACTGCAAACATCCGTAAAATAACCATTTTCTCGCGCAGGAGTTGATGCACCAAATCTGCAAAAAATGGCTGGGGTTACGACTTTTTTATCAAAAAAATAAATTTATCCTTAAGCTCATCCAACGTAGAACAGGGAGCTATTCGTCCAGAATTTGGACACGCTGAGCTCTTGTTCCATGCACTCAAAAAACCCTTGTCCAGGGCTTATGTGGGCTACCAGCTCTCGCAACGTGCTAACCAATTGCACCAGCTCTTGGACTGGAGCTACAGGTAACTGAGACTGCCTCCTTGGCGAAGAGCTCCGAACATTTGCTACGCGGTATCCAAACGCGGCCTGGGCGTCATGGGGTGACTACGATGCTCGGCAGCTTGAACGCGATGCTGGGTTTGCTGCGTGCCCTTCTCTGCTCGAAGGCTTGCCACATTTCAATGCTAGGAAATGGTATGCCGGCCTATACGACAATCGACCGAAAGGACTTATGCAAACGGTGGAGTCGCTGGGTTTGGATTGGCAGGGTACCTACCATCGGGGGATAAATGCTCGGCTGACGGCATGAGCCGGGCCAGGCGCCCGAGAAAGCGATGTCCTATTTGGGCTGCTGTTTTAGCACCGCTGATCGATCGGCGGGGATGTGTCGAACAGCGTCTCTGCCCTGTGGGCTTGAATCCTCACATCGGCATACTCCACTAGTTTTCTAACGCGAACTGTAACGTAACTTTCTGGTTCAACTTAAGTGGCGTTACAGAGCAAAAAGTACGTTACAGGCAGCTGAGATCGCGTGGTTCACGGCGCCTAGAACGTCATTTGCCCGGCAGGCACTCGATGCCGGAAACCCTCACTTCAGAAGTCTTCGCCATCAGCACATACCTGCGTCCCTGGCCCGAGACCTCCGCTCACACTCACCCCTTGTGCTTCCTCCCCAGTAATCGGCGACCGCGGCCTTCAAGCCTTAATCAAAAATCAATGGGTATACTCTTAATATACTGATTACAAAAGAAAAATTACCACTGGTCGCTTCATCTTGACCGACGTCCTCCTGTCGACTTCAGTAATCCTTACCCCTCAGGAGAGAAGCCGCCATGTTCTTTTCACACCTGCTTCACCTCGAAAGCCCTCCCGTAGCGCTCGATGGTCTCCACTATGCTGTCTTCAGCTGCCTACAGTGGAAAACCCCCAATCTTGAACTGATGACCCAGGCATCCAAGCAGCGCTTCGCAATCTTGTACAACCAGCCTCTAGAGAACAGCTTCGTCATTGAGACACTGGAGCAAGCACACATCCAAGGTGCCATGTCCGGGGTAAAGGTGGTCGCAGTTCACAAAAATTTGCTCTATCTCTTTTTGAGCAGAGAGGTGGCCAGCATCACCTTCCCTGCTATTGAGACCTTGTGGACTCCGATCACCGAGCTGGATCTCAATCAGGGATTGAAAGTAGATTTCGCGTGTGAGAACGAAGTCTATTCTTGCCGCTCCGATTACGCATTTTGGCCAGCGGTCAAAGAAATCCTTGCGTCCAATGAATTGGGAGTTGAGCAGTATGTGACGCCTATACTCGGTCGCTCCCAAGATATCGTTGACGATGCGATCGAGCTCCGATTTGCCGCTGGGGACATAGGGCTGTGCGCCTCAGCAACCCCGGCGATGCAGCTTGAACACGCTTCCTCTTTAGAGTGTCTTAAGTGCTCGAATGCGTGGAGGCAAACTTCGAGTCTCGAGGATTTTCCTCCAGAGCTAGAGCCTTTAAATCAGAGCGAGCTTGAGGCCATTGGTCAAGCCGTTAAGCGCAGGGGCAACCTCCGTGATGCGTGCCTGTATGCATTGTTGTGTGTTGAAGGGCTCCGTGTAAATGAAATCAGAGAGATGAAGGCGAGTGATTTGTCCAAGAATGCATGCATGACCGTGCAGTTAGCCAAGAAGTTTTGGAAAACAAGGACGCAAGCGCTGTCTGCCGATGCTTACGCCTTGATCAACCATTATGTTGAAGCAAGCGGCCTCTCTGGTAATGACTTTCTATTTCCCTCAGCTGGAGACTATAAACAGCCGATTAGCCCTGCTGTCATGAAGAAAGTGTTTAAGTCGTGGCTCATTGAAGCAAATATTGCCCCTCGACATCTCTCTTTACACAGCATCGGGCGGGCCTTGAGGCTGGAGCGTTCGGAGGCTGTAATGCAAAGCATTGTTCGCAAACTTGGACACTCCCAGCAACTGATGACTGAGTGTTACCTCTCCCCGCGCGTTAGGAAGCCAGACGCTTAATATTCCAGCCGGACTGTCACGAGTTGTGTCGGTGCAAAGCCTCTTACGCAGAGACGATCATCACAGTCCCTTCGCCAAAAACGGTGCCCATCCCATGATCTATTCCCGCTGGCTTTATACCGAACATGAGCAACCCCACAATGATGATGGTGAGGGGGCGTATACAATTTTCTCTACGCAGCAATTATGGGGCGCTAACTGCATACCACTTGATTCTGTATGCATTCAAAGATTTGCTGTGCTGTGGGAAGGTAGCCCCGACACAAGGGTAATCGATTTGATTGAGCAGTCGATTGTCATAACCATCCTCTCCCCTGTGAAGCTGTTGAGTGCCTCCAAAGGGATGCTTGTCGTCGTGTATGACTCTATTTTAATCGGCGAGACGTATGAGCTGTTTCAGCTCACTTGGGAGAAGCTTGCTTCCGGTGTGATGTATGACGAATGGACTGTACTGTTTATCAAAGATACCGACGCAGGATTCGGCTTCGATGGCGGCAGGATATTTAGACAATTCGCTCGTGAAATTCTGGATAACAACGAGCTCGGAATCACAGACTTCACGCCTGATATGTTCTTGTTTAAGGATGACTGGACACCTGAAAATGTCTTTGGGGCAGACTTTCGAGAGAAAGCGGAGGCAAAGGCGAAAGAGTTGCGAGAAGACCCAGATTTTTTTGACGATGACATAATTTTTTGAGACCAGTCGACTATCGCTTCCAGACCAAAAAAATCATGTGTAAAGGAAATGATCGTGATTTTGTCTTCCGACTCAGCAACCTTGTTTGAAAGGTACATTGAGGCAGCGAACCTTTCAGCAGGTGACTATCTGTTTCCGTCCGCAGGCAACGCCAAGCGCCCGATGAGCACGGAGGAGTTGAACCGGATTGTCCAGCCTTACCTACTTGAAGCCCTGACTGCCCGTACAAAAACATTCCAATTCACCTGATCCGGCGGTCTGTAGCTTTCAATATCCTGAAAGTCATGAAACCGCAGTCCCTGGCGAATTTTATGGGACACAGTTCAACTCAATTAATCAGTTGCCACTTGCCAAGTTTCAAAAAATTAAATGAGTAAAGTGTTATCGGATAGACCAGGCTTTGTGAATGCAAGGCTTAGTCACTTCGCCAAACAGGTGACCTACCATGACCTATTCTCATCTACTTCACATCGAACATGAGCAATATCACATTGACGATCATGGTGGAGCATACACAGTATTTAGTACTAAATTTCCCTACGATAACGATGTAGAGCCTACCGGTCTACTTGTTCAAAATTTCGCTGTGCTATGGGACAGAACTTTCAACCCTAGCGTCATAAAATTCATCGAACATGCTATTATGGCAAGCGTGTTTTCACCCATAAAAATTATACATTTATCTAAAGGCATCCTCTCTATAGTTCACTGCTGGGATACAGAGGACACGGATATCAACAAAGCTACGCACGCATGGATCAGAATCGCCAAGAGAGTCTCTCATAATGATTGGATGATAGATACATACGATGAAACTGAGGTTGGTAGTGGCGATGAACGAAGCGAAGCCATTGGGAGCTATGCATATATTATTATGGACTGCCATAACTTAGGCATTAAACAAGGTAGGATCTGATGCCTTGGTCGATATTCCTCGATCGATAACAGCACTTCACCTCCATCTGAAAAACCTAACCCTAGCCGGGCCAGCCGGCCCGAACCGGCGACAAATCCTCTCGCCGCCCCTCACCACTCAGCCTCTTTCGAAATCTACACTCGGCGCATGACAAGCGCTTCAAGCGCGGATAATGTCAGTACCATGAACGAATCAAATCCTGCTTCATCCGTATCCACGATCCTTTCTCGCAATGAGACGGATGGCACAGAAACCTCCAAGAATGATCGGGAGCTTTGCGAGTTTCTGACGCTGTTAGAGGACGATATCCTGAGTAACCCTGGGAAGCTGATCGCCCTCGATTCAACTCTCCAAGTTCGCCTCGATTCTTTGATCGGCGCTATCGATGTTGACATCAACTCTCCGCTCTCAGCGGATGATGAATGAATGCTCGGCACTGGCGCAATGGACGGCGCCTGCAGTCAGGATGGAGCGAGAGCTGGATGGCTCGTAACCTGTACAAACTCCAAGTAAGGTTTCCCATGCCATGAGCATCGAAGCAAAACTCCTTCATCTCCAAGCTATCCAAAACCTCCTCGCGCCATACCACTATCTGTATTGCGTAGACCTTGAGGCAACCTGCGATGAGATTGAGAAATCTGAGCCGCCACGTTCGCTCACAGTCGCCCCCGAGCAGATGGAAACAATTGAGATTGGCCTGGTGGTGATTGATTTGGAGTCACTTGAAATCGTCGACGAATTCCAGCGCTTCGTTCGGCCTCAGATCAACCCTACCCTGACCGATTTCTGCACGAAGCTTACGTCCATTCAACAACCCGACGTGGATGGTGCCCGAACCTATCGAGAGGTTGGCGAAGAGTTACGAACGTTCACTGCGCGTTATCCAAACGCGGCTTGGGCGTCATGGGGTGACTACGATGCAAGACAGCTTGAGCGCGATGCTGGCTTTGCCGCGTGCCGTTCCCTGCTCGAAGGCCTACAGCACTTCAACGCAAGGAAGTGGCACAAAGGTCTGTACGACAATCAGCCGAAAGGGCTCAAGCAAACTGTAGAGTGGATGGGTGTGGTCAGTATGGAGTTTGTGCCCAAGTGAAACCCCGAAAGAATATTTACCATCGCCTTACCTCAATCTTGTAGAAATTACTTTCTACTTGAATTCGACGTTTGTCTGATGTCGGGGCATCTTGAATTTGGCTAGCCAGCCTCACGAAATATCGGCACTCGCTCTTTTCAGCAAGTGACTTTATCGCTTGTGTGGCACGTAGAAAGTCCTCGTAACTTCGACTCGTATTGGCCATTAGCTCGGTAAAGCCTGGAAGCGCCTGAGCATCTGCCAGCCGGGATGGTGGCCAAGCGGGTTCGAATGTCAGGTTGTTTTCTTTAAGGTAAACAGTCAAAAACATCTCAGGCTTGCCGGCGCTATCAGCCCAGCAGGGTGGAAAGTCTCCGCCCTTACCTTTGTTCAGCCGATTCTGCAGAAACTGCACCTGCCCCTTGAGGTCGGTATTCGTTTTTTGCAGCACAGCCGGGTTCAGACCTTCCTTCTCAGCCTGCGTAAATGCCTGGGCATGCTCAACCATTTCTTGCACCTGGTCAGGTGTTGGATGACCCTCGGTACCCAAGCCTGCATTGAGGATCTGCTCGGTGGCTTTTAGTTGTCCGATGCGCTTTACGATGTCCGTAGGTTGTTGATCCTTTTCAGGGTCGGCCACCAGCTTCTTCAATTGGTCATAGCTCATGAGCGTTTCGAGAATCAGCCGCTTGGTCTGTTCTGGCTTCCCAGAGCTTCCGGCATCTTTTAAAGCCTTATCGATCGCTGCCAGCGCAGTCATTTCTTCTTCTTTCTGCGTTAGGAGTACCTTCAGTTGGGCGGCTTCATCTCGCGCTTTGGAAGCGTCTACCAGCTTGCTGATGACTTCGTCTGGATTTGTGATCCCCATTTCTGTCAGACGGGCTTTAAGCACTTGAGTGGCTTCAGTAACCGCCCTCTCTCGGCCATCCATACCGTTGAACGTGTCGATCTTTTGCTGCATTTCGCGCTTGTCGGCGTTGAGCTTGAAGACCTGGTAACCGGTCAACAGCAGAAGCAGAAACGCGATCACCATCCAAATTTCCGTGATGGAAAGGTTGAATACCTGATCGTTCTTTTGGCTCATCAGGCCGGTCTCGCGTCAGGCTCAACTGGATCATTTATCGCCGTAGCGTACCCCACTCGATCCAGCGGAATTGAAAGTTCACTTCTTGTCGGCTGAAGAAACTCGATTCTATTCAGGTGTTCAATCCTACCGGTGAGTTCATCCAGCTCCGCATGGGCCCGATCAAGAGTGCGGCTGTCCTGCTCTACTCGAGCAGCAATTTCCTGGTGCACCTTGTTGCTGTCAACGATTGCTTGAATCAGGGGCATAAGGGTATCCATGATGCTCGCTGCAAAGGCTTCGTTGGATTTGGCGCCTTGGTCGATTACTGCCTTCATTCCAACGCCGATCTCAGTATCAAGACCCGCGATCGAGCCAGTCACATCTTTACTCATATCGCTCAATCGATCGGCCAGTTTTGCGATGACCTCACGATTGGCCTTTGCCGATTCATGGTGATCTTGCTGGTAATCGTCCAGCGTATTGAGGAACTCTTTTTGTGCTCGCTCAAAACGCTCCATGACCTGCCCACCCTGACTGCCGATACTGTCCATCAGCCGCTGCTGACTGTCGACGATGCCACCCACTGCTGCCAAGTTGTCCTCAAGTGACTGAGTCTTGGTGTTGAGACCGCGGATAGCGGTTCCGACCGAGCGCGCGGCGGCTTTTACGTCATCGGCGAGTGTTTCAATGCTCGAGTTGACACCTGCTGTTGTGCTGGACAGGCTATCAAGTGCCGGACTCAGTTTTTTGGCGAAGAGGTCATCCGGGAACAGGGTCTGCTCGAGTCGAGTTGACGCCTTTACACCAAACTCAAGCGAATGGGTTTCCATGCGTTCAAGTGTTTGCTCACTGCGCTGCGCCAAGCCGGAGATCGTGGTCAGCATTTCATCGCTGGCGTTTTTAACGTCACCGAGCATCGCCGCAAATGCCTCATTACTGCGTGCGGTGGCGTGTTCGAAATAGGCGTCCATCGCAGCCATGTTCTGCTTGGACATCTCGGTAATCTGCTCCTGAACCCCTGACACAGCGTCCTTGGATGCAGCAATCACGCTGTCACGGAACATCAGGAAATGTTGATATGTATCCTCGAAGACATGGGCAAGATTCTCGGACGCCTTCACTGCTTGATCGTGTACGCTCTGAGCCGCATCGTCCTGATCTGGCTTGAAGCCAATGTAGAGAGTACGTGCCACCATCCCAATACCGGTGCTGACCAGCGCGGCGCCGAAGCGCATCGCCATGCCGGTCAAGTTGTCGCCGATACTCTGGATATCGACTAGGCAGATGATGATGCTACCCACAGTGAACAAAAAGCCCAGGTAATACACCGAGTCGGCGAACTTGGCGACGGTAAGCTGAATGTCGTAGTTATCCCTGATCCGATTGCCTACCCACCAGTAGCCAGCCATAACCGCAACCGGGACAAGTAACCCAAAAAAGAAGGTGCCTACGTATAGGCTTAGTACAGCGCAAATCCCCTTCAGTACCAAGGCGATGATGAACCAGAATCTGACCGTTCTTACATGCGCTTTGATGTCCATTCATAGCGCCTCTACGGGATTAACGCTTTCAAGCGTGGCTTTGTTCGCTTCGAAATAATGTGCCCAGAAGTCAGACCGCATCTTGTAAGGCGCTGCAGCAGGCTCTGCCGCCAGCATATTGATCGTCACTACTGCACCCTCAAGAGCTCGTGCAGTGGCGTCGCGACCATAAGAGGTGATGGCAAAATCCTTGTAGGCCGGCAGCTTGGAGTTGTACATGCTGAATTGAGGCATGTTGGCTACCATGTCGCTGTAAATGATCAGATGACGATCACCCTGAACGTTCGCACGTTCAAAACCTTTGATACCAACAAGCTGAAGCATTTCAAAGATCGGCGAATTCTTGGCTTTTTGATCGAGCGAGATCTGGTGCATGACTGCTTCGAGAGGCCTTTCAAATTTCTCAGCGTATTCCCTTTCCACCAGTTTCTTAGACGCAGTGAGTTTCATGTCGTCGTCCCACTGGGTAGGCTTACATTTTTCAAAGATGGGCGCGTCGTGTTGCTTGTAGTTTTCTCCCAGCAGGAACACCGACACCAGCGCACCTTGCGGCACTTCGTTTAGTACCAGCGTCTTGAGTCGTTGTGACAGGGCCACTTTCTGGTTGTGGGGAAATGGTGAGGTGTTATCGATCAGCACAACGTACTGGCCAATAGGCCCCTTTCCGGGGCACAGGGTCACTTTGTCTTGTACGTCCTTATGGTACATGTACCAGGCATACCAGCCCAGGCACGCAGCAAAACCTATCACCCCCAACCAAATCAACACGGTGTAAGGGGAAGTTTTTTCATCATCTTCGAACAGTGACATGGCGCTTCCTTAAACGTGGCTTTCCAGAGGCTGGATCTGGTCGAATTTCTGATTAAACGCCGCCTGGATTTTCTTCCGGGTGGGCTCGAAGGTCGTGATCATCTCGCTCAGCAGCTCTTCTTGTTTCGCCAAGCGCACCAGATCCTCAGCAATGCTGAAGTCAGGCATTTTGTCGTCTTCGAATTGCACCACCTCGTCGAAGTGCGCAGGCCGAGGACAGTCGGCCGGCCGCTTGAGTTGGTTTTCGTATCGGTAGCACTGTATGAGCGATCTGAGCGTGTTTTCAGCCTTGACCGTGTAGGCAACCAGATTTTTCTCAACCACGGCCTTATCGTTCATGTAGCTCTTGTACCGATGAATCCTGTCCTCGGCGCTTTTGATGTCCGCGTCCAGCTGAGCGAGCTTGCTCGACTTCTCGTCCTCTAGCTGTTTGCGCAGTTTCGCCAGCGCCTTGGTGTTAACAAGAAACGCATCCTTGTAAGCCTTGAAGACCTTTGCATAGCCGGGATAAGTATCTGTCCAGTGGTAGGCGTGCCAGAGTGCCAAGATACCGAAGGCAACCGTGACTCCAAACAGCATGATTGACTGAAAGTCTGTAAATGGGCTCACTCCTCGATCCCAGGCATCAAGTGCGAGCGAAACTGCGCTCTGCGTACCGTCTTCCAGCACGCCGAGCGCATAACGGAAGTAGGCGACGACAAATCCGATTGCGACAGTAATAGCCAGCCCTACCGCCCCGGAAGCCCAGCCTAGAGCCCGGCACATCCAGCTCACGTGGTTTGAATTGGTGAACCATCGCCCAGCGACGAAACAAAACATCACGTTGAAAAATGAAAAGCCTAAGGCGAGCATGAGTCCACCCATCAAACCATCAGCCAAGCCGGTCGCGAACCAGAAAGCGTTGCATACACCTTCAGCAATGACAGCAATGATAAGAATCGCCCAGCGCTGACTACGCTTGTTGCGACTTGGTAGTGCAGCATCCGTTTCTGGAAGTTTATTCTTTGCGCGGAAGTCATCTAGCAGCGTTTTCCGGGCCTTTAATTGCTGGCCACTGATCCCAATCTTGGTACTCTCGACGGACAGCAATCTATCTGACTCACGGACAAACTCATCACCCAACTGCGACATTCGATTTGCATCGCGAGTCAACTGAACCTTGTCCAGAGCCCGCTGAATAAGGACTTTACGGTGCTCACCGTATTTAAACCCCATGGAGCGTATCGCGCCCAGCTCTGCCTGAATCTTGTACTCAATCGGGCTGCGCAGCACCTGATCTGGCGCAGGCACGCGTGCAGCGCCATGCTCATGAGCCTTGCTAACGACCTCAAGGCGTACCCTGATCTCGTCTTCGTTAATTGGGGGAAGTAACGGCTCAACCGACTCATCAGGTCGACTTTCGAAAAACTTGGCGATGCCGGCTAAAAACTTTTTCAGAAACTTCATTGGGTTAAATCCGCGGTTTCAATACGATCCCTGAAATTTTCCACAGCGAACCGGCGGCCCTGGTACTTGCACCGTGTTTGAGGCCCGTATGGGGTTCAGTAAATTCGTCATCCGTAACGTGAGGGCAACATCAAAAGGCCATCAATACCTTTGAATCATGACGCTGGGCTAGGAGCTTTGCAAGACTGACCTATTCGCCAACGCTCCTCATCGCTCATTTCGCGTGCTTGAAGCAGTCTCATGATCCCGGTGAGCTAACCCGCGGTCGGGTTTGCCCAATCCGTCGAGTTATCGATTGGCGTAGCTTGTAGCGCAGATCAGGTTGAGGAGTTTATAGACAGGAAGGTTACCTACGTTTCTTTAGGCGACAGCCTTTTATCATTCCATGACAAACCCATACCTTTCATCCGGAATTGCGCAGAGGGTTTCAGTCAATAAGTGTGGAGCTCATGCGTATAATGTTCCCCCCAAAACTGCTAATGCTTACCAATGAAAAAGCTGTTGTCCGTAGTAGCACTGACCCTCTCAGTAATTACCCCCACCTTCGCTAACCCTCCATCGACCTTTTCCGAAGCCAAGGTCATAGCCAAGCAAAAAATCTACCTCGACCAGGCGAACAGCTCCATGGGCGAGTTGTATTGCGGCTGCAAATGGACGTGGGTTGGCAAATCAGGTGGGCGTATCGACGCTGAATCTTGCGGCTATCAAACCAGGAAACAGCAGAGCCGTGCTGAGCGGACTGAGTGGGAACACATCGTTCCAGCCTGGACATTCGGTAACCAACGCCAATGCTGGAAGAACGGCGGTCGAGAGCACTGCGTGGACGATGATCCCGTGTTTCGAGCAATGGAGGCAGACCTGTTCAACCTCTACCCATCTGTTGGGGAGGTGAACGGCGACCGTAGTAATTTCAACTACGGCATGGCCGCCGGGATAGCGCCTCAGTATGGGCAATGCAAGACACGGGTTGATTTCGATCAACGCGCTGCGGAACCGCGTGACGAGGTTAAGGGGCTGGTCGCCAGGACAACCTTTTACATGTTCGACAGATACAATCTGAATATGTCTCGTCAACAGCAACAGCTACTGATGACCTGGGACAAGCAGTATCCAGTTTCGTCTTGGGAGAAAGAGCGAGATCGACGCATTGCAGCAATCATGGGACATTCTAATCCATTCGTAACTGGCGAACGTCGATGGTCACAAGGATACAAGGCAGTTGGTGATGGGGTAGTTAGCGTCATTCCTGTTAATCCTCCGCGAACAACCCAGCCTACCCTCGCTAGCGTGACCGGGACAGGTGTGATCATCGGTAACCGGAAGAGCCAGGTGTACCACCTCTCAATGGGATGCCCTGGCTATGGTCAGGTGTCTGAAAAAAACCAGGTCTCCTTCACGTCAGAATCTGAGGCCCAAGCAGCAGGATATCGAAAGGCAGGCAACTGCAAGTAGTTGCTGCTTGCTGAAAGCCGGTCTCGCGAAACCGATACCGATACCGATACCGATACCGATACCGATACCGATACCGATACCGATACCGAACATTAGGCTGAGACATGCGTCCGGCATTTGCTATTTTCATCCTTGATAACATCATTCACCGCAGGCGGTTGATGCTAAGGCTTGGATGCCCCATCTCACACCACCAAGCCAATGAGCCAATCGCTGACTGCCAACTAGGAGTAACCAATTGCTTAACCGCCCCGACAAAGACGCGCTACGTGCGATGTTGGAATCGCAAGTCCAAGAAAAACTGCAGCACGATCCAGACGCAGTCACCACTTATGCTGCCAAGTCTGTACCTGATCGAAAGCCATACATCAGCAAACCAACGGTTCAGGACAAAGCATTTCAGAAGGAGATTGAACAGATGCGTGCGGATGCTGAAGCCGGAGTGATACATACGCCCCTGCGCGAGCCGCAGGACGCGAGCGCTCCAAGCCTTAAGCTTGATGATTATCCTGATCTGTAAACGTGCCACTGAGAATCTAAAGACGGGAACGGCTTGCCTGCTCATAGCAACGGAGACCACACGTGAAAAAGCCACCTATGAAAATCATCATCGAAGAATGGGATGGTGACGGTGCGATTCGAATTCCCGATGAGGCATTGCAGGAGCTCGAACTGGATGTCGGCGACGCGGTGTACCTGATAGAAGAATTTGTCGGCAACACGCGCTGCCTTGTCCTATCAAAAACACCTCAGATTGCGGATCGAATAGACGAGCTCACTGAAGCCTGGGATAGCGGACAGCATGGCATGGCTGAGGTGAAATAAAGCAGCCACTCGATGAGCCGGGCCTTAGGCCCGAACACGCGATAGCAATAACCCGTCTCAGAAGCTGCCTTGGAAGGAAGTGCGAGACAAACCTTAGCAAGCCTTTCTCCTTATGAAACGCAATCGACGAGCATTTACTCCTTCAGCGCAAAAACCGCGTTCATGTCATCGATGCTCACGATGACCTTCGGCTTACGAATCAAGCCTTTCAGTCGCTTAACGGAGCAAGTCGCAGCCACGATGGCGAACTGACCATTCCTTAGGTCGATGAATTCGATTTCATCCCCTGGTTGTAGGCCAAGAGCAGCCCGTACCTGGACAGGGATGGTGATTTGGCCTTTAGAATTCACAGTGGCACTAGCCATGAGGATACCTACGCGATTGGGCACTTAAATGATAGCCGAGCGGTGCGGTAGGCTTTAACGTGAAGACGTGAGGTCGAGCCGGGCTTAAGCCCGAAGGAGCGATAGCCAAAGAAGCTTTAGCTCCGAAGCCCAACAAATCACCTATCCTGCGCCGGAACTGAAGCAGCACGCCCTCTAACAACTCCGTCAGAGCGTGGCTGTATGCACGTGTCGATGTACCTTGGACAGATCAAAGCTAGGACATCCATGTCATGAGCATTCAAGCAAAGCTTCTTCACCTTCAATCCATCCAAAACCTCCTCGCGCCCTACCGCTACCTTTACTGCGTAGACCTTGAGGCAACCTGTGACCAGGTGGATGAGTCGGAATCACCAAGGCCCCTCGCAGTCGTTCCCGATCAGATGGAAACGATTGAAATTGGTCTGGTAGTAATCGATTTGGAATCGCTTGAGATCGTCGATGAGTTCCAGCGTTTCGTTCGGCCTCAGATCAACCCTACCCTGACCGCTTTCTGCAAAAAACTCACCTCCATCCAACAAGCAGACGTGGACGGCGCCCGAACCTATCAAGAGGTTGGCCAAGAGCTAGCAGCGTTTATTGCCCGGCATACAGATGCTGCTTGGGCATCTTGGGGTGATTACGATGCAAGGCAGCTGGAGCGCGATGCAGGATTAGCTGCGTGCCCTTCCCTGCTCTCCGGTCTGCAGCACTTCAATGTGAGGAAATGGCATAAAGGGCTCTACGACAATCAGCCGAAGGGACTGAAGCAAACAGTAGAGGCCATGGGCTTGGCCTGGCAGGGTACCTACCACCGAGGGATAGACGATGCGAGAAATGTGGCCTCTATCGTTAAGGAAATACTTGGCTAATTGATGAGCCGGGCCTCAAGGCCCGAAGGTGCGACTTCTCCATTGACGTTACTTCATACCGCAGCTTAGCTACGGGCAAGCGATGACTAGAAACCGAAATGGATTGAACACAACCTCCCCTCTCACCGCCCTAGAGGTCTGCCAGGTGCTGATGGACGTCGCCCTGGGCAAACGCATCATGACGCGAAGCTCCATGCAGTCCTGGAGCGAGATTTACCACGGCCTCATGCCCGTGGAGATTGATGGCTGGCGACTCACACTCTTCAATGACTGTGACACCCTGGACTACTGCGAGTACGGCAGATCGCCAGATGGCAGAGTCGGGACACTTGAGCTCTGGCTGCGCGACGGAGTTGATCCTGTCGAGCTAATGAGTTCCAGGGAGCGTGAACGGCTCGAACAGTTGCTCGCCGCGCTCTGAGCCTGCACGCAAAGCACGTTACCATTGCCGGCCTTAAGCTATGGAGACCTCACGTGAGAAAGCCACCGATAAAAATCATGATCGAAGAATGGGATGGTGACGGTGCAATCCGAATTCCCGATGAGGCGCTACAGGAATTGGAGCTAGACGTCGGCGACGCGGTGTATTTGATAGAAGAATTCGTCGGCAATACGCACTGCCATGTCCTGTCAACAAAGCCTCAAATCGCGGATCGAATAGATGAACTCACGGAAGCATGGGATAGCGGACAGCTTGGTAACGCCAACGAAAAATGAGACAGCTGAAATGCGCATCCTTGATCTGCTGTCGCGGTGCAAGGGTTGAATTTCAGCACCTAGAATGGCTATGATCTCAGGCGCAGATCATGCCAGGCAGGCCTGACCCGTCAATAAAAACGAAATGTAATCCTTTCTTAGCATGCATGGCCAGGTGTCAAGCGGGCTCCCGCCCCCGTACCGACAACTGGAGATTTACTCATGCGTATCCCGATATATCCTGCAGACCTTAACCCTCAGAAAGGCTTCAAACGGATCGCCAAAGTCATTCATCGCGATTGGCCTGGGTCTGAACCTGTCAACCTGTCAGCGGCGCGCGAAATCCTCGCTCGGTGCTTTGGTTACAAGGACTACCACGATGTCACGCGGTCTGCCGACGGGTGGTCTGATGATGCTTCCGCTCCAGAAGTGGAGGATCTTCGCGCCGCAATCCTAGTTTCTCTTGCTAACCAACTTCACGCAGAGTCTTCGAGCACGTCTGTCGATCTGGAAAAGCTGACAACATTCGTTGAAAGCTTGCCCCTGAAGGTGTTGCAAACTTACCGCTTATCTCGAGCAAATCATCCTGAGGGTTAGCCGTTGCCCAGCCGCATCAGGTGAGTGAGCACAAGCTCGCTGCTCGTCATCGGACGCTCAATGGTAGAAATTCCATTGAGCGTCATTCATAACGTCACAACCAGTGATGGGCAGAACGTGGCTGTATGCACGTGTCGATGTATCTTGGACAGATCAAAGTTAGGACGTCCTTGCCATGAGCATTGAAGCGAAGCTTCTTCACCTCCAGTCCATCCAAAACCTGCTAGCGCCCTACCGCTACCTCTATTGCGTAGACCTTGAGGCAACCTGTGACGAGGTTGGTGAGTCGGAATCACCAACGCCGCTCGCAGTCGTCCCTGGCAGCTCACACTCTTCAACGACTGTGACACCCTGGACTACTGCGAGTACTGCAGGTCGCCTGATGGCCGAGTCGGTACGCTTGAACTCTGGCAGCGCGACGGCGCTGATCCTGTTGAGCTTTTGAGCGCCTGTGAGCGAGAACAGCTTGAGCGACTGCTCGCTGGGCTCTGAGCATGCATGCAAAACGGCGGATGGATGCTTGGCCACTTCAGTCATGTCGAAAACTGCATCCAAAACTGTAGCTATGACATCATTTTCATCACAGACGGTTGCCACCAAGGCTTGGTAGGCTTACCAGGATTTTTAACCTGCAATCCGGGTAACTGCCAATCTCCGATGCAACCACAAATATAAACGGCCCTGCCCTCACCAACTGCTCAATATACCAATCGAATAGCTAGTGCTTGGCTTCCGAATAGGAGTTACAAATTGCTGAACCGTCCCGACAAAGACGCGCTCCGTGCAATGCTGGAATCGCAAGTTCAAGAAAAGCTGCAGCACGACCCAGACGCGGTAACGACTTATGCAGCCCAGCCTGTACCTGACCGAAAGCCGTACACCAGCAAACCCACGGTTCAGGACAAGGCATTTCACAAAGAGCTCGAGCAGATGCGTGCAGACGCCGAAGCTGGAGTGGTACATCCGCCTAAGCGCGAGTCGGAAGATGTAGGCGCTCCTAGCCTTAAGCTTGATGATTATCCGGATCTGTAAGGTGCCATTGAGAATCTACAGACAGGAACTGCTTGCCGGCTCATAGCAACGGAGACCACATGTGAAAAAGCCACCTATGAAAATCATGATCGAAGAATGGGATGGCGACGGTGCAGTCCGGATTCCCGATGAAGCACTGCAAGAACTGGAGCTGGACGTCGGTGACGCCGTGTATCTGATCGAGGAGTTTGTCGGCAACACGCGCTGCCTTGTCCTTTCAAAAACGCCTCAAATTGCGGATCGAATAGACGAACTCACTGAGTCCTGGAATAGCTGACACCAAGGCAACGCCGAGGAAAAATGAGACAGCCACAATGCACTTCTTGAATCAATCATGGTGGGCCAACTGTGGAGTGACTCGCCGAGGGCATGTGAAGACTTGGGGGTCGAGCCGGGCTTAAGCCCGAAGGAGCGATAGCCAAAGGTAATCGTCCGGCGAACACACCTTCCTGATCCCAGCATAAGGTCAATGGTGTCCGCGTAACTGCCTTGACAATGATTTGCGCGCCCCCCCTGAGCGCGCTTACCGGCTATGACTTGATAGAGAACCTCAACGGCTAGCTTTTAGCGTTTCAAGCATCGCCTCGGCGGCCAGGGTGTGGACTTTGCGGGTCGGGTGCCATTCATCCCAGTAGTAATGGGTATCTGGATTTTCACACACGGGCTTGACGTCCGGATAGGTGGCTTGGCACGGGGTATCCAGATCCTTCAACCCCGCAACATCGGGTGCCGCGCGAAGCTTGTTGCTGAAGGCCAGGTGGTCAAAGTAACTGATACTAACGTGATAAGCTTTGGCCAGTGTTGTCAGCACGGCTGGCAGTTTTTGTTCGAGTATCTGCTGGTATTCTGTTGCGCTCTTGGCTTGATTGCCCTGCACCACAGCCGGCACATGACTCAAATCCGTAGTCCCCACGACCATCACGTGCTTCGCGCCTGCTGCAATCAGCGCCTCGGTGGCCTTCTGTATGTTCGCCACGCTGTTCTGGCTTAGCACGTCAATCGACTCTGGGCGCGAGAAGTCGGCCCATTCAAAAAAGTCGTTGGCTGAGATGAAAATGAAATAGAGCGCATTCGGATCCGCTTTATGTGTTTTAGCGGCTTTCAGGTGATCGGCGATTTGGCCGAAAACCCCGGTGTCGCGAGATGGCTCCATCCAGGCATAGTAGTTGCCGTTGCCGCTCTTGGCGCCGCCAATCGCGTAGTCGGTCAAGGGTATTTTCAAGGCGTGAGCCAAGTCCTCGACGGCGGTGGGGCCATTGCTCCAGCGTCCCTTCCAATATAACGAGCCGGGTAGCTCCTGTGCATCTTTGATCTTCTGCGTGGTCAATGTTCTAGTGAAGTTTTCACCCGCACCATTGTCAGAGTAGCTGTCACCGAAAGCATAGAGGTGATCGTAGCTGGGGGCGCCAAAGGCGGTTGATGCAGTCAGTGCCAATAGAGCGGCCAAGCAAGCACGTCGAGTCATTGAAAGTCTCCCAGGTTGTCATCTCAGACTACCGGCGGCGAAGTTTTTGCCTTGCGACGGTTGCGACCTATGTTTAGCCGGGTGCGCAAAGACTGTCCTGCTCGCGACAGGTGGGAAGGTCTATTAGGCACGTAAAGAGAAGGCGCCTTCAGTCAGGCTGGAGCGAAAGCTACCTCGATCAGATGTGCATTAGGTACGGCTCGACCCACGTCTTCTATGGCGCCCTCAATTGCGTCATGTGCAGAGGGTGCTTCACGGACAAACTCCAAAGCCAGGCGACCTGGCTGTCCGACTCCGACCAACGCATCATCACAGCCTGCTTCCGCCAAGCGATCCATAATCGCATCCGTGTCGTTGTCGTTGTCGTTGTCGTTGTCGTTGTCGTTGTCGTCAGACGGCAATTGGTACGTCAGGGTGAAAGTACATTCCATCTGTAATCCTTCGCTTCAGCGGACAGTTGATTGGTGTTTATTTTTTCGGGATATAACGAGCAGTTGCTCATAAGGTTGAGTCGGTTTGTACGATGAAAGCACCATACCACCGTCCCAGGTCAGTGCCCCGACGTCATTCAAGCTGACTTAGCCGGGCCGTCGGCCCGAAGCAGCGACTTCTAGAAAAATGCCACCACTCGCCGCCTACTACTGAGCCGGCCTCCTCGAAATGGCGAGCGCATTGCACTGTCATAAATTGTCTCAGCTGAAGCCCGCCCCGTTCTTGAAATCGTCTCGTTTTGCCGGTACTTGTAGGACACCAACCTCATGCACGGAAAGCAACCATGCACCCAAGATTCAGAGTGATTGAAACCACCACGCTGGACGATGGCAGCAAGCGATATCGAGTTGTTGATCTCGTAGAGGGCGGTTCAGCCAGCAAGCATGGCGTGTTCAAAATTAGGACAGAGGCAGACGCTGTTTGCTCAGCGTTGAACGGTGAAGGCCCTAAATCAGCGGATAAAAATCGTGCTGCATCTACAGCTTCGCTCTGAAGCTATAAGCCCGGAGAGCACGGAGCTTTCTTATAGGGACGGCATGGACTCGCGCCCAGATAGCATGCTTTGCAGTCGCACCTGATTAAGTTCTACGCAAGCACTCTCTGCTTCAGCACGTGTCTGATAGACAGTCTTCAGACGAAGCTTTTCTTCGTTGTCGTAAATGTTGAAACCTATCGGAGCGGTTTCGCAGTAGAAGCGCGTTCCGCTGCGCATAGATCCTGTTTCTGTTGGGATTGCGGGGACAACAACGAACCTCAAAATCATCTTCATATCCTCACCAATCTCCCTTTCACTAATAGCGGCTGTTGGCGACCACGGCAAGGGATCAACATCGGTTTCCGATGAGGAACATCGCCGGCCACGGGTGCAGGCTGAAGTCATTTCAGGGTTCGAGAATAGCACTCTAAAACATCCTCACTGCTACGCTGTCCTCTTCCACGGAGGAACCACAATGTCGAACGCAGACCTACTCCCTTCCCTACTCTTCAAGATCAATCAAAACCAGCTCGCACTTGAGGCTGCCATTATGGAGCTGACTCTCTGGGTCGAGCAGCGTGGATCAGCAGAGGTCGCTGGTAATGTTCGTGGTGCTTTGGACACAATCAGCAAGAACGAAGAGTTCATCAACCTAACGCTCGCCGTGCTTATGGCCCCCGAGTGAGTAGCTCACGAGCTTGGTAGACTAGCCGGGCCCAGTTGGCCCGAAAGAGCGACTAGCCGCCCTCCTCTTATGCAGCCTGGCGACGCATGGTCAGGATGGCTGCTCCGAAGCAGATGAACGTCGACCCCACCACCCGGCTGACACACCCGGGACAGGTCGGGCCGTGTCAGTACGCCCTTGGCTCGAGAGGCAAGCGCCGCATACAGGCTCAGCGACGCCACCGACAACGCCATGAAGATCGAGGTGAGGATCAGAAACTGCGGCAGCAACGTCGCGCTCTGGTCGATGAATTGCGGGAACAGCGCAGTGAAGAACATCGCTGCCTTAGGGTTGGTCACCGCCGTCAGGAAAGCAGACTTGTACAGTTTTAAGCGAGTAGGCCTGCTCTTCTTTGAGCCATCCTGCATACCTTCCGCGAGCATCGGGCTCTTTTTGAACAACTGCCTTACCCCCAAGTAAAACAGATAGCCCGCACCGATGATCTTCACCGCATTAAACAGCCATTCAGAGCTGGCAAACAACGCCCCCAACCCCAGCATGGCTGCGGCAGATAGGCAGAACAGGCCACAAGCATTACCAAGGGACGACCACACTGCGCTGCGTTGCCCATGGGCCAGGCTGTTGTTGATTGCCATCAAGGTGGCAGGCCCTGGACTAGCAATGGCAATTGCAGCAACCAGTGTAAAGGCAAGAACCGAGTGAAACTCCATTTTCAATGCTCATAGTGGGTGTTGTTGCATGGTACAGGAGGTGATGAGCCTGTAAGCCAACTTCATCCGGCGGACATGGCACTTTTCAACTTTGTATTGCGGATGCAACTACCTGAATTGCAGGCTCAGAAACGTTGTTGTTCACTGTTGGCCGAGGCGGCCATGCCTTCAGATCAAGATCAAGATCCTTGAACAGGCTTGAGTCGAAGATCGGAGTCTTGATGCCTGCTTTGCGTTGCTGATCATAATCGCTCAGCAAGCGCATGCCGACCTTGAACAACAGCGCGAGGGCGATCAGATTCACGAGGGCCAGCAACGTCATGGTGATATCGGCAAAGGCGAAAACCGTGTCCAGATTCTGGACAGCCCCCCAGAGGATCAGCAACAAGACTAAACCACGATAGACAATGACGGCACTGCGCTTGTCACCGAGCAAAAAGCGCAAATTGTTCTCACCCAGATAGTAGTTGTATAGGATCGAAGTGAAGACAAACAGAGCCAACGCCACACTGATGAAAGTACGTCCCCAGTCTCCAACCACTGCTGCCAGTGCATTCTGTGTGAGTACCAAGCCATCACCTTCGAAACCGGGCGTGTAAAATCCCGACAGCAGAATCAGCAGCGCTGTGCAGGTACAGATCACAAAGGTGTCAAGGAAAACACTGAAGGCTTGAACTACCCCTTGAGCAGCCGGGTGATCAACTTTCGCCACTGCGGCTACGTTCGGAGCACTGCCCAGTCCTGCCTCGTTGGCAAACACGCCACGCTTGACGCCCATGACAATGGCACTGCCGACTAGGCCCGCGAATGCCTGATCCAGACCGAAGGCGCTTTTAAAGATGGTCATCAACATGCCAGGGACATGATCAAACTGAAGCACAATCACATATACGGTAACGCCAATGTAGGCCAAGGTCTTTACTGGCACCAACAAGTCCGAAACGGCAGCGATACGTTTGATTCCGCCGATGAAAACCAAGCCAAGTAATACAGCAATCACCACACCTGAGTAGGTAGTAGAGAAACCGAACGCATTATTCAGCGAGTGAGTCACTGCATGAGATTGCAGCCCATTGAATGCAAAACCGAAGGTTACCAGTAGCAACAACGCCATGATTTTTCCAAGCCAGGCTTGTTTCAATCCGTACTGGATGTAATACGACGGCCCACCGCGAAACTGCCCCTTGGAATCGCACCGTTTGTACAGTTGCCCCAAACTACATTCAAAGAAGCTGGTGGACATACCCACCAGCGCGGTCACCCACATCCAGAACACCGCGCCAGGCCCGCCCAGCGTCACCGCCAATCCGACACCGGCTATATTTCCCGCGCCCACGCGACCCGCCAGGCTGAGCATTAACGCTTGGAATGAGCTGATCTGGCCCGCACTCTTCTGAACGCTATCGCGAAAAACACTGAACATATGTAGGAAATGGCGGAACTGCACAAAGCGCGAACGGATGGTGAAGTAGCCACCGAGGCCCACGATGAGCACGATCAGAAGTTTTCCAGAAAGAAAGCTGTTAATGACTTCAAGCATGATTTGAACCTCTTGTTGTTATAGATTTCAAGCGTGCACGCACCCTTACAAGCCACTGCAAGGGGGCACGTGAAATAGCTGAACTTGCTTTTCGAATCGCAACCGCCAAGCCTGTCCGGCTCCCGCGAAGTATCAGGGAGCGCTCAAGACGACAAGACTTATCCGGATTGCCTGCTGGTCAGGAAATCAGCGATTTGGCTCCACATCGCGATCGGGTTGGAATACATAGGAAAGTGTCCGCAGGCGGGAATTTGCGCCAGGCGTACGCCCTGAGCCTGGATATGCGGAAGATAGGACAGTGACGCGTTCTGCTCGCCGTACATGAACATTCGCGGGCACTTCAATCCAAGAAATTTACCCATCAGATCGGCGTTGTCGGACAGATCGACCATCGACTCGAAAATCCCTCGAACTGCCCCAGCACGCACCTTGTGTCTCAAGCTCGCTGAATACAATGCGCTGGCGTATGCCGGGGCGTGCCTGGCACGTTCGATGAAGGCCGCGAAAAATGCCTCGGGATCATTACTCGGATAGTCGACGATCTGACGGCTGAGGAAGCAGTCTTCCGGAGCAATATTGCCCTCTATATCGACAAAACTAATTATCCGCTCCGGGAACTGATGGGCCAGCATCAGAGCAGTCAACCCGCCCATGGAGTGACCGACCAGATGGAAGCGCTCGACTTCGAAATGCTCCAGCACCTGTAGTGCTACCTGCATCAAAAATGGGATGGAAACCTTGGAAAGGTCACTGCACTGGCTTTCCCCGCATCCGGGGGCGTCGTAGGCGATGAAAGGATGACCGACGAACCCCGCTTGCAGCGCGATATCGGCATAGTCCTCTTTGGTCGAACCAAAACCATGCAGGAATACAATCGGCGCCAAATCGCCATTCCTGTGAATGGCGGCGACGTTCAGCTGGACACCCTCTACCGTCAGAGGGAGTTGCGTGTGAGTGAACGTTTCGGATGAGGACACGTTAATAGCTCCTTGAACGAAAAGGATTGCCGCCACATGAGAGTCGCTGGCAGTCAGATATGCAATTTCAAGGGATTCGTGCGTTCTGTAAAATCCTGATTGTGGAAGGCTTTGATACGCTAAACCTATCACTAAACTTTCGCGTTCCCAATCTACTCACGCCTTCGCCCGAAAACGCGCAACGACTTCTTCTACTAGCGGATTGGGCCGATCTGCATTCCAGGCAACCGCCGTGGTTACGACATTTAGCTTCTGGCTCAAAGCTCGAAATACGACATTGTTGGGTGCCAGTTTTTTTAGTGAGGCTGGTACCAATGCGATGCCTTGGCCATAGCTTACAAAGGCAATCTGCGAAGCGACTGAACGCACTTCATGCAACACGCGAGGGGAAAAACCGCTCGCTCGGCAGGTGGCGATCAGATTGTCGAAATACACTGGGCTGACCTTTCGGGCAAACATCACCAAAGGTTCGTTGGACAAACTGGATAGGCTGATTCGCGTGCGTGAAGCTAAGGCATGATCGCTCGGTAAGGCCACCACCAGGCGATCTTCCAGAAGCGGCAGTGAATCGACCGACCCGCCGAGATCACCGTCCAGTCGGGCGAATGCCAGGTCGATGTCTCCGGCTTCAAGTGCTGGAACAGCCTCGACGCTGTCGATTTCCCGCACGGATACCGTCAAGTGCGGGTAATCGTTTTTCAATTGCTCGATCAGGCCCGGTAAAACGTCGAACATCGCTGTGGATATTGCGCCAATAGTCAACATCCCCGACTGGCCCGCCACTGCTTCTTCCACCGCCAACTCCAATCGTTCGAGTTGCTCAGCGAATTTGCGCACTGCAGGCAAAATTGCCGCACCCACGGGAGTTAGTTTCGCACCACGTCGAGATCGCTCGAACAGCGTGACCTTCAGCGCTTGCTCCAGCACCTGAATCTGTTCGCTCAAGGGGGGTTGAGACATGCCTAGGCGCTTGGCAGCACGCCCAAAGTTCTGCTCTTCGGCAACGGCAAGGAACAGCCAGAGATGACGGATCAGACGGAAATTGATCATGATTAATCCATAGGTTTAACGTATCTGATACTTCTGTAATTAGTAATATACCTATCAAATTGTCTAACTGACACTGGAAGCCTCCGCCACTAAAGGGGCTCCCCCATGACCAATAATAGTTTGCTGGATCGCTTGGCAACGCTAGATACCAATACGGTATCCGACGCGCTCGACTTCCTCGGCCTGCCGGGTGCCACTGTCGGGCTGCGTCCGCTGTGGAACTGCCCGAAGATCGTCGGTCGCGCCAGTACCGTTCTGCTCGCACCTAAATCTGACAACGCCCCCACTGTGCACCTGATTACCCCCGTGGTTGAACAGATCGACACCGACGATCGTGTTCTGGTGATTGCTGGTGGTATCGAAGGCATATCCTGTTGGGGCGACATTCTCGCCAACGCGTCGGCGTGCAAACAGGTACGTGGCACGGTCATCGACGGTTTCAGTCGTGACATCGAAGGCAGCGAATCGATTGGCTACCCGGTTTTTGGCCGTGGGGTCACCATGATCAGCGCGCGCAACCGAGTGGTTCAGATTGACTCCGCCGTGACGATAAACGTCGCCGGCGTCAAGGTCAGTGAAGACGACTACGTCATCGCCGATCAATGCGGAACCGTGTTCGTGCCCCAGGCTTACATCGAGAAGGTTGTGGATCTTGGCGAGCGTATTGCCCGTCGCCAGGACGGCATGGTTGAAGCTGTTCGCAGCGGACGCTCGGTGGCCGAAGTCATGCATGACACCCAGTTCGAAGCTATTCACGTGGAGCGCTCCTGATGAACATCGATGATCAAGCACTGATTGCCCTGTTCGAGGGGCTCGACACGCCTGGCGTCTCTGATGCCATGGACAAGCTTGGCCTGCCGGGTCAATGCCTCGGCATAGCTCCGCTCGACAACTACAGCAAGGTCATCGTCGGCCCGGCGTTCACCGTGCAGTACGTCTCGGCGAGCGTGCCACCCGGCACCGTAGGAGACTTCATCGAAGACGTAGCCGTGGGCGATGTGGTGGTTATCGACAATGGCGGCCGCACTGACTGCACGGTCTGGGGCGACATCATGACCCAGTACGCCGGTAGCCGAAAAATCGCCGCCACGGTCATCGATGGTGTGTGCCGTGACGTTAACAAAGCTCTGGGCGACGGCTATCCGATTTTTAGCAAGGGCCGTTTCATGCGTACAGGTAAAGACCGAGTACAGGTTCAGTCGGTCAACCAGCCGGTGTCGATTGGCACTGCACGGGTCTGCGCCCGAGACATTGTTGTTGCTGACGCCAATGGCGTGGTGATAGTGCCGCGCGACCGGGCCGCTGAAGTGGCCGCCTGTGCCCGCCAAATCGAATCTGTTGAAGCCGACATTCGCACGATGATTGGTCAAGGAAAAACCCTTAAAGAAGCCCGCGACGCGCTGGGCTACCACGGTCTGCAGAGGAAAATCTGATGACTACGCTCACCCTCCCCTTGAATTTCCACGAACGGGCAAAAGTGTTGGGCAGCTCAACACTGTATGAAGCCTCACATCTCCCATGCGCGGTGGACAGTGCAATTCGCCCAGTCTGGGACGGTGCTTTTATCGCCGCACCGGCCTACCCGCTGGAGTGTTCACCAGGTGACAATCTCTCTCTGCACCTGGCGATGGAGCGCGTACCTCGTGGCAGCGTGCTGGTCGTCGGCACCGGTAATTTTATTGCCGGCTACTGGGGCGAAGTGCTCACCGTGGCAGCCGAGGCAGCTGGAGTGGTCGGTTTGATAATTGATGGTGGCGTTCGTGATATTGCGGCCTTGAAAAAGCGACAGTTTCCCGTGTTCGCCCGAGGTATTTCACTCAAAGGCACCGTCAAGGCGAGCGCTCCATCTGTCGGACAAGCTTTCAATTTCGCCGGAGCCATGGTGGCTCCGGGCGATCTGGTGGTAGCTGACGATGATGGCGTCATCATCATTCCCATTGCGGATGCGCCCCGTACCTTTGCTGAAGGGGAAGCCCGAGCTAGCAAGGAAGCTGAGATGATGCAGGCATTGACCGAAGGCCGATCGACTCTTGAACTGATGAACCTGACTGAGTGGAGAAACCGCGCATGACCGCCGATATCCAGCGGCTCAATCAGCGACTGGCGGATGCACAACCTTCCGCAACATACAGAATCATCGATCGGGTGGCTGAGCGCCGGGCGCAAGGTGCAAAAATCATTTCACTCTGCGCCGGCGAGCCTGACTTTGATACACCTAAACATGTGCGTGAAGCGGCGATTCAAGCTATTGAAAACGGCCATACTCGCTACACTCAAGTCGCCGGCGCGCGTTCACTGCGAGAAGCGGTAGCCGCTAAATTCCGTCGCGAGAACGGCCTGGACGTCACTTGGCAAGACACCCTCGTCTGTAACGGTGGAAAGCAGGTGATCTATAACGCCTTGGCCGCGACCCTCAACGAAGGTGACCAGGTCATCGTGCCGGCACCGTACTGGGTCAGCTACCCGGAAATGGTTCAACTGTGCGGCGGTGAAGCGCGGATCGTGACGTGCGATGCTGACACCGGCTTTAAATTGACACCCGCAGCACTGGCCGAGGCGATCAACCCGCAGACCCGATGGCTGATCCTCAATTCGCCGTCTAACCCGACAGGCGCGGTGTACAGCCGGGATGAGTTGCAAGCCCTGGCCGATATCTTGTTGGCACATCCCCACGTGCTGATTCTGGCTGATGACATCTACGAACATCTGATCTTCGATGATCAAGTGTTCCTGACCCTGGCTCAAGTTGAACCGAGACTGGCGCCGCGAACCTTGACCATGAACGGTGTTTCCAAGGCGTATGCCATGACCGGCTGGCGCATCGGCTTTGCGACAGGGCCGCGCTGGCTGTTGGAAGCGATGGAAAAACTGCAGGGGCAACAAACCTCTGGCGCCAGCTCAATCTCACAGCAGGCCGCACTTGCCGCGCTGGAAGGGCCAAAGGATTTCATCCTGGAAAGCCGTGCTGTTTTCCAAAAACGTCGCGATTTGATGGTGGCGCTATTGAACGACACGCCGGGCCTTGAATGCGTCAGCCCAGCAGGTGCGTTTTACGCGTTTGCTTCCTGTGCAGGGCTCATCGGACGAACATCACCATCTGGTCGCGTGTTGCAAACCGATGAGGATGTTGCCCACGCGTTGCTCGATGAAGCAGATGTGGCGGTAGTTCATGGCAGTGCATTTGGCCTTGGCCCCTACATCCGCATTGCCTATGCCCTGGATGACGCATCATTACGCCAGGCTTGTGAGGCCATCCGCGCGTTCTGCACTTCCCTTCGCTAATCCGTTAATGAATGAAGGAACGAAACCTTACCGAGGTCGGGTTTCGTTTTGCCTATGGTCAGGTGTCGACGAAAATCCAAAAAACTTTTGATTCTGAATCTCTGGCCCAGGCGGCGGGGTATTGTAAAGCAGGTAACTGCAAGTAATTGCAGGCGTGTATTGAGGAGTCTACGGAGTGTCCGGCTCATTACAGTGCCATGCTTAGCCGGGCTTCACGGGCTCGAAGGAGCGATAGCAACAATCACCTAAACTGCCTTCCCGGAGTGAAGTGTGCGATGAAGCTAAGTCAGGACTACCCTCTCCAGTCGGTGAATTAGATCAAGGACAGCGCTAGCTCTAACCCTTGTCCCTAAAAACTTAACGTCGCGTTCCAGATCGGCTGACCACTACAGCCTATTGAATCTCACGCAATAACGCCCCGCCCCAATCCGGCAATCAAATCAAACACGGCCTTCGTTTCCACCCTCGTCCTCATCATATCCAGAGGACGCTTCGACCAAGCCCACGAACGTGCGTGCTCATCAATTCCGTTGTAGCGGCAACGTCGTTTTCAAACAGGAAAAGGGCCTGTTCAAACACAGCTATCAATGCGACGAGGCGGTCGCGTTCTACGGTGTTAAACCGCCCTGCTTTCGCCCTACGCGCCAACGTTGTGGGCGGCACACAAATAGACTTGGAGATATCCTTTCGCTGCATCTGCAGCAGGTTCGCTATCCGGTCGAGGAATTCAAAAGGCAGTCCCTCACGAATTAGGTCATGAAGCCTGCTACCGCGTGACGGCAGCCCGAGGATCATCCAAATGCTCTGGAGCGTCTGAGGCCCTGGTTGGTATTCCTTGATCGATGACAGCACATTCACCTCCACCTGAAAACCTAGCATCACCCGACAAGAAGTAGGTAACGTCAGAGGTTCTGACGATGACCGACATGTGACCACGCATATGACCAGGGGTCGGAACAAGCAAGATTCGCTTGTCCTTCGTCAACGGATAGGTCTGCTGGAAAGGGCCAAAGCTTTCGTTCTTGAACTCGATCAAGGTTGGGGCCAGCCACCGAGGAAAATACTGCGGAAGGCAGCCGAAAATGGCACCTTTAAAACTGTTGGCCAGGAGGAAGTTTTCTTTAGTGACAATGATTGGGGTGTGCGGGAAGTGGTTGAGGCCGCCCGCGTGATCGTGATGCATGTGTGTCAGGATCAACGCTTTGATGTCGCGGGCCGGGTTGATACCAGGATGCAGCCGTGAGTTTGGACGTCGCTATTTTTCACGAACCGGCCTATTTCCCAATCGAACAGTAGCGCCTAGATTCCGAATAGGAGTAAATAAATTGCTGTCCCGTCCCGACAAAGACGCGCTCCGCGCAATGCTGGAGTCGCAAGTCCAACAGAAACTACAGCACGACCCAGACGCGGTAACGACTTATGCAGCCCAGCCTGTCCCTGACCGAAAACCGTACACCAGCAAACCCACGGTTCAGGACAAGGCGTTTCACAAGGAGCTCGAGCAGATGCGTGCAGACGCCGAAGCTGGAGTGATACATACGCCTAAGCGCGAGCCGGAAGATGGAGGCGCTCCTAGCCTTAAGCTTGATGATTATCCGGATCTGTAAGGTGCCATTGAGAATCTACAGGCAGGAACTGCTTGCCGGCTCATAGCAACGGAGACCACATGTGAAAAAGCCACCTATGAAAATCATGATCGAAGAATGGGTTGGTGACGGTGCGATTCGAATTCCCGATGAGGCGCTGCAGGAGCTCGAGCTTGATGTCGGCGACTCGTTGTATTTGATAGAGGAGTTTGTCGGCAATACACGCTGCCTTGTCCTATCAAAAACGCCTCAGATTGCGGATCGAGTAGACGAGCTCACTGAAGCCTGGGATAGCGGACAACATGGCAACGCTTGGGAGAAATCAGGCCGCCGCGATTCGCTTGCGTGATTCGTCTCGTCGACCTTCTGGCGTGTCCAGAAAGCATCCCATTTGCATGGCCAGCCCGAACGTTTCAAATCGAAACGGGAGCATCTCGGTTAGAAAAAACGAAGCCCCGGAGGTTCGCGGCTCCAGGGCTTCTATTTTCGCCTCCATCCCTTAATGGTTTGACGAACGTGGCCGGGACATTACCAGCGTCGTTTTGATATTTCACTACGACTTTGGATAAATGTGTTCGATCAGCGAAGCATCAGGGGCGAACGTTGAAACACATACACCCTTAACCGAATGCAGTAGGGTCTGGCTTGCGAGCGATCATCTGGTCACAGGGGTGGAGAACTATTAACAGGAGACGTGGATCGCAGGCGAATCATGTTGAGCAATCGTTGACGAAGCACTTCGTCTTGAAGCTGCTCTGCTGCTCTAGCCGACTCCACAATCACCGTCACTAAAGAGCAATTGGCTGCACCATATTGACCGTTGGGATAGTCGTCCTGACGTCATCGTTGAGTTTCAAGCGCACGGCTCGGAGCTCAGCGGGATTGCCACCAATGCCGGACACAAGTGCCTCGTATGCACGACTTCCCTCCGGGGCAGTCACCAGAGCGGATACCTGCCGCACGTCACTCCCCAATGCGACCCGTAACTGGCCATCTGAATCGGTGATGCCACCAAGCTCGGCATGCACCCATGCCAGCACGCGGTTAGTCGACCAAGAGGTCTCGTACTCAAGTCTCCTATTGGGAAGGATCGGCGTCTTGTCGATCGCACTGAAACGTGGGTCACCCATTGCGAATTCGATCCGCGTCTCGTAGCTGATGATTGATCCATGCATATCCAGTTGGTCGGGCGCCTGATACGCCACAACCATGCTCAGCAAGCCGTCTCCGTTTTCGGCGGTCGAAAAATTGGAATGAACGATGTGATGAGAACTGATCACATCGGGCACGGCGGCGAACCAGGCCACGAGGCTCTCATGGTCGCGCGCGAAAAGGTGATTCCCTCGGTGGCCGGATAGCTGTACCTGCGGGTGAAACATTTTCAGATGTGCGTCGAGTTCCCCTCCAGGCGCCTCCAGAAAGGCGAACCATCGATGGGCAAGGTGAAGTGCGACATGATGCCTGCCTGTCATCGGTGGCTGAGTGACTATCTGTGCTCCAGTCATGGGTGCGCTCCTGCTTTCTCCTGCTCAGCGGGAGCAACCGGCAAAGATCCAATCTCATCCATCGCGTCGCTAATGGCATTGATGGCGTTCAGCCGCGCCGACTCACCTGGCATCATCAGGTTGATCATCACCTCGTCAGTGCCGTAGGCGTCCGCTAGTCCACGAAGCTGGGTAACAACTTGGGAGGCCGTTCCGAAAATGAGCCTGCCCTTGTTGCGCTCGCGCACAGCCAGTTCGTCAGATGTCCAGCGATGCTCACGAGTGGTGGCGAGCGAAGGTATCCGCTCGAACGGGTTCGCGCTCTCCGCATAGGTAAGCCAGAGGTGGAATGCGTCGGCGAACTCCCTTGCCTGGGCCTCGCTTTCGCCGACCGCCACAAAGACCGCCGTGATAACCGAGGGATCCGGGGAAAAGTCGCTTGGTTGGAACGCAGCACGGTAGGTTTTGGCCGCTAGAGGGCCGTCGCTGCGCGGGTTGATAAAGTGGGCGAAGGTGAAACCGAGACCTGCCTGCGCAGCAATCTCCGCTGTCGCACCGGACGCGCCAAGCACAAAGGGTTGAGGTCTATCTCGGGTCTCGGGATGTGCGCGCATACCCGCATACGGCGAGCCTGGCATGTGACGTCCAGTGACGAAGCCCAGCAGATCGGAAACCTTGCGGGAATATGAAATCGACTCGCTCTTCTCATCGTTGAGCGCCATGCTCGTACGACGGTCGGCGCCCGGAGCACGGCCGAAGCCGAGATCGATCCGACCCGGGAACAGCGCCTCGAGGAGCTGATAGTTCTCGGCAATCTTCAGGCTGCTGTAGTTGGGCAGTAGCACGCCACCGGAGCCCACCCGGATCGCCTTCGTCGCCGAAGCGATGCGCGACATAAGTATTTCCGGCGAATTGCTGGCGGTAGCCGGAGCGCCATGGTGCTCCGATACCCAAAATCGTTTGAATCCTTTCTCTTCCGCACACTGTGCCAGGCGTACGCTGGCCGCAAGTGCATCGACCGGGAGAAGACCCTCATCGACGGGGGAATAATCCAGAATGCTAAGCTTTATTGGTTTCGACACTGATCACGCCCCTTTAGCCTGTTCAACTGCCTGCTCGTCACTGGTGTTGCTTGCTGGCCAGACGACTTCCAGGCGGGTGTGGGTGATGCGCCATTCGCCGTCAATACGTTTGTACTCATCGGCGTAGATGCCAAGCAGCAGCAACGGATTAGGGTCAGGCTTTGAGGCGGTTTCGAAATCGATCAAATAGCAGCGGCCTAGTGCGGTATCCGGCCCGGTGAGCTTGACCCAGTGGTTAGTGATCGCATGCATGAAGGGATAGCTTCCCCGATGATCCCGATCGTACAACTTGAATGCTTCATTCAGACCGACTCGAATGGCGTCGATGCCTTCCATCTTGCCGACGGTGACGTCCACCACCGCATCCGCGGAGAAGACCTGGTCGAGAGCGGCTATGTTGTTGCTGTCCAGGTGGTGCGCGTAGATAGTTCTGAGGTTGCGAATTTCTTCACGATCAAGCAGCCCTTTGAGATTGATGTCCATGGTAAGTGACCTCTGTATTTAATTAATGGTTAGCGGGGAAATCAGATACTCCCCTTTGCTTTAGCGCTTGTGGTGAGCCGCCCCCCGATGACGGACGCTTAGGAAGTTGCTGGGCATTAGGCGTGGGTGACGCCAATTTCGAATGCCGGGGCCTCTGCGGTGGTAAACCAACCTGGCCGGTAATCGCTCCAGCAGATACGCCACTGGCCATCGTCTTCGCGTCGCGCGCGGATCTGGTAGTGGGCGCCATAGAGCGAGTGTCCCTGCGCATCGACCGGACGCTCCGGGATGATCCGTGCGACGATCACTTGCGCATGCCGGCCATCGGCCTCGATCTCCAGCCGCACCACATCGGCGAAGTGCTGCATCCACGGCCAAAGCCGTCGAAAGCTTTTGAGCTGACCGACAATGGCATGCCGCCCTTGCAAGGGCCCGATCGGAGCGAAGCCACCTGCCGCGTCGTCCGTATAGCAATCACTTAGTAATGCGATGTCGCCTTGGTCGATAGCCCAAGAATATTTGCTGTAGAGCTCGCGCACGGCAACTTCCGCATCGGCTTGCGGCAGAGCATTGCCGATCAATGCCCATGGGGAATCCAGCTCACTTACGATCATCGGCGGGACATCGCCTAACTCCCATCCCGCGTCGCTCGGCGGTATGCGCCAATGCGCTGCTAATGGCAGGTCACCTTTGCACCAGTTCACATTAATGCGGGCGTTGGCCAGCATCCAGCGGCCGTCATTCCCATGGAACTGGAACCGAAGCACCACACTGGCCCCGAACAGCAAACGTTGTTGACCACGGCCGAACAGGCCATAGACATAGGCGCTAGCAACTGCCTGCCCGTTCCTACCGACTACAATCGCGTGATTGCTGGTACGCATCCATAAGAGGGCTGAGGCGTCGGCGGCCAGCAAACGGCGCCAATCGGCGATGCCCCTGCCTTCGCCATGCTGACTGCTTTTCAGCATGGCGGTCTTGGCCAGCACTGGGGTGAGCGTGTGCCACTCTCCGTCCGACCAAGCGGCGAAAAAATCATCCATCACAGAGGTCAACGCCGAACGTGCCTCTGCTTCAATGAGGGGAAAGGACATGACAGCTCCAAATCAGTAGAGCCATCACTTTAATGATGTTCGAATGAAAGATAATCTAGGATCAATTCCAAACATTTTAGCTTCGCAGGATGAAATATCACTGCCGCTCGTGTTTGAATGTGTCGATCGATGCCGTCGGTGTGAAGGATGTATCTGACACAGCGAAATGGTTGCTTAAACTTAGGACAACCCAATAAATGTATTTTTCATCCCTATTGAGACTCATGAGCACATCTCACTAACCTTTGCCGATTTACCCGTCTAGTCCATATTCGTAAGCTCGCTTACTGTTCCCCCCACGCTAAACGTCGGGAGATCGAAATGCACAAGCGCACGCTCGGAAACAGTTCACTTGAAGTGTCAGCTTTGGGTTTAGGCTGCATGGGCTTGAGCCATGGCTACGGCCCCGCCACGGATACCCAGCAAGCCATCTCGTTGATTCGCTCGGCAGTTGATCTAGGTGTCACGTTCTTCGATACCGCCGAGTTTTACGGCCCCTATCTCAATGAGCAAGTTGTCGGCGAGGCGCTGGCGCCAGTTCGCGATCAGATCGTGATCGCCACAAAATTCGGCTTCGCCGTCGGCGCCGACAATACAAAGCAGACTCTGGACAGTCGGCCTGAGCGTATTCGACTCGCCGTCGAGGGATCGTTGCGTCGATTGAAGACCGATTACATCGATTTGCTGTATCAGCACCGGGTTGATCCAAACGTGCCCATCGAGGACGTCGCCGGTGTGGTAAAGGATCTAATTGGTGAAGGCAAGGTCAAGCACTTCGGTCTGTCGGAGGCTAGTGCGCAAACCATCCGCCGCGCCCATGCGGTACGACAGGTCACAGCGCTGCAAAGCGAATACTCGCTGTGGTGGCGCGAGCCTGAGAAGGAGATCTTGCCGACGCTTTGGGAGCTGGGTATTGGCTTCGTGCCGTTCAGCCCGCTAGGTAAGGGTTTTCTCACCGGCACCGTTTCGGCAGAGGCCACTTACGGCAGTGACGATTTCCGCAGCATCGTCCCGCGTTTCAGCCAGTCGGCGCTGCAAGCCAATCAAGGTCTGGTGGTGTTGATCCGACAGATCGCCGCGCAGAAACAAGCCACCCCGGCGCAGATCGCGCTGGCCTGGCTACTGGCGCAGGCACCGTGGATTGTGCCGATTCCGGGAACGACCAAACTGCATCGTCTGGAAGAAAACCTCGGCGGCGCGGACATCACGCTCGATGCGGACGACCTCAAAGCGATTGATGTTGCGCTGGCGCAGATCCGCATCGAAGGCGAGCGTTATCCCGAGGCACTCAAGGCACGCGTCGGGCGATGAGCAACGATCACAACCCGCTGCGGCGTACGGTCATCGCCGCACTTGCGAGCGCGCCGCTACTATCGCTTGCTGACACGCAAACCACCAGTGAAACACCGCGTTCAGGCTCCCGAATTCTGGTGGCGTACTTTTCTCGCTCCGGCAATACACGCGTGGTCGCCGGGCTGATTCAACGTGGCCTCGGTGCCGACCTCTTCGAGATTCGCCCGGCCCACGCCTACCCCGAGGACTATCTGCAAACCGTGGAACAGGCGCGACAGGAGCGTGACAACGGGTTCGAGCCCGATCTGCAAAGCAAGGTTCACGCACTCAACGAGTACGACACGATTTATCTCGGCTTTCCGATCTGGGGTGAAACTGCTCCACCAATCATCCGTGCATTTTTGAGTGCTCACGACCTGACCGGCAAGACCCTCATCCCCTTCAACACCCACGGTGGTTATGGCTTGGGCAACAGCCGCAGCGTTCTCCTAAAACATGCGCCGAAAGCAAAAGTGCTGGAGGGCTTTGTGATGGAGGGGGAGCAGGAGCGCAAGACCATGGAGCGCGTGAACGGTTGGCTGAGCGATCACCCCATCACGCGTTAATCGAATTCTGTACGGAGTGACATCATGAAAATCCGCACGCTGGGCAACGGCCTTGAAGTTTCCGCACTGGGCCTGGGCTGCATGAGCATGACCTCGGCCTACGGGCCTGCCGCCGACAAAGCCACCATGATCAAGTTGATTCATTCGGCCCATGAGCAAGGCGTCACCCTATTCGACACCGCCGAGGCGTATGGCCCTTTCGCCAATGAAGAGCTGCTGGGTGAAGCCTTACAGCCGATCCGCGAAAAAGTGGTGATCGCCACAAAGTTCGGCTTCGATATTGACTTGATCACTGGCGCACGTGGCGGCGGCACCAATAGCCGCCCGGAACACATACGCGCTGTGGCAGAGGCATCGTTGAAGCGTTTACGTACTGACTGCATCGACCTGTTTTATCAGCATCGCGTTGATCCACAGGTGCCGATTGAAGACGTGGCCGGCGCCGTTAAGGATTTGATCGCCGAGGGAAAGGTCAAGCATTTCGGTCTGTCCGAGGTGGGCGTGCATACTATTCGCCGGGCACATGCGGTGCAGCCAGTGACGGCGGTGCAGAGCGAATATTCGCTGTTCTGGCGTGGCCCGGAACAGGAACTCCTTGGGGCACTGGAGGAACTGGGTATTGGCTTCGTTCCGTTCAGTCCACTTGGCGCAGGTTTCCTCACGGGGCAGATCGATCAGAACACCCAGTTTGACGCCAGCGACTTCCGCAATTTTGTCCCCCGTTTTTCTCCTGAGGTGCGTAAGGCCAACCTGGCGTTGGTCGAGGTGATCAAAGTCGTCGCGCAACGCAAAAACGCCACGCCAGCGCAAGTGGCACTAGCATGGTTGTTGGCACAGAAGCCCTGGATTGTGCCAATCCCTGGAACGACAAAACAGCATCGACTGGAAGAGAATCTGGGTGCGGCTGAACTGCAACTGACGGGTGACGATCTGCGCGTAATCAACGAGCAGATGGCGCAGATTCAAGTCCTCGGTGAACGCCTGCCTGAGTCGGCGCTGAAGATGACCGGACTCTGAGTCTGCCCAACGCGGCTCCGCGTGCGGAGCCGATTCATTGCCTGACCGGAGTTGATCCAATGAACCGATTGATCGCACCACTGGTTGCTTTTTCACTTATGACTGCCGAGTCGCAGGCCGGCAGCGAAATCCGCATAACCCCGAACGGCTCGCAGCCTTCGATTAAGGGCGCGGCGGAAACCTTTACGGGCACGGTGCGCATTGATGGCCTGTTCAAGGGAGAACTGCCAGCACGCATCGGCGGCGGCACGGTAACCTTCGAACCCGGCGCACGAACTGCGTGGCACACCCATCCACTCGGGCAAACGCTGATCGTCACAGCTGGTGTCGGCTACGTGCAGCAAGAGGGTGGCCCGCGTCAGGAAATTCGTCCAGGAGACATTGTCTGGATTCCGCCAAATACTCGCCACTGGCATGGCGCCACGGTCAGCAACGGCATGACGCACATAGCGATTGCTGAAGCCGAGCAAGGCAAGACTGTCACTTGGGCGGAAAAAGTCTCTGAGGCGCAATACGCTGGTAAATGAAGTTACGAAATGTGTCGGACGCTCTTGTCTGACACCTTCGCAGAGATCCATTACATCACCTTCAAGGCCCGCTTCTGCGGGGTGCGAAGGGTATTCAACTAGCATCTCTCAGCCGACTCATGAGTTCTGCTCAGGAGTCCTTGCGCAATATCGGGGTTAATCGCCCCAACCATCCTCCGTACGATCCAGCGACACCGCAACGACTCGCAATGGATAGAGCCTCATGATGACCAGTGACGCAAGCAAGACCACTGCCCTCTCCGCACTGTTGATGCTCTGTTTGAGCGCTGGTGCGATGTTCAGCATGACCACTCAAGCAGCCGAGGCATCGCAAACCGTGACGAACACGCCCGCCAGCTCAGAAACACTGTCGACCCGACAGCAAGCGATTCCCCTGATGGCCGCGTTTATGGCGACTAGCGACATGCCTAGCCTGAACGCAGCCCTCAACCAAGGATTCGATGCGGGCCTGAGCGTCAGCGAAGCTCGGGAAATTCTGGTGCAGCTCTACGCCTACGTCGGTTTCCCACGCAGCCTCAACGCCTTGAACGAGCTGATGACGGTGGTGCAGGCGCGCAAACAGCGCGGCATTGCAGATGCGCCGGGGCGTGAGCCGAGCCGGGCGATTCCGGTCGGGGCTGAGTTGTTGGTGGCGGGTACGGCGAATCAAACCAAGATCTCCGGCGCCCCGGTCAAAGGCCCGGTGTTCGAGTTCGCCCCAGTGATCAACCAGTTTCTGCAAACCCACCTGTTCGGCGACATCTTCGAGCGCGACAACCTCGACTGGCAAAGCCGCGAACTGGCCACCGTCGGGGCGCTGGCAGCGACGCCGGGCGTGGAATCGCAACTCCGCTCGCACATGCTGGCGAGCCTTCGTGTCGGACTCAGCGCGGCGCAGTTGCGTCAAGTGACCGATTTATTGAAAAAGCACGGTGATGCCCAGACCGCCGAGCGTGCGAGTACAGCGCTGGCTCAAGCCCTCGCAGCTTCGGGGAAATAAAATGACCGCTAAAAAATTGTTGGGTATCACCCTCCTTAGCCTTTTGGCAGCTTGCGCAAACCAACCCGATAGTTCCGGCCCACTGATAATTGAAAAGCAAGGCAGCTTCGCCGCTGGCGGAACGATGACGACTGCACCAGGTACGTTCAACCCGCGCAAACCAATGACGCCCGACGGCCAAACCTATCACGGTGACCACGCCTACGCTTTCTACCAAATCCCGGTCGATGCGCGAAAACTGCCCATCGTCATGTGGCATGGCGCGGGTCAGTTCTCCAAAACCTGGGAAACCACCGCCGATGGCCGCGAGGGTTTTCAGAACATTTTTCTGCGCCGTCACTACGGCGTTTATCTGATCGATCAGCCACGGCGTGGTGATGCCGGGCGCAGCATGGTCGAGACCACAATCAAGCCGACGCCGGACGAACAACTGTGGTTCAACCAGTTCCGCATTGGCCTGTGGCCCAACTACTTCAACGGCGTGCAAGTGGCACAGGATGCCCAGACCCGCGAGCAGTTTTTCCGGGCAATGACGCCGAACACCGGGCCGTTTGATATGGGCGTGGTCTCTGATGGCGTATCGGCGATTTTTGACAAGATTGGCCCCGGCATCCTTTTTACACACTCACAGGGTGGCGGGCCGGGCTGGTTGACGGCGATCAAGAACGACAAGGTCAAAGCCATCGTGGCGTTCGAACCGGGCAGCAGTTTCGTGTTTGCTCAAGGTGAAGTGCCGGCGCCGATCCCCAGCGCGTTCGACACGGTGCAAGGCGCAGCGGTGCCGATGGAGCAGTTCATGGCTCTTACGCGCATTCCGATTCTGATCCTCTACGGCGACAACATCCCGGAACAGGCCGTCGACCTGCCTGCTCAGGACAGTTGGCGCGCTCGCCTGAAGATGGCCCGGCTATGGCGTGACGCGGTCAATCGGCACGGTGGCGATGTACGACTGATCCACTTGCCCGAGACCGGCATCAACGGCAATACCCACTTCCCCATGTCGGATCTGAACAACGTGCAGATCGCTGATCTGGTGTCGCAATTCCTCAAAGAAAAACAGCTGGACTGATCCGCCCCTTCTTTCGACTGCCTCCCTTTTGATTGCTCAGGAGTTTCACGTGAAAAACACTCTCAAAGCCACGCTCATGTCGGCATTGGTCGGTCTATCTACCGGTGAAGCCTTGGCCGCCGACTACAAAAAAAACCCGTTCACGCTGGCCTTGACGACGCGATCACTAGGAACGAACCGGGCAAGGTCAACATCCACCCGGTCAGCTACAAGCTCAATGGTCTGGACATCGCCGCCAACGTTTACACCCCGGCCAATTACGATGCGAAGAAGACCTACCCGACAGTGGTCGTCGCGCACCCCAATGGTGGTGTGAAAGAACAAGTCGCCGGCCTGTACGCCCAACGTCTGGCCGAACAGGGCTACATCACCATAACCGCCGACGCGGCGTACCAGGGCGCCAGCGGTGGTCAACCGCGCAGCATCGATAAACCCTCGTATCGCATTGAAGACATCCACGGCATGGCTGATTTCATCAGCCAGTTTGCAGGCGTCGACGACAAACGCCTGGGCCTGCTCGGTATTTGTGGTGGTGGCGGTTACTCATTAGCTGCGGCGCAAACCGACAAACGCTTCAAATCGCTGGCGACAGTGAGCATGTTC
This sequence comes from Pseudomonas sp. MHK4, assembly GCF_054600775.1. Lineage (NCBI taxonomy): Bacteria > Pseudomonadati > Pseudomonadota > Gammaproteobacteria > Pseudomonadales > Pseudomonadaceae > Pseudomonas > Pseudomonas sp. MHK4. The sequence continues at coordinate 679,315 of NZ_BAAIAK010000002.1, read as the reverse complement.
AACTCGGGCCTGGTGCGTCGCAACGGCTATAACGACTCGCAAAAGGACAGCATTCAACAACGTTTGCAGCAGGCGTCGGCGGCACGTGCGCAAGAAGCAGCCGGTGGTGCGGTGCTGTATTCCGGTGATGCCAACCTCACCGATGAACAGATTGCCAAGCTGCCCTTCGAGCTGTATCGCCAAGGCTACGAATACTACTGGAAGACCCACGCACACCCGAACTCGACCTTCAAATACACCACCAGCAGCCTGCTGGATCTGATGCGTTTCGACGCCACCGACCATATCGAACTGATCAACCAACCGTTGCTGATGATCGCCGGCAGCAAGGCCGACAGCCTGTACATGACCCAGGATACGTTCCCCAAAGCCACCGGCACCAAGGACAAGGAAATGTTCATCCTCGACGGCGCCACGCATATTGAAACCTATTGGGTGCCACGCTATGTCGACGCCGCAATTGGTAAACTGACGACGTTTTACGCTCGCACCCTGTAATGAGGTCTCTGAGGGTCGCGCATCTGTGCGCAACCTGCTTTCATGGAATGATCACGCGTCCCTCATGAGAGGCTCTCATCAATGTCCCGCGCTAATCTCAATGATCTGCAAGCCTTCGTGGCCATCACCCGCGAGGGCAGCTTCACCCGTGCCGCTGCACAGTTGGGCGTCTCTCAGTCGGCGTTGAGTCATACCATGCGTGCGCTGGAAAGCCGGCTCGGGGTACGCCTTTTGACGCGCACCACCCGCAGCGTTTCGCCAACCGAAGCAGGTCAGCGGCTTTATCAATCGATGGCGCCGCGCTTTGACGAGATCGAATTGGAACTGGCCGCCGTCAGCGAGTTTCGCGTCACTCCCGCCGGCAATGTTCGCATCCAGGCGTCCGAGCATGCTGCGAACAATATTCTCTGGCCAAAGCTGTTGAGGGTGCTGCCTGACTACCCGGACATCAAGGTCGAAATCACCGTCGATTACGCCCTTTCCGACATCGTCGCGCAGCGGTATGACGCGGGGGTGCGCCTGGGCGAACAGGTAGCCAAGGACATGATTGCCGTACCGATTGGGCCATCGCTGCGAATCGCAGTGGTGGGCTCGCCCGAATATTTCAAAGGGCGACAAATCCCCAAGGAGCCAGCGGATCTGTCCGCGCACAACTGCATTAATCTACGTCTCCCGACTCATGGGAGCCTCTTGCAGTGGGATTTCGAAAAGGACGGGCACGAGCTCAAGGCACGCGTAGAGGGGCAGTGGACATTCAACAGCAGCGTGCCAATTTTGCGTGCGGCTGTGGCGGGATGTGGCTTGGCGTTTCTGCCAGAAGACATGGTAGCCAACGAACTAGCGGGGGGCAGTCTCGTGCGGGTTCTGGAAGATTGGTGCCAGCCTTTCGCGGGCTACCATCTTTACTATCCGAATCGACGTGAGCATTCATCCGCATTTGGCGTTGTGGTTGACGCATTAGTTTATAAACAATGAGCGATGGGCAGAGGTTGCCTAATTATGGCGTGCCCCTACAGCGCAAGCGGAGCGCGCCGGCCCACGATGGGCCAAAGGCTTGAGAATGAAAGCCCGTAGGGCCAAAACTTGACGTAGTCAGGGTTTGGTTTCACGCCAGCCGCACCCCGAAGGGGGCAAGCCCAAAGCAGAAGTAATGTGAAACGTCCACGAACTACGAGGCAGGAAGGTCACCGAAGGCCTCGAGAAACATTCTCTCCATGACGACCGAGGCAGCGCCTTCGAGAAAGTGCTCCTGATTGCTGATATCGAACCGCACAGGATTGATATGAATGACCGTCGCACCGTGACCCAAAGCACGTATCGGAAGCTCCGCAGCCGGGTAAACAATCCCGGACGTACCAATCGAAAGGAAAACATCGCAACCCTTTGCAGCTGCGAGACCTACGCTCCATGCGTCCTCAGGCAGCATCTCCCCGAACCAAACTACACCAGGTCGAACATACCCGTTGCAGGCACTACATCGCGGCGGCTCCATCCGACGTCCATCCTCCGGCAGCGCGTCAGGTGGGAGGGGTAACGTATGCGCCAGCCCGCACTCGATGCACCGAGGCGAATGCAGGCTGCCATGTGGATGAACCACATCCTAGCTGCCGGCTCGTGCATGGAGATCATCAACAATCATCGGGCCTGGCGGTAACTTCTCATCCTTACCCTCCTAACCGCCGGTAGCCGAGTTAAGATCGTCAGCAGGCAAACCTTTGCTCACTCTAAAAAACCCCCGCAACCGGGATGCGGTGCGAGGTAAAAATTGGCTGGTTGCGGCCAACCAATGGAGCTCTATAAAAAACGCCTACGGGCCAGGTTCAGATGCATTTCTGTATGGCGCGTTTAAAACTCGAAAGCAGGAGGTTCGAGGCCAGCAAATACAGCTCGTCGATGAACACCTTGCCGCTGTTCTCATAGACTTCCAGCACGTTGCCCGCCGAAACTTTGCCCGGCAATACGACCCCTGGCTTCGCTGGGTCTGCGAAACGGTCGGGTTCAACGCGCAGCCCTGCAATGTCGGTGCATTGAGCATAGGGTTTATTGCGCCATTCAGTGCCGATACTTGCCTGGTTTAAATTGCCCCACAAGGGCACTCAACGAAGTCAGAATTGGTAACAGACTCTCAGCAATTGAGTCTGCCTTCGTAGTGGGTCGCATGCCTCCATCACGACGAACAAACAGCTGATCGCAAAAACAGATCCGCATTTCAGCCAATGCATTGCTAATTGCTGGCTGCTTTACTCCCAAGATGCAAGCGGCAGTGCTGACGCTGGCCTCACGATAAACTGTCATAAATATAATGAGCTTGTTTACATCAATTGCCCGAAGCCCTGCCAAATCAAGCAGCATAAATACTCCAACCATACTTCGGCTTGCGATATTGACCGAATCGTTTGTAATGAAAAAAGTCACTATTTAGACCAACCACCCTCCCCCCTTTAGGGAGCAATAGCTGTCGGTTCTACTTTCGAACAATGCCTCCCAACCTTTGCCTTGCTAGAAGCGGCATCGACTGACTTTGCGCAATTGCTTAATCTTTCAATGTGTCGGGAAGAGTGGCAGGACATCGGCAGCTAACTCATCCATCACCTCGATATAGGGGCGTCGGCTGACCTTGGGGTTGAGGGCAACGTGATTGATACCCACCGACTTAACCGCTTCAAGAAATCCAATCAACGAACGCCGACCAGCACGGAAGCCTCCAGGCATGCGACGTAAAGGCGCATCGGCATCATCGGCCAAGTCCAGGAATGCCCCAACACCTAGCGGTTTGAAATAACCTTTCCCTAGGCTTCGCTCAACGGCGATTCGCCACTGCTCCGCGACCGTCGATAAGTAGTCTGGATCAGGCGCCGCACGAATGAGTCCGTCGAGGTTCTCTGCAATCCATTCAAGACTTTGTTGTGCTTGGCCGATGGCGATTGTGGGAGAGCGGTCGACAACAGGTTTGGGGATAAGCTCGAACTGCCCATTCAAGCGACCGAAGCGAGGCGAGTCGTATACCGGAAAGCGTTCTTCCGTAACTGTTCGGAATACTGTGTAGGCCTCACGAAATCGATCTCCGCGGGAATCATAATCCACACCGAATAAGGGATACTCAGCAGGTCGGTCACCCGATGAAATTCCCAGCATCATTCTTCCGGCCGAAAGATGGTCGAGCGAAGCAATTTGTTTGGCAAGTATCAGTGGCTCCCGTAACGGCAAAACAACGCCCGCTGTACCGAGAGTGATGTTATGCGTTACGGCCGCAAGGTAACCAATGTAAGCGATTGGATCGAAGACTTGAGCGACATCACCGTACGTGGGGTCGTAAAAAGGAACATCTCGTAACCAGAGCGCTGCAAAGCCGAGCTTGTCAGCTCTAATTGCCATTGACGTATGATCTTCCATGGTCGGCGCCGGCCTGCCTGGATGGGTTTCCAGAGGCATGATCAGGCCGATGGTCAACTCCTGGGGTGCGAACAACCGACGGTAACCGGGGTGTTGATTCAGACGGTAGATGGGCTTCTGAATCTCGTCAGGCAATAGTGCAGAACTCATTCGTCCACTCCTACTTTAGGGAACGAAGATATTCTATTCCTGTATGATTTGATGATTAAGCCGATTAAATTCCACACATTGAAGCCCTGGATTCTAAAATGACTGAAATCACCTTTGACGGCATTCGGGAATTCGTTGCCGCCGCACAGTCACTCAGCTTTACAGCCGCAGGGCTAGAGCTTGGGCTGACCAGCTCCGCCGTGGGGAAAAGCGTGACCCGTCTGGAAGCGCGATTAGGCGTCAAGCTTCTACATCGTACAACCCGCCGTTTGATCCTCACTCAAGAAGGGGAAGCTTACTTGGCGAGCTGCTTGCGGGTGTTAGACGAGTTGGCCGAAACGCAAGGACTCCTTACAACGGGACAGCAAGAACCAATCGGCCGACTCCGCGTTGATCTGCCAGCTACTTTCGGCCGACGTCACATCCTGCCTACCCTGATCGATATGTCTGTTCGATACCAAAAGCTCGATCTGTCAGTCAGCTTCAGCGAGCGTCTGGTAGATATAGTCAACGATGGTATCGATCTCGTCGTCAGGATCGGAACCTTGAAAGATGATGCTGACATAGTCGCCCGAAAGCTGGGCAGCCAGAGCTTGTTGATCTGTGCAACACCAGACTACTTGGCTAGGCACGCCCCACCCCAAACTCGAGACGACCTCTTACAACATGACTGCATCGTAGGCTGGCGCAATGGCACCCGGAAAACCTGGATGCTGATTGATGAGAACGGCCAAACCTTTGAACAAGAGGTGCGTGTCAAACACGAAATGGGTGATGGTGAGATGTTGCTGAAAATGACGCTCGCCGGGGGAGGACTCGCACAGCTGCCCACCTGGCTGGTTCAGGACTATATCGAACAGGGCGAGTTGGTTCCCGTACTTGAAAGCTACGCCGGAGCCGAGATGCCGATTCACGTCATCTGGCCCCGAACGCGATACATTCAACCCAAGATCAGAATGATCGTGGACGAGCTGTTAGCACTCGCCCAGCGCGATTCGAAAATTTTCAGGCCTGGGTAAAGGTACCCAATCAAGGCAGGCCAGATTCACATCTTGGCCCCTTCGATCAGGTTAGGCAGGAACTATTCGGCTGGCGCATAGACGGGATAATCGACATAGCCCTTTTGACCGCTGTTCCCGTAAAAGGTGGCTCGATCAGGAATCGCAAGAGGCCAACCGTTCTTCATTCGCTCAACCAGGTCGGGATTCGCAATGAAAGGTCGACCAAAAGCGATTAGATCCAGCTCCCCAGATAACAGCGCACCCTCTGCTGACTCTCGATCAAAGCCACCCGCTGCAATCAATGTGCCTCGGTAGGTTTCACGGAAACTCGTTGCAAATCCCTCGGGCATGCCCTCGGCCCCAATGGTCAACTGATCGCTCAAGTGAACGTAGGCAATATCCCGCTTTTGAATCTCGCGCGCTACTTCAACCCATGTTTGTGCCTCATCGTCGAAGGGAGCCATGTCGAAGAGACGACCAAATGGAGAAATGCGAACACCAACCTTGGCACGGCCGATCTCCTGGGCAACAGCATCGATTGTTTCCAGCAGTAAACGAATTCTGTTCTGAATCGAACCACCATATTGGTCTGTACGATCGTTAACCGTTGGATTTATGAACTGTTCGAACAAGTATCCATTTGCGCCATGAATTTCCACGCCATCGAAGCCGGCTTCCATAGCTCTGCGAGCAGCCTGAACAAAATCATTCTTTACGCCTGGAATTTCCTCTGTAGAGAGAGCTCGCGGGGGACTGGCCTGGATCGGAGTGGGCTCATTCTTCTCGTTGTAGGCATACGCCATGGAGTTGGCAGCGAGTTTATTACTCGATGAAACAGGCGCGCCGCCATCTGGCTGCAACGTCGTATGAGATACACGGCCCACGTGCCAGAGTTGGGCGAAAATTTTCCCGCCCTCTTCGTGGACGGCATTTGTTACGAGCTTCCATCCCTCGACCTGCTCCTGGTTGTAAAGCCCAGGATTGAAGAGATAGCCGCGGCCCTGAATAGAAACCGGAACGCCTTCACTGATGATAAGGCCGGCGCTAGCCCGTTGGCGGTAGTAAAGCACTGTCAAGTCGTCGGGAATGTCATTCAACGCGCGAGCGCGAGTCATTGGAGCCATAACGACACGATTTCTCAACATAAGGCCGGAAAGCGTATAGGGAGAAAAAAGAATACTCATAGAGGCCTCTGAAGTGGAGCGCTTCGAAGCGCCGAAAAGAGCCAATATACCTAGTCTTTCTTGTTAGATAATCGCCATTGAATTCCAAACATTCTGGAATTCCAAGCCAGAATAATACCTGAGTGCGCCTCACATGGAGGCGCATTGTTAAGGGTTACCGTCCAGGCCAAGAAGCCATGAGCGGCTCAGGTTTTGGCTTCTTTCCAGCCGCCCCCCAACGCTTTATACAATTGGATTTGAGACGTTAGCTTAGCAAGATGGCCACTAAGCAGTTGCTGACGGGCCGATAGCAACTGACGTTGCGCATCGAGCAATGTCATATAGTTGTCGACCCCTTCTTCATAGCGTTGCAAAGCCATCTGTGTGTATTCATCGGTAGCACGCACAAGGTCTTGCTGACTTCTGAGCTGCTCACTCCAGGTTCCCATTGCTGCCAGGCCGTCGGACACTTCACGGAACGAGGCCTGAATGGTCTGTTCGTAGTTAGCGACACCAATGTCCTTCTGGATTTTGGCGTAGTCCAAACTGGCCTTGAGTCTGCCTCCGGTGAAGATCGGTAGATGGATCTGCGGAATGAAGCTCCAGGTTTCTGACCCGCCACTAAACAGCCCACTGAGTTGGCTACTGGCCGTACCAGCACCGGCAGTCAGAGTAATGCTGGGGAAAAAAGCCGCGCGAGCAGCGCCTATGTTTGCGTTGGCAGCGAGTAGTTGATGCTCAGCAGCGCGGATGTCTGGACGCTGTTGCAACAGGTTTGCCGGAAGTCCAGCAGGAATCTCCGTCATTAACTGGCCTTCCAGGTTTGATTCCGGTAAATCACTCGGAATAGTAGTCCCCAGAAGCAAGCGTAAGGCATTGACGTCCTGAGCCTCCTGACGGGTGTAGGCCTGAACCTGCCCGCGAGCGCTATCAACCAAAGTGCGGGCTTGGCGAACGTCCAAATCTGAGGCAGTACCGGCCTCACTGCTGGCCTGGATCAGTTCCAGGTTGTGCCGGTAGTTCTCCAGCGTGGAACGGGTTACTGCCAACAGTTGCCTATTGGTTTGCCAAGTGAGGTAAGCGACGGCGACATCTGCCACCAAACCGATTTGCACACTACGTTGAGTCTCTTCACTAGCCAGGTAAGTCTCAAGCGCATTGCGATCAAGGCTGCGGATTCGCCCCCAAACATCCAGCTCATAACTGGTCAACCCAACCTGCAAGCTGTTGTCTCCGCTGGTTTCCTGCTGGCCCGTCGAAGACAGATCGGCGGGAGTACGTGAGCGTCCCCCGCTGGCATCAACTCCTAACTCTGGAACCAAAGCAGATCCCTGAATACGGTACTGAGCGCGGTACGCAGCGACATTCAATGCCGCCTTGCGTAGGTCACGGTTGTTCTCAAGTGCCAAATCAACCAGTCGATGAAGAGCCGGATCTTTGAAGAATGTTTGCCAATCAATTTGCGCAGAATTGCCGGTCATCGGTGCCCCATAAGCAGCACCTTGCGGGAAGGCCTGCGGTATAGGAGCTTCCGGTTGCTGATATTCCGGAATCAGGTTACAGCCGGACAAGGTCATGGCTAGCACTAGCAGCAAAGGCTTATGCTTCATGGGTGACTCCTTCGCGAGTGGCCTGCACAGTCACTTCGCGCTTCTTGGATTTGAAAAACTTCATTACTGCCACATAGAAGAGAGGCACGAAGAAGATCGCAAGGAACGTCGCAGCCAACGTGCCGCCAACAACCGCCGTGCCAATGGAGTGCTGACTACCACTACCCGGCCCATAAGCACGAGCCAGTGGAAGCGTCCCCATCACAAAGGCAATCGACGTCATGATTATCGGTCGCAGACGAAGGCGCGCCGCCTCAGTGGCAGCCTGCACCAGACTACGGCCATGGTTTTCATTCAGGTCTTTTGCGAACTCCACGATAAGGATTGCGTTCTTCGCCGCTAGCCCCATTGTGGTGAGCATGCCTACCTGGAAAAACACATCATTGGACAAGCCTCGGCCGAGGGTCGCCGCCACCGCACCGAGAACACCGAGCGGAACGACCAGCATGACGGAGACGGGTACTGACCAACTCTCGTAGAGGGCGGCCAAGCAAAGGAACACGATGACTAGCGACAGCACATAAAGCAGAGTTGCCTGCGACCCAGCGGCCCGTTCCTCATATGACAACCCCGTCCAGGACACCCCGAATCCGTCAGGCAACTGAGCAGCAATGCGCTCAATAGCAGCCATGGCATCACCGGTGCTATAACCCTCAGCCGGCTGGCCCAAGAGTTCAACGGATGGAATACCGCCGTAGCGCTCCAGCTTCGGAGAACCGTAGACCCATGTACCAGTAGCGAAGGCAGAGAATGGCACCATTTGCCCGGCATCGTTGCGCACGTACCACTTATCAAAGTCTTCAGGCGAAATACGGGCATCCATCTCGCCCTGCACGTAAACTTTTTTCACGCGTCCCTTATCGATGAAATCGTTGACATAGGTCGACCCCCAAGCTACCGACATCGTATCGTCGATAGCCTCAATGGATACTTGGAGTGCACGTGCTTTTTCATCATCGATAGTGACTTGGTATTGCGCTTCATCATCCAGACCGTTGGCCCTAGTAATGGCCAGCGCGGGTTCTTGAGCAGCGAGTTTCATCAACTGATCCCGAGCCTCCAATAGTGCTGTGTGCCCGCGAGCCCCGTTGTCCTGAAGAAAAAAGTCAAATCCGGTCGCGTTACCCATCTCCATAATTGCTGGGGGGACGATTGAAACGACGTTGGCGTCCTTGATTGTGGCGGCAAAACTGGTGATGCGTTTAGAAATGGCGAACGCACTATTCTCGCTAGATTTACGTTCTTCGAAGGGTTTCAGTCGCACCCACACCACAGCTGAGTTCTGGCCTCTACCGGCAAAGTTATAACCGCTGATTGAGAACCCCGAGACGACACCGTCCTTTTCATTGTCCAGCAAGTAGCCGCGAACTTGGTTAAGCACCGCCTCGGTGCGCTCTGCACTGCTGTTGGGAGGCGTCTGAATCTGCACAATCAGAAGTCCCTGATCTTCGTCTGGAAGAAACGCCGTCGGCAGATTACGGAACATCATTGCCACACCAACCAGCAGAAGGATGTATACGACAAAGGTTCGCTTCGGGTTACGAAGGATTTTGGAGACAGAGTTTTCGTAACGAACCGAGCTGTTATCAAACATTCGGTTAAACCAGGCAAAAAAGCCCTTCTGTTTTTTCTCACCATGGCCAGCATGGGCTTTGAGCATCGTGGCACACAGCGCTGGTGTGAACACCAAAGCAACAAGAACGGACAGCCCCATCGCGGTGATAATCGTGATAGAGAACTGTCGATAGATGATGCCGGCTGAGCCACCAAAGAAGGCCATAGGCATAAACACGGCGCATATCACCAAGCCAATACCAACCAGAGCGCCCGAGATCTGCTTCATCGACTTGTAGGTCGCTTCGCGCGGCGTTAGGTTCTCCTCTGCCATCAAACGTTCAACGTTTTCCACCACTACGATTGCATCGTCCACCAGCAAGCCAATCGCTAGCACCATGGCGAACATAGTCATGACGTTGATGGTAAAACCACAGGCATACAGCACACCGAAGGTACCCAACAGAACTACGGGTACCGCGAGCGTGGGAATCAGGGTGGCGCGAATGTTCTGTAGGAACAGAAGCATCACCAGAAAGACGAGAACAATGGCTTCGAACAGGGTGTGAACAACCGAGTCAATCGACGCTTTTACCGAGGGGCTGGTGTCATACGGATAAACGACCTCTACTCCTGGAGGCAGAAAAGGTTTAAGGCTATCGACGGTTTGTTTTACACGCTCGACGGCCTCGAGCATGTTCGCCCCCGTAGCTAATCGTAAAGCAATACCGGCAGCAGGCTTTCCGTTGTAATTCACGTCGTATGAGTAGGTTTCGTTACCCAAAACAACTTCGCCCACATCCTTCAAACGGATTTGAGAGCCATCGGGCTGAACCTTGACCAGAATTTCCTTGAACTCATCAGCCGAGGTCAAGCGCGTTTTGCCGATGACCGTTGCACTGAGCTCAACCCCTTTGCGCGTCGGCAACCCGCCGACGGAGCCGGAAGACACCTGAACGTTTTGTGCAGAGATTGCACCGACGACGTCCTTGGGCATCAGTTGATAGCTATTGAGCTTGGCCGGATCCAACCAAATGCGCATGGCATTCTGGAAGCCGAATACAAAGAAGTCCCCTACGCCTTGGGTACGAGACAACGGATCCTGAAAGTTTGAGACGACGATATTACCCAGATCGCCATAATTCAGCTTCCCATCAGTCGAAACTAAGCCGACCAAAAGCATGAAGTTGGCTTGGTATTTAACGACCCGAATACCCTGACGTTGTACTTCCTGCGGAAGGTTCGGAGTAGCTAACTGAAGTTTGTTCTGCACCTGAACCTGGGCAATATCCGGGTTTGTCCCCTGATCAAAGGTGACGATAATCTCAACGCTACCATCGCTGTTTGCAGCAGAGCTGATGTAACGCAATCCGTCCAAACCATTGAGCTGCTGCTCGATGACCTGAAGAACGGTATCTTGGACAGTCTGGGCCGATGCACCCGGGTAGGTAACGGTAATCATGACCGCAGGTGCTGCGATATTCGGATACTGATTAACCGGCAAACTACGAATGGCCAACGCTCCACCTAGCATAATTGCCAGTGCAATCACCCACGCGAAGATAGGCCTATCAATAAAAAAGCGTGACATAACCAACCTCTCAATTCGCAGTGAAAGCTGCTTTTAGCTCAACACGGGTTGCTGGCTGAGCGTCCACCAGGGAATCAGCCTGCACATGCTGCAGACCTTCCGTGATCACCCGCTCGCCCGGCCGAACCCCGCTATCAACTAGCCAGGCATTGCCAACAGTGCGCACCGTTTCTAGGTCGCGTTGTTCTACGTGATTGTCGTCAGTCACTACCCATGCTGTGGCGACCCCGCGGCTATCACGACGAATCGCCTGCTGGGGCACCAACAATGCCCTCTCCCTTACCCCTTCTTTCACTTGGGCGTGGACGAACATGCCTGGTAGCAGCGCGCGGTCGGGATTCGGGAAGACCGCCCTCAAGGTTACTGATCCGGTACCTTGGTCGACGCTGACCTCAGAGAACTTCAAGGTGCCAGACAGCGGATAGGCACTCCCATCGTCGAGAGTTAGGCTCACCTCTGCTTGGTCGGATCCGGTGTTTTTCAAATCGCCCGACTTCAATGCGCGCTTAAGTTCCAAAATGCGGGTGATAGACTGCGTAACATCGACATAGATCGGGTCGAGTTGGTTAACAGTCGCCATTGCCCCGATCTGACCATTGGTTACCAGTGCGCCCTCGGTCATCGCCGAGCGGCCAATGCGTCCCGAAATAGGCGAAAGAACCTTGGTGTACTGAACGTTGATGTCTGCTACTTGTTTGTCGGCTGCAGCCTGCTTCCACGTGGCAACCGCATCGTCGTATTGCTGCTGGCTAACAGCGCGGGATTTCAGCAGCCGCTCGTAGCGCTCGGCCAAGTTGCGGGCACTGCGAAGATTAGCCTCGGCGCGGGCCTGCTGTGCGATATAGGTACGTGGGTCAATCTGGTATAGCGCCTGACCCTGTTTGACTTCACTACCCTCGGTGAATAGGCGGCGTTCCAGAATACCGGCAACCTGTGGGCGCACCTCAGCAACGCGATATGCCGAAGTGCGTCCTGGCAGATCGGTAGTAAGTGCAAGAGGGGCCTCAATAACCGTGTAATAACCAACCTTAACTGCTGCTGTTTGGTCTGCTACCTGCTCGGTCGGTTTGCACGCTGCTAAAATTAGCGCCGACAGGGGTAACAACCCCACAATAAGACGTGATGATTTAAACATGGGAACTCCAAAAACACTCCGGCATTAAGCAACAACACCAGGCGCGAAGATCAGGACAAGGCTAAGGCTTACATCACTCTGACTTGAGCACGCGCACGCGCCTCTTTCAGCAGTTATAACGCCTTATCTCAAATTAAGGACGGGATGGTTTTGTCTAGATAGCGCACAACAAATCAATTATAAGCTCAGCAACATGATCGTCTTAGGAGAGACTCAGAACTTAAAACTTTCAACCGGCGCAATTTAAACTTGCCGATGTGTGATCTTTGCCTCGATCCGGAGCTGAACCCTATTCATTGCATTTCTTGAGTTAACTCAATCCATCGAATTCGCCGCTCCCCCCAAACTAACCTCTGCTCTGAGAGCACAAGAGTCAGAGTGGGATTAAGCTCGCTGAGGCACATTATATTAGGTGAAATTGAGATGATTAAGCGGCAAATATTCCAATCATTTCATCCCTGTATTCCACAATCATACAGGCGTAGCTATCCCGTCGGCTTCCTGACTTAGGGTTGAGGCCCTAATCATGAAATCGAGTTCATAGTGGCGCGCTCAGGGAGGCGCATCGATGTCTTGAGGATAGCCGTGCCGTCGGTATGCACGGTGTAGGCACTATCACCGCTGAGATGAATCGCTAGATCTACGAATTTCGATGAGGGCCGAAAATGCGGTCTGACCTAGAGTTTGGCTCGTAGCCGACCTACCGGACGATGTGCACGAGGGGGTGGGAGGACAATTGGAGAGGGCAACAGAACCATCAAAGGTGGAGAAGCAATCCCACCCATGCGGGTCAGATTTTACCATCAAGGGAGATGACTCGAGTTTTGGGCAACCCTAGCGCTGCTAGGGTTGCTTCAATTGCGAAGATCCTTCTATGACTCGCTAATTCTTTTGGGGTAACGCATAAGCAATCAGGTAGTCGCCACGCTCAGGCGAGCTTCGCGCTCCCCCCGCACTCACCACCACAAACTGACGCTTGGACGATGGTGAGATGAACGTCATCGGCGTTGCTTGAGCACCAACCGGGAGTCTGCCCTTCCAAATTTCCTCACCCGTGTTCTGATCGAATGCGCGCAGGTAGAAGTCCTGTGTACCAGCAAAAAACACCAGCCCTGATCGGGTGGCTAGTGGGCCACCAAGAGTCGGCATACCGATCGGGAATGGCGCTCGTACCTTGACCCCACCCACAGCTGTATCTCTTAGAGTGCCAGCTGGCACTTGCCACATTATTTGGCGAGACTTCAGATCAATTCCGGTAACGGTTCCGTAAGGCGGTGCTTGGCACGGTACGTCGATGGCCGAGATGAAGGACGAGTTCTTCACTGCAAACGGAGTACCTCGCTGAGGCGCAAACTCAGAGTGCGGTTTTCCATCGCCCTTGATCTGGAGGTGCTCACTAGGGATCAGCTGTATTTTTAGCGGAATTCGGATGTCATTAACGATCATCGTTCCTGTGTCTTCATTGATCGAAACGCTTCCCCAGTTCATGCCGCCGAAATTCCCTGGATGCTGCAGACTTGCCGTCAACCCTGGTGGAGTGAAAGGCCCGTCATAGCGCAACGATTTGAATTGGATGCGACAAAGCATCTGATCGTAAATAGTTGCTCCCCACATGTCGGCTTCTGTCAGCTTTTCCTGCCCGATGTAGGGCATGCCAACAGAGAATGGCTGGGTAGGGGCTGTCTTGTCACCAGCAAGCTCTTGCTGAGGTACCGGCCGCTCTACTACATCGGCGATCGGTTCACCGGTTTCCCGGTTGAGCATGAAGATGTTTCCAGTCTTCGTAACCTGGATCAATGCCGGCAACATCCCCCCTTTACCATCCGGAACGTCATACAGTGCCGGTTGGGCTGGGATGTCGTAGTCCCAAATATCGTGATGGACGGTTTGGTATGCCCAACGTTCACGGCCCGTTTTGTAGTCCAACGCAACTATTGACGACGCGTAGTGATTAGCCGCCTCCGTGCGATGGCCTCCCCAGTAATCAGGTGTCGAGTTACCCAAGGGGATATAAATCAGGCCGAGCTTGTTATCGTAAGAAGCGGTCGACCACATGTTGGGCGTCCCACGAGTGTATGTCTGGCCTTCTGGGGGGTGCCGAGTAATTTCTGGATTACCAAGATCCCAAGCCCACACGAGCTCTCCAGATGTCGCATCAAATGCTCGAATGACGCCAGAAGGCTCATTGGTCTCAAGGTTGTCATATACCCAGCCACCGACAACCAGCAGATTGCCTGCAACTGTGACGGGGGAAGTCCCCATGTAATAGGTGGGTTTGATCTCACCCATCCCCTGCTGCAGATTTACCTGACCATCATTGCCGAAGCTGCGGCATTCCTTGCCTGTTTTGGCGTCCAAGGCAATCAGTCGAGAGTCGAGCGTCGACAAAATCACTCGCTGAGGGCAATCCTTGATCACAGCCGAAGTGTTTCGTACCGAGTCAGATACTTCCGTCGCATCGTAGTAGCTAACACCTCGGCAACGGTTCCATACCTTATGGTTCTGCACCTTGGCATCAAACCGCCAAATTTCCTTACCTGTATTAGCATTCACCGCGAAAACTTTGTTGAGCGGCGTACAGACGTACAAAGTATCCCCGACCTGCACTGGCGTATTCTGGTTTTCAGAGCCTGCATCAGCAATTTCGCCTGTTCTGAAAGTCCATGCCACCTTCAATTCAGAAACATTAGTTGGGGTGATCTGCTCCAACGGCGCAAAGCGGGTACCTGTGGGTGTGCGCCCGTAGTGTTGCCAGTTCCCGTTCACAGCCTTATCCGGAGTTCCACTAGCAACAGGCGGGCGGGACACACCTTTGATGACACCGTGCGGAAAGAACATCGCTGCAAAGCCCGCTATAAGCGTTACTGCGCAAATGCTCAAAATTCCTTGCCATACCCTTCTGCCTCTTGAGAAACCAACCTTTTGAGCCAAAAGGCAAACAGGAATAAGTAGAGCAACAATGCCAGCCAACCTCGGAACCAACGACCAAAATTGGAAGCCAACTTCATAGATCGACCAGAGAACCGTTGCAGCAGTAAGAACCAGATAAGCCCAGACACCCAGTTTTTTTCGTTGAAAAAACCCGTAAGCTGATAAGATCAAAAGTACGCCGGTGATCAAATAAAAAATTGAACCGCCCAGCCAGGCTAAGTAGAAGCCGCCCACCAGAAGTGGGGCCGCTAACAATAGGAGCAGCCCCCCGAACCAGAGAGGAAGATTAGACAACGTTAGGGATTTTAATTCATCAGTGACATCTTGCTGAAATTGCATTTGCGCACCTATTATTTTTTTAACGCGCTATAAATTCATACCGTGCTACAGGCTCTGTAACGGAGCATTTATAACAATGCTTCTGAAACCTACAACTTAGTAATGGCAGTTAAAAACCCTCGACCGGAGGCAGCGGTCAAGGGTTTACCAAGTCAGTTTTTAAGCAGCACAGCGATAGACTTAGTTTCCGTATAGTGTTCTAAGCCACTGAGCCCCATCTCGCGCCCGATGCCAGACTGCTTGAATCCGCCAAACGGCAAAGATGGATCAATTTGGTTGTGACTGTTCACCCAAATGATGCCTGCACGGATACGCGCAGCAAGTGCGTGCGCACGGCTCACGTTCTGAGTCCAGATGCTCGCGGCTAGACCGTACTCGGTGTTGTTCGCCTCCCGCGCCAGATCATCCAAGCTTTGATTAGAGATTTTCATTGCCGAGATTACAGGCCCGAAAATTTCCTCACGGTAAATCGTCATACCGGGCTTAACGTCTGATAAAAGAGTCGGGCGGTAAAAGAATCCATTACCACCTGCCTCGGTTGCTCCACATACAACCTTGGCGCCTTCATTTACCCCTGCACGAACGAGATCACTCACTCGGGTGAGCTGCCGCTGCGAAATCAGTGGGCCTAAGTCGGTGGCGCTATTGAGCCCATGACCAAGTGTCATGGTTGATATGAATTCGGCAACCCCATGGATGACGTCCTCATAGACGTCTTCATGGATATAGAGCCGAGAACCAGCGGTGCACGCTTGGCCACTATTCAACATAACTGCCTGAGCAACGCCAGGGATCGCGGTCTTTAGGTCAGCGTCCGGAAATACTATTACCGGGCTTTTACCACCGAGCTCAAGCGTCACTCGCTTGAGGCTAGATGCTGCCGCAGCGGCAATCATCTTGCCTGTGGCGGTACTTCCAGTGAAAGCGATCTTATCTACCAACGGGCTTTGAACAAGAGCTGAACCGCAACGTCCGTCACCTGTGATGACATTCAGCGTTCCTGGTGGGAGACCTGCTTCTTCGCAGATGGCGGCAAGACGGAGCGCGGTGAGAGGGGTATCCTCTGCGGGCTTAAGAACGATGGAACACCCCGCGGCCAATGCTGGAGCCAGCTTCCAGGCGGCCATTAGTAGCGGCACATTCCATGGGATGATTTGTCCTACCACTCCGACTGGCTCATGGGTCGTATAAGCGTGCCATTCACCAGGTAATCCAACTGGCACTGAAAGCCCATTGAGCTTTGTGCACCATCCGGAGTAGTAACGAAAATGCTCTGCAGAATTCCGTACATACGCATTTTTGACGATGCTATAAGGTGAGCCCTCATCAAGCACTTCAAGCTCTGCAAGCTCTTGAGAATACTTGTCGATTAACTCTCCAATACGCCACAACACTTTACTTTTTTCGGATCCGGACAGGTTGCGCCAAGCACCTGAGTCGAACGACTTTCGAGCAGCGATAACTGCTTTCTCTACATCTGCTTGGCTTCCGTCAGCCACCTCGGAAATCACCAACCCGGTGGCCGGATCGAAAACCTTTCTTCTTTCGCCACTCTGCGACTCAATCCACTCACCACCGATGTAAAGTCGATGAGGCTTACTTAGAAACGCCTGGGCTTCGGCAGAGATGGATGGGTGTGAGAGATCGATCAAGTTTTGCGCAGGCATAGCATTCTTGCTCCAGCTAGAGGTATCGACGAGACCTCATTTGTTGTCTTTGGTGGGCCTCCCTTGACCGTAATCAATCCTGCGATGCATGACTAATGGAAAATTCGTGAAGATCGATTCGGAATTCGGATCGCAGCACATGCATTCTGTGCAGGAGCTGTTAAGTCCTGATTCGTGCAAAGCAAAAGGCCGCGACTTGATGTAAGCCGCGGCCCAGAGAGGTTGGTTTGGAAACGGCCAGCCTAATGGTCAAATTCGTTTTTGCATCTCAATCGTCAAAGTGTGGATAGTCTATATATCCACGATCATCGCCACCGTAGAAGGTGGCACGATCGAATGGAGCCAAGGGAACGCCCTTTGCGAATCGCTCGACCAGGTCGGGGTTTGAAATAAACGGTCGACCGAATGCTGCCAAATCAATAATGCCTTCGGACAGCATGGCTTCTGCAACCTCCTTCGTCAGCGAACCCGCGAAAATCAAAGTGCCTTGATACGCATCTCTGAACTCTCTCAAGAATTCGCGATTAAGCAGATTGCCGCACAATGAGTCTTGATCACTCAAATGAACGTAGGCCAGCTTTCGGGAGCTGAGTGCCCTCGCCGCGGCCAGCCATGTTTCTTTCTCATCCGCGAAGGGTGGCATGGCCGACAAACGCCCAAAGGGTGCAATCCGCAAACCAATACGGTGGTTTCCAATGGCTTCTGCCATCAGGTCGACTGTTTCCAGAAGGAATCTCAAGCGGTTCTCAATACTGCCACCGTACTGGTCGGTACGAGTGTTCAATTCACCGTTGATGAACTGCTCAAAAATGTAACCATTCGCACCATGGATTTCGACGCCGTCGAACCCCGCCGAGATAGCATTTTTTGCAGCTGAGACAAAGTCTTGGGTGAGTCGCGAAATTTCCGCCGTTGATACCGCACGTGGTCGAGTTACCTGGACTTGCCCTGGCTGACCATCAGGGGTAAATCCATAGCAGGTAGTGTTTTCCGCCAAGGTATCAACTGATGACACCGGAGCCCTGCCCTCTGGTTGAATTGAGACGTGTGAGATCCTACCAACGTGCCAAAGTTGAATAAAAATCTTACCATTGTCACTGTGGACTTCCTCGGTAACCTGCTTCCAGCCTTCAATTTGTTCCGACGAGAAGATACCTGGCGTGAAGAGGTAGCCTTGCGCCTCCTGTGAAATCTGCGATCCCTCGGTAATGATCAGCCCTGCACCAGCCCGCTGACGATAATATTGAGCAGTGCTACTGTCTGGGATAGTGTCTTTCGCTCGCGAACGGGTCATTGGCGCCATCACGACACGCGAAGTCAACGTGAGTCCTGCCAGGTTATAAGGGGTCAATAATTTCATTTTTACACCTCTAATTTTTCAAAAACTCCAGAAGAGGAGTTGCCTCACCAGGACTCTTTCTTGAACGGCGAATTGACCCACCCTTGCGTCCAAGGAGAAGACTGTTCAATGACCCCGGTCATAGCCTTGAAAAACCATTTACCCCCAACCTTGACCAACTGATCCTCGTAGTGACCGGCAAGAATATAAGCCTCGCCAGATGAGCCATTGGCATCGGAGTTCATTGTCAGTAGACACACCAAATTAAATCGCGCCACGGCTTTATCACCCTCAGCATTGAGCTCAATACGTGGAGCAAAAATGTTGTGCTGACTCCAAGAGATATTGCTTTTGAGATTCTCGCAATGAAGCTTGATCGCAGCGCGACCACGAACCTCACCTCCAACACCTTTAATGATCCATTCACCATCCTCGGTAAATAGACCTGCTATCGACTCTGCCTCAAAACCATCATCAAGGTGGCGGGCATAGAGATACTTTATTTCCTTAATCTTTTCGACATCTTCCAGTCTCTCTAACCGTTGATCTTGGCTTGGGTTGTTCAGCGACATAGACGGTTTTCCTTTTGTTTTTATTGAACGTCCAACTTTGTACGTGTCGTGACTTTCCATCAGAGCTGGGGCCAATCGCCCCCCGAGGCTTGAAGATTCACCAGACCAACCCTAGACACCTTAGCGATGTTTGACTAATGGTGTTTCTTCCGTTATTGATACGGAAAACGAATCACTATAAGAAATGTAAAAACGCCCATGATCGCTATCCCTGCCAGCTTCAGTCCAAAAACCCAGTCTATTTTCAAGCGCTTACGCTACCGGCACCTCCACATGTTGGTGATACTGGGCAGCTACCAAAACCTCCACAGAGCAGCTGAGGCGTTGAACATGTCTCAGCCCACACTGACAAGAATGCTGCAGGATGTAGAAAGCGCCTTTGGCTGCAGCCTCTTCGAGCGCCAACCGCGCGGGATGACACCAACACCGGTGGGAGAGGAGTTACTAAAGTTCGCTCATGCTGCATTGAATAGCCTTGATCGCTGCGTCGAGGATTTAACAGCTCGAGCGGAAGGGGGCTACGGGCATTTGGCAGTTGGGGTAGTCATGGGAGGTGCCCTTGACCAAGTTGTTTCAACAATCGCCACCATGAAAAACTCATCACCACATCTTGGTATTCGGATGATGAGCGAAACAAGTGATGTTCTTATCGATATGCTCGTGCAGGAACGCCTTGACGTTGCTATTGCTCGTTTGGGCACGCCTAGCGACCGATCGAGATTTGAATTCGAGCCACTCGGCAACGACCGTTTAGCTTTCGCAGTGCGCACAGGACATCCGCTAACAGCGCAGGAATCGATTACTTTGGAGGATATGGTTCATCAGTGGCCATGGTTACTGCAGCCGCTTGCAAGCCCTGGCCGAAAGGCTTTGGAACGATGGTGGGCCGATAGGGATCTGTTACCTCCGAGCAAAACAATTGAGTGCTCATCTATATGGGCGATGCTCCAGTTGGTTCAACGAACAGATGCCGTCATGGCTCTGAGCGAAGTGGTCATCAATGACCATGTAAAGACGGGCCTGATTACGGTGCTTGATGACCATATAATCGAAGGCCTTCCTTCATATGGCATTATCCTGCGCAAAGGAGAGCCGAGGAGCAAAGAGCTACAGCAGTTTCTAAACCATCTGAGGGGCGCCTTGGCTACGGATGATTAATTTTTATTTGCTATGCATATAAAAAGCGGCCGTTTTTACTGCGGCCGCAATCTAAAATCATATTGTTTTCCGAATTAGGCCTTCCTGCATTACCGATGCGATCAGCTTACCGCTGCGATCATGTATAGATCCCCGAGATAGACCTCTGCCTGCCCCACTCCAAGGACTGTCCATGGAGTACAACAGCCACTCGTCAACAAAACAATCAGCATGAAACCACAGGGAATGGTCTAGGCTCGCAACTCGCATATCTGGCTGCATGTCGGAAACACCATGCGGCAGTAACGAAGTGATCAGCAAGGCAATATCGCTCGCATAGGCAAGGATACTGCGATGCACCTCATTATCCCTCGTAGAAATATCCCCCACCCTGAACCAAAAACTCTTGATGGGCTTGCGCTTGAGCGGATTACTGGGATCAATGCGATCAACTGGGCGAATCTCAATAGCTTCTGCCACTTCGTAACGAGATCGGATTGCCGCGACCAAATCTTCATCACCTGCTAGAAGCTCTAGCTCAGTAGGCAATGTTTCAGGAAAAGGAACGACTGGGGACGGAAGTTGATGGTGAAACCCACTCTCCACGATTTGAAACGAAGCATCCCCAATAAATATTACTTTTGAGTCCTGCCAAGCGGTAAGACGGCGCCGGCTGAACCCTCGGCCATCCTGAACCTGATCTACCTCATACATCACAGGGGCATTCGCACGGCCTGGTCGAACGAAGTATCCGTGAAGGGAATGAAGCCTTTTCTCTGTCGAAACGGTGCGCATCATGGCCATCGCAGCCTGACCGAGAACCTGACCGCCAAAGAGTTGTGGAAGCCTCAAATCTTGGCTTTGACCTTTAAAAACATTGGCCTCGACTTCCTCCAACACAAAGATGGAAGCTAATTGTTCTGCTGGGGTGCTCATTGAACTTGCCTCGTAAGCGCTTGCAGAACATGCGTGAGGGTTATCTGAAACCGCACTCGACGGCAAACTTCGCCGCGTGGTGCGACCAGATATGAATACCCTCATGAGGCCAACTTTCTAGGTAGCCTCACGAAAGCAAGTTCTGAAACGCAGATATTGTCACGAGAGGTCTTACTGCCCTTTATAGGCGGGTTCTCTCTTTTCCGTGAAAGCAGCAATACCTTCCTTGAAATCTTCACTCATAAGAATTCGACGGAAAGCTGTGCGCTCGAGCTCCAGTGCGGCATCCAGCCCACAGTCGGCACCGCGGCGGATTACCTGTAATGAGGCCCGAACCGCCAAAGGCCCGTTTCTCGTGATGCAGTCTGCGATCTCCATTGCCCTGGACAAGAGATTTTCGGAGGTGGTTAATTCGCTTACCAAGCCCTCTGCAAGCGCTCTCTCGGCGGAGATAGGCTCGCCTGTCAGCACCATTTGGGTCGCCAGAGCCGTCGGGAGCACGCGTGACAACCTGGTAACCCCGCCCGCACCTGCAATAACCCCCCACCGGGGTTCTGGGAGAGCAAACTTCGCGTAGTCGACCGCGATCCGCAGGTCGCATGCGAGTGCAATTTCCAGCCCGCCGGCATAAGCCAGACCGTTGATTGCCGCAATGATAGGTTTGGTGGTTGGTGACCCGCGGTTAATACCGCAGAAGTCGCCATCATCAACCTCTTTCAGGGCTCGCTCACGAAGATAAGGAAGGAAAGTACCTATATCCGCGCCGGAGCAGAATGCCTTGTTGCCGGCGCCTGTGAGGACGACGACATGAATTTCATCATCCTGATTGATCCGCGGCCAGATTTCCTGAAAAGCGAGATGCGTATTCAGATCGATAGCGTTCATGGATTGCGGGCGGTTGATGGTGACAACTGCAACTCGGCCTTGCTTCTCAAATTCAACAGACATGATGATCCTCAGTTCTGGGGCTCGAAACGTTTTCGAAGCTCGCGCTTAAGAATCTTCCCGTTGTGGTTGAACGGCATTTCTTCATAAGCGATAAATTCCACCCGTTTAGGGAGTTGGTAGCTGGCCAGATGCTCACGCGCATGACTGACAAGGACTTCACTGCTGCTATCGACGCCATCATGCAAAACGACGATGGCAGTGACCTCCTCCCCCCAACGCTCATTGCTCAAGCCAATGACCGCAACCTCTCGCACATGCTCATGCTTTGAAAAGACGGCTTCTACCTCTTGGGAGTAGACGTTCAACCCGCCAGTCTTGATCATGTCTTTGAGACGGTCGTAGAAATACACGAAACCGTTCGAGTCCATGTGAGCCAGGTCTCCAGTGTGCAGCCAACCTTTTTCGTCAATGGCATCACTGGTCGCATCTGGACGATTGTGGTAACCGAGCATGATGGTCGGCCCACGCAGGACGATTTCACCTATCTCACCCGCAGGCGCCATGTTGCCTTGATCATCCATGATGGCGACTTCGATGTTCTGGAATGCACGTCCAATCGAATCACGAGCGCGCTCGTAATCTTCTTCCTTGAGAACCGTAGCAATCGGGCCAGCTTCGGTTAGCCCATATTGGTAGAAAATCTTCACGCCAGGAATACAGGCTTTCATCGCGTTTCGGTCGTTTGCAGTCAGAATCCCACTGCCCACATACCATCGAGTCATGGAACTCACATCGAGCTCCTTTGCCAACGGATGAAGGACGAATTCGCGCGCAAGCGACGGCGGCATAAAGGTGTTGGTCACCCTCTCCTTCGCGATCACTCGGAGCACATCTTCGGTGGCGTACTTTTCAAGAAGGGTTGCTGTCGCACCGAGATACAAGTGTGGAAGCAACCAGCAGTTCAGTGCTGCGGAGTGATGCAAGGGTGTGGCAATGAGAGTGTTATCTCCCTCGCACATGTCGGTATCGATGATTTCGTTCAGGCTATTCCAGAACAGATTCGAGTGTGTCAGTAACACGCCCTTGGAACGCCCCGTCGTACCGCCGGTGTAAAGGATGACTGCAGGATCGTGTTCACTCAGTGCATCGTCGGAGTGCACCAGTCCGCTATTTGCCGCCTTGAACGAATGCAAAGATTCGAGCATTACCACAGGAAAGCCCAACCCTTCGAAGAGAGCACCAAATGCCTCTACATGATGGCTCGACACAAACAGCACTTTCGCCCCGCAGTCCTCAAGCATCATCGAGATCTGTTCAGGGGTCTCTCGATAATTCAGTGGAACGGCAACGGCACCGATTTTCACGGCACCATAGAACGCCTCAACCCACTGGCGACTGGAACAGGCCAGGAAAGCCACCTTGTCGCCGTGGCCGACACCTGCAGCAATAAGAGCATGGCCTATTTGATTCGCTCCAGCTTCGAATTCGGCGTAGGTCGTCCGACCAGCGTTATCGATCAAGGCCACCTTGTCAGGAAAGCGTTTGGCGTTATGGGTGATATGACCACCCAGCAGCATTCGGCTAGACATGAAAACTCCTCTTGTAATTATTTTGAAGCCCCAGGCACGCAGGTCTCCACAAACCATCCGGGCTCTCTGGACGATCAGAATAACTAACCTGCGTTAGTTTGCAAGAGGAAAAAATGAAGCATCTCATGCCAGATTCGCCTACAAATAGATCAGGTGCGCACGATAAAACCGCTGAAACCATCAGCAAAATCGCGATTACCCTTGAAATAATCACTAAAGGAGCTAAAAATAACGATTGTTAGTTTCCAATAGTAAAAACAAGAGGATCCTTCATGATTAACCTATCTCTGCGCCTCGACAATGCGATCGTGCTGATTACCGGTGGCGGACGAGGAAACGGCGCCTCCCTTGCACATGGTTTCGCGGCTGCCGGCGCGACGGTGGTTGTCACAGACATTGACCAGAAAACTGCCTCCGCAACCGCGAAAAGCATCATTGACGAAGGTGGAAAAGCGTTTGCCTTCTCTCTGGACATTTGCGACGAAGCGGCATGCCGCACACTCGCGGATCTCGTCAGAAGCGAAGTTGGAAACATTACAGCTTTGGTCAACAATGCCGGCTTGCTGTTCCGGGAACCTTTTTCTAGCGAGAAAAGCCCGGAGCAATGGCGTCGCACTCTAGCTGTGAACGTAACCGGCATGTTCAACACCACTCATGCCTTTTTACCTCATTTGAAAGAAACGAAAGGCTCAATTCTCAATATTGGATCGATCCATAGTTTCACCTCGGGCTTGGCGTCGCTCTCAAGCTACGTCACCTCAAAAGGTGCCGTACTGCAGTTTACCAAAGCTCTAGCGTCCGAGCTGGCCGCAGATGGCATTCGAGTAAACGGGCTCGCGCCTGGATCTTTTCCCACGGCAATGTCGGAGGCTACTCGCCAGGATTCCAGCAAGCTTGAAGCCTTTCTAAGCCACGTTCCAATGGGGCGCACAGGTGAGCCGCACGAACTGGTCGGGCCAGCAGTATTTCTGACCTCGCAGCTAGCAAGCTATATTACTGGCGTGATGGTTCCTGTGGATGGCGGCTTCCTGACCCGTTGAGCCATCCTCTCCCCCATATTGAGAAATTGAACTGATGCGACCTGTAGGCGCGAAACGAGAAGTCACCGAACTAGCCATTCATACCGCCGGGGTGGAGCTCATTGCCAAGTATGGCTATGAAGCGATGACACTGAGAGATCTTGCCGAGCAAGTGGGCATCAAAGCTGCCTCTCTCTACAATTACTTCAGCAACAAGCAGGAGTTTCTGGCCACTGTTCTCAAGGCCGTAATGCGCGACCTCCTGATGGAATTTACTGAAAAGGTGGATTTCCAGCCCACCACCTATCGGCGCTTTGAAGCCATGATCGGTGTTCATCTGCATTTCCATACCGAGCGCCGCAAAGAGGTTTTTATCGGTAATATGGAGCTTCGCAGTCTCGACGAGGACAACTACCGCATGGTGAGCCGGCTTCGCTCAGAATATGAGCGGCGGGTTCGCCAGATAATCGAAGACGGGGTGCAGGAAGGTATTTTCAATGTGTCCGACTGCAATCTCACGGCAAAGGCCCTGATCTCGATGTTGACCGGTATTTGTACCTGGTATCAGCCCACGGGCAGACTGGGGCTTGAGGAACTGGAAAAGCAACACATCGAGCTTTCGTTGCGCATGGTGGGATTCCAGCCCACCTGAAAACAAAAACCCCACCTGATCCGGTGGGGTTTTTCATTACAGCTCGGACATTACGACTTCTTGTATCTGGTCAGGCTCCCGCCATGCATAACCTTGCCGGGCAGCTGGCGCCCGAATACGTCCTCTGCCAGGTAGGCGACCTCAATAAGCTTATCGAGATCCACTCCTGTCTCAACACCCATCTCATGACACATGAAGACGAGATCCTCGGTACAGATGTTCCCCGCTGCACCGCGATGCCCTGCGAATGGGCAGCCCCCCAGACCAGCGCACGAGCTATCAAATTTAGCCACGCCAAGCTTGAGTGCCGCATAGACGTTCGCCAAGCCAGTACCTCGCGTGTCGTGCAAATGCAAACCGAGCGGCAGATCAGGCCAACGCTCACGCACAGCCCCAATTGTCCTCTCCATCATAAGCGGATTAGCCCAACCGACCGTATCTGCGAGGTAAACGCCTTTCAACTGAACATCGGCCTCAGCCGCGAGTTTCAGAACCTCTCCGACCATTCGGACTACTTGAGGAATGGGCATGTACCCTTCGTAGTTGCACCCAAATGCTGTCATCACATAACCCCATTCAACAGGTATGTTGTGCTCCGCATACGACTTGAGCCACGCCCTTTGTTCCTCAAGCGTCTGCTCAATATCCTTGTTTGTGTTGTTGACCGAGAACGCCTCTGAAGCCGTCACGCGAATAGCCCCGATGATGTCCAACTGCGACTTGTAGGCTCGCTCAAGCCCTTGTTGATTCAGCCACAAGCCGGTGTAACGTACACCATCCTTCTTCTTGATCGCGGCGGCTAACTCGTCAGCATCTGCCATACCTGGGACACGCTTGGGATTCACGAAAGACACGCAGTCGATTTGCTTCAGACCTGTCTCAGCCAGGGCCTCGATCAGTTGAGTCTTGCGCGAAAGAGCGATAGAGGTCGGCTCGATCTGGAAACCCTCTCGCGGCCCCTCTTCGTTGATCCAGATTTGCTTTGGTAGATCACTCATTTCATTACTCCAGATTCTGGCCTGCGTGTTCGCCTTCCAGGAACTTGTTCGGGCGAAGGAAGAAAGAAAGCACCAGCGCGCCATTGGGGGATCGAGCCAGGTGCTGGTTGCCACGGGGGCGCCATACGAAATCTCCAGCGACCACTTCGCCTTCGTCGTCCACGATGCTGCCTTCGAGCACATAGGTCTGCTCGACCTCTACATGCTCATGCAACGGCAAGCGGGTACCTGGAGCCCAGCGGAACAGCGCCGTGAGCAATCCACTCTCCTTGTCTTGCATGAGTATCTTCATGTCGATACCAGGGGTTGGAGTGGGCTTCCATGGAAGAGACTCAACACTGATATAGCGCGAAGCAAGCTCTGAAAGAGCGTCGATACCCGGTACGTTCGGAGTGGTGACAGCCATGGTTTAGTCTCCCTTAAACAGGCTGAGCGAGAGCAAAAAGACTTTCGCTGTGCTGGTCGATGAAGCGGGTATTTACGTTGGCATCCAGATAGGCTGGCTCCGCCAAGACGCGAAGCAAAAACTGTCGGTTCGTCTTAAGCCCGGAGATTTTCAACTCCGTCAGGGCTTTCTCAAGGCGAACGACAGCTTCGGCACGATCCTTACCGTGCGCGATGATTTTCATAATCATCGGGTCATAGAACGGCGTGATTCGATCGCCAGCGATGAAGCCTGTGTCGATACGAACGCCCTTAATCTGCGGAAGCACCAACTCTTCAATCAGACCGGGAGCAGGCATGAATTTCTTCTCGGGTGACTCGGCATAAAGACGTGCTTCGATAGCATGTCCATTACGCTGAATTGACTGCTGAGTTAGCTCACCCTCGACATTCTCACCAAGGGCATGACGAATTTGCGCTTCGACAAGGTCGACGCCAGTTATGGCTTCAGTCACAGGGTGTTCGACCTGAATGCGGGTATTCATTTCCAGGAAGAAATAAGACTGGGACTTGTCGTCATACAAAAATTCGACGGTGCCAGCGCCGTCATAACGGCAGAGCCTAGCAAGGTTAACCGCAGCGTTAGCCATATGAGCCAACACGTCCTGCGGAACGTTGGGAGCTGGCGACTCCTCTAGAACCTTTTGGTAGCGACGCTGTATGGAGCAGTCACGCTCGAACAGATGCACCGCTTCGCCATTCCCAAAACCAAAGACCTGCACTTCAATGTGGCGCGCGCTTTCGATCAACTTCTCTAGAAACACAGTGCCATCGCCGAAAGCACGCTCAGCCATACGCTGAGTACCCGCAACGGCCTCAACAAGCTCACTTGGCGAATAAACAGGTTTCAGACCGATCCCACCCCCGCCAGCGGACGCCTTCACCAGCAACGGATAGCCGACAGATTCGGCAGCCTTCAGCAGCACCTCAGGATCTTCGGCGGACACGTTTTCAGCGGCTGGTTGAACCGGAACACCCGCCTTAATAGCCAAATGGCGCGAGCGCTGCTTGTCACCCATTGCCTTGATTACCTCGGCTGTAGGGCCAATGAAGGTAATTCCAGCAGCCGCACAGGCATCGGAGAAATCGGTGTTCTCCGAAAGAAACCCATAGCCTGGATGCACCAACGTTACGCCGTTTTCCTTGGCTACCTTGAGCACCTTCCCTGCATCCAAATAGCTTTCAGCCGCCTTGGCCGGGCCAATCAGGAATGCTTCATCAGCGGCTTTGACATGCTGAGCCTCAGCATCCGCTTCGGAATAGACAGCAACGGTGGGAATGCCGAGAGCCTTGGCTGAGCGAATAACCCGGCACGCGATCTCGCCCCGATTCGCGATTAGTAGTTTTTGTTCTGTCACGATCATCTCCTAAAACTAACAGTTGTAAGTCATAAGCCCCGGCACTATGCCGTCAGCCACACCCCATATCTATAGGGATGCAACGGCAAAAGACGAAAAGCATCGTCCGGGCTTGTGCTGCAAACAAAGCCTAGCTATATTCTCGAAAACTAACAACGGTTAGTAAAACAAAAAAGGAGATTCCCTTGAGCACCACGCAGCTTCTTGTCCAGCGCCGAGGCCCTTGCGCAACAATCACCCTCAGCAACCCAGCCAAGCGGAACGCCATCGCCACCGTGACTGCAGGCGAACTCGTAGAAACCCTGCTGATGCTGGATCGTGAAGAAGATATTCGCGCGATCGTGATTACCGGTGAGGGGAACTGCTTCTCTTCTGGAGGCGACCTTGATGAGTTCCTCTCCACTGTAGATGCCGGCGGTACTCAATTGTGGGAAACCGGCGAACCGTGGCAGCGCCTATTCAGCGTAATTCCCACGCTCAGCAAACCTGTGATTGCACGCGTGGTAGGCCCAGCAATGGCCGGCGCCTGCGGTCTTGTCGCAGCTTGCGATTTCGCCTATTGCAGCGAAGACGCCAAATTCGGATCCCCCGAGATCAAGATCGGCCTCTTCCCTCTCTTCATCCTGCCCGCCCTGGTGAGTCGCTTGGGCGAACGTCACGCGCTCGATCTTGCCCTGACGGGTCGCACCATTGACGCCGATGAGGCTTCTCGCATGGGACTGGTAAACAGGGTCACCTCGACCGATGAGATAGATGGCCTGGTAGAGCAACTGGTCAAGAGCTTCGCAGCCTTGGAATCTGCCACCGTCCGTCGCGGTAAACACGCGTTCCACAAAATCTCATCCGTGGGTCTCACCGAAGGACTGGAGCTCGCGCGCGGCCTGCGCCCTGCCTTCATGTGCTCGGATGAACTTCGTCGCGGTATCGAGAAATTCTTTGCTAATAAGAAAGAGGTGAAAGCATGAGCGGTTACGAGAACGTAAAAGAGCTGCAACGTCGTGTCGAAATTGCACGTGCTGGTGGCTCGGAGAAGGCCAAAGAAAAGCACCAGTCCCAAGGTAAACTCTTGGTACGTGATCGCCTCGCTATCCTCTTTGACGACGGCAAATACCTTGAGGACGGACTTCTGGTAGGCGCATCGCGCGGGATGCCGGGTGACGCTGTGGTCACCGCAAGCGGCAAGATCAATGGCCAGGAAGTCGCCGTCATCGCCAACGATATGACGATCAAAGCAGGCACCTGGGGTTACCACACCTTCCGCAAAATAGTGCGCATGCAAGAGATTGCCGTCGAAGCCAAGATGCCGATCATCTACCTGGTCGACAGTGCAGGCGCTCGTATCGATAGCCAGTTCGACTGCTATTTGGGACGCATCGCGTGGGGGAACATCTTCTACACCCAAGTCCAGATTTCCGGAGTTGTACCGCAGGTCTGCGTCATGTTCGGCCCGTCACCGGCAGGCTCTGCCTATGTCCCTGCCCTGTGCGACTTGGTCATCATGGTAGACAAGAAAGCGACTGCCTACCTCGGCTCACCTAGACTCGCCGAAATGGCAATCGGTGAGAAAGTCACGGAAGAGCAAATGGGCGGTGCCCGCATGCATTGCGCCGTGAGCGGTCTGGGCGACTACTTGGCACAAACTGAAGAGGAAGCGCTGAAAGCTGCCGCCGACTATCTACGATTCTTCCCGAGCCACAACAGTCAGTTGCCTCCTCTTCGGGAGTCGAAGATGCCCGGCTCCAAGCGCTCCCTCACTGAGATTGTTCCTCCCGACCAGAACCGTCCGTTCGATGTAAAAGAGCTCGTCGAAGCTCTTGTCGATGAAGGGTCTATTTTCGAAGTGAAGGCGCTGTTCGCCAAAGAGGCTTACACCGCTTTCGCCTATCTCGGTGGTCGTCCAGTCGGGATCGTAGCTAACAACTCAAAGAACAAAGGTGGCGTGCTGTTCAACGACAGCGCCGACAAGGCAACCCGCTTTATCTGGGCTTGCAACGCCTTCAATATTCCATTGCTGTTCCTTCAGGACATCAGCGGCTACATGATCGGCAGCGCTGTAGAGAAAGCCGGGATTATTCGCCATGGCGCCAAGCTCCTGCATGCAGTCTGCGAAGCGAAGGTTCCACGTATCTCCGTGATGGTTCGCAAAGGCTATGGTGGCGGCTACCTGGGTATGTCGGGAGCTCCAACACAGCCAGATGCGCAACTTGCCCTACCAGGTGCAATGCCCGCCCTGATGGGCCCAGACGCCGCGATCAACGCTATCCACTTCAATGAAATTCAAACCCTCGAGGGTGAGGCCCGTGCCGCCTTCATCGACGAGAAGCAAAAAGAGTATTCCAAGGACATCAACGCTTTCGACCCAGCAGACCAGTTCTCTTTTGAGGCCGTGGTAGACCCCGACGAACTTCGCGAGGAGCTGATTCAACGCTTCACGCTCTACAGCCGTCGCGCGATTCCCCGTATCGATCGCCGCAACGGGATCTACCCGGTTTAACACCATAAAAAAGAAAGGAGCAACTGATGAGCGAAATCAAAGCGCCTATGGCCGGCAATATTTGGAAGATCAACGTCCAGGTCGGCCAAGAGATCAACTTCGGTGACGAGGTAATCATCATGGAGTCCATGAAAATGGAGATTCCTGTGGAAGCGGACGACGCTGGCATCGTCAAAGAAATCAAGGTGGCCGAGAACGACAATGTCGACGATGGCCATGTCCTGATCATCCTCGAGTGAGCCAGAGAGACTACAAATGAAGATTGCATCCTTCATCCATGATGGACGCCGTTCGTATGGTGTCGTTGATGGCGATACTGTAGTGGACGCCGGCGCAGTGTTGGGTCACAAATACGCCGATTTACGCTCCGTTCTAGCGTCCGATGACGGCTTGGCAGATCTCGCCAAGCTCGCCACCGCGCCGCGGCTGAACACTAAAGACGTCGAATGGCTGCCGGTCATACCCAATCCAGACAAAGTGCTGTGCGTGGGTCTCAACTACCTCAAGCACATTATTGAAACAGGCCGTGAAACGCCGAAACATCCTACGCTGTTCACCCGTTTCGCTAGTGCCCAGGTCGGCCATGAACGACCCATGATTTTGCCAAAAGCTTCGACCAACTTCGATTTCGAAGGTGAGCTGGCTGTGGTAATAGGCAGAGCTGGGCGACATATCTCCAAAGAGAATGCCATGGCCCATGTCGCGGGATACAGCCTGTTCAACGACGGCTCGATTCGTGACTGGCAACGCCACACCTTGCAATTCACCGCCGGGAAGAATTTTGTAGGCAGCGGAAGTTTTGGCCCCTGGATAGTCACCAAAGACGAAATCGCCAATGTCGATAAGCTCGTGCTCGAGACTCGACTGAATGGAGAAGTAGTTCAACGTGAGGGTATTGACGACCTGCTCTTCAAAATCCCGGATCTGATTGAGTACATCTCGACATTCACCGAGCTCCTCCCAGGAGATGTGATCGCTACTGGGACACCAGGCGGCGTTGGAGCATTTAGAACCCCTCCATTGTGGATGCAATCTGGGGATGTCATTGAAGTAGAAGTTGAGGGAATTGGAATACTGAGAAACTCTATTAAATCCGAGTAAGCCTAAATGGTGAAAGGCGTCCACGCGCGCCTTTCATTCGAAGTCCGCACAATAACAAAACTGGACTCACCATGAAATCGACGATAGATGCTTCCAACTGGAGCCTCGCAGACGCATCCAGCACTAACAGAATCCTGTTCAAGAAAATAGCATTGCGCGTTCTACCCTTGATATTTGTGGCGTATGTATTCGCCTTCCTCGATCGGGTCAACATCGGTTATGCGAAGCTTCAAATGCTACCGGATCTTGGTATCACTGAAAGCCAATACGGTTTTGCCGCCGGTGTGTTTTTTATTGGTTACGCCCTGTTTGAGATCCCCAGTAATTTGCTGCTGGACAAGATTGGCGCTCGTAAGACCATGACCCGAATCATGGTTCTTTGGGGTCTTGCTTCTGCTGCCACGATGTTGGTTTCAACAGCCCAACAGCTCTACCTGATACGACTGCTTCTTGGGATCTTCGAGGCTGGCTTCTTCCCTGGAGTCATCCTCTATCTCAGTTTTTGGTTTCCCAGCTATCTACGCGGTCGGGTAACCGGCACCCTGCTTCTTGCGACTCTCGTTGCGCCTATCCTGGGCGGCCCGATTTCAGGCCTGATCATGGAAGGAATGAACGGTGTCGCTGGCATGGCTGGTTGGCGCTGGCTATTTCTTCTGGAAGCACTACCGATCATTTTCATCGGTGTGGCCTGCTTCGTACTCTTGTGTGATCGGCCCGAGCAAGCAGCCTGGCTGAGTGAAGAGGAAAAAGCACTGCATCATGACCTCATGACTCGTGATAAGGCTACCCAAGATCCCGAAGCTGGCAATGCGCACAGTGGTGAAGCAATCTTCAGTGCCCTCGTAGATCCCCGTGTCTACGTGCTCGCATTTCTCTATTTCAGCTCCGCCCTCGGTACCTATGCGTTCAATTTTTGGCTACCGTCGATGATCCAAAAACTCGGTGTAGCCAGCATCACGCACATCTCCCTCTACGCCATGATTCCGTTCAGCTGTGCTGCACTTGGCATGATTCTGGTTGGACGTAGCTCTGACCTACGTCGGGAAAGACGCCTTCATTACTGCATCAGTGTCCTCTTTGGCGCTGCCATGCTTTCACTGTCGACACTCTCCGACTCTCTGGGCTTGTCATTAGCGCTACTCAGCGGGGCAGCATTTGGCTTCAGCGGGGCGATAATTGTTTGTTGGGCCATCCCAGCCACCTACCTGAAAGGAAAAAGCGCACCAGCAGGGATCGCATTGGTGAGCTCCTTAGGCTCTCTTTGCGGATTTGCTGCGCCATCAATCATCGGCTTGGCTCGCGAGGTAACCGGTAAAGATCACGCAGGTATGTACGCGATCAGTTTGATCATGGTTGTTGCAGCTGTCGCCATGCTAACGATGATGCCGAAACATGCGCTGACCGTCGGCAAGCCTGAATAAGCCACCACCTTACCTGCCGTCCCAGGTGTCATCGCCACTTGGGGCTACAAAACCTACAAAAAGAAAAGTCAGGAGATGAATAATGCTGTTACCCATGTCCGATGAAGAGCGACTTTATTGCGAAGCTGTCGAAGGAACCGTTAAACGTGTTTCTCCGGTAGACCATGTACAAAAAATGGATAACCAGAAGCAGTTTGATTTCGGCTTACATAAGGCCTTGGCAGAACTGGGGGTATGGGGAGTCGGGATTGAAGAGGAGTTTGGGGGCGCTGGTGGAACCCCAAAACTCCAGGTACTAACACTCGAGGCCTTGGGCCGGATGGCCACATCGATGGCCGTTTTTGGTGTCGTTCAGTTCATGGCGACAAGGCTACTTCGTCAGTACGGCACTCCCGCCCAACAGGACAAATACCTTTCAAAACTGTGCGCAGGCGCCATCAAGGCCTCGTTTTGCCTGACAGAGGAAAGTGGTGGCACAGACATTCTTCAAGCGATGCGCACCAATGCTCGTCGTGCCGATAATGGCTGGCGATTGACCGGCAGCAAATACTGGATCAGCGGTGCAATGCACGCCGATCTATTGATAGTGCTCGCTCGCACCAGTGAGCATCGTTCGCGGGGAGTGACGATGTTCCTCGTCGACAAGCCTACTCCTGGTGTATCGGCCTCTGAAATCAACACCTTCGCGATTAATAGTTATGACACCTGTTCCGTTGCATTCGACGACGTGGCTCTCTCCGATGACGCGGTGCTGGGAGAGGTCGACCAAGGCTTCATTCAAGTCTTGAGCACCCTTAATTCAGAGCGTCTGAACGCCGCAGCGGTAGCAACGGGCATCGGCCGCGGCGCTCAACAGCTCGCAGTTGAGTATGCTCGAGACCGACAGGCGTTTGGCCGTCCCATCGGTCAGTTCCAATCCCTTCAACATCGCTTGGTGCATGCAGGAGTGGCGCTGGAACAAGCTTGGCTCACCACCCAGATGGCGGCGGTCGCAGAGGAACAGGGTCAAGCCAACATTGAAGTCTCGAGCGCTATTGCCAAGCTCGCTGCGAGTAAGGCAGCAAATGAGGCTGTGCGAACAGGAATGGAAACCATGGGAGGAGCTGGGTTCGACCTCGAGTATCCAATGCAACGTTACTATCGCGACATTCGCCTGTATTCGTTCGCCCCATTGACCGACGATATGCTCGCGAACTTGCTCGGAGAGCGTTGGCTCGGCCTACCTCGATCATTTTAATCAGCTCCTTGTCTTGATGTCCTTGGTGGTAACTCTGCCAAGGACAAGGATGATTTTAATATAATTTAATCGATGTCCTGCGTGTAAAAACCACTCGATTGGCCGTCCTGCTTTATTAAATATATCAACTGCAAACCTAGTATGCGGGATTGAATTTAAACAACAGCTCAACTCACTATTACCGATGAAAAATCAACTGCGAATTAGCAATACATTTATCGACGTTAAACAAGCAACCTAGCTCTGTTCGATCAGAGCTATCACGAAGAAAATACATCTTAAGGTAGCGCAGGAAAAAATTATAACAACCCACGACACTCAATAAAAATACCACCCCAGCATTACCTTTCCACACAAAAACAATTAAGGAAGGTACACAATATGTATCGTCACGTTCTATTCTTGACGGGTGCATTTTGCCTGACCGCAGCGGAAATTTCTGAGGCGGATCAACAGCTCAGCAACCCCCTCATTGATAGCGGAAAGCTCACACTCACAAATAAAAACTTCTTCTTTTATAGGGATTTCCGCCACGGCAATTCGAACTCAGCGGGCACAAATGCAACGAAACCGCCTGCTGACAGAAACGGGTATGCCGAAGAATGGGCCCAAGGTTTCATGTTGGACTATCAGTCTGGTTTCACACCCGGCTTACTGGGGTTCGGCATAGATGCGCAAGGCGCTCTAGGCCTTAAGCTGAATAGCGGAGGTGGAACAACAGGTTTGCGTCTACTGCCAGATGGTAGCGATGGAAAACCTGATGACTCCTACTCTCGAGCTGGTGGAGCTTTAAAGGCACGCTTATCCAAAAGCACGTTAAAATACGGCCAGCAGATGCCTATGACGCCAGTGCTAGCCGTAAACACCGTGCGACTATTTCCTAGCTTAGCGACAGGCCTTCAACTCAACGTCAACGAATTTGATAATTTATCGTTAGAGTCTGGCCATTTCACCCGGCAAACAGGTGTTGATTCAAGCAATGACAATGATCGGTTCACTACCGACTACGCACTGAAACGGAACGGAAAAGCTATTACATATGACTCTGCAAGCTTCATAGGTGGAAGATACCAAGATAGCGGCATATCTTTAAGCCTATACGCGGGGCAACTTGAGGATGCCTGGCATCAATACTATGGAAATGCTAAATATTCCTACTCTATTGACCAAGGAAGGACGCTAAACTTCGACCTTAACGTTTACAGAACTCTAAATTATGGTAAGAGTCTAGCCGGCCCGATAAACAATACCTCTTGGTCGCTCTCCAGCGCCTACACTTCCGGCGCCCATACCGTTTCCCTAATTCACCAGCAGATCAACGGCGACGAACCCTTGGATTGGATCGGTTTCGGCACCATGGGTGGAACAGTTACGATCGGAAACGCAGTGCAGTATGCTACGTTCAGTGAAGCTAACGAGCGATCCTGGCAGCTACGTTATGATTTAAATTTCGCCGCATTCGGCATTCCTGGCCTGACAGTGATGGCTAGGTATGTAAGGGGCGACAACATGGATAACTCTCACAGTAACAACCCGTTTTACACTGCTCGCTTTGTTTACGACCCGGACAAAGACAACAAGCACTGGGAACGGGATTTTGACATACGGTACGTAATTCAGTCTGGCCCTGCTAACGGGTTATCGTTCCGACTTAGACAGGCGACCCATCGTGCAACGACTGGTTACAGGTACGTCGATATTGACGAGATACGGCTGATTACTGAGCTTCCTATTGATATCTTCTAATTGAGTGAGGCGCATTGCGCCCATTAACACTTGCAAAAAAAGGGCCCTCGAAGGGCCCTCGTTTGTACTCAAACCAAAATCACTTGGTCAACCAGGACTCTCTGTGGCGGAGCCGTGCCCGCCGTACAGACCTTTGCTACGCTGTCCACTTCCAGGGAGGAATCACACTGTCGAACGCAGACTTACTCCCTTCCCTACTCTTCAAGATCCATCAGAACCAACTCGCCCTCGAAGCCGCGATTATGGAGCTGACGTTGTGGGTTGAACAGCGAGGCGCAGGTGAGGTTGGAGACAACGTACGCGGAGCCCTGGCAACTATCAGCAAGAACGAAGAATTCGTCAACATGACATTGGCGGTGTTGATGGCACCGGAATGACCAAGCATCAGAGCAAGGGGCGAACAGCTGAAAATACCCGTCGAAAAATGCTAGTGCAGAATAAGCAGGGTGCTACAAAAAAGCTGGCAATAGTGAAAGCGGCCATAGACCTGCGTGGTCTTGACCGCTAGAAGCCCCTCATCAAAACCGTGAGCTTAAGACGTCAGCTCATCCAGTTTCCCCCATCGACATTGTAAGTCTGAGCTACAACGTAATCGCTCTCAGATGACGCGAGAAAAATAGCCATTCCGCTCAGATCATCTGCTGTGCCCATACGCCCAAAAGGCACCTCCTGCCCCACAAGTCTTTTCTTTTCACCCAATGGCCGATTCTCATATTTGGCAAACATTGCGTCGACGCCATCCCAGTGCTCGCCGTCCACGACCCCTGGCGCAATGGCATTCACATTGACCCCATGCTTGATTAGATTGAGACCTGCAGACTGAGTAAGGCTGATTACTGACGCCTTGGTCGCGCAATACACACCGACAAGCGCCTCCCCTCTGCGACCGGCCTGACTGGCCATATTGATTATCTTCCCGCCATGTCCCTGACTGATCATCTGGCGAGCCGCCGCCTGCAAGGTGAATAGGGTTCCCGATACGTTGATCGAAAATAGGCGTTCATAACTCTCGCGAGTGATTTCGGTAATGGGAGCAAGATCGAATAACGCGGCATTGTTTACCAAGATATCCAACTTACCCGTCTGCGCGATCACGGCAGCAATTGCTCCATCAATAGAGGCCTGGTTGGTCACGTCCAATTCGACTGCATAAGCGTTAGGCCCTAACTCGTCAGCAGTAGCTTGAGCGCGCTCCAAATCGATATCAGCAATAGCGACCATTGCCCCTTCACGAATGTAAGCCTGCGCAAAAGTACGTCCAATGCCTCGGGCGGAGCCAGTCACCAGCGCGCTTTTACCTTCTAGTCGTTTCATTGATTCTTCATCCGTTTTCTGAAAATTGAGTACGCCCAACCGAGGGCATTGGAGTGGCGAAAAAATCAGGCAGCGAGACGTTTTAACGGCCCTACAGCTTTTCCGTGCTCATCGAACAAATGGCAATGCAAAACATCCAGCGCAATCCACCGATGTTCTCCATAAGCAACATCACAGTCGCCATTTACTCGCACGGTAAGTGCTTCGCCGGACTTGGCGACGACGTGACAGAAGGTGTCGCTACCTAGGCGTTCAGTTACATCAGTGATGATGGGCAGTTGGCCTTGATCATTTAGGCTTAGGTGCTCGGGACGTATGCCTACCGTCACTTCACTGCCCACGGACAGAGAGCTTCCGTCGCGAGGTATGAGCAGGCTCCGCCCAGATGCCAGCTCGACCTCCACCCCTAGATGATTGTTGGAAACCACCTTGGCTTTGAGGAAGCCCATTTTTGGGGTGCCCAAAAATCCTGCTACAAACAGATTCGCGGGCTGGTGATAAAGCTCAAGTGGTGAGCCAATCTGCTCAATGCGACCCCCATTAAGAACCACTACCTTCGTGGCGAGCGTCATGGCTTCGACCTGGTCATGAGTCACATAAATCATGGTCGCCTGCAGCTCCTTGTGCAGCCGGGATAGCTCCAAACGCATCTGCACACGAAGGGCCGCGTCGAGGTTAGACAACGGCTCGTCGAACAAGAAAATCTTGGGATTGCGAACAATTGCGCGACCGATAGCGACTCGTTGGCGCTGACCTCCAGAAAGCTGTTTTGGCTTACGCTCAAGTAGGCGCTCCAGCTCTAGGATTCGTGCCGCTTCAGTGATCTTGCGCTCGACGTCCTGCTTGTTGTCCCCCGCGAGATCCAGTGCGAAGGACATGTTCTTGCGCACCGTCATGTGCGGGTACAACGCATAAGTTTGAAATACCATTGCCAGATCGCGTTTGGCCGGACTGACCTCTGTGATGTCTCGACCATCCAATTCAATAGTGCCGCTGGTGACCTCCTCCAAGCCGGCGATCAACCGTAGCAATGTAGATTTGCCGCAGCCCGATGGGCCAACGAACACAACGAATTCTTTATCGCGAACAACGAGATCAATGCCCTTAATGATGGACAGACCTTCGAAGCCTTTCTTCAGGTTTTTTATTTTCAGAGTGGCCATGAAATGAATCCCCGCTGTGTTTGTATCAATGCGCACGAACCTTGAATTCGCGCTTGCAAAAGACCATTGGTTACTTGACGGCGCCGAACGACAGTCCACGCACCAGTTGTTTCTGACTGATCCAGCCGAAGATCAGGATCGGCGCACAGGCCAGGGTCGACACTGCTGACAACTTGGCCCAGAACAACCCTTCGGGACTCGAATACGAGGCGATCAATGCGGTCAGTGGCGCAGCTTTGGATGAGGTCAGGTTCAGCGACCAGAACGCTTCGTTCCAGCACAGGATCAGCGATAGCAAGACGGTCGACGCCAGGCCGCCCTTGGCTATCGGCAGTAGTACTCGAACCATTTCCTGCCACAGGGTGGCGCCATCCAGGCGGGCGGCTTCGAGGATGTCCTTGGGGATGTCCTTGAAGTAGGTGTAAATCATCCAGACGACGATCGGCAGGTTGATCAGGGTGTAGATCACGATCAGGGCGATACGCGTATCGAGCAGACCGAAACTCTTAGCCAGCAGATAGATCGGCATCAGCACGCCCACCGGCGGTAGCATCTTGGTCGAGAGCATCCACAGCAGCGTGCCTTTGGTGCGCTGGGTTTCGTAGAACGCCATCGAGTAGGCTGCCGGCACCGCGATCAGCAGGCACAGAGCCGTGGCGCTGAAGGAAATCACCACCGAGTTCCAGGCGAAACTGAAGTAGTCACTGCGCTCGTTGATGTGCAGGTAGTTTTCCAGCGTCGGGGTGAAGATGAACTGCGGCGGTGTGGCGAACGCATCGATTTCAGTCTTGAAACTGGTCAGCACCATCCAGAAGATCGGGAAGAAGATCAGGATCGCGATGGCCCAGGCCAAGGTGCCCAGCAGCAGGCTTTGCAAACGACGGGATTGTTGAAGGGTCATGGCGCGGGCCTCAGGCTTTGTCAGTCAGGTTTTTGCCGATCATGCGCACCAGCACGATGGCCGCGACGTTGGCAATCACCACCGCGATCAAGCCGCCCGCCGACGCCATGCCGACGTCGAACTGCACCAGCGCCTGGTTGTAGATCAGGTAGGCGAGGTTGGTCGAGGCGTAGCCGGGGCCGCCGTTGGTGGTGGTGAAGATTTCGGCGAACACCGAGAGCAGGAAGATGGTTTCGATCATCACCACCACCGCAATCGGTCGCGCCAGGTGCGGCAGCGTCAGGTGCCAGAAAATCGCGACCGGCCCGGCGCCATCGAGGCGTGCGGCCTCTTTCTGCTCCTGATCGAGGGACTGCATTGCCGTCATCAGGATTAGGATCGCGAAGGGCAGCCATTGCCAGGAGACAATGATGATGATCGACAGCAGCGGGTAGTGCGCAAGCCAGTCCACCGGTTGCGCGCCGAACAGTGTCCAGACATAGGCGAGAATTCCCGATACCGGGTGGAAAATCAGGTTCTTCCAGATCAGCGCACCGACGGTGGGCATGATGAAGAACGGCGAGATCAGCAGCACCCGCACGATGCCACGGCCGAAAAATTCGCTGGCCTCCAGCAGGGCGCTGATCAGTACGCCGAGCACCACGCTGATCAGCAGCACGCTGCCCACTAGCAACAGGGTGTTGGTGGCGCCAGGCAGGAACCCGGAATCAGTCAGGAAATACGTGAAATTTTCTAGGCCGACGAACTCGTTTTCACCCGGATTGAGCAGGTTGTAGCGAATCAGCGAAAAGTACAGGGTCATGCCCAGCGGCACGATCATCCACAGCAACAACAGAGCGACCGAGGGGCTGACCAAAAACCAGCCAGGGTTGGCCACGCGGCTTTTGCACTGGGGGTGGAGAACGTCCGTATGAGCTTTGGCGGTTGTAATATTCATAGCGTTCAGAACCGATTGGGTGCGGGTGTGCCCGAGGCCGATGCCCCGAGCCATTAAGGCGTTCGATTACTTCGGGTAACCGGCGCGCTTCATCTCACGTTCGGTGGAGGTCTGTGCTGCTGCGAGTGCTTGATCGACTGACATCTGCCCCGTGAGAGCGGCCGAAAACAATTTCCCCACGGAAGTGCCTATCGCCTGGAACTCGGGAATGGTGACGTACTGGATTCCAACGTAAGGAACAGGCTTGATCGAAGGGTGCGCAGGATCGGCGTTCTGCATCATCTGCAAGGTCACCTGCGCGAAAGGCGCAGCCCTCAAGTAGGCCTCGTTATAAGTAGATTGCCGAGTACCAGGCGGGACATTGGTGACACCATCTTTTTCAGCAACCAACTGGATGTATTCTTTCGACGTTGCCCAGGTGATAAAGGCTTTTGCGGTGTCTCTGTGTTTGGAGGTGGCCGGTATCGCCAGCGACCACGCATACAGCCACGACGAACCTTTGTCGGTCACCTCGATAGGTGCAGGAGCAAAGCCCACACTGTCGACCACCTTGCTCTGCTCTTTATCGGTAGTAAATGAGCCCGCGACACTGGCATCCACCCAGATTGCGCACTTACCACTGTTGAACAGCGCGAGGGTTTCATTGAAGCCATTGCTCGACACACCTGGCGGCCCATAATTCTTCATGGTATCGACGTAAAAGTGCGCCGTTGCCGTCCACTCCGGACTGGAAAGCTCAGGCTGCCACTTTTCATCGAACCAGCGGGCACCAAAGGCGTTTGCCATAGTACTTAACAATGTGATGTTCTCGCCCCACCCCGCCTTGCCACGCAGGCACATCCCGTACAGCCCTTTATCAGGTTGGTGAAGCTTGGCGGCAAACTCGCCGAGCTGCGTCCAGGTCGGATGCTCCGGCATGCTCAACCCTGCGTCCCTGAAAAGATCAGTGCGGTAATAGGTGATCGTGCTTTCGCCATAGAATGGCAATGCATAGAGCGTATTGTTGATCGACAGCCCCTGACGGACTGAAGGAAAGATGTCTTGTAGGTCGTACTCCGGTGGCAACGCCGTGAACGGTTCAAGCCAACCCTTGGCCCCCCACAAAGGCGTTTCATATGTGCCAATAGTCAGCACATCGAATTGGCCGCCCTGTGTGGCGATATCGGTGGTAAGGCGCTGACGTAAGACGTTTTCCTCCAGCACCACCCAATTTAGCTTCACATCAGGATGCTGCTGTTCAAAAATTTTGGAGAGCCGCTGCATGCGGATCATGTCGCCATTATTCACAGTGGCAATAGTCACTGTTTCGGCGGCTTGACTAAGAAAGGCGAAGGACAGACCAGCGGAAAGGAAAAGCGCTTTCGGGATTTTCATCGTAGTGCTCTCCGCTCCGCGCCTTGGACGACGGGAGCTATTATTTTTGTTGTTAACCACCGCTGGTCAAATGCATCTGACCCACAATGATTGGACGACCTGATTACAGCACCTAAAAAAACCCCAGACAAACGCATAACGGACGCCCAACTGATACTTTTTTAACCGAGAAATCGGATCAAGCTCGCGATCAAAAAAGTATTAGTCGTGCGCAATATGTGAGCTAGCACGTGCCCACCAAGAGAGCGTATGTTGGCCGTGTACGAAGAAAAACAACTATAAAAGGGGCATGACATGCCTGAGAACCGAACAGCCCTGTTTGAGCAGCGACCGGCCGAGTTGGAGGTAATTCTCCCCGAGCCTGATCATTTCTTTCGCTGGTATGAACACGACTACCCCTACTCCCTGGCTCGCTGGAACCATCATCCTGAATTTGAAGTTCATTTGATTCGCAAAGGAAGCGGCAAGCTGGTTGCAGGCGACTACATAGGTGCATTCGGTGCAGGTCATGTTGCGCTGATCGGCCCCGATCTACCCCACGACTGGATAGGTGATGTGGCACCTGGAGAGTTTCTGCCGGGACGCGATGTGGTACTGCAGTTTGATGGCGCGGCGATCCTTGCATTACGGGGTACGCTGCCTGAGCTGGGCGAACTTCAACACCTTTTTGAAAATGCTCGTCGTGGCCTTGAGTTCACAGGCGCAACAGCTGTACAGGCTGCGCGACTGTTAGAGGAGATCGGCCCGGCTCAAGGTCTCGAGCGTCTGATTCTGTTTTTACAATTGATCAATACGCTCATCAAAGCGCCTGGCCAAAACGTTCACATGCTCGCCAGCGCCTTTTACACGCCAAAGCTGGACGCCCGCAGCTCCGAAAGAATCAACAGGGCATTTGACTACCTGCTGACTGAATTAACAGGTGATGTCCGCCTTTCAGTTATCGCCCTCCAGTTGGAGATGAGCGAACCAGGTTTTTCGCGCTTCTTTAAAAGGGTTACCGGCCACGGCTTCATAGATCTCATGCGCAAGCTCAGGGTTCAGCGCGCCTGCAGACTGTTGCTGCAAACAGAAAGGTCAGTGGCCGACATCTGCTTTGATGTTGGCTATGAAAACCTATCTAACTTCAACAGGCACTTTCGCATCGAAATGGGACAGACACCGAGCGAGTACCGTCGTGGAACCGCGATGACGTTGTTTAATCGAGACGGTGCTCATCAATCTCTTCCTTTCACCAAGGCGCATTAAGCCAGTGATGACTCATCGAAGATGAATCGTCAGCCGCTGCCCAACAAAAACAAACTGAGGAAATGATGATGGCATTGCCGCGCGCAATTGTATTTGGTGAAGCACTGACCGACCTTGTCCAAGGCTTGCCCGGGGAATGGCAGGGCTATCCAGGCGGAGCTCCCTGGAATGTTGCACGTACGCTAAGCCGCCTGGGTATCAGCAGTGCCTTCGCAGGATCTATCAGCACCGAAACCCTAGGCGACGAAATCGTGCGGCAGTCTGGATTGGCAGGCCTGGACATGAGGTTTATACAACGCGTAAACCGAGATCCCCTGGTTGCCATCGTTCCTTCGAGTCATCCTCCAAGATATTTTTTCGCCGGTGAAGCCGACCTGTCCTTTGATCCAGTTCTGATGCCACAGGGATGGGAAGACCAGGTTGAAGTTTGTCACTTCAGCTGTATCAGCTTGACTCGTCAGCCGTTAGGAGACCGACTGGTAAAACTCGCTCAGCATACAAAAGCTACAGGTAAACGGATTAGCTATGACCCGAACTGGCGTAATTTGATGGACAGACATTACCGGGAACAAACCTTCCCAACGATGACCGTCTTAGCCGACATGATTAAGCTTTCTGACGAAGACATCAGGCAAATCTACCCAGGGCTCACCGAAAGTCAGGCGATAGACGAGATACGGGCCCTAAATCCCCTGGCCCACATCCTTTTTACTCGCGGTGAGCACGGAATGATTCTGCACACGCCGGACAGCCAACATGAGCAGCCAGCGATTCCTGTGGACGTCGCTGATACTGTCGGGGCAGGAGACGCCTGCATGGCTGGTTGGCTGGCTGCCGATCTGCTGGGTATAGCCGATTTGATGGATCGTTTACGGTTTTCGGCAGCCTGTGCATCCATATCCTGCCGCCATGCTGGAGCGCATGCTCCCGCGCTAGCTGAGGTGAAAGACTTGCTGAACGTATTAGGTTATTGATCGCTGGATGCTGCTCTATCGAAGAATGCGTAATCCGGTGCGCAGAATCGACACGAACCAGTAGGCAATGGATGTTTTGGCTACGCAGTTGCCATTTACCAACG
This sequence comes from Pseudomonas sp. MHK4, assembly GCF_054600775.1. Lineage (NCBI taxonomy): Bacteria > Pseudomonadati > Pseudomonadota > Gammaproteobacteria > Pseudomonadales > Pseudomonadaceae > Pseudomonas > Pseudomonas sp. MHK4. The sequence continues at coordinate 635,340 of NZ_BAAIAK010000002.1, read as the reverse complement.
AGCGATAGCGGTGTTGTGCGTGGCAACACCGCTTCGCTAGACGCTACTCCGCATCACAAAAAAGCGGCCAGAGAATACTCTAACTCTCCTATAACATGACGTCCGTCTTAATCATCAGATTTAGTCGATTTTGAAGCCCTTGAGTCCAATTGTGATCGCTCCTGAGCATTGAAGCCTCAATCGATTTTCTCGTAAGGAAGCCCAACGTAGTTCTCTGCCATACTTTTTTTGCCGACCTCCGATGAAACGAAGTAGTCCAACTCTGTCTGCTGTATCCGCTGGCTAAAATCGTCCGTTCCCGGAAAATTATGGAGCATCGACGTCATCCACCAAGAAAAACGCTCTGCCTTCCAGACGCGCTTCAGGCAGATTTGAGAGTATCGCTCGACAAACTCTGTGCGCCCTTCCTTATAAACTTTTATAAGAATTCGATAGAGCGTACTAACATCGCTAGCCGCCAGGTTTAACCCTTTCGCGCCAGTTGGGGGGACGATATGTGCAGCATCGCCTAACAGAAATAACCGACCATACTGCATAGGCTCTACAACAAAGCTTCGCAGGGGAGCAATACTTTTTTCAATCGAAGGGCCAGTTTGCAAACGTGCTGCCACCTCTTCTGGCAGACGGCTTTTAAGCTCTGTCCAGAATCTCTCATCCGACCAATCCTCAACCTTTTCTTCCGCATCCACCTGAACGTAATAACGTGTCCGGGTGGGCGAGCGCATACTGCATAGAGCGAATCCACGTTCGTGTCGTGCATAGATGAGCTCATCATCAACCGGCGGGGTATCCGCAAGTACACCTAGCCAGCCAAATGGATAAACGCGCTCATAAATTTTTAAATTTTCTGCCGGAATTGACTGTCGAGATATACCGTGGAATCCATCACAACCAGCGATATAGTCACAATCAATTCTTACGACCTCTCCGTTCTTTATACAAGTGACATAGGGGCTGTCGGTTTTCATGTCATGCGGCGTTACTTCATCCGCGTCGTAAATTGTTATTCCACCGGCTTGACTACGAGCATCGATAAGGTCACGCGTGACTTCAGTTTGTCCATAGACCATTACGGTTTTCCCGCCGGTCAGCGACTTGAGATTGATGTGCTCACTACGACCATCGAACGCGATTTTAAAACCATCGTGGACTAACCCCTCCTTCTCCATGCGATCGCTCACTCCCGCCTCGCGCAGTAAATCCACGGTGCCTTGTTCCAACACCCCAGCGCGTATGCGGGACAGGATATATTCGGGGTTCTTGCGTTCGATAATGATGTTATCGATGCCGGCACGCTGGAGCAGCTGACCGAGAAGAAGGCCGGATGGCCCAGAGCCGATAATTGCGACTTGAGTTTTCATCGTGGTTTTCCGTCGTAAGCTCCCTGAAACCGCGCAGGGTCTGGGAGTGTGATTATTTTTGTCTCCTGTATTTTTAGTGACAAAGGAGTGGATAAGAAGGCAATATCCATTTCATTATTTGGATTTTTGAATGATCCACCGAGGCGATCCTGATGGTAAAGACACCTGATGTTGGGATACCAGCTTTCAAGCTTTACGGTGAGACAGCCTCCTGGCCCACCCCGGATTTGATGCATTGTGAATCCATACCAGAGCGGAGCAAACTTCATGATTGGGAAATCAAGGCTCATCGACATGTCGATTTGATGCAGTTGCTATATGTACAGGGAGGTAATGCAGTACTTAAGGTTGAGGATGCTGTCGTCCACGTAGATCGTCCTACGCTCCAGGTAGTCCCTGCGATGAGCATTCACTCCTTTAAGTTCTCCCAAGACATACAGGGGCATATCCTGACATTTGCACAACCGTTGTTGCAGGGATTGTCCTCGGCGCTTGAGGGAGCTGACATATATAAAAACGTGTGCCATGAAGTGGGTGAGGATGCTGCGCACCTCGACATGCTGTTCAACGCAATCAGTACCGAATACCGGCAAAAACACCGGGGCCGGCAACTTGCATTGCATTCATTGATCAATTTGCTGATGGTTTGGATTCTCCGAAAAAACTCCGAAGAAGCTGAGAGCCACCTGCATACGACTGAACGGGGCCTAGAACACCTCCAAAGTTTCGTATCAATGCTTGAGCATCGGTACCGGGAGCATTGGCCAATCTCGCGATATGCCTCGGCATTGGGAATTAGCGCTAACCACTTAAACTCCTTGTGTCGGCGCCTGGGCGGGCAATCGGCCTTACAGATGATCAACGAAAGGCTTTCGCTCGAAGCGAAACGATGTCTCATATACACCGAAATGACTATCAATCAAGTTTCTGACAGTCTTGGCTTTTCCGAGCCCGCCTATTTCTCTAGATTCTTCAAACGCTCTTGCGGTGTTTCACCCAAAGAATTTCGCTCCGCGCGATGAAATCATTCGTTTGATATTTATGACACAGAAAGCAGACGTGATTGCGCCCGCTCGCAAACTGAATTCCTAGCGGGCGAATTGGCTTATGTTAGGAAGAAAGATTTTCCGTTCGTACAATAAACATTGCCATGGCTTGTTTGGCAATGCTGTTTTTCAATCGAGCACTGAGTGTTGGCTTTCCACAAAATACAGCCGGTGCAACCATTGGCAAAGAAATCGCCGATATCAACATACCAAAGAATAGTTCGTCATTATGCGCGATGATTATTCCTGCTTCTCGCGCTTTTGAAATTAGAGGAAGGCTTGCGGCTTTAAAGGGCTCGATAAGCTCTTCATTCAATTTTTTAAGTCTTGGCCCAGGGTTGCTTGCCTCCAGCAGAAGAAAAGCAGGAAACTCTGGCATGTGGAAAGAAATATCAGCGAAGAGCTGAATAAATCGTTGCATGGCTTTTTCGGGGTTCTTCTCCGCTTCGTCATTAAGATTGCGTATCTGCGCCAAATGATCAACTTGTCGTACCGCAAAACTATCTACAATATAATCCCAGAGATCGGCCTTCGATCCGAAGATCCTAGCAACCAGTGCCATATCGACACCAGCGTCCGCGGCGATTGATCGCAGAGAAACACCTTCATAGCCGAACTTCGAAAATGCTTGTAAAGCTGACTCAAGTAGAACCTCTCGACCGCTTACCTCTCCACTACGTCTGCGACCACGTTGAGCCTTTTGAGGAGGGACGGCGCTTTCGGATTTCAAGCAAAATACCTCTGTATGCAAGATTGCTATGCCCCTGCTGCGGTTGCCGGCCTTGGCTTACAGCCAAGGCCGGCACTGATTAGTCAGAGGGTAATCACTGGGATTAACAAGTGGCTATCATACCTACCGCCGAGGTGGAACACATGAGTTCCCTTGTTACGGCTTGTGGGAGTTGGAACCTTCTGTTCGCGGATGGCGCTCGGTGATGTGTTAGCACCGCCCCCCATGCTCTTCAATGCCCCAGGGTTGCTCCGGTCATGTGTGAAATTCTGCTCAGATATTTCGATCTTAGCTGCGCCAAAACCCATGTCGAAGTCGGTGCTCATCGGGTGGTGAGCTGCAATCGTCAGATAGAGTTCTTCTCCAGCCTTATAGCGCATTGCCATAGGCCAAATACCAATCTCCACTGGCACAATTTCCCCGGGCTTCAGCAGCTCTTCTCGTTCATGCTTCAGATAAGGCTCGAAATCGGTTGAGAGCTGTTCATTCAATTCGCGCTGGGATACGCGCAGCAGCCCGGTCGAGGCCACCGGCCCGACCATGCCCTCACCCAACTCGCGATTGTAGGGATTTCCCGTAGCATCGCGTTTTTCGACGCTTACGGCTAGTTCCATATCGTTCGAGCCTTTCGCTTCTACCCAGAGGCGAAGCTTCATGTAGCCGATCAGTTCAACGTCCTTATCGAATTTGTAGGTCAGCGAGATCTTACCGTTTGGCCCGACTTCGTAAGATATCTTGGCCTCTTTAGGCGGTGCTGCAGTATCTAGGTTGCCCTTGTCCGCCAAGAACAATTTCGTCGATTTTACTCGAGCTGGTGGCCACTGTTTTTCAACTCGATCAACCTCGTCGGTGCCGCTCGGATCAAGCACACAAATCCTCACCTGAGGCGTTTCTTGCCAACCGTTCTTCTCCCCCTTGAGGTAGTGGTTGAAGAATTTCAACAACTCCTGCTCATACTGCGGGGTGTAGAAGTCGAGCCATTCGTTCGTGTTGTTCACTCGCAACCACTTCTCTTTCGAAGCAATTTTTCGGAAACCATCAAACGTGCCATGGGTATGCGCAGCGTTGGTGTAGCTCGCGACGACATAGGCGGGAACCTGAATGCGTTCCAACCGGGCTTTCTTGTCAGCCCAATAGGGACTCATCACCTGCTGTTTAACAATCATGCGAGGCTGATCTTCGATGTACCCTTTGCCTGCAAAGGTCTGGATGATTGCCTCGGGGAATGCCGGAGCTGGAATGCCGCCGCGGTTACCGGTGTCACGGAAATGGTCGCTGAAGCCTTCCCAGGGGGCGATCGCGGCTAGGTGTGGGGGTTGTTCCGCCGCTATGAACCATTGCGACACTGCTAGCCATGAATTACCAGCCATCCCAATCTTGCCAGAGCTCCAAGGCTGCTCAGCCGCCCACTCGATGAAGTCGTAGCCGTCTTCGGCTAACTGACGGCCCCAATAGCTGATATTGCCCTCTGAGTTATATGCGCCTCGAGGGTCAGGATTCAGCACCACATAGCCTTGTTCGACCCAAAATGCTGGATCCGGCCCTTCGAATTTCTGCAGCTCGGACACCCACTCTAAGGGCACACCAGCGCGACCATGAATGTCATCCAGCCATTGCCCCCCAATCTCCTTGCCGTAGGGGCTCCATGCGACCAGCGAAGGAAATTTACCGCTCTTGGCCGGACGGAAAACATCAACATAGATGGTAACCCCATCGCGCATCTTAACCGCAACATCTCGCTCGAGAATTATGTCAACAGGAAGGGGTTTCGCACCCGCACGGCGAATAGAACCTTTCGGCAAGGTTACCTGCTCGGGCTTAAATCCTGTGTAACGTGCTCGAGGAGCCTCAGGTGGCAGAGCTTTGCGGTAAGGAATTTCTGCCGCATCGTCACCATAGATACGGGTCGGAAAATCTCGGGTCATCACGTCATCTCCTAGAGTGGTGGCGCGCGCCACGCCACCGAAGGTCGACATCAGAGCAGCGCCTACCGCACTCGCAAGCACAGTTCGACGCGACATTACGAGCAGGCCGGGCATTTCTTTACGATCCAATTTAGACCTCAGAAAATCATCAAATGATGATTTATCATGGATGCAATGCTCTGTCCTGTCAAAGAAGAAATGCTTCGCTTAAACCGAATATTGGCGCTGAGGCTCAAGCACGGGCTTCTTGCTCGCATAGCTTTTGGAAGGGTGCAATGGTGAGGTATAGCCACCGGGATAGGCTTCAACACGAAGACGAACGTGCCTGGATTACCTGCGTCGCGAGGTCGAACAGAATTCGCGAGATCTCCTCCAGTCCGAAGCCGGAACCTAGCAGGCAGCCAGGTACGGAATTCAACAATTGAACGATGTCACCAGCTTTTTGAGTCGCGCAGCTCTTGAATTGTCCGTCTATGAGGGGATCAATCAACGTCAGGGTATACGCCTCATACTTGTCCGCGTGGGCTCTCAGCGCATCGCCATAGACGTCTGTTAAATTTACCTTTTCCCTTTGCAGTAACTGGAAATGCAAAGGCATCGAGCTATAGATATGTACATGATATTCAATGAATTTCTGCAAGCGCTCTACAGGACTAAGCGCATAGACGTTGTATGTTAGGAAACCTGGGACATTTAAAAAGTCATAAATTTCTTCTATAAATTCGAACAGTAGCTGTTCTTTACTCTCTATGTAGTAGTAAATCGATCCAGGTTTCAAGCCGATATGCAGAGCCAAATCTCGCATGCTTATCTGGCGAAATCCATGTTGCGCAAAGAGTTTGAGCGCAGTGTGCCGGTGCCCATCAAAGGCGCCACGGTCGTTTCCCTCCCTGGAGGTAGTCACCCTCAATGAGTTATTCATAACAGCAAAACCCAATTTATTAATGCGGTTAAAGCATTTTGGAGAGCAGAAGGTGCAAATGGGCCTTCTCATCATCACTAAGAGCTGAACAAACTACGTCGTCACTTCGTAAAGCGACGACCTTTAGCTTCTTAACCAGCTCTTGACCTTCTTCGCTCAAATGGAGGAAGTTTGCTCGCCTGTCCTGAAGTCCCCGCTGTCGGATTACAAGTGCTCGTCTCTCGAGCTTCGTAATCAGCTGGACAACCTGAGAAGGCTCCATGGCTAAGCTCCGAGCCAAATCCACTTGGGTGATTCCAGGAAACTGCTCCAATATGAGCATCGCGGAAAACTGTCCAGGTCTGAGTCTGAAGTCGGAAAACTGCTCAGTAAGATGCTGGCTCATTCGAATTTGTATTCGACGGAACGTATAGCCAAGCAGATCATCGAGACGTACATCGACATCTTGATCGGCACCTGGCGGAGCATTCACCATATTCATACGGCCTCCGAACTCAGCCCTAGTACCCGCATCGCGTTTTCTTTGAGGATGAGAGAGTGCACCTCCTCCTTAAATCCAGCTTCCTTAAAGTCCTTCATCCAGCGATCGGGCGTAATCAATGGAAAATCTGAACCGAAGAGCATTTTCTCTTTAAGCAAAGTATTCGCGTATTGAACGAGTTGCGGGGGAAAGTACTTTGGCGACCACCCTGAAAGGTCTATGTAAACGTTGGGTTTGTGAAGGCAGACGGACAACGCCTCATCCTGCCAAGGCCATGATGGGTGCGCGACGATGATTTTCATATCAGGAAAATCCGCGGCAACGTCGTCCAGGTGAATGGGATTAGAGTACTTTAGACGTAATCCGCCGCCGCCCGGCATGCCTGAGCCTACACCGGAATGACCACTATGGAAGATTGCTGGCAGGCCATGCTCAGCAATAACCTCGTACAGCTGATAAGCCATGCGGTCGTTCGGGAAGAACCCTTGGCAGGTAGGGTGAAACTTGAACCCCTTGATACCAAAATCGTTAATCAGCCGACGCATTTCACGAACACCCATCTTCCCTTTATGAGGATCGATACTTGCGAACGCCATCATCATGTCCGCGTTGTCTTGCGCCGCAAGCGCTACCTCTTCATTGGGGATGCGGCGCCGACCGATCTCAAATTCCCAATCGACCGTAAACATCACCAAACCGATTTTTCTTTCTCTGTAGTACGCGATGGTTTCCGCAATGGATGGCGGGGCTCCAGATTTGAAGTACTTGCGCTTAGCCTCTTCAAACTCAATCCTGTAGTCATCGTCTGGCGCATGACAGGAGACCTCTGCATGAGTATGAATGTCGATAGCAATCAGGTCGGCAGCATTCATTTCAACCCCTCCGTTTGAACGGCAGCACGGCTGCCTTGCGGATAATTTTGATTCTCAGATCGGCTTCCGGCAGGACGTAGTCAAAGTAAAACTGAGCCGTTTCAATTTTGGTTTGGTAGAAAGGCCCGGCTCGCTCTAATGAGATTCGCCATGTTCGCGCCCACGCGTAGCCAAGCAGCACTAGGCCCATCAAGCGCAAAAAATCAGTCGCTATTCGATAGGGTTGCTCGGGATCTTTACTATCGTGCAGTGAACTCACCACTTCACGTAACTCAGCGCAGAGAACCTCGAGCACAACGCCATACCCAGAAACGCTGTGAGCCTCCTGGTGAGCCTCATTCAGGATGAGCTCTATCAGATTGCCAAAGGCGTTATGTTTGTCGCCTAACACCTTTCGAAGAAGCAGATCATTGGCCTGAATTTCATTGGTGCCCTCGTAGAGCATGACTACCCTGCTGTCCCTTAGTGTCTGCTCGATGCTGTAATCCTGTACATAACCGTATCCACCATGTACCTGCAAAGCTTCGCTGGCCAGCCGGAAACCTTGCTCGCTGAAGAAGGCTTTGATTATTGGTGTCAATAAACTCGCTTGCTGCTCTAGGCGGTGCCGTTCAGCCTCTGAAGCGTCTTCTGCCATATCAAGTAAATGGGCAGCCCAATAGCCAATAGCACGCATGCCCTCTGTGTATGCTCGAAGCTCCAGAAGCTTGCGACGCATCGCCGGGTGGTACTCAATAGGATCAACAGGTGCAGCAGGCACGCCTTCTGGTCGACGAGGAGCGCGCATCTGCGTGCGCTCCGCGGCATAGCCAGTTGCTTCCTGCAATGCCATCTGTGCATGCCCAAGTCCCTGCAACCCGACATGGAGACGCGCAGAGTTCATCATGATGAACATGGCGTTCAATCCAGCATCTTCCTGACCGACCAGCCACCCCTTAGCGCCCTCGAATGCAATGCTGCATGTCGGACTGCCATGGATTCCCATCTTATGTTCGATTCCAACGCAGCGAATTCCGTTCTGCTCATCGCCCTGGGCGCCGCTGAAGTATTTAGGAACCAGAAAAAGCGAAATACCTCGGTTACCCGCCGGAGCTCCCGGTACACGAGCCAAGACCAAGTGCAGAATGTTCTGAGTGAAATCGTGTTCTGCACCAGAAATGAAAATCTTGTTGCCAGTCAGCGTGTAGGTACCGTCGTTTTGCCGATCAGCCCTGGTACGCACTAATCCGACATCGCTGCCTGCTTGGGGCTCGGTCAGGCACATGGTTGGAAGGCATTCACCGGAGACGATTTGTTCAAGATATCTCGCACGCAGCTCCTCTGATCCGTGCGCGCGTAGGCATTCGTAAGCACCGTGCGCAATGCCTGTGTACATCGCCCACGCGTGATTAGCGCTGAAGAGCATTTCATGTAGCGCTGCGTTCAATAATTGAGGCAGTCCTTGGCCCCCATCTTCAGTTGCACATGCCAACGCTGGCCAGCCACCTTCAACATATTGTGCGTACGCCGCGGCAAACCCAGTCGGAGTGCGAACCTCCCCGTCGATCCACCTGCACCCTTCACGATCACCTATCGCATTGAGAGGAGCCAATTCGCCAGTTGCAAATTTCGCGGCCTCTTCGAGCACCTGCGAGGCAAGCTCAATGTCTAGGTCAGTGAACAACTGAGACTGTTGCCAAGCATTGGGAGCCTGGAGCCATTCTTCAATCACGAAGTTCATATCGCGCAGGGGTGCAGAGTATTCAGACATCTCGAGCTCCAGATGTGAGAGCACACGATGGGGGCATCGACCGTCGACAATCCCATCCGTACCTTTTTATTTAGTCTTGACTGGCCAGCAACCGGCTAGGATCGGTACCGTCATAGAGACTTTCGATTTTCTCCGCCCGATGCGTCAGCACAGCGCGTTGATTTACGGATCCCTTGTCAGTGATCTCGCCTTTATCTAGCGCTGGGGGTTCTGTAAGCCAGGCGGCCCAATCGATGCGAGTGGCAACGCCTGTAGCTTTTTCATTCAGTCGATTGATTAGAGCTAACAACCACTCACGTGCTACAGGACTTTCCAAAATATCTTGGGCGCGCGCTGTAGCGTCTGCGCCAACGAGGCTTCGCATCTCTTCAATGTGAGGGAACACCAGTAATCCAATACGCTGGCGATTCGGCGCGGCTACGACCACATCCATGATGTACGGGCCACCAGTTGCAATCACTTGCGCGCGCAGGGGGCCAACACTGACAAATCCGCCTGAAGACAACTTGAAGTCCTCTGCAATTCGGCCGTCGAACATCAACCCCAACTCTGGGCATGCCGGGTCAGCAAAACGCACGGCGTCGCCTGAGCAATAAAAACCTTCTTCGTCGAAAGCGCTTGCGGTTTGCTCCGGAGACCGCCAGTAGCCAGGCATGACGTTTGGCCCACGGAAGCGAGCTTCGTACTTACCATCGACTGGCATCATCTTCACTTCGCAGCCTGGCGCTGGCAGGCCCACGTAGCCGGACACGGACAGAGGCCCGGTTGTAAAAGTACAGCTGGGAGCAGTCTCGGTCATGCCAAGCCCGGCCATGATCTGGATGCGCTCACCACAATGTTCAGTAGAGATTTTCTCCAGACGATCCCATACCGATTGTGAAAGGCCTGCACCGGCGAAGAAGAACAGTTTCATACGCGAGAAAAATCTTTCCCTGAGAACTGCATCCTTCTCCAGCGCGCAGACTAGCTCCTCCCAACCCTTTGGTACTGTTAGGTATGCGGTAGGGGAGATTTCGAGGAGATTACGCAGCGTCTCCGCGAAATGCAGAGGCGTCGGTTTTCCATCATCGATATACAGCGTCCCGCCGTTATACAAAACGATACCGACGTTATGGCTGCCGCCGAAGGTATGGTTCCAGGGCAACCAGTCCACCAAGACGGGTGGCTCCTCGATAAACTCCGGGAACGTCTGGCGCAGCATCTGCTGATTCGCGCACAACATCTGCTGCGTGGTAACCACCGCTTTGGGCAACTTGGTGGAACCGGACGTGAACAGGAATTTGGCTATGGTGGAGGGCTGAACCTGCTCGAACGCCGCAAGAGCGTCGCGCGTATCGATGGGCTGGCATAGATCTTCAAACGAAATATGACGTCGTTTCTGAAGCTCTCCGCAAGTCAGCACCACAGGCGTATCAATCGACACTACTGAATCTATCGCGCGCTCGTACATTGCCCCATTGGCCGCGAAAATTAGGCCAGGGTTTAGCGTGTCGATAATGTGTTTGAGCTTGCCGAAATCCTGCGCGACCGTTGAGTAGGCCGTAGAGACCGGACAGTAAGGTATGCCGACATAAAGGGCCGCAGTGGCTAACTGCAAATGCTCCAAATCGTTGCCCGACAAGATGACCAGTGGGCGCTCTTCACTTAAATTGAACGACAGCAGATGCTGACCAATGATCTGAGCTCGCTGCAGAATTTGCGAATAGCTAATTCGCACCCACTCCCCATCCGAATCTCGGCGTGCAACAAACGTATGGTCAGGTTTAGCTTGCGCCCAGTGCACGAGACGATCCATCAAGCGTTTTGGATAGGCTTCCAAATACTCGTTCGATCGAAGGTAGATAGCCCCACCACGCTGCTCGATCGTCACTCCAGGCCTACCAATGACAACCGGGCGTATGGGAGGCAGTGCATGCCCCCCTACCTCGGGCGACTCTTTCCACGTAGTTTCGCTATTCACGTATTGAACCTCTGCAGATTGCAACGCAAGGCGATCTCTAAGAGATCAAGCCTTCAGCGTGTTGAAGCACTGAAGAGTCAGCGCCTCGTGTTGTTTTTATTCGAAGCAGTAGAGAACCAATAAAGCGTGGGTACGCAGTTAAATTGGGTAGGCTCGATTACCATGCTGGATGGTCACCCATCGCAACTGGGTGAACTGGTCGATGGAAGCTTTGCCTCCAAAGCTACCGTAACCGCTGGCCTTGACGCCGCCGAAAGGCATCTGTGGTTCGTCGTGGACGGTTGGGCCATTGATGTGGCAAATACCCGACTCAATTTGTTGAGCCAACGCCAGGGCGCGCGAAGTGTCTCGACTGAAAATGGCTGCGGAAAGTCCGAACGCTGAATCATTGGCCAGACGAATCAACTCCTCGTCCCCGCTTCCGCGGATGACTACCGCGACAGGCCCGAACGACTCTTCGCGATATAGCTGCATGTCCGAAGTGACGCCATCGAGTAGCACAGGCTGCATGATGCTGCCCTCCACTTTGCCGCCACAAATGAGGTTTGCCCCCAACTCGATTGCCTGACCTACCATCCCTTGAATTCGTCGTGCGGCAGCACTATCCACGAGAGATCCCAATACAGAATTTTCATCTTCCGGATCACCTGCATGGAGCGTCTGAACTTTAACGGTCAGCATCTCAACAAAGCGGTCGGCGACGCTCTCGTCCACGATTAGCTTCTCGGTGGACATGCATATCTGGCCTTGATTGAAGTAGGCGCCAAATGCAGCGGCCTCTACTGCGGCTTCGAGGTCAGCATCGGCTAACACGACCAGAGGAGCCTTACCGCCTAGCTCAAGCAAGGCTGGCTTCAGATGACGCGCTGACAGCTCTCCGATAATCCGCCCGACATGTGTTGACCCTGTGAAGTTAACGCGTCGTACCGCAGGATTTGCGATCAATCGTTCAACAATCTTAGAGGCATCTTCCGGGGCATTACTGATGACGTTGACCACGCCATCTCCAAGACCTGAATCCTGGAGCACCTGTCCGATCAGATGATGAACGGCAGGACTAATTTCTGAAGATTTCAATACCACCGTGTTGCCACACGCTAACGGCATAGCGATTGCTCGAGTCGCGAGAATGACCGGCGCATTCCACGGTGCGATGCCCAGAATCACTCCGCAAGGTTGACGTATTGCCATGGCAAAGGAACCTGGTACGTCCGATGGAATCACGTTCCCCTGAATCTGGGTAACCATCGATGCAGCCTCACGCAATACGTTCGCCGCCAAGAACACGTTGTGGGCATACCAGTTCGCCATGGCGCCGGTCTCACCCTTAGTAGCGACGAACTCCGCAGCTCTTTCAGTCATGAGCTCAGCCGCCCGCAGCAGTCGCGCACGACGCTCACTTGGCGGTAAAGCAGCCCATGCAGGGAATGCATCCTTTGCTGCCGCGACAGCTGCATCTGCATCTTCCACAGTGGCAGCTGCTACCTGAGAAACGACAACACCGCTCACAGGATTGCATCGCTCGAAGGTTTTCCCATTTGAGGCGGGCCTGGCTTGACCGCCTATCAACAGAGGAACGTTGAACATTGATCTCTCCTAGTTACGCAAAGGCTGATTGACGATCGGGCGTGACGTAGCGACGCGAATCTGCAGCGCTACGTGGTTGACGACCTCAGCGCTTGTAGGCCTGCAGACCCGGCTTGATAGATTTATCATCCAAGAATTGCTTCATGCCCTGCTCACGGCCGCCCTCGGTGTCGAGCAGGCGTGACTGATCAAGCTTGGCGTACAGGTAATCTTCGTTCTGCTCCCAGGTGAGTTCACGGCAGCGCTTGAAACCAATTTTCGCTGCCCGCAGCACGACAGGGTTCTTGTCCAAGAGATCTTGAGCCAGCAATACAACTTCATCGCGAAGCTGGGCCAGCGGGACACTTTTGTTGACCAGACCCATTTCGGCGGCTTTCTGCCCATCGAAAGTCTTGCCAGTCATGATGTAGTAAAGCGATTGACGATGCCCGACGGTATCGGCCATTGCCTTGCTTACCAGGTTGCCTGGCGGAATACCCCAGTTGATTTCCGAGAGGCCGAAGGTGGCTTCATCTGCCGCGATTGCCAGATCACAAGCAACCAGAGGACTGAAACCGCCACCGAAGCACCACCCGTTCACCATCGCGATCGTTGGCTTGGTGTACATCCGCAGCAGTTTCCACTGCCACTCAGAAGCATCACGACGGATACGCTCTTGAAGAATTTCCGGGCCTGCATCGACTTCTCGGAAGTATTCCTTCAAATCCATGCCGGCAGTCCAGGCTGAACCAGCGCCAGTCAATACCAGCACGCGAGCTTCGGCGTCCTGCTCGAGGACTTCCAGCACATCGCGCATTTCGCGATTCAGGGTAGGACTCATCGCATTGCGTTTCTCGGGGCGATTCAGGATCACCCAAGCGATGCCCTCCTCCAGTTCGACTTTTACGGTGCTCCAACGGTTTTCGTACTTGCTCATATCTCACCCCGGGTTTGGCTCGATGGCCGTTCATGGTGAAACGACAATAATCCTCAGAATATAGTTATGTCAATTAATCATTTTGTTCGTGATCAAATTTAGTGAGACGTTGCCTGGCGCATTCCGCGGCCCTACAAAAGCTTAGGCGGCTAGCCGTTGGAGCCTTTGAATACGGTGCTTATACGATAATATTCGTTACAGTTACCGATTTCCGCTCCAAAAGGAATAAATCATCGTTCGTTGACTATCCTTGAAATTTGCATCTATGATCGCGAAAACTCGTTAACAAACCTAACGAATCACAATAACAATACCAACGAGAGCGCAATCATGGCCTTTGAATCATGCAAGCCACTCCACCATCGGGCAAAACCACCTGTCGTCCGCATCGATCTCACCACCACAGAACCAAGGAATTTCGGGGGTGACTTATGAAGCCTGCTCGTAACCACGCCGTAATCACCGTGGCCTTGTGTTTCATCGTCGCACTGCTCGAAGGCGTGGATATTCAATCGGCGGGAATCGCAGGGCCAGGAATTGCCGCTCACTTCCAACTGGATAAGGCGGAGATGGGCTGGGTATTCAGTTCGAGTATTTTGGGCCTGCTGCCTGGCGCATTTATTGGTGGGCTACTAGCTGACAGGATCGGACGAAAGACAGTGCTCATTGGCTCCGTCCTGCTGTTTGGTGCCTTTTCTATCGTCACCAGCATGGCTTGGGATTTGCCAAGTTTGCTGTCGGCAAGGTTCATGACTGGGCTGGGGCTTGGAGCTGCCCTACCCAACTTGATCGCGCTGTCATCCGAATCGGCTCGAGAGACTGGGCGCGCAACTGCAGTAAGCCTGATGTATTGCGGAGTACCTTTAGGAGGAGCGACCGCTTCGTTGGTAGCGATGCTTGGTGGGGCTGAGCAATGGCAGTTGGTTTTCCATGTCGGTGGGTGGGCTCCAATAATCGTCGCGCCGGTGCTCTACTTTTTCTTGCCTGAATCTTCTTCGTACCAAGCAACGACCAGATCACAGAACGCTCAATCCCGTACTGGTATTGCAGATGGTTTGTTTGGAAGGGGCCAGGCAATGCCGACCTTGCTTTTGTGGATCAGTTGTTTCTTCACTCTGACCGTTGTCTACATGTTGCTGAACTGGCTTCCCACATTGCTGGCGGGCCAAGGGTTCAGTCGATCAGAAGTCGGGACAGTTCAAACGCTACTGAATCTGGGAATGGCTTCCGGCTCCATTCTCGCCGGCGTACTCCTCGATCGCTGGAACGCCATCAAGCTCGTTGCCTTGATCTATGGCGGCATGCTGCTGGCACTGCTCGGCTTAGGAATATCAGCCAGCTTCGTAAATATGTTGATCGCCGGATTTATCGCAGGCTTTTTCGTACTCGCCGCGCAGTTGATCCTGTATGCCTTGGCTCCACAGTTCTATCCCTCCGCGATTCGGGCGACAGGAGTCGGCTCGGCAGTAGCAATAGGTCGTTTTGGCTCCATGAGCGGCCCTTTGATTGCCGGTCAAATGCTTGCGTCAGGTACCGGAGTGGCAGGACTGATGCTGGCGGCATCTCCAGGAATTTTGGCCGCGGCTGCAAGCGTCATTGTTCTACTTCGTAGAGAAGAACGGAAAATGGCGCTGAGAATTGCGTAACGCTTGAACGCTTCATAAGGCGACTGAGTAGTCGCCATGCTCTTTCGACTCATTTAAAAATAATAATAGAGAATTCAATCATGAAAGCGGCTCAGTACGTAACTGCGCTGCTGCTTTCGCACGCGACCTGCTCTATAGCGAGCGGCTTCGTCGAGGACAGCAGCGCCACACTCGCTCTTCGAAATTTCTACATGGATCGTGACTTTCGCGACGGTAGCGGACAATCGCAAGCTCAGGAATGGGCTCAAGGCTTCCAATTTAATTTCAGCTCGGGATTTACCCCAGGGACGCTTGGTTTCGGGGTGAATACTTTAGCTATGGCAGGGTTCAAGCTTGACTCTAGTCCTGACCGCACAGGCACAGGCTTACTCCCTTATGACACCAGCGACCGAGAGCCACGCCCCAATTACAGCAAGGCAGGCGTAGCAGGGAAGGCACGAATCTCGAAGACCGAACTTCAAATAGGGAGCGTCACGACGTTGGTGCCGGTCGCATTCCCTGTGACTGCTAGATTGTTTGCCCCTTACTATGAGGGCGCAACCCTCCAGTCAAAAGAGATCGACAATCTGACAATCAATGCAGCCTCATTTGATCGGCAGATTTATCGCGACTCAACCAACGGTGACAAGCTAAGGGTAAGTAGTCCTAATAACCGGTTTATCGGCAGTGCTGAGTCCGATTCGTTTTACTATGGTGGGGCCGAGTACCAGTGGAATCCTTCTTTGAAGACTAGCTACTACTTCGCGCAGCTTCAGGACATCTATACGCAGCATTTTGTAGGCGCTACCCACAAAGCGGCCATCGGCAGCGATTCGCTCACTACAGAAGCTTATTTGTTTCGGAGCTTGGGCGATGGTGCAGAACGTGCAGGCAACGTCGACAATTACAACTTCAACATTAACCTAAGCTATCGCCATAAGGCTCACACCTTCAGCTTGGGTCATATGCGCCTCTCGGGCGAAAGCGCGATGCCTTATCTTGCTGGCACCGATCCGTACCTTATCGTTGGTGGGAGCCTCGTTTCAGAGTACATAAATCCGGACGAGCGCGTTTGGCAAGCCAAGTATCAATACGACTTTGCTGCGATGGCGATTCCTGGATTAACCGGCATGATCCGAGTTGTTCGAGGTGATAACGTTCACCTCCCACAATATGACTGGTCAGGCTCCGAATGGGAACGAGACATCGAACTTGCCTACGTTATTCAGCAAGGCACTTTCTCAGGCGTCGCCTTCCGTGTTCGACAAGGCCACTACCAGAGCGATTTTGCTCGTAACGTTGACGAGACAAGGCTCAACATTGATTACACGTTTAAGCTATGGTGAGCTAGCAATGAACTGTCGACCCTAAGCAGCCATCCCTGCAGGCTGCTTAGGGTTTCCAATGTTACCAGGGCGTTCCAACAGACAGCTTGTCGCGGTTCTCACTAACGTACAACGAAGGGAGGAAGCGAGATAAAAACGTGAACTCGTTGTAACAATGCATAAGCAGCGCCTGACCAAATTCTTCGGGCACCATTTCTGTAATAGTTTCCGCTCCCAGGCCCTGGGACACCAGGTCTTGCCCTAGGTAGAAATGGCTTCTGAGCACAAGTCCCCAGCTTGTGTCCCTTCCTATGTGTAACAACCGCCCCCCTAGTAGGCGACCCTCGTTGTCTCGTTTGGAAAGCCCTTCCTCAGGCGCAATACGAGCGCAGATCGCCGCGGAAACCCGCTTATCACGCTTCGCTCGTTCGTATCCGTCCGGTTCAAAAAACTCATGAGGATGGCGAAATTGAATCGCCAGCTTCTGAGAAGGCAGGCCTGAAAAATATTCTTCAGCTAAATGGATTGAGCCAATATGGGTATCAGCCGTGCCCTCAATCCAATGACTCGCAACATGATCGACAGGGTGCCACCAAATGTAGCGTTGAGTATCGGGTCTCGACCGGAACCACCATTCAAACATTTCACCTGAGCAACCGTGCATGTCAGTCCGGCAAGCGACATGCAGCACTCCGCTTTCCAGGCGCTCGAATCCTGTTTCGAGTTTCATTGGAGTACTTTCAAGCAACGCGGAAACCTGGTTCAGCTCCATGAGCCGCTCCTTAAAATTATTTAAAGTCAGACACGTGCAGCATTCAGGGTTTCTTGAATCGCAGACTTACATTTACCCAACGCGAGGGTCAGCTCTTTAAAGTCGCGAGAGAAACGTGACGCCGGGACGGTGATGCTCAATGCATACTGAAGACCCGCCGAATCGTCGACCATGGTGCCTACTGCACTGACGTCCTCGGAGTGCTCTTCAAAATCGTATCCGTAGCCAGTAGCCCTCACCTCTTCCAACTGCCGGATCAGCTGATCGATATCGGTGATGGTATTAGCGGTATGCCGACGCATCTTGCCGAAAAGCAGATTTTTTACCTGTTCATCAGGCAACTGAGCGAGGTAAGCCTTGCCGTGAGCTGTGCAATACAGAGGGAACATCGCCCCTACTGATGACACGATCCGAAGCTTCCGATCTGACACAACTTGATCAATGAACAGAAATTGATCTTCAACGAGCATCGATAGATCGACGGTTTCGTTGACCTCCCTGGCCAGCGCCTGGAGATGAGGACGAGCAACGTTTTTCACGTCCATTCGGGCCAAGCTTCCTAAGCGTGCGATGGTAGGCCCAAGCTTCACACCCTGTTGAGTTGCAGACACCAAGCCCTCGCCCTCTAACGCATAAACTATGCGCTGTACCGTGGAGCGTGGGAGATTCACTCGCGCCGCGATCTGCCCCAGGCTCAAGCCATCGAGCTCCGCCCCTAAAGCATTGAGCACCGCCGCAGCGCGAGCGATAACCTGAATCCCATTTTCTCGAGAAACTTTGCTACCAAGTGGGGTAGGTTCATCTCCATAAATCGTGCTGGAGGCATGCACCAGATTTTTCAGGCTCTCGGTCATGCTATTGCTTCTCCGATATATAGCGATTTCAATCTGGGGTCGTGCTTCACGCTCCGCGCGTCCCCGGTCAACGCGATTTTTCCATGCTCAAGCACGTGAACCTCGTCCGCCAATTCCAGCGCCCTAGCGACATCCTGCTCTACGATCACCAAGGTGAGTCCGCTTTTCTTAAGCTCCATTAAGGCCATGTACAACCTATCCATCATTACCGGTGCGAGGCCGAGGCTAATTTCGTCAAATACAATCAGTCGCGGTCGTGCCATGAGGGCCCGACCAATTGCCAACATCTGCTGTTGACCACCGGACATCGCAGTCCCCCCATCATGACGTCGCTTATGGAGATCAGGGAACAAAGTGTAGATACCATCGAGGCGATCCAGGCGCTGATTCCTAGTGAGACCACGGGTACTGATCAGCAGATTTTCCTCCACTGTTAGGTTAGGAAAAATCTTCCGCCCTTCTTGGCATTGTGCGATGCCCAAGCGAGACCGTTCATAGGGCAGACTCAAGCCCGCATCTTTTCCATCGATCCTGAACTGTCCAGCGGTTGGTCTCAGTACACCGCTGATGACGTTGGCCAGGGTACTTTTGCCCGCGCCATTGGTGCCCAGTATGGCTACAGTGCTGCCCGGGAAGACTTTAAGACCCACCCCTTGCAGTACCTTCGCCTGACCGTAACCAGCGTGAACCTGGAGGAGCTCCAGCAAAGGCTCACTAGGTTTCAGACATTCTGCATCGTCCAAGACGGCTTGTGGCAGCACGCCGACAGGGGACGTAGTTTTCTGTTCCTGGGGGCTTTCAGTATCTGATTGAGAATGTCGATTGGCGGCATTCCCCAGGTAAATTTCGGCGACCTCCTTACTCGCTAGCACATCGCTGGTTGGGCCCTCGGCAATCTTTTTGCCAAAGTTTATAACCAGCGTCCGATTGCAACACTCTCGAACCACTCTTAGCACGTGCTCGATGATGATGATCGAATCGACCTTGTCTTTTAGAGAAAGAATTAGCTCAATTAGCTCACTGACTTCACTGTCGATCAGGCCTGCCCCCACTTCATCCAGAAGTAGGAGTCGCGGTCGGATGGCCAGCGCTCTGGCAATTTCCAATCGCTTGCGCCGTAGCAGCGGAAGGTCTTTTGCCAGCCAATCTTTTTGTTCAAGCAAACCGGTACGCTCGAGAATCTCCTCACAGAACGCTTTAGCCTCTACAGCGCCAATAAGGGGGTGAAGAGCGAATTGGGCCGTTAGCAGATTCTCCATAACCGACATATTTAAGAAAGGCCGAGGTACCTGATAGGTACGGCCAATACCAAGACTAGCCCGGTAAGGCGCCTGTAGCCGGGTTACATCATTGCCTTCGAAGTAGATCCGCCCGCCGCTCGGCGACAATGCTCCTCCCAGCAACCCGATGAACGTAGATTTGCCCGCTCCATTCGGGCCGATAACACCGCAGACATCCCCCTTGTGAAGCTCGAAGGAAATGCCTTGGATGGCATGTACGCCACCATATGATTTCTTAAGGTCTTCGGTACGAAGCAAAGAAGTAGATGCTGGGACGGTAGTATCCACCTCGCATTGATGTTTGATCACTTCACACCTCCCTGCGCCCGACGGTTGAAAGTTCGCTCAAGTAAACCGGCAAGCCCTTGGGGAGCGAAGCGGATGATCACAATCAAAGCGAAGCCCATCAGTAGAAGATGCACTGCGGGATAGTCGGCAAGCGCCTCGCTGAGTGCAACAACCAGTACGGCGCCAACGAGCGAGCCAAATCGCTTACCTTGACCACCAATGATCACGACCGTCAGCACATTTACCGTCCACTGAAGACCAAACATTCCATAGGGTTCGATGACACCCAGTTTTAGTGCCTGTAACCCTCCCGCAAGCCCTATCAGAAAGCTAGAGAGAGCAAAGACACCCAGTTTCACGCGAAACGCCCGGACACCTGCCTGTGCAGCAGCATCTTCATCATCTCGCACAGCACGAAGCAGCACTGAAAAGCGTCCCTGGGTACCAATCTGCATCAGCATCGTAGTTAAGACCAAGACGCCGAATGCCATCCAAAACAGTGCTTTAAGAGATGGCGAATCCTTGGCAAGAAAAATCCCAGTTGCGCCGCCAAAGTAGTCGGAGTTCACCATGAACATCCTGAGCGCCTCGGCTAGAGCCAACGTGCCTACGGTGAAATAAAGCCCTCGCATCCGGAAGACTGCTCTGGAAACCAAAAGAGCTAACACCATTGCCGCAATACCTGCGGCAAATACCGCTACTGACAGCGACGCGTCAAATCGATTCATCAAACCGACAAGTGTGTAGCCGCCAATCCCTACAAAGGATGCAGTACCCAGCGATACCAGTCCCGTATAGCCAGCCATTAGATTCCAGGCCTCGGCCATGATGAGCAGAAGCAAGAACTGGAACCCGACTTCTAACGCATAATTCCCAGCGGAAAGGCCAGACGCACCAATGACGATAAGCGCCATCAGCATCAAACCGCCGCTTTGGATTTTCAGCGTCTCAACCGACGGAACTTTCGTGGTTTTTGCGATGATCTGCCCCATTACGCAGCTCCTCGATTGAACATGCCAGCAGGACGAAAAGTCAGAACGACCAAGAAGAGAGTCAGGCCTACCAGGTCGCGATAACCGTCTCCCAGCGCCAAAGCACCAAAGCTCTGGAGAACTCCAAGGACAACCCCGCCAATCAACGTGCCGGGTATGCTCCCTAAACCACCTAAAACAACAATCGTGAAAGCAGTCAGGAGATATCCCGCACCAGTGGTTGGAGTGAACGCGAAGGCCGTACCGACCAACACTCCTCCCATTGCTGCGCAGCCAGCACCCAGGGCGAAAGCTAGCGAGTGAACCCGTTTCACGTTCACCCCATTGATAGAAGCGGCTATGGGGTCACTGGCGCTCGCCCGCAGCTCACGACCAAAGTGAGTTCGGGACGTTAGCCAGTACACGGCGCCGATTGCGACAATCGACACAGCAAATCCTATTAAATAACTGGTCGAGATGGTCAAACCGCCAACATGTATTGCTGTAGATGCGTAAGGAAGGTCAATAGCACGCGTGTCTGCACTGAACACGAGCAAATACAGGTTTTGCAGGATGATGGAGACGGCAAACATGGTCATCATCGATGCTTCCATGCCCTTCCCCGCCAATGGCGTTATTAATATTCGCTGCAAAGGGTAGGAAAGACACCCTATGGCACCTCCAATCAAAGGCAATGCCCATAGGGGATCAATTCCGAACCGGGTGAGGAGGAAGTATCCCAAGTACGCTCCGCCGACCAACAGTTCGCCATGAGCGAGATTTACTAACCTCATCACACCGAGCGCGATAGAGAGCCCGAGAGCGGTCAGTGCGAGGGTTCCACCCAGCAAAACACCTGAGGTAATGCTGTTTGCAATAACTTCAAAGGTTGGCATGTCAGCCTCCTACTGCGTGACAGCGAAAATTACGCCGGTGGTTCGCTCTTGGGGCCACACGACGATTGGTTTACCCGCTTGCCACTGCACGATCGCAGTCGGAATCTTGGAAGTATGATCAGCTGCGAACTTTACAGGCCCCACTACATAGCTTTTATCGGTGGCGGCTATCGCGGTGTTGATCGCATCCCGATCAACACTGCCGGCGGCCTCAATGGCGTCCAACAGCACCTGTGCCGCAGCATATGAATCTGCAATATGCTGGCTGAAGCTGGAGCCTGACTCGCGTTCAAAACGATCGCCCAGCGCTTTCGATCCTGGATACGGAAAGCTCGGATCCCAATAGCTACCGACCATCACCCCATCTGCTAATTTGCCGAGGGCTGTTGCGAATTGCTCTGGCTCTGCGCCTTTTTCCATGAAGAGCACTTTTGGACGCAACCCTGCGGTTTCCATCTGCTTGCGAATGGCAACTGCCTGCGGCGTAATTGCGTTGACCAATACGATGTCGGCTCCAGAGTCTTTCGCCTTCATGAGCATTGAGCCGAATTGGGTGTTGTCGATCGGGAAAGATTCCTTCACCACAATCTCGTAACCTGCTTCGGCCGCAGCTTTTGGCCAGTACTCACCGCCAACAGCAGTGCCGTCGGGCCCGTTGTCATGAAGAATTGCGATCTTCCGATTAGTCGGTATCGCGAGTTCTTGCAGCATCTTAAAAGGAGCTTGAGCGACGTCTGGTTCATCGAAGAAAATCGACCAAACATATTTCCATTGCCGAACGGAGCGAAAGCTCGCAAGCGGACTACACCCCGTGACCATTGGTATTTGACTGCGTTCGGCCATTAGACCTCCGGCATTAACCAGCGCGGGTGTACACGACCCTAGTAATGCCACCGCGTTATCTCGATTGATAAGCGTCTGAACATTTCGGGATGTGGTGACCGGATCGGTTTTGTCGTCCCGAACAACCAATTGCACCAGGCGCTTCTCACCCTTGATCGACACCCCGCCTTTCTCGTTGACGTCCGCAACAGCAGCTTCATAACCCCAACGCTGATAACCCCCAAAACCTGCGAGCGGCCCGGACAATGGTAACGATGCGCCAATCACGATTTTGTCCGACGCAAAAGCAGCGTGATGACACACCAGAACCAACGCCATCACTAAAAAAAGCTTGAAACGAAAGCTGTCAATCGAGTTAATTTCACGAGCCATTTCGATCACCTAACCTGTGTGGTAGTCAATGCAGTGCGATTGAGGGGGTTAGAAGTAAATCAACGCGTCTATCGAGAAAGTGGTTTGGTGTTCAGCGCGGCCGGCACCGTAAGCGCGCACACCATCGTTGTCTGACTGCCAGTCATATCGAACTTCCGGACGCACCACTAAATGGGGATGGAGATTCAGGTTGGCGCCAACGGTCACGGCGTTATATGACCCCGCGACTGTTGTCGTAGGCAGCAGTGCAAATCCGTCTGGATCTTCGAATCGTTCGACTCGTACGCCGTACTCAACCAACTTGCTGCTTTTGTATCGCAGCGTGGCATTTGCGCCGCGGTAATGTGCACCCGAGAAGGGCTGGCCAGTGATCAAGTCGATCGAATGATCGGCGTTACCTCGCTGCTTGCCACTAAGGCCCTCCACCGCCAACATCCAACGCTCATCGAAGTGGTGACGAACCAGCAACGAATGGTGATCTCGCCGCAGCCCTGTGTCAGATAGGATCCTTGAGACCGGCATTTGAATGTCGTGATCCAAATCGTTTTGTTCGTCCCCGCTCATGAAGCTGTAATCAACCCAGGTTCGCATGTCAGGACTTCTCCAGCGGAGAGCTCCCAAAGCGCTTTTCTGAGCATTGTTGTCTTGCCAGTTCTGACGTCCATTCACGACGCCCAACTCTGCTGCGAGCAAACCGTAGTTGTTACGGAACACATTCGTGGAGACCAGTACGCCAGCAACTTGATCGGGCTGCGACACAAGCGCGTAAGTGTGGGTGTAAAAGAAGTTAGGACTAGGACGCGTTGCCGGAGGAATCTCGTACCCAACCCCAGAGCCGAATCGGCCGACAGTCACTGCAAGCCCATCCAATACAGGCATATAAAACTGCAGATATGCCTGAGGCGCCGCCAGATAGTTCTGATGGCTAGTAGCAGCCTTTACTGAGTCCTCATTGCCAGGTCGGTTGATCGCCCATTGCTGATCAAAACCATACATTCCCGCCATCAAGCCATTGCGGCCGTAAATTAATTCGGCTGTGAAACCCCAAGAGAACTCTTCGGGCTTAGGCCCAGGGAGCGGAGTGATTCGAGGAAGGATGTTGGATTTTAGGGATTTCTCAGCAGTCAGCTGGATTCCATTGAGCTGAAACCCCTCATCATTTGCACCAACCACCGGATAGTTGGTATGGCCATCATTTGGCGACCACCCGGCATCGGAAGCGTCATTGTGAGACCAGCCAATCTGAGCCACGCCTTTGATTCGAACACCCGAAGACTGTTCGAAGTCATCTCCAAACATGGATCGAGCTAAAGCGCCGTCTCCCCATGCTTCTTCTTCGGCTCCTTGCGCCCACACACCGACCGAGCTTCCTAAAAAGCTCGCCGCGACACACGACATGAAGACACATCGATACTTAGACATTTCAACACCTTTCTTATTTTTATCGTGGAATTACACGCAATTCAAAGCCACGGCTTAGAGTATTCCTCTAGCGTGAGCCTAATTATTTCGCGGATGTAAACATAGGAACTGGCTAATAATAACCAGATTAAGAGACAGCCTGCCCCCAAGAGAAGGACAGTCGATTTAAAGCGTTTAGTTTTGAACATGTGAGGCCTCTTATTTTTATGTTGACCGCATTGCGGTACACACCATCCACATGACTAAAAGACTATTTCTCACCCCTTTGGTTGTCAACACGAATCGATGACAGGTCATCGCCACAACACTCAACGAGCATGAAAATAATCGTCGTGATGATGATTTATTACCATTATTTTCAATAGTTTAGGTGAATTTAATGACAAAGAAATTAATCTAGTTCAGTTACATTCTTATGTACCTGCAGGACTTAGTACCGGCGTACTCAAACATAAAACGATTAGGTTACTATCTAAACTTACATTATAAAAATATGACGAAAACCCACAATGCGGTACAGCAACAAAACCGAAGCCAATTTTCTTAAAAAAAATCTTCTACGTAAAAATTCTTTTAAATCAAGAAGTAGAACGCAAAACAAGAAGTCTTAGTCCGTAATTCCGTCAGATGGACATTGCACTTGTATTGACAGCAAACAAAGTTGCGATCAAAACTTTAACCACATTGCGGCGTTGATAACCGTAATGCGGTACACACCAAAAACAACATAAAAGGTGATACGAGATGAGTTCTTACCCTAAAGCCGCTCCAAGCAGCACAGACTCCGTCGAATTTTTCGAACTCAGCCATCCTTGGGGTCTCGGCGTTCCGAACTGGCCGTATTTCGAAGACGTCAAAATCGAACGTATTCACTACCACGCCAAATCTGGTGTCCTCACTCAGCGCATCACCACGGTGATGCATAGCGGTACCCATATCGATGCTCCTGCCCACGTGGTAGAGGGGACTCCCTTCCTCGATGAGATCCCTCTGGAGCGTTTCTTCGGCACCGGCGTAGTTGTGTCGATTCCGAAGAAGAAGTGGGAGGTAATCACTGCCCAGGACTTGGAGAATGCACGCCCTCGCATCCGTCCTGGCGACATCGTGATCATCAACACTGGCTGGCACCATCACTATGGTGACAACAGCATGTACTACGCATACTCGCCTGGCCTCTACAAAGACGCTGGGGAGTGGCTGGCCGCAAAAGGCGTGAAGATGGTAGGCGTTGATCAGCAGGCGTTAGATCACCCTCTCGCAACGGCCATTGGCCCACACGGTGTTGGCCCATTACTGCCGCGCGTTATGGAGGAATACAAAGAAGAAACTGGCCGAGAGGTCATCGAGGATTTCCCTCTGTGGGAGCCTGCGCACCGCGCCCTGCTTACTGCCGGTATTCCAGGCATTGAGAACGTGGGTGGTGATCTCGATAAGGTTACCGGCAAGCGCGTTACGTTTGCCGCCTTTCCATGGCGCTGGACGAAGGGCGACGGCTGCATCGTCCGCCTGGTTGCCATGGTCGATCCCGAGCAGAAATTCCGCATCGAAGCTGGCGCTGAGGAGTAAGGGCTATGTTCGTCACTCGCATTGAGGACGCACATCCCTACCAGCCTCCTGGGCATCACGACATCTACTGCTTGCGGCTGCAGGGGGCTGATGCAACCCCTGCTCGCGAGACAGTAGTGGGCCTTTCCCATCTGCTCCCCCAAGGTGGAGCGGTATGGGACGCATCTGGCCAAGAGAAGGTGTACTTCGTCTGCAGTGGCGAAGTCACCGTCTGCACTGATGACGAGGAAGTAGTCCTCAAACCATTTGATTCTTGTTGCATCCAGGCCGGTGAACGCCGTGCCGTGGTCAATCGAAGCAATCTTCCCGCAAGCATGCTGGTTGTGATGCTGCCCATTCCAGCGAAGGAGGTCTGAATGTCAAACAATACATCTGGACGATTTTCCGTGGCCGGTAAGGTCATCGTCATCACTGGTGCGACCGGAGCATTGGGAGCTGCCGCAGCGAAAGCTCTGGCGTCGGAGGGGGCCAAGCTCGTCTTGGTCGCAGGCACAAAAGACAAGCTCTCCACTCTCAGTGAAGAGCTTTCCGGCCAAGGCGCTCATATCCTCGCTATCTCAGCTCGTCCTGAATCAGACGAGATCACTCGCTCAATCATTGAGCAGACCATCCAACATTTTGGGCGTTTGGATGGAGTCTTAATTGCTTCCGGTGTTAACGACGTTCGACTGGCCTCTGATTTTCCTGTCGACGCATGGCAGGCAGTCATGGATGCGAACGTGAAGAGCTCATGGTTGATGGCTCGAGCAGCTGCCGATCAATTCATGCAACAAGAGGGCGGTGGAAAAATCGTCTTCGTCTCGTCTACTCGAGGAAAGCTGGGGCACTCTGCTGGCTATAGCGCGTACTGCCCTTCGAAACATGCCGTGGATGGGCTTACCCGCTCCTTGGCGTGTGAATGGGGACGCCAAGGTATCCAGGTAAACGCCATCGCTCCCACAGTGTTTCGATCTCCTCTTACGGCATGGATGTTCGAAGACACAGAAAGGGGAATCAATGCCCGTACGGGTATGTTGGCCCGTATCCCGCTCGGTCGACTCGGCGAACCCGAAGATTTGGTTGGTGCTACGCAGTTCCTGCTCTCAGGGGCATCGGATTTCTGCACCGGTCAGATTTTCTATATCGATGGCGGCTATACCGCCGGCTAGGGATTAAACATATGACTACCCAAATCGCTGTTATAGGCTCCGGCCTAATGGGGGCCGGCATCGCTCAGGTTTTTGCCGCCAATGGATATACCGTACGGGTATATGACTCGTCTGAGGCCAGCCTTCAATCGCTTACGACTAAGGTTCGCAACGGGCTGCAAAACCTTGGACTTGATGATGGCCTGGCCGTGAACGTTAAGCCTTGCACTGAACTCAGCGAGGCAGTTGCGCAAGCTGATGTAGTGTTCGAGGCTGGCCCGGAAAAACTGGAAATAAAAAAGGAGATCTTTTCTGAGCTGGCAAGGTTGGCACCGCGAGAGGCAATCTTTGCAAGTAACACTTCTGTAATCCCGATCAGGTACATCGGCGAGCATCTTGATTCACAGGTTCGCGCCCGAATCGTAGGCGCGCATTGGTGGAACCCAGCACCGTTGATTCCTTTGGTCGAGGTCATTCGTACGGAAGATTCAGCTGACTGGGCGATCGACCGTGTTTATGACCTATTGCTTTCATGCGGAAAGCTGCCTGTTCGCGTAAACAAAGATGTGCCCGGTTTCGTTGGCAATCGCCTTCAACATGCACTCTGGCGCGAAGCCCACGCGATCATCAGCAATGGTGTCTGTGACGCTAATACCGTCGACCTTGTCGTCAAAAACAGCTTCGGCTTACGGCTGCCAGTATTCGGGCCTATAGAGAACGCGGACATGGTAGGGCTTGATTTAACCCTGGACATTCATTCGGTGATTCTTTCCGACCTGGACAAGTCCAGCCAACCTTTGCCAAGCCTCACTGAGCGGGTCAATCGCGGCGAGTTGGGAGCGAAGACAGGGCGCGGCTTTCTTGAGTGGCCTGCAGGGCGTCAAGCCGAAGTGACTGAACGGCTGAATAAGCACCTGACCCGGATGCTCAAGCCACAGACGGAGCGTCAGAAATGAGCAATCAAAAAATCATCGTGACATGCGCGATTACTGGCGGGATACACACCCCAACGCTGTCACCTCACCTGCCCTACACTCCTGATCAAATCGCAGAGCAAGCGATCGATGCCGCTAACGCCGGCGCCGCTATCCTTCATTTGCATGCACGCGATCCGGAAAACGGACGGCCGACAGGTGATCCGCAAGTATTTGGAAAATTCTTACCACGCATCAAGGAAGCGACTGACGCGGTGATAAACCTCACCACAGGCGGCAGTCCGGAAATGACGCCTGAAGACCGACTCGCCGCCGCGTTGAAATTCAGTCCTGAAATGTGCTCGCTCAACATGGGGTCGATCAACTTCAGCTTTCATCCGCTCGCGGGCAAAATCAAGGAGTGGAAGTTCGACTGGGAAAAAGATTACATCGCCACCAGCGACGCATTCATTTTCCGTAATACATTCCGCGATATTGAGCGCACGCTTGAGTTGATGCGTGACCATGGCACCCGTTACGAGCACGAGTGCTATGACGTTGGGCATCTCTACAACCTCGCGTTCCTCGTAGACAAAGGCTTACTGAAGCCGCCGTTCTTCATCCAGGGGGTCTTCGGCATTCTGGGAGGCATTGGATCGGATCCGGAAAACTTGGTCTTCATGAAGCGCACCGCGGACAAGCTGTTCGGTAAGGACTACGTGTGGTCAACACTCGCCGCCGGTAGAGCACAAATGGGGATGGTCACGCAGTCTGCGATGCTAGGAGGACACGTACGGGTCGGCTTGGAAGACAGCCTGTTCATCAGTAAGGGCCAGCTTGCTGTAAGTAACGCCGAGCAGGTTACCAAGATAAAGGCGATTCTCACTGAGCTAGGTTTGGAGATTGCAACGCCCGCTGAGGCTCGAGCGATCCTCGGGTTGAAAGGGAAAGATAACGTCAATTTCTGAGTTGCCTTTCAGCGCTCCCACTAAGCCCCTGCCCCGCCAGGGGCTTTTCAATGAGTGCCAAAATTCATCAGGTGCCGCATGCAACATCACATCATTCGTAGCCCTGGAGATCTAGCAAGCCCAACACTTGATCAGCTACGTCAGGAAACACCTATCACCGATTCAATCTCTGCTTTGCATTGCAAAAGAGCCGCTTTCAGTTCGTCGAAGTTTTCTTCAAAACGCAGCATCGGAACCGCAAGCGCGAGCGCATATTGGTCGACAAATCCCGTGTGCAGGTGGATACCAATTCCGCAAACCCCGCGAGCGTGCTCCTCTCGATCCACGGCGTAACCGGCGCGTGAGATATTCACTAATTCTTTCCGGAGTGCCTTCACGTCTTTCAAGGTGTTCGCCGTGCGCGTGTCGAACGAATCAATTGTGGAAAACATCGTCTCCAAAACCTGTTCCTTGAGCACAGCCAGCAACGCCTTGCCGTGGGCGGTGCAATGGATTGGGAAGGCGGTGCCGATTGGAGAAACAACACGCAACTCTTGATTAGATACGTATTGATCTACCAAGACGGAATGGGTGCCCCGATAAATACAGAGATCGACGGTTTCTCCTGTTCTACGCCCCAACGCCTCGATGTATGGGCGAGAAATGCCAATGACATCTTTATGCGCTGAAGCCGCCAGTCGAACCAAAGCCGGCCCAAGACGCACGCCGTTTGTATCAGTGATTACCAACTGCTGAGCTTCGAGGGATCCCACCATGCGATGCACCGTCGTACGCGGCAGTCCGCAGGCTTCACTAAGTTGACTGAGGCTTGCACCAAATGGGAATTTTTCGAGTGCCGATAGCATAGCTGCCGCACGAGCGATCACCTGTTTACTGGAAGCTTCCTTGTCTTGGCTCATTTGGGATCTCTAGGCGTTACCAGAAAGCGAGAATCATACCCTATCAACCCAATCATCTTTCTCTCCTGGTGACAGTACTTAAGAGAGGACAGCGCTCCATTTTCTTAAATCCATCGCCTGCCCTGCTGTCTCCAATCACTTAAATCCGTCCCTATCCTCAACCTGTGTCACCCCCTCGCAATCAGCCATTAGGCGGACACGCCTTGACACCCGAGGGGAAAAAACCGAGCATCTGTTCCGCACAACGGATTGTAATCCCATAGAACGGACAGTGTTTTCTCGGAGTGAGTATGCCCACATCACCATCCCCCCCTTCAGGCTTTGCGGCGTTTACGCTTCTCGCAGTCGCTTGTCTCACCATCATGGTGGGATGTGTCATCGTCCCAGGATTGCCACGCATCGCAGCGGAGTTAGGCATTGATCATGGCGTTGGGTTACTGGTTACCTTGCCGGCATTAGGAGTCGTGCTATTCGGGCCGCTTGCTGCCAGGCTGGTGCAACGTTACGGCTTGTATAACTCACTGCTTATTGGACTGGTGGCCTATGGCGCCCTAGGCATCGTTGGCGCAGTACTGCACGGCCCTTGGGCAGTCTTCGCTGATCGACTCTTGCTTGGAGCTGCGACTGCATTGGTGATGTCCAGCGGCACGGGAATGATCTCTGCGCTGTACGATGGCTCAGCCCGCCTGACGATGATTGCCAGACAAGGCATGGCCATCGAACTCGGTGGCGTGATTTTCCTGTTCATCGGTGGACTGCTGGCCACGATCGGATGGGCTTGGCCATTCACGCTGTATCTCGTTGCATGGGTGTTTGCTGGAATGTTGTTGTTATTCGTACCCCGCACGCAGTCGAGCGTTCAGCCGGTTAGCAACGCCATGACCCACACCGCGATACCAAAGGCCCTGAAGATTGTCTACGTTGCAGCAGTGCTATCAATGCTCAGCTTTTTTACCGGCATAATTGTGCTGCCGATCTCGCTGAATGAAATGGGGATGAATGAGGCAAAGACAGGCTATTTCCTCTCCTTTGTGTCGCTGATCGCAGTAGCCGCCGCGGCCATTATGCCTCGCGTCGTGAAGCGCGTTGGCGAGCATGCAACGCTCGCGATCTCCTTCATCTGTTACGCCATTGCCCACATGTTCTTTGCGGTAGGCGAAGGCGTCTCGACCTACCTGATCGGCGCTGTTGCATTGGGCTCAGGTTTTGGACTATCCGTGCCGCTGGTGAACCATATGACAATTGAGCAAAGTCACAACCAACTTCTAGGGCGCAACTTAGCCTACCTTTCCATGGCTATTTTCTTCGGGCAATTTGTCTCTGCGGGAATGGAGCTGATCCCTGGAAGACCCAGTGCAATATTTGCCTGCGCGGCGGGCTTGGCAGTCATTAGCGCAGTGGGTTTACGCACCAGCCATCAGCGACTCCGCACCTCCACTTCTTGAAGACGCGTAGCAACTAAGGATTCGAGGAAGGCTGACCCGACTGGCAACCTTCCTTGTATCATTTTCAGGACAAGCGTAAAGGCGACCGGCGGGCCTGCCTATCGATGATCGATCGCGATTTTCCCGAAATGCTTACCGCTCTCCATTTGACGCAGTGCATCACGCAAGTTTGAGAGCGAATACGTCGCATCGATTATCGGCCGGATTTTATTGACCTCCATTGCCGAAATCATCTCCTGCAAATCATTGCGCGAAGCCACCGTCAAACCTTGCAAGCGGATTTGTTTGCCCATCATGGCTGCTAAAGGCACATAACCTCCAATACCTGTAAGCACGCCGATCAACGCTATTCGCCCTCCCACTCGGCAGGCCTCAATGGATTGAGGGAGCGTACCTTGTCCCCCTATTTCAATGACATGGTCAACACCCTGTCCATCGGTTAACTCCCTGACGCGCTGCCCCCACTCAGGCACCTCGATGTAATTGACGAGATCATCTGCTCCAAGCGAACTGATTCGCTGCAGTTTCTCATTACTAGAGGACGTAGCGATGACCCGCGCGCCGAGCATTTTGCTGAACTGCAAAGCAAAAATCGACACGCCCCCGGTACCAAGAATCAAAACTGAATCACCAGGTTTAACATTATTCTCAACCACCAATGCCCTCCACGCGGTAAGGGCAGCGGTTGCCAGGGTTGAAGACTCGAGCACATTAAGATGGCAAGGAGCCCTGACAAACCAGCTCGCTGGCCGGATGATGTGTTCGCGAGCGTATCCATCCACACCATCCCCCGGAACAGTGGAGAACCCTGGAATGCCTTGCCGCCCGTCAATCCATTGCGGGAAGAAACAGGATATGACTTGGTCGCCTTCGCAAAACTCAGTTACTCCAGCGCCTACAGCTTCGACGGTTCCTGCGGCATCTGACAAAAGGATACGACCGGGTTCGGCAGGAAGGCGTCCTAAAATGACATTGTAATCATGCTGATTCAGCGAGCTCGCTTGTACCCTCACGGATATTTCACCGGGCCCCGGATCTCGTTGGGATAAGTCGTTTTCTGCCTGGATCGAAATATTTTCAATACCTGGCGTTGAGCCTAATCGTGCTACTAGCATCTGACCTTTCCTTGTTATGAAAATGGCGGATGTGCATTCCATTGACTCAGTGCAGCCATGGCAAATAATCATCAATGGATGATTTATAATGAGCGCTAGGGAGTTTGTCGTCAAACGGTGTTCAACGCCGGCTTCTCAGGGTGCAAGCTTGAAAGACAAGAGGCTGATCACGGTTAAGAAATGGAGGGGATTGGAGCGTTAATACATGGGAAGGCTGCACATGTCGACCATCGCTTGGTAGAAGGACGAATGTGCAGCAGGTTTCGCAGCTTGCTAGATATCGAGCACCAGCCGTTCGGACAGTGAGCTTGAACAACATATGGCCAGATGAGTGTTGAGCGCTTTCTCCGCACTGTTCTGGAAACTATCGCGGTGATCACCCATCCCTTCAATGATCCGCGTCAAGCAGGTGCCACAGACGCCTTGCTCGCAGGACAGTTGCACATCCACGCCCGCCGCTTCGAGCACATCCGCAATCTTCTCTCCAGGACTAACCTTGAATGTTGCACCGCTACGAGCGGCGACGACGGTGAAAGTTTTTTCTACGCCGTCAAACGGTAGCGCCTGAAAGTGCTCCTTGTGAACTCGACCCTGATCCCACCGGCACAGATCTGCCGCTCGGATCACCGCCTCCATGAATCCTTCTGGCCCGCACAGATAGAGATGCCCGCGATCGTAAGAATTGAGAAGACTCTCCAAGTCTATCCGGACGTCATCATCCGCGTGCATATGAACGCTTTGCGAGAACGGCCCCTCAAGAATTTCTTTGGCGAATGCGGCGCGCGCTCTAGAACGGACGAAATAATGCAAAACGAACGGACGGTCATGCACATGGAGGTGCCAGGCCATCGCTAGTAAAGGAGTGATCCCAATACCACCTGCAAGCAGAAGACTCGGTTCACCGTCTTTCAATAACGGAAACAGATTTCTCGGAGCACCAATCTGCAAGCGATCACCCTCCCTAATCGTACTGTGCATGCTCGCCGATCCACCCCTAGAGTTTGGATTCAGGAGAATTCCCAGTCGATAACCGGGGGTTTCCGGGTTATTGCATAAAGAATATTGGCGGATAACCCCACCCGGTGTCAGGACGTCGATATGAGCTCCCGGCTCGAAGGAAGGCAGCTTGCCACCTTCGATCGGAACAAGATCAAGCACCATTACGCCCACTGCACTATCTGTTCGCTTTAGCACGGTGACTTCATAGGGCAGGCGCTCGCTTTTCATGACGGCGCCCTCCCCACCTCAGTGGCAGCAAGCTCGCGTTCGCGAAGTTGCTTTAAGACTCGGCGCGCCCTCAGAGCTCCCGTATCGACACCCAAAAGAACTGGACGCAACGCATCGAAATCCTGCCCGTCCATCATTACCTGGACTCGCTCGATGATGGGCACATCCTCCATGACAAACGCGACCTTCACCGTGGAGTCGATAGCCTGATCGACTTCAGTATCAAGCAGTTTGAATGGACGGCTAACAGACCAAAAGTAATGCGTAGAGTTTTCTGTTTCGGGTGTCAGGAAGTGGTTGAAGTATGCCCAAACCCCCTGTTCTCGCCCAAGCCCTGCTGGCGACACTCCAACATCCAGCCGCATGATACCCGGTGGATCCCATCGCATATTCAACCAGTGATCGACGGGTTTGCCGTAGTTGTCGAATAACGCATCCCATACCGGAGGAGCAAGGTCATTTGGGCACCAGCGGTTGGAAAACACAGTGTCACCCTCTTGGATAACCTCGTGTTTACCATGCTTGATTGCGTCACTACCTAATCCACCCGCATGCAGATACTCGACATGAGAGAGATCCATCAGGTTGTCGGCGATCAATTGATAGTTTGCGTTGACTGGAATCAGCCCTGCCAATGTTCGCATCCCTTCATCACTGACAAACGAGAAATCAGGGATACGATTAGTGTCGGCCACGGTGTGTTCACCCATCCAAATCCACAATGCGCCGTGTCGGATGGATACAGGGTACGTCAACAAGCGAGCCGCCCTGGGAATCAGTCCGTCACCATGAGGATTGTGTACGCAAGCCCCCGTCTTAACATCAAAATGAAGGCCATGATAAGGACACTGGATAACACCGTCCCCCACGATTCTCCCTTGATCCAAGGGCGCAAATCTATGAGGGCACCGGTTGCTAGATGCACTGGGAGTGCCATCACCCAACCTTGTCAAAAGGATGGGTTCACCGCAAATCTTGCGGGCCAGCGGGCCCGCATCCAGCTCGTGTTCTAGGGCCGCGACATACCACACGTTCTTCAAGAAGCTCATAGGGCCTCCTCGCTGCACTAGCGGAAAAGAGTATCGACAAGGTCAGCGCCGAGCCCAACCTTTTCGTAGTGCTCACGACACATTGCGATGTAGTCATGCACATCGAAATGCCCAATGGAGTTGCCTGCTTCATCAAGCCATATCAACGGCCCTTGAACGATAAAGAAAACACGCATTGGCTCCTCATGCTCAAAGGCAACCAATGTGTGTCCTTCTCCGGGAGTCTCATAGACGAAGTCACCGCGCGTGGCAGTCCAATCATGCTCGAGATAACCCCACTTGCCGGAGATCGTATAGGCGAAAACTTCATGAGGGTGGTAGTGGCGATTGACCAAGCCGGCTTCACGAGCGAGCAGGATGTCGCACCAACGATTTTGCTGTGGGGAAATCCATAACGGGCGGGATGCAACTGTTTCAGTAAAAGGCACGTAATACCGCTCATCCTCAGTGGCGGCATTGGGTATGTAGGCTTCGGGCAAGGCATCAGGCTTGAACGGGGACTCGATTGGGCGGATGTCGCGCCAGAACTCTGAGATTGCGTTGGCTACCATGGTTGTTGTCTCCAGTGCGTTGTTGTTATGTTCTGGTGACGACTGTAACCACTCACTGTCTAGGGCATTTGCCTCGCCGGGACGCGGTGCTTGACTCGCTGGGACATTGGGATAATCACAACAACAAGAAGGCGGTTGCTCAATGGCCTCTCAAATTCGTACCTATGCCGATACTCTGAGCGTTCCGCCTCTTCAAAGGGTGGACTACTGGAACGCTTATAACCGCACTGCACTCGTGGGATTGCGATCGTCCTCCTTATCCCACCAAGGACTGATGGCTCGCCAAGCGAATCACAGGGTTGGAGAGATAGGGTTAGCTGACATCTCGGGCAATGATCATTTTGTGGAGCGCGATGCGCTGCTGGTCGAGCAGAGCCCCAAAAACTCAGTTTTCGTCTGCCAGATCCAGCAAGGTTCTGGTTTCTTCGTACAGGATGGACGTCATTTGCTGCTAACGCAGGGTGACCTGGTTATATACGACACTCGCACACCGTTCCTCTTGGGCTTTCTCACTGAGATGCATGAAAGCTTGGTGGATGTACCAGAAGCCGCCTTTACTCGATGCACCGGTATTGCTGCGGATCAGCTCCCAATTAAGATCACCCCGGATAGCCAAGCCTCGAGAATGTCGGCCAGTCTTCTCGGGCGCACCGTCACCGAATGTATGACTCAGGAGCACTCGGGTGAACAAGATCATCTCGCGGGTGTTATCTATGACACCTTGAGCATGCTGCTAAGGACTCAGCTTGATGACCAACGAACGAGTGCTACCAGTGAGCTATCCAAGTTATTGGCCAAGCGCTACATTCTCAAGCACCTGGTAAATCCTGAGTTATCGCCCGCCGAGGTTGCTCAGGCAATCCGCCTTTCGCTGCGCCAATTGAACCGACTTTTTCACCAGGAAGGTACAAGTCCGGCCCGCTATATCTGGGAACAGAGAGCGTTGCGCGCTTTCGAGGACTTGCACAATCCAATGAAGCGAGTTTTAACGGTTGGGGAGATTGGTTTCGCTTGTGGTTATTCCACCCAGGCCCATTTCAGTCGAGCGATGAAGGAACGGTTTGGTATGACTCCCTCCGAAATCCGCAACCAAACCGAGAAGGATTAAACGCTTTCGTTATCAATTAATCTTTTGAGCTGATGAGACTGGTGAGTCACAGTCTTTGGATGTGACGGGATCCCCCTTGACCAGACGTGCATAGACCAACGCACTGTTCTTGGGAGTTCGCTTTTGCGTATCGAAATCCACGTAGATCAGACCAAACCGGCTACCGTAGCCGCTCAACCATTCGAGATTGTCGTGGCTTGACCAGACATGGTAACCGCGTACATCCGCACCGGCTTTCATCGCCTCCACCATAGCGGCGACGTGATCCACAATATATCTGCATCTGTTTTCATCTCGGACTTCGCCGTTAACGAGCACGTCCTCTCCGGGAAAGCCCGCCCCATTTTCAGTGATAAAGACAGGAGGATTACCGTATTCGACGCGGATACGATCAAGCAATGCCTTGAACTGGTCAGGTCGAACTGCGCCGTTGAACGCGGCTAAGGCCCCTTCTGGCAACCACATTTTTGGCGCGTAACCCTCTGCACCAGTTTTATGGCTAATGAACAGCGGTGAGTAGTAGTTGACACCCAGGTAATCGAATTCAGCTGCACCTACCCTCTTTGCATCACCGGCTTGAACATCAATATCAAGGTGCATGGTATCGGCAAGCTTCAGAACATCAGCTGGATAGGTTCCTTTGTAAATGGCATCAAGAAACCAACGATTCAACACGCCATCAGCAGACTTGGCGTCCTGCTCGTCGGACGACGAGGCATTTTCTGCAGTCAAAATCGGGAACAAGGGCAAAGCGAGGCCCAACCGACCTTTGTAGCCATGGGCAGTAAAGCTTTCTTTGGCGGCAGCAGACGCCAAGAGGATGTGATTGAAGACCTTCAACGCCTCCCCTAAATGAGCAGCGCTCGGAACGATAGCTAAATCACCAGGTTGACCATTGAGTCGCTCTTCGGCCATGACCTGAGTGGCCCTCTCCACAGA
Organism: Pseudomonas sp. MHK4; assembly: GCF_054600775.1. NCBI lineage: Bacteria > Pseudomonadati > Pseudomonadota > Gammaproteobacteria > Pseudomonadales > Pseudomonadaceae > Pseudomonas > Pseudomonas sp. MHK4. The sequence goes on along the minus strand of NZ_BAAIAK010000002.1, from coordinate 598,234 downwards.
AGGCTCGTTAACCAGGACGAACAGGTCTACCTGATCTGCAAAGTTGGCAAATACTACTTCAGCGTAGCGTTGGAACCAGGCAACAGACTTTCGGTTAGCCCAGCCACCATCGCGCGCTAGGCTCGCTGGCATGTCCCAATGGTAGAGAGTCAGCATCGGTTGGATACCGGCAGCTTTCAAATCATTAATGAATTGTCGGTAATGGTTAACAGCAAGAGGATTCACTGGGCCCAGACCGTCTGGCAGCAAACGCGTCCAAGAAATGGAAAAACGATAGCTCGTGAATCCGAGGCTCTTCATCAACGCGATGTCTTTCAGATATTGCCTGCGATCATAGAAATTTATCGCAGTTGCCCCTGAGACACCTGGCCCCGCTAGGCTGTGGTCGTCTAGGTAGACATCCCATACAGATGGGCCTCGGTTGTCCACTTGAGTCGCACCTTCAATTTGATAAGCAGCGGAAGCGGCTCCCCAGCGAAATGGTTCCGAGGCCTTGGTGGGCACGGTAGCTTGGGCACTGAGGGATATGGCTAACGATATGCAGGCAATGAGACCTGTTTTCATGACAGTTTCCTTTGATCGGGCGACGCGAAATATGTACAGCACAGCTCGTTGACGAACCGCGAACGATGACCGCGAGGGATTTAATCATCAGATGATGACTAAATACAGTTGATCGCCGTCTTGTGCTGCGTCGCCTGCCCAATGCTCTGCACCAGAAGGTCTCTGGTTGTGCCCCTTCGTACGGCTTAGCCTCAGATAAAAGGCGAATCCCCTATGCTGCCCGCTCAAAGTCACCATCGAAAGCCGTCCATTCAGTTATACTAATTAACTGATTTTTCCAAGGCGCCTCCAAATATGAGAACCTCTACAGTCAAATCCGGCGCTCATGCGGACAGCGACGCACTGGACGCCGAAGCCAATTCTACAGGCCTCGAGAACCTCATCGGTTATGCGCTGCGCAGAGCACAGATCAAGGTATTTCAGCATTTCGTAGAGCAATTGGCGGAATACGATCTACGCCCCGCGCAGTTTTCAGCCCTGTCCATCATAGCCCAGAACCCTGGCCCCACTCAGACTGAACTGGCGAAGGCGCTCGCAATCGAACCACCCCAAGTAGTTCAGATGGTTAACAAATTAGAGAAAGCTGGTTTAGCGTTACGGATCCGTAGCAAGGCAGACAAGCGATCCTACGGTCTGTATCTCAGTAAGGCGGGTGAGAAGCTTCTAGCGCGTTTACAAGAAGTCGCTGCTAGTAGTGACGAGGCGTCTACCGCCAGCTTGGACAATGCCGAGAGGGCTGAGTTGTTGAGATTACTGCAGAAGGTTTACCGGTAGTTGGCTGGTAGCAGACTGCCGGAAAGGACATCGCTCCTTGATAAAGATGAATAAGTCGCGAAGAAGAATTTCTCGAATCCTGCACGATTGAAAAAGGCCCTTTAAGGGCCCTTTTGTACTCAAAGCAAACTCACTTGGTCAGCCACGACTCCACGGTGTCAGAACCGTATTTCGCTTTCCATTCCTTCAGCGTCCGGTGGTTGCCGCCTTTGGTTTCTACGACTTCGCCGGTGTGCGGATTTTTGTAGACCTTAACCTGTCGTGGCTTACGGCTGCCGGCTTTGGACTCGGTGGCTGGAGCGCGACGGCCAGACTTCGGATCAAGCAGGTTAATCACGTTCGGCAGGCTGTAGCCGTACTCGGCAAGCAGAGCACGAAGCTTGGTTTCAAATTCGATTTCTTGCTTCAGGCCAGCATCACCCTTTAGAGCTTCGAGAGCCTGGAGTTGCTCGGCCAGGTGTTTTTCGAGCTGACGGAATTCTGCGAGTTTGGACATGGTCGTTCTCTAGGTAGTTAGTCGCCTAACAATACACCAAATACTAATTTGAATTTAGGGCCAGGGAGCTCTGGGTATGCGAGTCGAGGGTTCGCTGCCCTGATTTATTCGTCCTCCGCCAAGAGCGGCGTATTCAGGTCAACATCAGCCTGACCGACTAACGAAATGATGCGGGTGACCAGACGCGTATCTACCGGTTGAATGCGCTCCGGGTACACATACATGTCAGCCGCCAACAGTTCGAGAGTTTTGGATGCGGAGGGATGAGCCTTCATCGCTTCAGCAAGCGCCGGCGAGACGTTGCTTTGAACGCGGTTCGCAGAGGTGATGATAGGGATAAGAGGTTCGTTCATGTTCCAACCTTATCTACTGTTCGACGTCGCAGCAACAGCAGGAATTTCCACCTGCTTGATGACGACGCGTTGCTCCGATTCAAAACAGGAGCTTTTTGAAGAGAAAATTATGGCTCAGCAATAATTATGGCTGAGCCATAATTTGGAATAATCCAGTTTTTCCACTTCCTCACCATTGGTGAAACTCGAATCATCTGCAGCACACCGTCCAAATTGACCGGCCTACGTCGTAAGCAGCGGTCGCAGCCCCTTCGCACCGTTGCCGCTGAGAAGTCATGAATCCCGCTGTATTGCGAATCTAAAATATCGTTGGAAAAAATCTCGAACTCTATCTACGCCGCTATCTCCAATGTTAAAGCCAATGGAGGTAAGCGAAATGAATAGCGATGACCGCGAAAATGACGTCGAATCGGAATCGACATCGAACGCTCCGCCCACAGATACATCAGGAAAACCTGTGAATGTGGTCGAAAGGGATTTACAGGATGCAGACAGGAACACCCAAGGCGTCGATGAAACCATTACGCCTTCTTCGACCCGTACCAAAGAACAGGACGTAGAGGAACTCAATCGAAAAACAGCAGAAATAGAGCGCAAGGTAGCGGATGGCAACTAGCTGGAAGACCACGTCTGATCGATAGAAAATCGGGAGGTCTGTAACAGACCTCCCTTCTTCCTTTTAACGCTCTACGAAGTCCATACTCCGGCACTCACCGGCAGTACACAGTCCAAAGCTGGTCAACTCGAGTCGTAAAGCTCTGACTCATCATTTCCCGGCGCATCCCCCAATCAGGATTGGTCGGCACGCTCGCCAAGCGCAGTGTTCCCCTACCCCATCGCTCATTGATGGAATCCAGCACGCCCATGACTTTCTCAGTCGCGACGGGCTGTGAGATTGAAAACAGGTCTTCGGTGTACTCGCCTTTCTGGCAGAGGCTGAGCAAGAGCACCTCTGCTTTGCTGTACTTGAACCCTGGCCGGAACACACGATCAACAGCCTCCACCGCTGCCTTCGTCATCAATCGTACATCGTCCGTTGGGTATGGCAATTCAACCAACACTCCGTTGGCATACTTCGCCTCTTCTGGATTGAACATGCCGGTACGAATACTGACCCTGATCTTTTTGCACAGCGACTGCTGCGCACGAAGCTTCTCTGTGGCTCGCATCATGTACGTAGCGATGGCTTCCTTGATCGGCGCGATCTCGGTAAGGCGCTTGCCAAACATCCGACTGCAGCAGATCTCCTGCTTGGGAGGATCAGGCTCATCAAGCTCAAGGCATGGATTACCGGCGAGCTCGCGCGCTGTCTTCTCAATCACTACGCTGAATTTTTTGCGCAATGTCCAGGCATCGGTTTTGGAGAGATCCCAAGCCGTTTTGATGCCCATGCCCTCCAAATGAAGAGTCATCTTCCGACCTACACCCCAGACGTCTGATACTGAACATTTTTTTAGCACCCAGTCGCGCTTAACCTGGTCACGTAGATCAACGACACCGCCACTCTGCGCCTGCCATTTTTTGGCTGCGTGATTTGCGAGTTTGCTCAAGGTTTTAGTACCGGCAATACCGACCCCGACCGGAATGCCAGTGCTTCGATACACCTGTGCCCGAATCCGACGACCGAGTGCCTCGAGATCACCTGGCACACCCGCCAAATCTGCAATGCTTCATCGATGCTGTAGACCTCAACCGCCGGCACTAACGACTCGATGACGCTCATCACCCGCTCGCTCATGTCACCGTACAACGCGTAGTTTGAAGAGAAGGCGACGATGCCGTGCTGCTTGAGCTTGTGCTTGATTTGAAAGTACGGCGCACCCATTTTCACAAACGGTTTGCTGTCCGCACTTCGAGCGATTACGCAGCCATCGTTGTTCGACAACACCACGATGGGAATCTTGGCCAAGTCAGGACGGAACACGCGCTCACAGCTCGCGTAGAAGCTGTTGCAGTCGATCAGCGCGAAGACAGGATCAGGCTTTTGGATCATGTGCACGCACGCTGAATGTCACCACCCCCCAAATAATCAGCTCATCGCCTTCGAGGATGTATCGCGGCGGATAACCCACGTTTTCGGACATCAAGATGATGTCGGCCCCACGCTTGCACAGGCGCTTACACACCGGCTCGCAGTTCACAGCCGCAATCACGATATGTCCATGCTCGGCGGTGATCGAGCGATCAACCACAGCCATATCACCATCGAATATTCCGGCTCCCTCCATGCTATGACCTTCAATGCGAACGAGGTAGATATGCGGTGCTCGGATGTCCAGGAGTTCGTCGATTGAGATGTGTTGTTCAAGGTGATCCGCAGCCGGGGATGGGAAGCCTGCCGGGACTTTGAACGAGTAAAAAGGAAGCTGAACTCCCCCTGCTGCCAACGGGCCGAGGATGGTGACGCTCATGAGACATGCCTTAATCGAAACTGTATATACATACAGTTAACGTCGAAGCGTGCTTGCGGTCAATCTCAAGCGAGGAAAATTACGACCGAAGGATTCACCGGGAGCATAATCCGCAGGTTGGCCAGAATGTCATGCGGTTTGAAACTCGACCGCTTTTCGCTGTGCAGCCGGTATTGCTGCAAGTCGCTTCTTCGCACAAGCGGCTAGCCCTGCGGGCTGGAACTCCAATCTGGAAAGATTTTTTGCAATTCACCTACTAGTAACAGGCGATTTAGTAAGCGCGTGATAGCCTCGGTCAGTCCCGGATAGTCGTTGTAGAATTCATCAGGCAAGAAAGTGACGCAGGATAAATCCAATCTGCCGTGATGTTTAGCATGCATAAAGCTCCAGAAGACGCAGGTGGAAATTGATGAATGAATTAGAAGCCCGCGAACGCAAACGGCGTTACACGCTGTGGGATTTGGCAAGGCTGCATCCTGGATCTGATCAAGCTAAACCGCATCTGGCGATTCTTGATGACATTGAGCGCCGAGATCGAGAGGAACCGATTGGAGAGGCCTGGGCAATGTCGATTGACGAGTTGCGAGTACATGTCCCAGAAACCGAGATATTGGGGCGTGACGGACACCATTTTGTTATCGTGCTTGACGAGCACATACCAGAACCCTGGAAGAATCGATTCGAAGAAGCAAGTACCGGGTCTACCCGTTTGCGGCAGGGCTGCTATGCGAGTGACTGGCACCACTTTTTGCGGCAGTGGGCACGTGAGATGAAGCACGTCGAAGCGCACAGAACGACTACCTTGGATATTTCATGAGTACCGTCATCAAGCTCGACAGTGCCCTGGTTGAAAGTGCTCGTATTTACGCTTCAGCCGCACATCGCACAACCACCAAACAGATTGAATACTGGGCCACCATAGGCCGCATTGCAGAGCAAAACCCTGAGCTGTCATATGACTTTATCGTGGGCCTTTTGCAGGCCAGAGCCCAATTGAAGGCGGGCGACGCGAGCGAGTACACATTCCGATGAAGGTCATGCAAGACAACAATTCTGGCTCACCCATCCTTGAAAATATTTGGGCCGACTTGTGATTGCTGGCACCCGGAACCAAGCTCTATGAACTCGTCCGCGACGGACTGCCTTTTGTGTTTCTCGACCGGATAGGAAGTTATGAGAGTTGAACCCTGACCGCTTTCCGTTGTGCCGCGGGCATTGCTGCAGTCGCTTGTTCGCGTAAGCGGCTAACCTTTACTGTGTAATACGCTAAATCGTGAAATGGGTAGCGGTATATTCACCAACAACAAACGATTAAGTGTGCGCATGATAGCCTCGGCTCAGACATCATTGTTCTGAGTACCCACCTTGAGCACTGCCACCGTACCCAACGATTTCAACACATTGATCAATGCACCAAAATTTTCGGACGACCCAGTTGGTCGGCGTCAAATGAAGCGCTGGCAGCTCATCGCTGATGACATCTTCAAAAGCACATCCAGAGAGGCATTGCTCGAAGCCAGGGGCAAAGCCGAAGGCTACATCGATGGCCTGGTGGACGCAGGGCATTTGTCGACGAGAGACACAGACCGCGACTATCTCATTTTGAGTATCGTCCAACGACGGCGTGAGTTTTTGCAAAAACTGCTGAACGAGTACGGTTATTGAGCCTAGGCGAGCTGTCAGCCGTCCGATGGTAAACCAGCATCATAGGATAGAGTCAGTTTGAAGCGCTCCGCAGGGGTAACTCGGAGCGCTGCTGATCGAAACCGTAAGGGCTAGCAAGCGAATGCTCAAAGGTCTGACGGAGCTCGAGCAATGAGCTTGTCCTGAATCGACAGCCATTCCTCCATTGAAATGAACACCGCAGTCCTGCGTTCTCCATCAACGAAAACTGGTTTGCGAGTCGTGATCACCTGGTCGAGCAACTCGTCAAAATGGGCTATTGCCCTAACGACTGACCATCGTTCATCTGCCATATGCCACGGCCCTACCAGGTGATCAAATGATGGCTTTCATACTACCGATTAGAATCTATCGGCGGACTGGAGAAGCTTCAAAAAGCTAGCTCTGCCGAGGTCTCGCCTGAAGCTAGCGATGACGTAATTACCATCTTGGGTCTCAAGCAACCAAAACCGGCCTTCTTTTCTCGCTGACCGAATTTTACCTGTGAGGAGAATGGAACCGTCCGCTCTGTGGTAAGCATCGTCATTCTTCGAATGGTCGAAGGACACCCCGAAGCATGTGTCATCTGCGATCATCGCGTCGCTGATAAAGGCTGTGATGGGTACGCTGTATTTTCGAAGACTGGCTCGCACCAAGCGACTCATTTGAAAGTCGCTCACATCCTTACTATGAAATTCGACTTCGATGATTTCCGGCATCCGGCCAAAGCTCCAAAAATGACTCAATATGTATTTGCGGCGGTCATTGCTTAACCAGCTTTCATTGAAAAAGCGGCGCCAATGCTAGCCTCTTTTCTCAGTCCTGGCCCAAGCAGGAGATAGACAGTATTTTTGGTTTCAAACATGCAGCCTTCAGTGAAAGACACGCCGAAATTACTGCGCACCCACATGCTAGGTTGGAAGCGACCTTTACTGTCCAGTACGATTTCGTGTGCGAAAAGCGTCGCCGGAAGTAGACCGAGCCGGGAGAGCTTTTCTTTCTCAGCAGGGTTAACCGTGAGGTCGATCAGGATCCACTGCTTAACAACACAGAAGGCTTTGCCAGGGAATGACTTTGCTGCCAAAGAGATCAGGTCTTCCTGAGATACCAGCCAACCAGGCATCTCTTCTCCAGCGCCGTAAAGGAGCTGAGAAATTTCATTAAGAGTCACCATGCGCACCTCATGGTTTTGAGTGATCGCGAACACTCGTGTAGGTCTGCCCCCCTTCAGTGACGAATTCATAGATCGGTGGTTCATTGTCAGAACTTTTCAATCTGATGTCGGAAAGCGGTTCCATCAAACGTTCATGCTGCCGGTTCATCCAAGGCGGCGAGATGAGGTATACCCTGGTGACAGCAAGAAACTCTGAATCGCCCGAAGTGAAAATATTTTGAACCCATTTTGCGTCACAGACGAGCCGCGCGCTTGGCCCAGGTACCCCATCGAAGAATCCAACTCCTTCCACAAAAAAGGAATATTGATTAGGGGTCAGATCAACGGATTTCCATAAAAGAAGATTTTCATCAGGCATTTTGTACATGCCTTGTAGCTGACTCTCGTTTGTTCTGAACACTACATACTCCTGGATAACAGACTCTATTGGGGGCGCCGTTGAATTTTAAATCGTGAGCACTAGATCAGATACAAATCCCGTATCTTCAACCGGGTAGCCACGCGGGTTGGATGCATGTGGGATACCGTCAATAGATTTTGTATACCCGACATGCGTGTGACCGTGAACCCACAGGTCAATATCGAACAGAGCAAATTCCTTCCAATCGTTGACATAAGCAGCGGCCAGATGCCCCATCTCGTACTTAATCCCTGGGGCACACTCAGGTGATGGCGCATGGTGCGTTACGACAACCGTCCTGCCTTGATACTTTATGGACAGTTCGGCGAGTAACCACTGTTTCGCAAATTCCGACCTTTCCAAGATTTCGATTGGCTTCACTCGCCGATACTGACCTCCAGTTCTGATCTGCCGATAGTCATTCATGGATCCTCGGGCGCTCTGAAGCGCAGCAGTCACGTCTCCAGTTGAACTGAAATCAGTCCAGCCGGTTGTACCCAGAAATCTCACGCCATCGATGACTGCTTGATCGTTCTCTAAAACGTGAACATGAGGGAGCGCCTTCTCACGCATTTTCTGGAGTGTGCGATCAAGGTGACCTTTGTAGTACTCGTGGTTTCCGGCGACGTAGATCACCGGGCAGCAAAAGTTTTTGTTTGCCCATTCCACTCCCCTGGCCAGTAGATCGATGTCCCCTGCCAACACCACAACATCTGCAACATGCGTAGCAGGCGAGAAATCCCGGAAATCGAGGTGAAGGTCTGACAGCAAGTGAATTTTCATACCCTCACCTCCTTGGTTTCGGTGTCAATTTATGGCTAATGTTTTATCGGAGTCGAAAAATAGACGAGCGTGAGCCATGCAAAATCGAAAATTCGCCTCCCTAATCGCCATAAATTTCATAAGACCAATATATACGGTCGATGAAATCGAAGCAACATGGCTTTATCCCTTCCTTTTGGGGATACAAGATGTCAATGAGGCGCGCCTTCGCTGTCACGCTGCGAGCTCTGCGTAAAGCAAAAGGCATGAGCCAGGATGAATTTTCAGAGGCTATGGGCCGTCATTACACGAGCTGGCTTGAGAACGGAAACTCGAGCGTTACGCTGGATAAGCTCGTTGCCATTGCTGCTGTTCTGAAAGTTGAACCACTCGTGATGATCGCTTTGTGTGAATCCGTTCGGGCTGGACAGCCCGTTCAGGAGACGATGAAAGGCGTGCTGACCGCGACTACCCTTCTCAGCCAGAACGGGTTGCTGGAAGCGTTCCAGAAGGAAGTCGATCGAGCTCAGAGTACAGAAGGCCTCTCCAATGAATCGCGTCAAAAACTGACTGAAGAAAAGATCGAAGCCCTTCTACAGGCGGGCTTGGATCAGAAGAATATTGCTAAAAATCTTGAGCTCAGCGCGGCCACGGTCTCCAGATATTGCAAAAGAATAAGAGAAAAGCGGTAATCCTCTGTACCCCAGACGTCCGACCGCATCCTTTTGGGAGCGATTGTGCGGTTGTGCCTTGTCCGTTGGTCGGAGAAAAATAACCCTATCGCAGCGACTGAAATGACAAAGGCAACGATACTGAAAGTAGAAACTATAAAATTGTCAATGTTGACAAAGGAATCAGTCCTGAAACGTATAGCTCGAGCCTTCCTAACCTACTGATTTTCCAGTCTGTCGGTCTGAAACACTCTTGGAGTCAACAAACGACACCATTCGATAACGTTGTCAATGGTGACCGCAGCAATTTCAGTTTCGGCTGGCTGCCGGAACAATCGGGCCAATACGGCTCGTGCCTGACCCAGGTCGACTTCAAGGCGAAAAAAGTCATGCCCCGCCCTTCCATCCGCGGCATGATCGCCCGGACCTATTTCTACATGAGCAAGCAATATGGATTGCGCCTGTCGAAACAGGACCAGCAGTTGTACCAGGCCTGGGACAAGACCTATCCGGTGCAAGCCTGGGAACGCCAACGCAACCAGAGCGTGGCGTGCGTCATGGGGCGCGGCAACGAGTTTGTCGGCCCCGTCGACATGAAAGCCTGCGGCTGAACGCTCGCTAAAAACAAAGGCCCGGAGCTATACACACCAGGCCTTTGTCTGTTTTCAGTTACCCGCTTCAGTCTTCACTGAACCGTGGGGCGCTCCAGCACCAGCACTTCAATGTTCTGTTTCTTCGCCTTGATCAGCGCGGCGCTCACCTGCGCCTGCCTGGCCTCGGCTTCTTCCCTGGAGCTGTACGGCCCCATCAGGATCCGGGTCTTGCCATTTTCCCTGATCACATTGGACATGAAGCTGTGCTCGATTAGCCAGCCACTGAGATCGCTGACGGCCTGAGGGGTTTCACCCCGTACTTCGAGATCCCACTGGGGCCCCGATACCTGCGCCGAGGTTGCCGTCGCTGCAGGCTGCGGCTTTTGCGCCTCTTCACGCTTGCCCTCACCGCATCCCGCCAGCGCCAATACCGCGATTGCCAAGACCATTTTGCGCACAGCGTTTCCCTCTGAATGCTTAAAGCGAGGGATTTTAGCATTCATGAATACTTAGCGAGCGCCGCAAAATGGGCTCAAAACAACGAGAATGATAGTGGCGGCCTCTGTATAGTTACACCTTGGGAATTAATGCTGTATCTGCGCGTCAGAAAGAGGCACCCAAACCGTGAGACTTCGCACTAATCTATACATAACACCGACCTCTGCACTGTCCGAATCAGGTGCCCCACAAAGCAATCAAGGAGAAGACCATGCTGATACTCACCCGCAAAGTCGGTGAAAGCATAAACATTGGTGATGACATTACGATCACCATCCTGGGCGTAAGCGGCCAGCAAGTCCGGATTGGCATCAACGCGCCAAAAGACGTCGCAGTGCACCGCGAAGAAATTTATCAGCGCATTCAGGCCGGCCTCACCGCCCCGGAAAAGCCACAAACCTGAATCCTGTTGCAGTCAGTAGCCAGCCCGTTCGCCCCGCAACGACGGCTGGCTAAAGATTCAAGCACAACATCGCCCGCGCTTTCCCCGAACAACCTCGATCAGCCGAATGCGATACCGCGCGCCATACCAGTGGCCGCCACCATCATCAGCAACACCAGCACGGCCTCGATATGACTGATTCGCGCAAACAGCGTCGCCCGCCAGGTATCGATAGCTGCGCCACGCGACCGTGCAACCCGCCATTTGATCAATGTCACCATCGGCGCAACTTCCAGTAGCAGGATGAGGACGAATAACGTCATCTTCAGATGGAACAGCGGCTGGTGCAGGTAGTAATCCGTACCTTTTTCAAAACCGGCAAAGGCCCGCATGCCGCCGGTGACCAGCAGGACAACCGCGGAAATGCCCCATATGTTGTCTGCCATCAACACACTGCGAGCCTCTCCCGTGCCGATCGCCAGGCGCCGAAAGGCCGTGCCACGCGTCAGGACAGCCCAGAATCCTAGCGCAAACGCCAACAGATGAACCGCCGCAAGCAACCAGTGAGTCAGCATCGGGAAACTCCTGTAAGAACGAAGTCGAATCGGCCTGTCAGTAGTAGCTCATCAATCAATGGATTGCACCCGCCGGGCAACCTGCATTTTGTATCAACACCTCACCCGCACATTCGCTGCAAGCCCCGTACAACGTAATGTTACACACCGACTAGACTCCAACATTCCAGTGTTGAACTCCCGCAGGTACGCTCCCCACCGGCAGTCATTCCCACCAAATTGACCTGAGTGCACAACATCATGTGTGAATCATGTGATTCAAACTCCGCAGCAAAAACCAATGAGCGTCGTCGTTTTCTTCGCCTTGCCGGATTAGGCGCAGGTGCCCTGTTATTGGCCGGCGCCCTGCCGAGCCGAATAATTGAAGCAGCCGAGAAAAGCGCCTTGGCGCCAAAGCCCAAAAACGTCATCAGCCCGGATGAGGCACTGAAAAGGCTGATGGAGGGCAACGAACGGTATGTCAGCGGGAACTCGCAAACCCACGACTTCAAGGACGAACGAGAAGCGCTGGTTTCCGGCCAGAACCCGTTTGTGGCAGTGCTGAGCTGCTCTGACTCGCGCATCGCACCGGAATACGCGTTCGATACCGCCCGGGGCGATCTTTTCGCCGTACGCCTGGCGGGCAACTTCGTCACGGACGAAGGCCTGGCAAGCCTTGAATACGGCGTTGCCGTGCTCGGCGCCCCGCTCATCCTGGTATTGGGTCATGAACGCTGCGGAGCCATCGAGGCCGGCGTGAAGGCTGTCAAGGATCACACGGTATTTCCCGGGAAGATCCCTTCCCTGACGGATGCACTCAAATCCGCTATCGAGCAGGTAGGCAGTCATCCAGGTGACCTGGTGGAAAACGCAACCGTGCAAAACATCAAGAACTCGATCGAGCGCCTCAAGCAAGCCACGCCCTTGCTGAGTGACGCGCTCGGCAAAGGCCAGTTGAAAATAGTGGGCGGCATTTATCGACTGGCCACAGGCAAGGTCGAGCTTGTTGCCTGAATCGAGCAGCTAACGTGGCCAAGCCGCCGATGTGAAGAGCCCAGCGCGAAGGCTGGGCTCTGGTCATTTCCTGCAGTCCATCATCTTGTCCGCGAGCGCCTTGGCCCTTTCGATCAACAGATTCTGCCGGTCTTCATGGGTGGCCCCGCCGACGACGGGCGCCGTCAGATTGCTTTCGGCAATCAATGCGGCGCAGAAATATTGATCCCACACGGCCTTGTGATCGGATGCCTGCCTGTTCACTTGATCGGAGGTCATAATCGACTCCTTCAGATGAGGTTACAGTGCTTATCTTACGCCTGAGGCCCCTGTAGCGTTACAGGATCCAGCGCAGCAGCACATGGCTGGCAATCCAGGGCGACGCCTCGACCACCGTCCATTGAAGCAAAAGGCAGATGGCCAGGTAAGCCGCAAAGAACTTGATCATTGTCCGCCTCCCCATCAATACACTCCCACCTCAATGCACACGAAACGCCCGGTCGCCTGTCCTGCTTTGATGCGAATGGCTGCTGGCAGTTCAACTCGGGACGAATTGATTTCATTCGGCCACAGCATACGCACTAACCAAATGATAATATTTCTCATGTGAGAGTGAATGGCGGGGATGCCGAAGTCAATGAGGGAACGTTACGAGGTCCAAGTTGTGACCAGTGCGTGGAGCGAGCGCGCCAAACTGGACGGGAATGTGGTGGGATTAAAACGCATTCAATAATGCGGGCAGTGCAAGGCGTCGAATGGGCGTTTCGAGCGAGGGCTTTGCAAGGCTTCTCAAATCACAGACAACAAAAAAGGGCCCACCTTTCGGTGAGCCCTTCCAGACCGCCCAGCAGAGCGGATTTTGTTTGGTAGGCGCGATTGGACTCGAACCAACGACCCCCACCATGTCAAGGTGGTGCTCTAACCAACTGAGCTACGTGCCTGCTGTGAGGCGGCATTCTACGGAATTCCGGAAGGGTGTCAACACCTTTTTTCGCGCTAACCCTATGAATATGCAAAATATTTAAATTTGCTGCGGCAAGGAAGATTTTTCGGTGGCTGGCGGCGGTTTTGCAACTCGGGTAGGATCGGCACTATCGTTAAATTTATTAAACAGAGGCTGCAGGATGGCGAACACCCCTTACCCAGAGTCGTATTACGCTGCATCGGCCAATGCGGTGCCGCCGCGTCCGTCGTTGCAGGGTGAGGTCGAGACGGACGTCTGCGTGATCGGCGCCGGTTATACCGGGCTGTCCTCGGCCCTGTTTCTGCTGGAGCACGGCTTTCGGGTGACGGTGCTGGAAGCGGCCAGGGTGGGTTTTGGTGCGTCGGGGCGCAATGGAGGTCAGATCGTCAACAGCTACAGCCGTGATATCGATGTCATCGAGCGCAGTGTTGGTCCGCGGCAGGCTCAGTTGCTGGGGCAGATGGCGTTCGAGGGCGGGCGGATCATCCGTGATCGGGTGGCCAGGTACGACATTCAGTGCGACTTGAAGGACGGCGGCGTGTTTGCCGCCATCACTGACAAACAGATGGGACATCTGGAAGCCCAGAAGCGTTTGTGGGAGCGATTCGGGCATACGCAGCTGGAGCTGCTGGATCAGCGCCGCATCCGCGAGGTCGTGGCTTGCGATCAATATATCGGTGGCATGCTCGACATGAGTGGCGGGCATATCCATCCGCTCAACCTGGCGCTGGGTGAAGCGGCGGCCGTGGAGTCGCTGGGTGGCACCATTTATGAGCAATCACCGGCGGTGCGCATCGAGCGCGGTACCAGCCCGGTCGTGCAAACGCCTCAGGGCAAGGTCAGGGCCAAGTTCATCATCGTGGCGGGCAACGCCTACCTGGGCAACCTGGTGCCGGAGCTGGCGGCCAAATCGATGCCTTGCGGCACCCAGGTGATCACTACGGAGCCCTTGGGCGATGAGTTGGCGAAAAGCCTGCTGCCCCAGGACTACTGCGTCGAAGACTGCAACTACCTGCTCGACTACTACCGCCTGAGCGGCGACAAGCGTCTGATTTTCGGCGGCGGCGTGGTGTATGGCGCAAGGGATCCGGCGAACATCGAAGCGATCATTCGGCCGAAGATGCTCAAGGCGTTCCCGCAGCTCAAGGATGTGAAGATCGACTACGCCTGGACCGGAAATTTCCTGCTGACCCTGTCGCGCCTTCCTCAGGTCGGGCGACTGGGCGACAACATCTATTACTCCCAGGGTTGCAGCGGCCACGGCGTCACCTACACGCACCTGGCGGGCAAGGTCCTGGCCGAGGCACTGCGCGGTCAGGCTGAACGTTTCGACGCCTTTGCCGACCTGCCCCACTACCCGTTCCCGGGTGGACAGCTGCTGCGTACACCCTTTGCCGCACTGGGAGCCTGGTACTACGGATTACGCGACCGACTCGGGTTCTGATGCACCCAACAAAAAATGCCCGTGATACGGGCATTTTTTTGTCTGCTTGAAAAACAGTCAGCCGGCGATGGCGCGGTCCGCCGACAGCTTGCCGGCCCCTTCGATCAGTACCGCGATGCTGCCACCGAGCAATGCCAGGGCGAATTCATAGCCGTTGTTGGCCATGAACAGGCCATTGCTGATATGCACGGTAAAAATTGCCACCAGCGAAAGGAAGGTCAAGCCCAGCGCCGCCGGACGTACCAGCAAGCCGATGATCAGTGCCAGGCCGCCGAAGAACTCGGTGCCGCCCGCCAGCGTCGCCATCAGGTAACCCGGTGCCAGGCCTATGCTTTCCATGTACTGCGCAGTGCCCGCTAGGCCATAACCACCGAATGCGCCGAAGAGTTTCTGCGAACCGTGGGCAGCGAAGATGATGCCGACGAAAATCCGCAAAACGGTCAGGCCGAAGCCGGCGCGGGTAAACAATACCTTGTTGATCAGTGAGCTCATGCTGTGACATCCCTTGATGTGTGTGTTGGTCGGCCGCTATATTAATCAGTAAATCTCATGTTAAAAGCGCAAATAATCCGCCATAACAATCAGTTTATTCGATCATTTACGCAAGGCAACTGTTTGCCCCTGGGGCTCCAACGACTCCCGCTCCCGATCGAACGCCAAGTAATACTTGTTCACGCTATTAACATAGCTGACAGGTCCCATTCCCACCTGCTCCATGGCGATGCGTTCAACCTGAAAGAACCACTGATTCGGATTCAAGCCCCGTCGCCTAGCCTCGGCACGCATCCCCTGCACCCGCTCCGGACCGATGTTGTAGGCCGCCAGCACAAAGGCCATGCGCTCGCGCTCGTTGAGCTTGGGGCTGGCGAAGAACTTGCGGCGAATCATCGCCAGGTACTTGGCCCCGGCCTGTACATTTGCATCCAACTCTTGAATGTTGTTCACACCGACGCGCTGCGCCGCTGACGGCGTGATCTGCATCAGCCCGGTCGGTGCACCGCCACTGCGCGCCGCGGGCTGCAGGCCGGACTCCTTGAACGCCAGCGCCGCCAGGTTCAGCCAGTCCATGTCCTGGGCGGTTGCATGCTTTTGCAGTACCGGCCGCAGCTTTTCCAGGCGCTGGCGATCAGCCTTGGCCAGCGGATAGTGGACCTGGTACTGGCGTCGATAGATGCGCAAGAACGCCGCATCCTGGTCCGACGGCTTTTTATAGCCTGCCAGGAAACGATCGATGCTGGCCCGCAGCATCGACGCGTCGCGGCGCACGAACCAGAACTCTTCGCCCGGCTCGCTGATGAGCACCTGGCGATCGACCCGCAACTTCGGCAGGATCTTGCCCCAGCGTTCGGCAATCGGTAGTTCGACGATGGTCAGATGGAAGATCCCGCCCTGAACCATCTCCAGCACGTCCTCGACCGCCAGGCTCGGGTCGACCCACTCGATCTTGACGGGCGGCAGTTTATGTAACGCCAGCTTTTGATTGATCTGGCTGATGGCATCACCGGCGGCGCTGCCGTTGGGCAACGCCAGGGTTTTGCCCGACAGTTGTTCGAGACGGGTGTAGCGACGTTCGCCCTTGATCCCCACCAGCACCAGCGGGATGTCACTGGCAACCGGCTCACTGCTGCTGACGGCGAAGCCCGGCTGCAGGTCGAGCAATTCGCCGGGGGCTACCAGGTCGCCCTCCCCCCGCTGCAACGCACCGAGCAATTGATCCTTGGCTTTGGGAATGATCTTGAGGGTGATTTCCTGGCCGTCGCGGGCGTGGCCGTTGAGGTATTGCTCGAAAGCGCGCAGGCGATGATATTCGACACCGATGGCCTGGCCCTGGACTTCGCCGGAGCTGTTGCGGCTCTGATTGACCAGCACGCGCAGCACACGGCTGCTGCGGATGTCCGTGAGGTCACGAACCTTGGATGCCGGCACGGCTTGCAGCGGCCCGGGCAGACGCGCAACCGCCGACATCGGCAGCAGCAGCGAGCAACACAGCAGTAGCAAGACCGAGGGACGGATCATCCACTCTCCGCAAAGAATTCAGGTCGACCACATGAATGCATGCAATCAAGCGACAGAAACAGAGCGCCTGAAGCGCTGGCAACGCGCGAAAGACCGGCACAATGATGGCATCGCCACCACCCAGACTCGTTCGCGACATTAAGAGACCGCTATAACTCGTTGTAGTTCTTGGCTTTTCTAATAAATCTAGAGCTCTGGTATGCTTTGCGGCCCCGGGCCCGAGGTAGCACCATGCAACTCATCGATATCGGCGTCAACCTGACCAACCCCAGTTTTGCCGACAAGCACCAGGCAGTACTGGACCGCGCCTATGCCGCCGGGGTCTGCCAATTGGTACTCACCGGCACCAATGTCGAGGGCAGCGAACAGGCGCTGGAGTTGTGCCGGCAACTGGATGAAACAGGGCAACGGCTGTTTGCCACTGCCGGTATTCATCCCCACGCCGCCAGCGACTGGAATGCCGACAGCGCCCGGCGCCTGCGCAGTTTGCTGAAGGAACCTGACATCGTGGCGGTCGGTGAATGCGGCCTGGATTTCAATCGCGATTTTTCACCGCGCCCACAGCAGGAGAAAGTCCTCGAGGAACACCTGGCGCTAGCGGTCGAACTGCAAATGCCGGTGTTCCTGCACGAACGCGATGCCAGCCAGCGCCTGCTGGAAATCCTGCGGGACTATCGCGATCAATTGCCGGCCGCGGTGGTGCACTGCTTCACCGGCGAAAAGAAAGCGCTGTTCAGTTACCTGGACATGGATTTGCACATCGGCATCACCGGCTGGATTTGCGATGAGCGCCGAGGCACGCATTTGCACCCCTTGGTCAAGGAGATCCCACGCGGACGGTTAATGCTGGAGAGCGATGCGCCGTACCTGTTACCGCGCAGCCTTCGCCCCAAACCGAAAAACGGTCGCAACGAGCCGGCGTACCTGACGCAAGTGTTGCGCGAGGTGGCCTTGCACCGCGGCGAAAGCCAGGAAGACCTGGCCGCCCACAGTACGGCTTGCGCGCGGGTGTTCTACGGACTGCCCAGCGTGGATTGAACGCGCTGAGTGAGCGCGGACCCTGATTGGGCCCGCGCTGACGTCTTAATGACTGCTACGCAACATCTCTTCAGGCACGTACTTGCCGATCTCGAACTTGCCAATGGCCGCGCGGTGCACTTCATCCGGACCGTCCGCCAGGCGCAGGGTGCGCTGCATGGCATACATGTAGGCCAGTGGGAAATCGTTGGAAACCCCTGCCCCGCCATGGATCTGGATCGCCCGGTCGATCACGCGCAAGGCCACGTTCGGTGCCACCACCTTGATCTGCGCGATTTCACTCTTCGCCACTTTGTTGCCGACGGTATCCATCATGTACGCCGCCTTGAGCGTCAGCAGGCGGGCCATGTCGATCTCCATCCGCGAATCGGCGATCTTGTCAATGTTGCCGCCCAGGCGCGCCAGGGGTTTACCGAACGCCGTGCGGTTCACCGAGCGTTTACACATCAGTTCCAGCGCACGCTCTGCCATGCCGATCGAACGCATGCAGTGGTGAATGCGACCCGGGCCAAGACGACCTTGGGCGATTTCGAAGCCGCGTCCTTCACCCAAGAGGACGTTTTCGTACGGCACCCGAACATTTTCAAACAGCACTTCGGCGTGGCCGTGGGGGGCATCGTCATAGCCAAACACGGGCAACGGCCGCAGGATTTTCACGCCGGGGGTGTCTACCGGTACCAGGATCATCGAGTGCTGCGCATGGCGCGGTGCGTCGGGGTTGCTCAGCCCCATGAAGATCAGGATCTTGCAACGAGGATCGCAAGCACCGGAGGTCCACCATTTCTTGCCGTTGATCACCCACTCGTCACCGTCGCGCACGGCACGGGCGGCCATGTTGGTGGCGTCGGAAGACGCGACGTCCGGCTCGGTCATGGCGAACGCCGAGCGGATCTCGCCGCGCAGCAAGGGTTCGAGCCAGCGTTGTTTCTGTTCTTCGTTGGCGTAGCGCACCAGCACTTCCATGTTGCCCGTATCCGGGGCCGAGCAGTTGAACGGCTCGGGTCCCAGCAGCGAACGCCCCATGATTTCAGCCAGCGGCGCGTATTGGAGGTTGGTCAGGCCGGCGCCGAGTTCGGACTCAGGCAGAAACAAATTCCACAAGCCTTCAGCCTTGGCCTTGAGCTTGAGTTCTTCCATGATCGCGGTCGGCTGCCAACGGTCGCCCTCGGCGACCTGGCGCTCGAATACCGCTTCGGCGGGATAGACGTAGGTGTCCATGAACGCGGTCACGCGCTCACGCAGTTCTTGCACCTTGGGCGAATAAGCGAAATCCATGGCCAGCTCTACCTTTTCAACGGGGTTTTGAGGTGTTGTTCAGTCATGCAATCGATGCTAGAACAGCCATGAAAATTTACCTAGCCTATTCTCGGCGTGTATAAACATTCATCACCGATATATGATCGACTGATCGAGCCCACCTAAAACAAGAGTGCAGCGCAATGAATCTGAGCAAGGTCGACCTCAACCTTTTCATCGTCTTCGACGCGATCTACACCGAGGCCAACCTGACCCGCGCCGGACAGATTGTCGGGATTACCCAACCTGCGGTATCCAACGCGCTGGCCCGGTTGCGCGAGACGTTCAACGACCCTTTGTTCGTGCGCACCGCCCAGGGCATGGTGCCTACGCCCATGGCGCAAAACATTATCGGCCCGGTACGCAACGCACTTTCGTTGCTGCGCGTTTCGGTGCAGGAAAGCCGCATCTTCAATCCCTTGCAGGCGGTCAAGACCTACCGCATCAGCATGACCGACCTCACCGAAGCGGTGATCCTGCCGCCGCTGTTCCAGCGCCTGCGCCGCCTGGCGCCGACCGTGATCATCGAAAGCTTCTTGTCCAAGCGTCGCGAGACCACCAAGGAACTGGCCGCGGGCCGGCTCGACTTCGCCGTCGATGCACCGCTCAATACCGACCCGCAGGTGCGCCACGTCAAGCTGATGGAAGACCGCTATGTGTGCGCCATGCGCAAGGGGCACCCGCTGGCGGGCAAGGAAAAATTCACCCTTGATGATTACCTGGGCCTGACCCACATCCACATTTCCAGCCGGCGCAGCGGCCTGGGCTATGTCGACCTGGCCCTGGGCAAAATGGGCATCCAGCGCAAGATCGCCCTGCGCTCACAGCATTACCTGATGGCCTCGCAGGTGTTGCAGCAGACCGACATGGTCATGACCGTGCCGGAACGCTTCGCGCGCCGTAATGACTTGCACGCCTTTTATCTGCCGGTCAACGATGTGCCGCCGGTGGAAACCCACCTGTACTGGCACGAAAGCACTGACCAGGACCCGGCGAACCGCTGGATGCGCGAGCAGATGATCGAGTTGTGCCAGCAGGTGACGGCGCAGGAGAAGAAACTGGACACGGTGTGAGGCGTTACACCGCGTTATCGTGTTTCGCGAGCAAGCCCGCTCCCACACTTAATCTTTGCTGAACACAGTATTTGTGTTCGACGCAAATCAAAGGTGGGAGCGGGCTTGCTCGCGAAGAGATCAGCAAGAACACCCAAAACTCACGCCCCTTGACGTAAACGTCAACCTGCCATTAGCTTAGCGCATGACCTTTTGCGAGCGCGCCCATGAGCAGCCAGACATACAGCATTTCCGACCTCGCACGCGAGCTCGACATCACCACCCGGGCCATTCGTTTCTATGAAGAACAAGGCCTGCTCAGCCCCGAGCGGCGCGGCCAGGAACGCATTTACTCACCTCGCGACAAGGTCAGCCTCAAGCTGATCCTGCGGGGCAAGCGCATCGGCTTTTCCCTGGCCGAATGCCGGGAGCTGATCGAGCTCTACGATCCGTCCAGCGGTAACACCAAGCAACTGCACAGCATGCTGGCAAAAATCAGCGAGCGCCGTGAACAGCTGGAACAGCAACTGCTGGACATCGAACAGATGAAACTGGAGCTCGATACCGCTGAAGAGCGTTGCGTCCTGGCCCTGGAACAAACGCTCAAGAGTCAACAAGTCGTGTAGGAGCGAGCTTGCTCGCGAATGGACGTCAGGGCACCGCGTGCATTCAGACTGTCCTCGTCATCGTTAACGCCCTTCGCGAGCAAGCTCGCTCCTACAGGGTTTCCGAAAAATCAGCAGAGGTCGAATCCCATGTCTCTTCCCACCCACGTACGCCTGGTCGAAGTCGGCCCCCGCGACGGTCTGCAAAACGAAGCCCAACCCATCAGCGTTGCCGACAAGGTCCGACTGGTCGATGCGCTGACGGCTGCGGGCCTTGGCTATATAGAAGTCGGCAGTTTCGTTTCGCCCAAGTGGGTGCCGCAGATGGCGGGATCCGCCGATGTCTTCGCGCAGATCCAGCGCAAACCAGGCGTCACCTACGGCGCCCTCGCCCCCAACCTGCGCGGCTTTGAAGATGCCCTCGCCTGCGGGGTCAAGGAAGTCGCAGTGTTCGCCGCGGCGTCCGAAGCGTTTTCCCAGCGCAACATCAATTGCTCGATCAGCGAAAGCCTGGAGCGCTTCGTGCCCATCATGGAGGCCGCGAAGCAGCATGGCGTCAGCGTGCGCGGTTACGTGTCCTGCGTGCTGGGCTGCCCCTATGAAGGTCACGTTGCACCGGAACAGGTAGCGCATGTGGCCCGTGAGCTCTACGCCATGGGCTGTTACGAGGTTTCGCTGGGCGACACCATCGGCACCGGCACCGCAGGCGCCACGCGCAAGATGTTCGAGGTGGTGTCGGCCCAGGTGCCGCGGGACAAACTGGCCGGGCACTTCCACGACACTTATGGCCAGGCAATGGCCAACATCTATGCCAGTCTGCTGGAAGGCATCTCGGTGTTCGACAGCTCCATCGCCGGTCTTGGCGGCTGCCCTTATGCCAAGGGTGCCAGCGGTAACGTGGCCACCGAGGACGTGGTTTACCTGCTCAATGGCCTCGGGATCGAGACCGGAATTGACCTGGATGCGCTGATCCTGGCCGGCCAGCAAATCTGCAACGTACTGGGTCGACCTACCGGTTCGCGCGTGGCCAAGGCGCGTAGCGCACAGTGAGTGTGCGGGTGTGTCGGGGTGTTACCGCTACCTCCTGAATGTGGGCGAAAGCGAGTAACACGGAAACAGAATCCAGGGTTTTCCCTGAAGCCGAAAACCTTACGAAAATCTAAGTTATTGTTTTTAAAGGATTTTTAAAAGTTGGCACGGCTCCTGCTATATCTATCGCATAACAAGAATAAAAAAATTGGCGACACCCCTAATAAAAACAAGACGTAACGACTCTGACATAACAAAAACAACACGGCAGAGACGCAGCTAACAGATTTTTTTGGAGAGGATGTGCTTTTCAGGGTGCTTTTCGGAGATACCCGCAACCGGGCAGAGAATAATAAAACTACCTTCAGGTAGCTCCCGAACTGGTTGGATCGCTCAGCGAGAAAGTAGATCAGCGCTCAAAAAAATACGTTTGCTCTTGATCCCGGATGGGGATCGACAAAAACAGCGGTAAAGGGTCAACGGTCACCAAAAACAAAAACAGACCGCCCCTCAATAATAAAAAAAGAGCACGCAACGAAAATTAAAGGGGAGCTTCGGCTCCCCTTTGTGCTGTCTGGTATTTGAGATTTCCACGTCCCTGTGTAGGAGCGAGCTTGCTCGCGAAGGTCGTCAACGATAACGCGCTCATTCTGGATCAACGCGACACTCTTGAGTTCTTCGCGAGCAAGCTCGCTCCTACAAGGGAATGAGTCAGGCCTTATTGATGCGCAACTCCTCGATGCTGATCTCGCGCATCCGGAATTTCTGGATCTTGCCCGTCACCGTCATCGGAAACTCTTCCACGAACTTGAAATGACGCGGCGTCTTGAAGTGCGCGATGCGCTCCTTACACCAGGCTTGCAGCTCCTGCTCGGTGGCACTGTGGCCGGGGTGGAACTTGATCCAGGCGACGATCTCCTCGCCATAACGCGAGCAAGGAATGCCGATCACCTGCACATCGGCCACTGCCGGGTGGGTGAAGAAGAACTCTTCCAACTCGCGCGGGTAAATGTTCTCGCCGCCGCGGATGATCATGTCCTTGTTGCGCCCCGCAATGCACACGTAGCCCTCGTCATTCATGCTCGCCAAGTCACCGGTGTGCATCCAGCCGGCCTGGTCGATGGCTTCCGCCGTGCCTTGCGGGTTGTTCCAGTAACCGAGCATCACACTGTAACCGCGGGTACACAGCTCACCGATGGTGCCACGGGGCACCAGGTTGCCCGCTTCGTCGATGATCTTGCTTTCCAGCTGTGGCTGGGTACGGCCGACCGTGGTCACGCGCAATTCCAGGTCGTCCGACGGACCGGTCTGCAACGACACCGGACTGGTTTCGGTCATGCCATAGGCAATCTGCACTTCGCTCATGTGCATTTCGCTGATGACCCGGCGCATGACCTCGATCGGACAGGTGGCACCGGCCATGATCCCGGTGCGCAGGCTGGACAGGTCGAAATCGCCGCGTTGGGGTTGATCGAGCATGGCGATGAACATGGTCGGCACGCCATACAGCGCGGTGGCCTGTTCTTCGGCGACGGTGCTGAGGGTCAGCAGCGGATCGAACGCGTCGTTGGGGTAGATCATGGTGCTGCCGTGGGTGATGCAGCCGAGGTTGCCCATGACCATGCCAAAGCAGTGGTACAACGGCACCGGGATCACCAACCGGTCGACGGCGGTAAGGCCCAGGCTTTCACCGACCATGTAGCCATTATTGAGAATGTTGTAGTGGCTGAGGGTCGCGCCCTTGGGGAAGCCGGTGGTGCCGGAGGTGTACTGGATGTTCACCGCCTGATCGAAGTGCAGGCTGTTTTGGCGTTCATGCAATTGCTCTACCGATACGCTGCCCGCCCGTTCGGTCAGTTGCGACCATGGCAGGAAACCGGCCGGCGGCTGCGCATCCAGGCTGATGACCCCGCGTAGATCCGGCAGGCGCTCGCTGTGCAATTGGCCGATGGATTGCTCCGCCAGTTCCGGCACCAGACCCTGCAACATCTCGTGATAGTTGGAAGACTTGAAAGCCCCGGCGCTGACCAGCCACTGGCAGCCGGACTGCTTCAACACGTATTCGAGTTCGGAACTGCGGTAGGCCGGGTTGATGTTGACCAGGATCACGCCGATTTTCGCCGTGGCAATCTGCGTGATGCACCACTGGGCGCAGTTTGGGGCCCAGATGCCGAGACGGTCGCCGGCTTGCAGGCCCAGCGCCAGCAGCGCCCTGGCATGCAGGTCTGCCGCGTCCGCCAGTTGTCGCCAGGTGTAACGCAGCTGTTGATGGCGCACCACCAGCGCCTCCCCGTCCGGGTACTGGGCAACTGTGTTGTCGAACGCCTGGCCGATGGTCATCGCCAGCAAGGCTTTGTCCTGGGAACCACGGGTGTAACTGCGTTGCGGGCTTGCACTGGGTTGATCCATGACGACCCCTATTGTCTTTATTAATGGGTTGCTAATGGTCCCTGTAGGAGCTGGCTTGCCAGCGAAGAGGCCGGCACGCTCAACACTGATGTCGACAGGTCCGACGCCTTCGCGGGCAAGCCCGCTCCTACAGGATTCAATGCCCCTACTCTCGCTCAAGTTGACGTTAACGTAAAGGGCGATTGACAGCCATTCGTCACAGGTTTACGTTAACGTAAAGGTGAGAGCTGAATCACTGCCCTCCCCACCCTACAAAAAAAGCCAAAGGTGACCCATGAGCTACCCATCCCTGAACTTTGCCCTCGGTGAAACCATCGACATGCTGCGCGATCAGGTTCAGTCCTTCGTCGCCAAGGAGATCGCCCCGCGCGCCGCTCAGATCGACATCGACAACCTGTTCCCCGCCGACCTGTGGCGCAAATTCGGCGACATGGGCCTGCTGGGCATTACCGTGCCGGAAGAATACGGCGGTGCAGGCCTGGGTTACCTGGCGCACGTGGTCGCGATGGAAGAAATCAGCCGCGGCTCGGCCTCTGTCGCCCTGTCCTATGGCGCGCACTCCAACCTCTGCGTCAACCAGATCAACCGCAACGGCAACCACGAACAGAAAGCCAAATACCTGCCGAAGCTGATCAGCGGCGAACACATCGGCGCCCTCGCGATGAGCGAACCTAACGCCGGCTCAGACGTGGTCTCGATGAAACTGCGCGCCGACAAGCGTGGCGACAAGTACGTGCTCAACGGCAGCAAGACCTGGATCACCAATGGTCCGGACGCCAACACCTACGTGATCTACGCCAAGACCGACCTGGAAAAGGGCCCCCACGGCATCACCGCTTTCATCGTCGAGCGTGACTGGAAGGGCTTCAGCCGCAGCAACAAGTTCGACAAGCTCGGCATGCGCGGCTCGAACACTTGTGAGCTGTTCTTCGATGACGTGGAAGTACCGGAGGAGAACATCCTCGGCGTGCTCAACGGCGGCGTGAAGGTGCTGATGAGCGGCCTCGATTACGAGCGCGTCGTGCTGTCCGGCGGCCCGACCGGGATCATGCAGGCCTGCATGGACCTGATCGTACCGTACATCCACGACCGCAAGCAGTTCGGCCAGAGCATCGGCGAGTTCCAGCTGATCCAGGGCAAGGTCGCCGACATGTATACCCAGCTCAACGCCAGCCGCGCCTACCTCTATGCGGTAGCCCAGGCCTGCGAGCGCGGCGAAACCACCCGCAAGGACGCTGCCGGCGTGATCCTCTACAGCGCCGAGCGCGCCACGCAGATGGCCCTGGACGCGATCCAGATTCTCGGCGGCAACGGCTACATCAACGAATTCCCGGCCGGTCGCCTGCTGCGTGACGCCAAACTGTACGAAATCGGCGCCGGCACCAGTGAGATCCGTCGCATGCTGATCGGGCGTGAGCTGTTCAACGAAACCCGCTAAACGGAGCTGTCCATGGCTATTCTGCATACCCAGCTCAACCCCCGCTCGGCGGAGTTCGCGACCAACAGCGCAGCGATGCTCAAACAGGTCGACGCCCTGCACACCCTGCTTGCCCAAGTGGCACAAGGTGGCGGCCCGAAAGCGCAAGAACGCCACACCTCCCGTGGCAAACTGCTGCCCCGCGAGCGCATCAACCGCCTGCTCGACCCAGGCTCGCCGTTTCTGGAAATCAGCCAGCTGGCGGCCTACGAGGTGTACGGCGAAGACGTGCCCGCCGCCGGTGTGATTGCCGGGATCGGCCGCGTGGAAGGCGTCGAATGCATGATCGTCGCCAACGATGCCACGGTAAAAGGTGGCTCGTACTACCCGCTGACCGTGAAAAAGCACCTGCGCGCCCAGACAATTGCCCAGCAAAACCGCTTGCCGTGCATCTATCTGGTGGACTCTGGCGGCGCCAACCTGCCGCGCCAGGACGAAGTGTTTCCGGACCGTGAACACTTCGGCCGGATCTTCTTCAACCAGGCCAACATGAGCGCAATGGGCATCCCGCAGATTGCCGTGGTCATGGGCTCCTGCACCGCGGGCGGCGCCTACGTACCGGCCATGGCCGACGAGGCCATCATGGTGCGCGAGCAGGCGACAATCTTCCTCGCCGGCCCACCGCTGGTGAAAGCCGCGACGGGCGAAGTGGTCAGCGCCGAAGATCTTGGCGGGGCCGATGTACACTGCAAGATCTCCGGTGTGGCCGACCATTACGCCGAAAGCGATGAGCACGCCCTGGCCCTGGCCCGGCGCAGCGTCGCCAATCTCAACTGGCGCAAACAGGGCGAAGTGCAGCAACGCACCCCGATCGCCCCGCTCTATGCCAGCGACGAGTTGTATGGCGTCGTGCCGGCCGATGCCAAGCAACCGTTCGACGTGCGCGAAGTCATCGCGCGGCTGGTGGACGGTTCGGTGTTCGACGAGTTCAAGGCCTTGTTCGGGACTACATTGGTGTGCGGCTTTGCCTACCTGCACGGTTATCCGATCGCCATCCTCGCCAACAACGGCATCCTGTTCGCCGAAGCGGCACAGAAAGGCGCGCACTTCATCGA
This sequence comes from Pseudomonas sp. MHK4, assembly GCF_054600775.1. Taxonomy (NCBI): domain Bacteria; kingdom Pseudomonadati; phylum Pseudomonadota; class Gammaproteobacteria; order Pseudomonadales; family Pseudomonadaceae; genus Pseudomonas; species Pseudomonas sp. MHK4. Next base: position 571,562 of record NZ_BAAIAK010000002.1, on the reverse strand, counting down.
GCTGGCTTGCCAGCGCGGCATCCCGCTTTTGTTCCTGCAAAACATCACCGGCTTCATGGTCGGCCAGAAATACGAAGCCGGTGGCATCGCCAAGCACGGCGCGAAACTGGTGACCGCGGTGGCCTGCGCCAAGGTGCCGAAGTTCACCGTGATCATCGGCGGCAGCTTCGGTGCCGGTAACTACGGCATGTGCGGCCGGGCCTACGATCCGCGCTTCCTGTGGATGTGGCCAAACGCGCGCATCGGCGTGATGGGTGCCGAACAGGCGGCCGGCGTGCTGGTTCAGGTCAAGCGCGAGCAGGCAGAGCGTGCCGGCCAGGGTTTCAGCGCCGAGCAGGAAGCCGAGATCAAGCAACCGATCCTCGACCAGTATGAAGAGCAGGGTCACCCCTACTACTCCAGCGCGCGCCTGTGGGATGACGGCGTCATCGACCCGGCCCAGACCCGCGACGTGCTGGCACTGGCCTTGTCCGCGTCGTTGAACGCGCCAATCGAACCGAGCCGCTTCGGCGTGTTCCGGATGTGATCCGACCTTGTAGGAGCGAGCTTGCTCGCGATGGACGTTAACGATAACGCGTATGTTCTGAATGAACGCGTCGCCCTTGAGACCATCGCGAGCAAGCTCGCTCCTACAGGGACAGAGTTGTGGAGACGGATGAATATGAGCGACTTCAATACCCTCGAACTGCTGACCGACCCGCGTGGTTTCGCCACGCTGTGGCTCAGCCGTGAAGAAAAGAACAACGCCTTCAACGCCGAGATGATCCGCGAACTGATCATCGCCCTGGACAAAGTGGCCAGCGATGCCAGCCTGCGATTCCTGATCGTGCGCGGTCGTGGCAAACATTTCAGCGCCGGTGCCGACCTGGCCTGGATGCAGCAATCGGCCGAACTTGACTACGCCACCAATCTCGACGACGCCCGGGAACTGGCGGAGCTGATGTACAACCTCGCCAAGTTGAAGATCCCGACCCTGGCGGTGGTGCAAGGTGCAGCCTTCGGCGGCGCGTTGGGCCTGATCAGTTGCTGCGACATGGCCATCGGCGCCGATGACGCGCAATTCTGCCTGTCGGAAGTGCGTATCGGCCTGGCGCCGGCGGTGATCAGCCCATTCGTGGTACAAGCCATCGGCGAACGCGCGACGCGGCGTTATGCCCTGACCGCCGAACGTTTCGGCGGGCAACGGGCACGGGAACTCGGCCTGTTGTCGGAGAGCTACCCGACCGCCGAGCTGGAACAGAAGATCCAGCAGTGGATCGACAACCTGCTGCTCAACAGCCCGGCCGCCATGCGCGCCAGCAAGGACTTGCTGCGTGAAGTCGGCGACGGCTCGTTGACCCCGTCCCTGCGTCGCTACACCGAGAATGCCATCGCTCGCATTCGCGTCAGCCCCGAAGGCCAGGAAGGCCTGCGCGCCTTTCTGCAAAAACGTCCGCCGAGCTGGCAAGCCGCAACCACCACCAAGGAGCCGCGTTGATGAGCGCACCTGTCCTCACTACCCTGCTGGTGGCCAACCGCGGCGAGATCGCCTGCCGGGTGATGCGCACCGCCAAGGCCCTGGGCCTGACCACCGTGGCCGTGCACAGCGCCACCGACCGCGATGCCCGGCACAGCCGTGAAGCCGATATCCGCGTCGACCTCGGTGGCAGCAAGGCCGCCGACAGTTACCTGCAAATCGACAAGCTGATCGCCGCCGCGAAGGCCAGCGGTGCCCAGGCGATCCACCCCGGTTACGGTTTTTTGTCAGAGAACGCCGGGTTCGCCCGCGCCATCGAAGCCGCCGGCCTGATCTTCCTCGGTCCGCCCGCCTCGGCCATCGACGCCATGGGCAGCAAATCCGCGGCCAAGGCCTTGATGGAAACTGCCGGCGTGCCGTTGGTACCGGGCTACCACGGTGAAGCCCAGGACCTCGAGACCTTCCGCTCCGCCTGCGAGCGTATCGGCTACCCCGTGCTGCTCAAGGCCACGGCCGGCGGCGGCGGCAAGGGCATGAAAGTGGTCGAGGACGTCAGCCAGTTGGCCGAAGCCCTGGCCTCCGCCCAGCGCGAAGCACAATCGTCGTTCGGCGATTCGCGGATGCTGGTGGAGAAGTACCTGCTCAAACCCCGTCACGTGGAGATTCAGGTCTTCGCCGATCAACACGGCAACTGCCTGTACCTCAATGAACGCGACTGCTCGATCCAGCGGCGGCACCAGAAAGTCGTCGAAGAAGCACCGGCACCCGGCCTGAGCCCTGAACTGCGCCGGGCCATGGGCGAAGCGGCTGTGCGTTCGGCACAGGCCATCGGTTATGTCGGAGCCGGCACCGTGGAATTCCTGCTCGATGCCCGCGGCGAGTTCTTCTTCATGGAGATGAACACCCGCCTGCAGGTCGAACACCCGGTGACCGAAGCCATCACCGGTCTTGACCTGGTGGCCTGGCAGATCCGCGTGGCCCGTGGCGAAGCGTTGCCAATGACCCAGGAACAGGTACCGCTGAACGGTCACGCGATTGAAGTGCGGTTGTATGCCGAAGATCCGGGCAACGACTTCCTGCCCGCGACCGGTCGCCTCGAGCTGTATCGCGAATCCGCGCCGGGTGCAGGTCGCCGGGTGGACAGCGGCGTTGAAGAAGGCGATGAGATTTCGCCATTCTACGACCCGATGCTCGGCAAGCTGATTGCCTGGGGCGAAGACCGCGAACAGGCGCGCCTGCGCTTGCTGGGCATGCTCGATGAATTCGCGATTGGCGGGCTCAAGACCAACATCAACTTCCTGCGGCGAATCATCGGCCATCCGGCGTTTGCCCAGGCCGAACTCGATACCGGGTTCATCCCGCGTTACCAGGAACAGCTGCTGCCACAGCCTGCGACGCTCAGCGACGAGTTCTGGCAAGCCGCCGCCCAGGCGTTTGCCCAGAGCCTGCACAGCAAGTCGCGTGTCGATGATCCGAGCTCGCCCTGGGCGATCGGCAACGGCCTGCGCGCCGGCTTGCCCGCGCAAATCACCCTGCACTTGAGTTGCGAAGACCAGGACCGCGCGTTGACCCTGGGCAACCCCCAGTCCCACAACGCACGACTCACCGGCGAGCACTTGCTGACCGAGCACGAGGGCGTGCGCCGCCAGCACCGGGCGATCCGCCGTGGTGACTACCTGTACCTGCAATGGCAAGGCGAACTGCGCCGAATCGAGACCTACGACCCGATCACGGCCGTCGAAGCCAGTCACAGCCATCACGGCGGACTCACCGCCCCCATGAATGGCAGCATCGTGCGTGTGCTGGTAGAGGCCGGGCAAACGGTCGAGGCCGGGGCGCAACTGGTGGTGCTGGAGGCGATGAAGATGGAGCACAGCATCCGCGCGCCCCATGCCGGTGTGATCAAGGCGCTGTATTGCCAGGAAGGCGAGATGGTCAGCGAAGGCAGTGCGCTGGTCGAACTGGAAGAAGCCTGACCGCCAGGCCGGCCGTGCCCATGGCGCCGGCCGGCCTGGCTAGAACTTCACGGTGGCCTGGACCACCACGCCGATGATTCGGCACTCTTCGCTAAACAGGCTTTTCGGATAGGTCGGATTGAGCGGGACCAGGTAACGCTGCCCGCCCTCTTCGCTCAACTTGCGGAAAATCGCCTCGTTACTGTCCGGCCATTGCGCGATCACCAGTTTGCCTGGCACGGCTTCCACATCCGGGTCCACCAGGATCAACATGCCCTCTGCAATGCTGGGGCCACTGGGTGCGGTCATCGCGTCGCCAGCCACCGTCAGCCAGAACGCCGCGCCTCGGGCGTGGTAGTCGGACAGTTCGAAACGGTATGTCGCCTGCTCCCCATCGCGCACCTGCGCGGTGTCCCGCCAGTCACTGACCGGGTAGCGAAAGTACGGGTTGTACTTTTGCGTCAGGCAAACCTCGTCGTCCTGTTCGTGCGCAGGCTCGCGAATCACCAGCGCCACCTCGAGAAAGCCCAGGCCCAGCGCCTGCAGGACACGATTCATGTCGTCGATGCCCGGCTGTCGGCGTTTTGTCAGCCAATGCCCGATACCACCCTGGGACATCCCGAGGCGGTCGGCGAGTATTTCCTGAGTGATCTTGAGGTCACTCATCTTGGCCTTGACCAATTCTATCCATTTATCCATGTGCGGCACGATACGTGGCGGCCCTCGGCGGACAAAACACAAAATGTAGTATTAATACTATTGTCACAAATACGTAACGTATTAGGATGGTTTCACGACCTGAATTTATCACGGAGCTCGCCTTGACCATGAATCCACCCAGCAACGACTTGCCCGACATGCAAATCGATACGTCCCTCAACACCCCCCAGGGCTCTGCCGCCGCACAGCGAGCGTTGGATTACTACTTGAAACCAGCTGTTGCAGAGGCCGCGGCGCAGGAGCATCTGTTTGACGTAAACCGTAATATCAGCATCGAAGATGCCCTGGTGCATGCTTCCGGCTTGCTGCGTTGCGCCGCCGCCACCGCCTACGAGTCAGCCAGCCACCTGCACGGTGCTCATCGGGACCTGGCGCTCTCGACGGTGCATATGATCGACATGGCAAAGGCAATGGTGAACCGCTCCCTGGAGGGCGGCAAGAATGGCTAGCGGGAAGGTGCTGAACAGAAGGACAGGAAAGAATTTTCCTGACGCGCAGACAAAATCGTTTGACTTGCAAACGAGAATGATTATTATTGCATCAGCTGGTCGCGAGATCAGTCGATGGCCCAGGTGACCTTAGGTCGGTCTCCTGGACTATCTCCTCATCAGGCTAATCACGGTTTTTGACCCGGCTTTTTGCCGGGTCTTTTTTTTGCCAGTTTTCTGGCTTATGGCTTCAGGCTAATGAAGTCTTGATGTGTCGCAAATTCGATGGCGCGGATCATATCAAAAGAACATCAGTTGGCAAGAGAAGCCTTGTGGCAATGGGGCAAACTAATGGCAAATAGCACTTGAGAATCAATCGCATAAACACTAAGCTGCGATGGCGTCAGGGAAGACGCCCCCCTTCAGCTTTTAAAATACCGCTATATGCGAGTCCGCTCGCGGCTCGGTCCCGCCACACAACACACCGGTTGTTGGGTCGCGCAGGATGATTTGTCCACGCCCGTAACTGGTGCGATCACACACCACCTGCACTTCGTGCCCGCGACGAGCCAGTGCCGCCGCCATGTCCCGCGAGGCGTCCTGCTCGATGCCTACCTTCATGTCGCCCAACCACTGCCAGCGTGGAGCATCCAAAGCCGCTTGTGGGTTGAGCCCGAAATCCACCAGGTTCATGACCATCTGCACATGGCCCTGGGGCTGCATGTAGCCGCCCATCACGCCAAAAGGCCCCAAGGCCTCACCGTCCTTGCTGAGAAACCCTGGAATGATGGTGTGGAAGGTCTTTTTCCCGGGTGCCAGGCAATTGGCGTGAGCGGGATCAAGGCTGAACTCTTCACCGCGGTTTTGCAGGGCGATGCCGCTGTCCGGCAACACCACGCCGGAACCGAATCCGTGATAGTTGCTCTGGATGAATGACACCATGTTGCCGTCAGCGTCGGCGGTGGCCAGGTAGACTGTGCCACTGGCATGGGGGTCGCCCGGTTGGGGTGCCACCGCGCGTTCACCGATCTGCGCCCGGCGATGGCTGGCGTAGGCGTCGCTGAGCAGGTCATCCACGGCGACCCGCATGTGCTGCGGGTCCGTGATGTAGTGCAGCCCGTCGCTGTAGGCGAGTTTCATGGCTTCGAGCTGACGGTGCCAGGTCTGTTGGCTGTCACGGTGGTCGAAATCGAAGCCTTCGAGAATCTTCAGTGTCATCAAGGCCACGAGTCCCTGGCCGCTCGGCGGAATCTCCCAGACGTCGACGCCGCGGTAGTTGACCTTGATCGGCTCGACCCACTGGGCGCGGTAGTCTTGCAAATCACTGGCGCGCAGATAGCCGCCCGTGGCGCGCGAATGGGCGTCCAGGCGTTGCGCCAGCGCCCCGCGATAAAAGCTTTCACAACCGGTGGCCGCCAGTTCGCTCAAGGTGCGGGCCTGGGCCGGGTTGCGAAACAGTTCGCCTGCCCGAGGTGCGCGGCCGTCGATCAGAAAGGTTTCGAACCAGCTTTCCAGCACGTCGTTACGATCCGGGGTGAAGTCCTCCAGCGCGGTTTGCCACTGCAACGCAACCACCGGCGACAGCGGGAACCCATCCCGCGCCAGGCTGATCGCCGGCTGCAACAAATCGGCAAAGGGCAGGCGACCGAAACGCGTGGACAACTCTGCCCAGGCGGATGGACAGCCCGGCACGGTCACGGGCGTCCAGCCATGCAACGGCATCTTTTCATGACCGGCCGCCTTCACCGCCTCGATGCTCAGGGCTTGGGGGGCAGCACCGTTGGCGTTCAGGCCGTGCAGTTTGTCTTGCGTCCAGACCAACGCAAAGGCGTCGCCGCCAATCCCGCAACCGGTGGGTTCGACCACCGTCAGGGCCGCGGCCGTGGCGATCGCTGCATCGATGGCGTTGCCGCCGCGACGCATGATTTCAATGCCGGCTTCGGCTGCCAATGGCTGCGAAGCGGCGACCATGCCGCGTTTGGCGAAGACACTTTGACGCTGTGAAGCGTAGGGATACTCATGGGCAGAAAACTTGAACATGGCAGGACTCACACAAATTTGTTTGATGGACTCAAAGCACACGGCTCAGAAAGGCACGGGTACGGGCATGCTTCGGCTGGCTGAAGATCTGTTCGGGCGGCCCCTGCTCGATCAGTTCACCTTGATCGAGCACTACCACCCGGTCGGCCACCTCCCGGGCAAAACCCATTTCGTGGGTGACCACGACCATGGTCATGCCCTCTTCAGCCAACTCCTTCATCACTTGCAGCACTTCACCCACCGTCTCCGGATCCAGGGCGCTGGTGGGCTCGTCGAACAACATCGCCTGCGGTTTCATGGCCAGTGCCCGGGCAATGGCAACCCGCTGTTGCTGGCCACCTGACAACATCGACGGATAGTGATCGGCCTTCTCCGCCAACCCGACGCGCTTGAGCAGCGCCCTCGCCTGTTCCAGCGCCGCCGCGCGCGACACGCCGAGCACCTGGATCGGCGCCTCGATGATGTTTTCCAGAGCTGTCATGTGTGGGAACAAATTGAAGCGCTGAAACACCATGCCGATGTCCCGGCGCTGGCGGGCAATGTTGCGTTCCGAGTCGCGGGCCAGGCTGCCATCGGCCCGGGTGCGGTAGCCCATGGGCCGACCGCCGACGCGGATCTGCCCGGATTGAATGTCTTCCAGCAGGTTGATGCAGCGGATAAAGGTAGTTTTGCCGGAACCGGAAGCGCCGATCAGCACCACCACTTCACCGCGTTTCACTTGCAGCGAAATGCCCTTGAGAATTTCCAGGTCACCGAAAGACTTATGGATATCCAGCGCTTCGATGACCAGTTCTTCACTCATGTGCGCCATCTCAACGCCCCCTCAACAGTTTCATGGTGTTGCGGCCGAACATGCGGCTGGCGGCCGGTGCCGGACGATCGGACTGGCCGAAGCGTTGTTCCAGCCAGCGCTGGAAAAAGCCCCACAGCGTGGTCAATGCCAGGAAGTAGATAGCGACGACCAGGTACAGCTCGAACACCCGAAAAGTCGCCGAGGTCACCATTTGCGTGCTGAGCAGTAGCTCCTGCACCCCGATGACGCTGACCAGCGTGGTGTTTTTCAGCATCACGTTGAACTCGTTGCCCAGCGGCGGCACGATCACCCGGAACGCCTGGGGCAGGACGATGCGCCGCATCAACTTGGCAAAGGTCATGCCCAGGGAACGCCCGGCTTCGTATTGGCCCTTGTCCACTGCACCGATGCCGGCGCGGATGATCTCCGCCATGTACGCGCCTTCATTCAGGCCCAGGGCGATGATCGCCGCCTGGATGTTGCCCGGCACGATAAACCAGCCCAGGTCCAGGTCTTCAAAGCGCAATATCCCCCCTGCCGCCAATGCCGTGTACAGAAACACGATCTGCACCAGCAACGGCGTGCCGCGCATCAGCCAGACATAGAAGCGCACCGGATACTGCAACAGCGGGTTACTCGACAGCTTCATCAACGCTGCGATCAGCCCCAGGACGCAACCGAGCAACATCGCCGACACGCTGATCAGGCAGGTCAGCCACAGCCCCGTCAGGTAGACATCGCTGGGCTGCAGCAGGTACTGCCAGAACACATCCCAATTGAAATTCATCCGGTTTGCCCTCAGTCCAGTTTGTCGCTGTCGACATGCCATTTACTGAGGAGCGCGGCGTAACTGCCGTCGGCGCGCATGCCTTGCAAGACTTCGTTCAACGCCACGGTCAGCTGCGGGTCGCTTTTGCGCACGCCGAAACCGGTAAGGATGCGGTTGAACGCCGGCACTGCCGACTGGAACAGGTCAGGAGCGAGTTGCTGGTAATGGCCGGCGGACTCGACCGTGGTGCCGAAGGCGTCCACTTGATTGATGCGCAAAGCCTGGAAGGCATCGGCGTCGACGTTGTACACCACCAGTTTCATCGGTGCCTTGCCGGCCGCTTCGAGTTTTTCGTTTTCCTTGCCCAGCAGCACCCGGATCGTCGAGCCGTTGCTGACCGCGACCTTGAGCCCGGACAGATCCTCCAGGGTGTTCACCGCTTTCGGGTTGCCCTTGGGCACTACGATGGATTGGCTGGAATACATGAAGTTGACGATGTCGATCACCTCGCGGCGTTCGGGCTTGTCGAACAACTGATCGACGATCATGTCGCACTGCTGCGCCAGCAGCGCCGGGATCAGCCCGGCGAAAGGCGAGATGCGCCACTCGACCTTTTTGTCGCCCAGGCGCTGGGCAATCGCTTCGCCCATGTCGACCTGCAGCCCCACCGGCTTTTGCTTGATGTCGAACGACACCAACGGAGGGGAATCCATGCCGGAGCAATAGACGATCTTCTCGCTCTTGCTCAATCGCTCGGGTAACTCGGGGGCGGCGACCGCCCATTGCGAACACAGACTCAAGGTGAACACGGCAACTAACGCGCAAGGCTTGTGCATGGGCATGACTCCAGTGGGCTGCAACGGTGTCCCCTGTAGGAGCTGGCTTGCCAGCGATTGGCGCTTGAGTCTTGCTTCGCTCATTCGGCCGCCTTCGCCGGCAAGCCGGCTCCTACAAGGGGTGTGGTTTCTGGGCTATTGGTGGGCTTGGAGAAACTGAATCAGTCGAGGAATGGTGCCTTCGATGTGTTCGCACACCACCGCGGCCGCTTTGTCCGGGTCGCCGCTACGCAGGGCGGTTATGATCGAGGCGTGCTCGTCCCGGGCGCTGCGGGGCTTGTCGGCGTGTTGCAGCCACAGGCGCATGTGCGGTTCGATCACCGAATACAGCGCCGATATCTGGCGCATCAGGCGCGGGCGCTCACTCAGGCTGCACAGGTATTCATGGAAGGCCCGATGGCGGCTGACCCACTCGGCGCCGTCCTCCCGGTAGTCGTCCATCTCGTCGAGCAGGCGCTCGAGGTGGCTGAAATGGCGGTCATTGATTTTCGTCACGGCGACCCGGATGGCCAGGCCTTCAAGGGCGCTGCGCATCTCGAAGACTTCACGCATTTCCTCGATGTTCAGGCCGCGCACGATCGCGCCGCGATTGGGCCGCAACGTCACCAGGCCATCGGCATCCAGGCGCCGGAAGGCCTCGCGCACCGGCATGCGGCTCATGCCGATTTCTCCGGCGATGTCCTCGGCAATCAGGCGCTCGCCGGTGCGGTAACGGCCTTTGCAGATCGCCTCCAGCAGAAAATTGTAGGCCTCCTCTTCGGCGGTGACGGGTTGGCGCTCGGTGTAGGCAGGGGCGAATTTCATCGGCGGACCTTTTGTATTTTTGTATCCAATTATCCATATATCCAAAAAAGCACAATGCATGCCAAAGTTCTCACTGCACGTGCAGGTGTTTGATTGGATTGATGTATTGGTCTACAGGAAGGTTCGCTACGGTCATGGACACCGAAGCAAGCGAGTTGAAATGCCCCAATTTGTCACCTGTCGGCCACAATAGGGTGCGCGTGGTAACACGCTGTAAAAGCAAACCACAGCCTGCCGGGTGAAACGTTTTATCCGCGCTGCTAACCCTCTAAGCTTGCGTGTAAAGTAGCCGCCATAAAAATCTCAATCAGGAACCCTGACCGTGGCCAAATCCTCACTCGACATCACTGCCAACTTCGACAGCGGCAACATCCAGGTCATCGATGTCAGCGACCCGCTCAAGCCCCTGCTGGCCATCCGCCCCGATACCAAAAGCAACCATTTCCAGTGGTTCCACTTCAAGGCCAGCGGCCTGCATGTCGGCCAGGACCATTGGTTTCGCCTGAACAATGCCAGCCAGTCCTCCTACAACAAGGCCTGGACCGGTTATCAGGCGGTGGCGTCCTACGACCACGTCAACTGGTTCCGCGTGCCGACCATTTTCGAGGGCGACTGCCTGCGCTTCAGCCTCGAAGCTGAACAGACCCACGCCTGGTTCGCCTACTTCGAACCCTACAGCCGCGGTCGCCACGACTGGCTTATCGAGCAGGCGCTCACCAAGGCCGGCACCGAGCTGCTGGCCACCGGCAAGAGTGTCGAAGGCCGCGACATCCAGCTGCTGCGCAAAGGCAGCGGCGCCGAAGGCCAACGCAAAGTGTGGATCATCGCCCAGCAACATCCCGGCGAGCACATGGCCGAGTGGTTCATGGAGGGCGTGATCGAGCGCCTGGAAAAACACGACGACCCGGTGCTGAACAAACTACTGGCCAGCGCCGACCTGTACCTGGTGCCGAACATGAACCCGGACGGTGCCTTCCACGGCCACCTGCGCACCAACGCCATGGGCCAGGACCTGAACCGCGCCTGGCAGAGCGCCAGCCAGGAGATCAGCCCGGAAGTCTTTTTCGTCCAGCAGCAAATGGAAAAGTACGGCGTCGACCTGTTCCTCGACGTCCACGGTGATGAGGAAATCCCCCACGTGTTCACCGCCGGTTGCGAAGGCAATCCAGGCTACACGCCCCGAATCGCAAACCTCGAAGAGCACTTCCGCAGCCATCTGAAACACACCACCAGGGACTTCCAGACCAAACACGGCTACACCCGCGACGAACCCGGCCAAGCGAACATGACCCTGGCGTGCAACAGTGTTGGCCAGAAGTACGACTGCCTGTCGCTGACCCTGGAAATGCCGTTCAAGGATCATGATGATCATCCGAATCCGTTGACTGGGTGGTCGGGGAAACGGTCGAAGCAGTTGGGCAAGGATGTGTTGACCACCGTGGCCGATATGGTTGATAGCTTGCGTTGATTCAAGATCAAAAGATCGCAGCCTGCGGCAGCTCCTACAGGGGTTCACCGATCCTTGGAGCTGCCGCAGGCTGCGATCTTTTCAGGGCTGCGATTAACCGCGGTCTCTACCCCGCAACATGCTGTCCAGCACCTCATCGCGCCGCACCCAACCATGAAACAACGCCGCCGCCAGATGCAGTAGCACGGTCAGGAACAGCAGATACGCCAGATACCCGTGTGCCTTACGCAGGAATGCGAACACCTGGGCGCTGGCCGGCACGATCGATGGCAACTGCAATGAACTGCTGAGCATCACCGGTTCGCCTGACGCCGAGATCATCGCCCAGCCCAGCAACGGCAAAGCCAGCATCAAGGCGTACAGCAAGACGTGCGATGCCTTGGCCGCCAGCACCTGCCAGCCCGGGAGGTCGGCCGGCAACGGCGGTTGCTGGGTAGAAAAGCGCACCGCCAGACGCACGATCACCAGCAGCAGGATGGCGATGCCCAATGGTTTGTGCAGGTGAATCAGCCACTCATGACGCTCGGATACCGAGGCGACCATGCCCGCGCCGATAAACAGCATCGCGATAACCATAAGTGCCATCAGCCAGTGCAGCAGACGCGCCAGGGGTGCGAAATGCTTCGGTTGAGTGCTCATTGCTGGGCCTCCTGTTTGGCGGCGGGCAATTGACTGACTTCGCTGGTGCGACGCAGGTAGGAATTGGAGTAACCGGCCGAACGAGCAGCGAGCAGCGGGTCGTCGGAACCTTCGATCCCGGCAGGCAACACCAGCGGGTCGTAGTTGATGTCGCGGCATTCGCCGTTGAGTTGCGGCTGGGTGCTTTCAAGAATCAGGGTGCCGGCGTTCAATACTTTGCGCCCCTCTGGCCAGGCCTTGCTGGCGTCGTTGACCGGATCGCCGGGATTGCCCAGGGTGATGTTCAACTGCCAACGCAGCGGCCCTGCGGCGATGCGCTGAACCAGGTCCTTCTCCAGGAAATCAGTGCCCGCAGGCGCCGTGGCGCCCGGCGCGTCCTGGGCTATCGGCACCATGCTCCAGCGCACCGCTTGCCGCTGGCCTGCGGCGTTCACCAGGTAAAACGCGTTGACGCTGTTGTAGGTTTCAGTGACGTAGCTGGCCGACGGTTTGGCCGTCTTGATCCAGGCCAGGAACGGCGCGGATTCAGGATGCGAAGCGAAGAACGCCGGCACTGCGGCGGGGTCCGGCTTGCCGGTCGCGGGAACCGGCGACTGGGCCTGCTGAAACTGATAGAACGCCTCCGGTGTGCCCACCGGGAACACCGGCATACTGTTCATTCCGGTGCGCCATTGCTGGCCGTTGGCCTGGGTGAAACGCAAGGCCATGCTGCGGATCGGCACCGCGTTGTCCGGTGCATAAGGGTTGCCCGCAGGCAAGGCAAAACGACCAACCACGGGCGTGCGTGCTTCATTGAACACCTGCGCGGAGGAATAGCTGCGCGCATCAAAGCTGCTCTCGAAATGGCCGATCACGCACACGCCTTTGGAGTGATTGCGCCGGAAGCCTGGATGCACTCCGTTGTTGGTTTCCAGCACGTTGATCAGCTTCTTCGGCGTAAGACGCTGTGGGTCAAGGGTGCCGTTGACGTAGGCAAACGCCCCCGCCACTGCGGCGACGACCACGGCAATGCCAGCCAGGCGCAGCACCAGACTCGCGCCACTTAAAGATGGCCGGGTTGGCGGTGATGATCGATCTACCATGAAAAACTCCAGGGCCATCGGCCACAAGTGAGAAGAATCAAGCAGACGAACCCCACGAGGGTTTATTCCATCGCGCGGTATTTATTTTTTCAATCGTGGAATAACCTCGAGTGCCGGGCGTCTTCCTAGTCCAAAGCGTAGTGACTAGTCAGAACTTCATGAATGACATCGACGAACAACTGAGAGAAATCATTCCCAGATTGCGGCGGTTTGCCGTGTCGTTGACGCGCAACCCCAGCAGTGCCGACGACCTGGTGCAGTCCTGTCTTGAGCGGGCGCTGTCGAGTTGGGGCGGCAGGCGCGTCGATGGCGACTTGCGCGCGTGGTTGTTCTCGATTCTGTATCGACAGTTTCTCGATGCTCACCGCCGTACCCGGCGCTATGCGCGAATGCTCGAATTCTTTACCGGACGCGATGATGCGCAGCCTTGCGTGGAACGTACCGTGATCGCCCAATCGACCCTCGACGCCTTCGACCGACTGCCCACCGAACAGCGCGCGCTGCTGCTGTGGGTGTCAGTGGAGGGTCTGAGTTACAAAGAAGTCGCCGAGATTCTCGACGTACCCACCGGCACCGTGATGTCCCGCCTGTCCCGGGCTCGCCAGGCCCTGCGCCAACTCAGCGATGGCGAAATCAACCGCCCTTCCCTGCGGAGACTCAAATGATCAGCATGCCCCCCAGCGAGCGCGACCTGCACGCTTACGTCGACCATCAGCTCGGTGAGGAAGACCGGCGCCTGGTGGAAACCTTTCTGGCGAATAACCCACAGCTGGCCGCGCAGGTTCGCGGATGGCGGCAGGATGCCCAGCACCTGCGCGCGGCCCTCGGGGCCGCCTTGCAGCAGCCGGCCAATCCTGACCTTGATCCGGTCGTCATTCGCCAACGCCTGAAGCGCCAGTCCCGGCGTCACCTGGCCAGCGCCGCGGTGTTGCTGATCGCAGTCAGCGTCGGCGGGTTCGGCGGTTGGCAGGCGCGGGAAGTTACCCTCGTCAGCACTCAGCTACCGATGACCGACGCCTTGCAGGCCTATCGCCTGATTGCCCAACAAGGCCTCCTGCCGGCCGATTACAAGGTCGGCGACGACGGCGATATGCAGGGCTGGCTCGACCGATATTTCACCCAGGCCAATCGTCTGCCTGATTTGTCGGGCGCAGGATTCAAGCCGGCCAGCGGGCGCTTGCTCAGCACCGAACAAGGACCGGCGGCGATGGTGGTCTACGAGAACCAGGGCGGGCAGAAAATCAGCTTTTACGTGCGCCCGCCGGGACCGAAGAACTATCTGCTGCCACGGGGCAGTCGTCGCGATGGCGGATTGCAGGCCGAGTACTGGTCGGGTAGCGGTTATAACTATGCGATGGTCAGCCCGGCGGATACGCCGACGGCGCAGATGCTCAGGCAGACTGTGCAATTCTGACTACACCACAAATCCCTGTAGGAGCTGGCTTGCCGGCGATGGCGTCCTTGCCGTCAACAGCGATGTTGCCTGACCCACCGCTATCGCTGGCAAGCCAGCTCCTACAGGGGGCCCGTGGCGGTTCAGAAATCGCGCTTGTAGAAGATGTCCAGCGAACTGGCCACGCCACCGGCGGCTTCAAGGTAGACCTTTTTGCTCAGCTTGTAGCGCAAGGCGATGGTATTGGCCGGTTCGAACACACCGACGCCATAACGCAGGCTGAGCTTCTCGGAAAGGTTGCCGCTGGCGACCACGCTGGTGGCGTTGCCACTGCCTTCGGTGTCGAGCTGGAAATCCTCGATGCCCAGGTTCTTCGCCAGGCCGCCGGTTACCCCGGAGCTGCCCATCAAGCCCAGGCCGAGCGCGGCCTGGGCGAGCATGTTGTTGTCTTCACCGTTGGAACTCAATGGACGCCCCAGCACCAGATAGGACAACGCCTCTTCCTGGCTCATGGCCGGTTCCGAAAATATCTGCGTAGTCGGCTGCTCGGCACTGCCGCTCAAGCGGATTCCGGCGATTATATCGTCGGTCTGACGGATGGCCTCGATGTCCAGATACGGCTGGTCGATCGGGCCGGCGAACAGCAACCGCGCCCGGCGCACCGATAGCCGCTGGCCGTAGGCGCGATACCGGCCGTCGTTGAGCCATAGTTCGCCACGGGTGTCCATGTTGTCGCCGATGTGCACATGCCCCTGCACATTGGCGGTCAGGCCAAACCCGGCAAAGCTCAGCTTCTCTTCGCCAACCACCACATCGATGTCCATTTTCATCGCCAGGGGTGGTTTGCCCTCTTCGGTCTGCTGGCCAATGATTACCGTGTCATCGGAGACCTTGACCGTCGATGGCGGCAACTCTCGAATGGTAATGTCGCCCTTGGGCACCCGCACTTTGCCGGCGATGGCCAGCTCATCGCCCTTGAGCGAGATTTTCAGGTCCGGAGCCACTTCGACCTTGGCGTAAGGTTCGACGCTGACCGGCAGTTGCGAGCCCTTGAGCGCCAGGTCCACCACCGGCGCCTGGCCCCAGGCGATGTTGCCGTTGAGGCTGCCCTGCCCGGCCTTGCCGCTTTTCCAGCCGCCGTTGAGCTGCATGGTTTCGCCGGCGATCACCGCCTGCAATTGCAACGCTTGAATCTCCATCGGCAGCTCGGCGCCGGACACCTCGCCGTCGCTGAGCAGCAGATTTCCATTGACCAGCGGCGCCAGCAGCCCGCCGGAAATCGTACCGCTGCCATTGAGGCGACCGGTCAGTTTCTCGACCATGGGCACAAACGGCCGCGCCACTGACAAATCCAGGCCACTCAAGCGGAACGTACCGCTCAGCGGCTTGTTCTTCGGCAGCGGGTTGATCTGGGCCTGCACCATCAATTCGCCGAGCTTGCCGCCGACGAAATTCAGGTTGGTATCGATGCGCTTGGGCGTAAGCGTGCTGGTGAGTTTCAAGGTCTGGTACGGGAACTCCAGCCACTGGTCTTTCTCGCGCATGCGCAACGTCCCCCCGCTGGCATCGATGCTGATCACGCCGTTCGGGCCGCTGGCGGGCAGGTCCAGTTGCACGTCGGCGTTGAGCCGGCCTTGCCAGGCGAAATCCTTCGGCAGCCATTGGGCGAGGCTGTCGATGGGGAACTGCCGCAAGTGATAACGCAGCTTCGGCTCCGGCATCAGGCGTTGGTCTTCACCGCACAGACTGGCCGGGCCAGACGCCCAGCAATGGGCACCAAAATTGATCTTGCCGTCCGCCAGCCGCGCAAGTGGAGCCGGCCCTTGCAGCTTCCAGTCCTGGCCGCCGGCCTGGATATCACCGCTGGCCAGGCGTCCGCGCCAGTTGCCTTGATCCAGCGCCCCGTCGAGGCCGAGCGCAAGCTTGAGCTTCGGCCCTTGCAGGTCGAGGCTCAGCTTCTGGTTCCGTATGTCGCCCTGGCCGCTGGCGGTCAGCGTGCCCAGCGCGGTATCGCCGGCCTGGATGCCGCTGCCCTTGAGGTCGATTTTCGCCCGTTGCGCGCTGTCGAGGGTCGCGTCCAGGTTCAGGCTCTGCAGGCGATTGTCCTGGAAAGCCAGTTGCGTGCCTTGCAGCCCGAGCTTGCCTTGCGGAGCCTTGAGCGTGCCTGCGACATCGACCCGGCCATTGATCTGGCCGCGCAGTTGCGGCCAGAGCTGGGCCAGGCGCGCCAGCTTGATGTCGATCTGGCCGCTGAGTTTCTGTTGCAGGCTGCCCTTGCCGTTGATGCTGTTGTCGCCCAGGCGAATCTGCAGGGCATTGAGGTTCCATTGCTCGCCACTGCCATCGGCCTTGGCTTGCAGGACGGCCGGCTGGCCACGCAGCTTGCCCTTCAGGTCGAGGTCGGCGCTCAGGCTGAGTTTTTCATTCTTCATCTCGCCTTTGCTGCGCAAGGGGCCTGCCAACGTGCCCGGCAGTTCCGCGACCCAGTACGCCGGGTCGATCGCGGAAAGATCCAGTGCGGTGTCCCAGGCGATGCCGTCGGCGAATTGCAGGTTCAGGTGCCCTTCAGCCTTGCCCTGCCCGGCGACGAGCTGGATCTGTTGCAGGTAGATTTTCGTCAGGTCGCCGGCGAACGGGCTGGCCAGGCTGAACGCCCCGGCCGGGCCGTCCAGCGCAGCCTTGAAGTTACCGAGATACTTGCCGTCGGTGTAGGAGACTTCACCGTTGAAGCTGCGAAGGGCTACCTGCGGTTCGTCGATCAGCGGATAGAGACGGTGCCACGGGAAATCCAGCCAGTCGACTTTCGCCTCGGCGCTCAGGCCTTTGCTCCAGTCCACTTGCCCATTGAGCTTGAGGCTTTGCTTGTCGTTGGCGGTCAGGTCCAGGGCGGCGATCTGCGCGCCGCTGGCGTCGACCTTGCCTTGCAGCGCCAGCGCGACCGGGCCTTGTTCGGCAGGCAGCGAGGCCTTGCCGAGCAGCTGATAACCGTTTTTCAGGTCACCGGCGCCCGTCAGTTCAAGCTGATTGAGTTGCAGGGTGTCGGGCAAATCGGCGCTGGGTTTGAAGCCGTCAGCGGTGATGCGCACCGTCGCCGGCAGGTTTTCCGCCAAGGGTTGCAGTTTGCCGCTCAGTTGCCCGTTGAGATAGCCAGTGCTGTCGGCCTTGAGGTTCAAGGTTTTCAGCAGGTCACCGTCGACTTGCAGGTCCAGCGCCCAAGGTTCGGTGCCGGGTGCAGGCAGGGTCAGTTTGCCTTGTGCCTTGAGCGGCCAGTTGCCGGTCGGTTGCAGCAAGCCGGACAGGTGCAGGCTCAACTCATCGCGATGCAATTGCACCGAGTCGATCTGCAAGCCGTTGGCCGTCCAGTGCGCCGCCAGTCGCAAGCCCTTGAGTTGTTCGCTGCCGTTGAACAGCAGGCTGCCGACCTGAATGTCGCCCAGTTCGAGCGCCAGCGGCAAATTCAAGTCTGGAAGACTGATCGGCCCGCTGCTCTCTTCCTGCTCGCCGGGCGGCAATTGCAGGCTGACCTGATCGGCCTTCAGTTGTTCGATGCACAGGGTCATGCGCGTCAGGCACAGCGGCGACCAGGCGAAGATGACTTTGCTGAGCTCGACCCGGCTGCTGTCTTGCTGCCACGACAGGCGATCGGCGCTCCACTGTCCACCCAATCGACCCTGGAAATTGTCCAGGTTCAAACCCGGCACAAACCCGAGCGCCCAGCGACTGCCAGTCGCCGTGCCCAGTACCGTGGCCAGTGTCAGGACCACCAGCAACAGCAGCGCTAACACGGCCAGCAGCGTTATCTTCAAACCGCGTTTCACAGCTCAGGCCCCATGGAAAAGTGCAATCGAATGCCGCCATCGTCGTCCAGCGCATGGGCCAGGTCGAGGCGGATCGGCCCGACTGGAGAGACCCAGCGCACGCCGATGCCGACCCCGGTCTTGAGGTTCGGCAGTTCAAGTGTATTAAAGGAATTGCCCTGGTCGACGAAGGTTGCCACGCGCCATTTCTCCGCAACGGAATATTGGTATTCGGCGCTGGCCGTGACCATGTAGCGACCACCGATGCGGTCACCCTGGTTGTTTTCCGGGGACAGGCTCTGATAGTCGTAGCCACGCACACTCTGGTCGCCACCGGCGAAGAAGCGCAACGATGGCGGTATCGACTTGTAGCCGTTGGTGGCACTGCCGCCGACCTGCACCCGACCGAGCAAGCGGTGCTTGTCGAACACCGTGGTCAGGCCTTTGACCAGCGCGGTGCCGTACAGCAAGTTGTTATCGGAACCCAGGCCTTCCTTGGCGACCTTGGTTTCGAACTGCAGGCGATAACCGTTGTGCGGGTCGATGCGGTTGTCGCTTTTAAGGTACGAATAGCTCACACCGGGCATCAGCAAGGTACTGAGGCCCGAATCGTCGCCGAGTCGGTATTCCTCGCGCTGCCACTTGAGCGACACCACCCGCTGCCAGCCGCTGGGCAGTTTGCTGTGCCACTCGGGGCCTACGGTGAGCAACTTGCTGAGACTGTCCTTGTCGGCGATTTCTTCGTTCTGATAACCACCGGCGAAGCGCAGTTTGTCGGTCAGCGGCGGGTCCAGGGGGATGTCGTAGAACAACCCGACGTTCTGCCGTGGCGCCGAGACTTCGGTCTCCCAGCCGTAACTGTGACCCTGGGGGTTGACCCAGTGCCGGGTCCAGTTGGCCTTGACCCGTGGACCGACGTCGGTGGAATAACCAATACCCAGGCCCATGGTGCGTGGCTTGCGGGTTTCGAGCTTGACGTCCACCGGGATCACATCGTCCTTGGACGCCGTCGGCGCGGCGTCAACCCGCACGCCTTCGAAATAGCCACTCGATTGCAGCGCCTGGTTGAGCTCGGCGATCAGTTCGGAGTCGTATGGCGTACCGGCCTTGAAGGGCACCATGCGTTGCAGCAGGTCTTCGTCGAACGGTGTGTCACCTTCGAAACTGACCTTGCCCAGCGAATAGCGCGGACCGCTCTCATAGATGAGTTCGATATCGGCCACGCCGGCCCGCGGGTCGACCGACAACTTCTGGCGGGTAAAACGGCCACTGAAAAAGCCATAGCGCGAGGCCTGGTTCTGGATCAGGCGCTTGGCGTCCTCGTACTGGCCGTGGTTGAGCACCGCACCGGTCTTCAGGGCATGGCTTTTGGGCACACGAAAGGATTTGAGGCTGGCAGCCGGGCCGTCGACGCGGATCGTGACGTTGCGCAGATGCACCGGCTCGCCGGGCTCGATGGTCAGCACCAGGCTCGGCGTCTTGCCACCCTTCACTTCGCTGTCGATTTGCGGCTGGTAATAACCCAAGGCCTGGGCGGCCTTGCGCGCCTGTTCCTCGGCGCCACGACTGAAGCGCAGCAAAGCCTCTTCGTCACGATCGCCGAGACTGCCGATATAGCCTTCGATATTGGCCTTCAGTGCATCGTTGGACGGTTTGATCCGCACATCCAATTCACTTTGCGCCAGTGCCGCGCAGCTGGTGATCAGCAGCAGTACGCCACTGGTAATTCTTCCTGGAAACTTCATAGGCGCGGATGCTATCACGAGCGTGGAGCGTGATAGAGCCTGGCGTGCACGGAAAGTTCGGCCTCAAGCTGTTGCGGTTTGTAAGACCTGCGGATTGGCGTGAAAAAATACGTGTTCGCGAATCGGTCCCACGGCCACTTCGCCGATTTCTTCGTAGCCCTGGCGTTTATAGAAGTCGAGATAACGCGGGTTGCCGGTGTCGAGAATCACGCCCTGGGAGTTTTCATCCACCGCGCACCAGTTATGCACCGCTTGCAACAGTTGCTCGCCAAAGTGCTTGCCCTGGAATTGTGGATGAACTCCCAGCAACGGCAGCACGTGCACCGAGTCGTTCGGCACGCAGGCCGCCACGGCGTCGTGGTATTCAAGGTAGCGCCGGGTGCAGCGAAAACCGGTACTGAGCACCATGCGCAGGCGCCAGGCCCAACTTTCCGTCACGCCCAGGCGCCGTTGTGGCGGCGCGATCAGGGCAATGCCGATCAATCGGTCGTTGACCAGCAGGCCAATGGCCGGCAATTCCTGGAAAAAGTGTTGCTTGACCAGCTCGCGCACAGTGGCGCGCACCCGTTGTTCATAGCCGGGACGCTCGGCTTCGAACAGGTAGCTGAACGTCGGCTCGTGCCGGTAGGCCTGGTACAACAGGGAACGCGCTTCGCGGGAATAGCCGCTGTCGAGCATGTGGATATCGGCAATGGCGGTGGAGGTTTCAGGCATGACGGTCGTTCTCCATGACGCAGCCGCAGGGCTGCGCTCTTGTTGTTACGAGCTCATTGGGGCCGAGACAGTTCCTTGCTGATCGCAAATCAGTGTAGGCAATGAAATCCTGTTCGTCCCACCGCGCACTGGCCCCCACTGCACATGTCAGCTAGCATCGCCCTTTTACCAGGACTGCCGAGCATGAAGATCGTCTCCTTCAACATCAACGGGCTTCGCGCCCGTCCCCATCAGCTGGCGGCGCTGATCGAAAAACATCAACCTGATGTGATCGGGTTGCAGGAAACCAAGGTCCACGACGATCAGTTTCCACTCGAAGAAGTCAAGGCCCTGGGCTACCACGTGTATTTCCATGGGCAAAAGGGTCACTACGGCGTTGCCCTGCTGTCGCGCCAGGAGCCACTGGCCTTGCACAAAGGCTTTGCCACCGATGAAGAGGATGCCCAGCGACGTTTCATCTGGGGCACCTTCGCCGATGCCAATGGTGTGCCGGTGACCATCATGAACGGCTACTTCCCGCAAGGCGAAAGCCGCGACCACCCGACCAAATTCCCGGCCAAACAGCGCTTCTACAGCGACCTGCAGGCGCTGCTGGAAAGCCAGTTCAACAACGACCAGCCGCTGGTGGTGATGGGCGACGTGAACATTTCCCCGCAAGACTGCGACATCGGCATTGGCCCGGACAATATGAAACGCTGGCTGAAAACCGGTAAATGCAGCTTCCTGCCGGAAGAGCGCGAGTGGATGGATCGATTGAAGAATTGGGGCCTGGTGGACAGCTTCCGCCACCTGAACCCGGAGGTGGCCGACGTATTCAGTTGGTTCGACTACCGCAGCCGTGGTTTTGAGGACGAACCCAAGCGCGGACTCCGTATCGATGTGATCCTCGCCTCCCACGGCCTGATGCCACGGGTCAAGGCGGCCGGTGTCGACTACGAACTGCGCGGCATGGAAAAACCCTCGGATCATGCGCCGATCTGGTTGGAGTTGAGTTAAAAAATCGCAAATGCGTTGATCATTCGGACGCCTATCCTTGTAGGAGCCCGGCTTGCCGGCGAAGGCGTCCTTGAACATTGCGCTGATCTTCCGGACGTTTTCGCTGGCAAGCCAGCTCCTACAGAAAGCTGTCATCTTTCGGACATCTTACTGACTTATTCTCCCGGCACTTCCATTGGTCTTCAAAGGTGCCGGCATGTCGCTGCGCGGGTTGCTCCTGTTGATGCTCTGCACCTGGCTGCCGCTGTCGGCAGCGGCCAGCGCCTTGCCGATTCCCGGGCACGGCCCGGTGTTGCACATCCAGGGTTCCAATACCATTGGCGCGGCACTCGGGCCGGCGCTGGTCGAGGGCCTGATGCGCGAGCAGGGTCTGCTCAAGGTGCACAGCGAAGCGGCGGAAAAGCCCAACGAATCACGTATCGTCGGTGAAACCCTGGAAGGACGGCGGGTCGAAGTAGAACTGGCGGCTCACGGCTCCAGTACCGGCTTCACCGCGCTGAAAAACGCCAGTGCCGATCTGGCCGCTTCTTCCAGGCCGATCAAGGACAGCGAGCTGATCAGCCTCGAACCACTGGGCGACCTGAAAAGCGCCGCCGCCGAACAGGTCATCGCCATCGACGGGCTGGCGATCATCCTGCATCCGCAAAATCCGTTGGACACACTCGACACCCGCCAGCTGGCGCGCATTTTCAGCGGCGAGGTGAAAACCTGGGAAGAACTCGGTGGCCAAGGTGGAGCCATTCATCTCTATGCGCGCGACGATCAGTCTGGCACCTACGATACGTTCAAGGAACTGGTCCTCAGTGGTCACGGCAAAACCCTGAGCGGCAGCGCGAAACGCTTCGAATCCAGCGAACAACTGTCCGACGCCGTCAGCCAGGACCCCCACGGCATCGGCTTTATCGGCCTGCCCTACGTGCGCTCGGCCAAGGCCGTGGCGATTGCCGACGGCCAGTCCATGGCCATGCTGCCGCTCAACAGCCTGATTGCCACGGAAGACTACCCCTTGTCCCGGCGCCTGTTCTTTTACTTGCCACCCAAGCGAAACAACCCTTGGGCGCAAGCGCTGGTGGCCTTCGCGCAAAGCCAGGAGGGCCAGGCGATCGTCGCAGCCAACGGCTTTATCGCCCAGACGATCCAGGCCATGAACGTCACGCCGAATGCGTTGATGCCCGAGGGCTACCAGGCCCTGAGCCGCCACGCCATGCGCCTGTCGGTGAACTTTCGCTTCGAAGAAGGCAGCGCCAGCCTGGACAACAAGGCCCGACAGGACCTGTCACGGGTGCTCGACTATATGAAGCAGCATGACAAGACCGATCGGCAGGTCACGTTGGTGGGGTTCGGCGATGCCAAGCTCGATCCGGCGCGCGCCGATCTGCTCTCGAAACTGCGGGCCATGGCGGTGCGTCGCGAGCTGGTGAAAAGTGGCGTGGTACTGCGTGACGTTCGCGGTTTTGGCGCCGAGATGCCGGTGGCGGCCAATAGCGAGGATGAGGGGCGGATCAGGAACCGGCGGGTCGAGGTCTGGGTTTATTGAGCCTGTCCGGCCAGGTCCTTGCGCAAAGCGGCTGATCGAACCTGACCCGAAACACTGTCAGCCGAGCAGCTTTTCCAGCTGCGCAACGGTATCGACCGCACCCATGGTCTTGGCGGCGTCCAGCGCGGTAATGCCGTTGGCGTCCTTGGCTCGCGGGTCGGCACCTTTGCCGATCAGGTAGTCGACCACTTCGACGCGGTTGAACATCGCGGCCATCATCAGCGCAGTGCGGCCGTCGAAAGATGAACCTTCGACCTGCGCGCCACCGTCGACCAAGGCCTTGATCACGGCCAGGTCACCCTTGAAGGCCGCGCCGGCAATCGGGCTCTGGCCGTTGTCGTTGCGGATCTCCGGATCAGCCTTGTGCTCGAGCAAGACTTTTACCGTGTCGACGTGGCCGTGGTAGGCGGCCAGCATCAGCAAGGTATCGCCCTTGTGATTGCGCAGGTTCGGCGGCAGGCCCTTGCTCAGCAGCGCAGCCATCATGGCCGCATCGCCCTCACGCGCCTTGTTGAAGACCTGTTCGGCAAACTCGGCAGCTTCTTCGGGGGTCATCTGGCGGCTGTTGTCTGACATTGAACGCTCCACTTTCAGTTTTTCGCAAAGCCGACAGTTTCCCGAGCGGGCTCGTCACTGTCACTTCTTTTTTCTGAAACGCAGCGATAGCCCTGTTCAATAGCGATGCTTGCCACCCTGGATGTCCGCCAGCACCTGCTCGTTGACTTGCACGTAAGTGTCGGTGCCCGGTAACCAGGCATAGATCGGGTCTTCGCCGGCCCTGCCGGGGTCGAACGCTTCGTCCTTGAGCCGGGTCTTCTGGTATTTGAACGTCCCGGTGGTGTCCATTTTCACTTTCACCCGCAGGAACAGCGGCACCGCGTAGGCCGGCATGTGTTGCCGGGCGAAGGCCAGCAACTCGTCGAAGTCCAGGGTCGCCAGGGATTCGGCGGGGGTGATCGCCGCCATTCCGGCCCGGCCGTTGGTGTTCTGCACTTGCACGCCGTAGGCCACGGCCTCGGAAATGTTCGGGTGCTGCAGCAGGATGTTCTCGACTTCGGTGGTCGACACGTTTTCACCCTTCCAGCGGTAGGTGTCGCCCAGGCGATCGACAAACTGTGCATGACCGAAACCGATGTTGCGCAACAGGTCGCCGGTGTTGAAGTAGCGGTCGCCCTTGACGAACACGTCGTGCAGCACGACTTTTTCGGTCTTGTGCGGGTCGGTGTAGCCATCCAGCGGTGCCTTGTCGTCGATCCTGGCCAGGAGCAGCCCCTGCTCGCCCTTGCCGACCTTGCGCATGAAACCATCGGCGCCACGGGTCGGCGCGCCGCAGTCGTGATCATACGCCGCCAGCTCCCAGGACATCAGGGAAAAGCCCACGGTATTGTCGAAATTGAGAATGTTGGTAAAACCGATATTGCCGTCACTGGCGGCATACAGCTCGCAGATATGCTCCACCGCAAAGCGCGTCTTGAACTCGCTCCAGGCGCCGGGACGCAAACCGTTGCCGATCATCTTGGTCACGCCGTGCTTGTCGTCGTCGGCGCTGGGAGGCTGGTCGACCAGGTAGCGGCACAGCTCACCCACGTAGCCCAAGGTGGTCGCCCGGTACTTGCGCACATCACTCCAGAATTCCCTGGCGCTGAACTTGCGGCGGATGGCGAACCCCGAGGCCCCGCTGATGGCCGAGCCCCAGCACACGCACAAGCCGGTGGCGTGGTACAGCGGCAAAGTGCAGTAGACGATGTCATCGGGACGCATATCCAGCGCGATCATGCCGAAGCTTGCGTAACTGCGCATCCAGCGCCCGTGCTTGAACACCCCGGCCTTGGGCAACCCGGTGGTGCCCGAGGTATAAATGTAGAAACAGGGATCGTCGAAAAAGATCTGCTGACTGCTGGCAGGGTTTTCGCCGCAGGCATCGACGCTGGCCGTCATCAGGTTGATGAAACCCTCGGGCGCAATGCCTGGGTGGCTGTAAGTATCCTGATCGGCAACGAACCAGGTTCGCTCCATCTCAATCGACACCCGTTCGCGCACCGCCAGGTAGGCCGGGACCAGTTCGGCACCGACGACAATGGCCGTTGGTGTCACCAGGTTCAGGCTATGGGTCAGGGTATCGCGGGTTAACGAGGTATTGAGCAACGCGCTGATGGCGCCAACCTTGGCCAGCGCCAGAAGGGTGACCAGCAGCTCCGGGCGGTTCTCGATGAAGACCGCCACCACGTCGCCCTTGCCGATGCCTTGGGCCATCAGGTGATGGGCGATGGAATTGGCCCAGCGGTTGACCTGGGCGTAAGTCAGTTGCACCTCGCCGTATAGCAAGGCCGGGCCATCGGGGTTACGCAGGGTTGCCTGCTCGAAACTCCAGCCCAGGCCACACGCTTGGGTCGGATCCTTGACGTTGGCGACCTTCATGCCCTTGACCACGCGAGGAATGGCTTTGGCAATGGAAGGCAGCTTGCGGAGCATCATGCTCCAGGTGATGGTGTCGCGCTGCGTGCGGCTCATGGCGGTTCCCGTTGGATCTTCTTATTGTCGGGCGGCATTGATCGACCCCGAAAATACGTCAACGGTTCTGCAGCTGTACACGCGGTTTTTGAAATGTTTTGTATCCGCGACACCCCCATTTGAAAGGGAGAGCGCGAACACGGGAAATGGTTCAATCGAATCGTCGAGGACCCGCAAAATGCAGGATGCACGATAGCCATTCATGCAGATTGCACGAAAGCAAAAAACGTCATAATTTATAAGTTATTGTTTTAATTGAATATTTTCTATGGATGAATACTGGCACAATCACTGCAACAGCCTCCCCATGCTTTGCCATCCAAGCACTTACGGAGCTGATAGACATGAGCCTGATCCAAGAAAAATTCTCTTCCTTGTTCTCCAACTTCGACGTGACCACCCAGGATCGACCTGACGGCGGGATCCTGCTCACCTTGCGCAGCGAAGGCAGGGAATTCAAACGCTCGATTTCCTACCAGCAACTGCACAATGGCGACCAACTGTCGTGGGTCATCAGCGCCATTCGCCGCGACCTGGCCGAACAGGCCAGCGAGTTGCCGCAAATCTCCATGCTGCAAAGCCAGCAACGTTTTGCCCTGCCGACCTATCATTCGCTGTAAGCGTCGCGCTGCGGTAAACCATCAGGCCGTGCAAGCTAGCGCTTCACGGCCTGAGTTGTGATTGCGGATCGATCAGTCATCCATTCGCGGGAATCGACCGGCAATGTCGTCGCCGGTGTAGTGGGCCACCCAAGGCTGGTTCCCGGACAGACGAATCGCAACCACAAAAGGCTGCTCGCCGATGTCCAGCCACTGCCGGGTGCCCGCCGGCAGCGCAATCAGGTCGTTTTTCTCGCACAGCACGGCGTAGACATAATCGTCGATGCGCACGGACACCAATGCACTTCCCGCGGCGACCAGCAGGACTTCGTCCTGGTCCTGGCGCTGCTCTTCGTAAAAGCTGGCGCGTACGGCGTCTTTTTGCGGGTAATCGCGATCCAGGCTGATCACATCCACCGCGCGCAAGCCATGCTCGGTCATCAGCCGGTCGATTGGCGCCTGACAGGCGTTGATGGCGTCTTCGTGACTGGCACCGGGGCGGACCTTCGCCGTGGCTTCCCAGCGGTCGAAGCGCACGCCCTGCTCGGCGAGTGTCGAGGCAATGTCTTCGAAATGGGTCAGCACCTTGTTGGGGACGTCGGGACTGGAAACGTGATAGACGGACAGGCTGCTCATCTGGCAACTCCTTAAGGGTTCAAGAGGGAGCGCGTGTCCTCTTGCATTCGTGTGGCAATGATAACGGCTGCCGCCAGCGCTGCGAGGCTGGCAATACTAAAGGTTAAGGGTGCGCCAAGGGCGCTCCAGCTGTAACCGGAATACAACGCGCCCAATGCGCCACCGGTCCCGGCCAGTGCAGCGTACAACGCCTGGCCCTGGCCTTGCTGGCGTGGGCCGAAGCTGCGCTGCACGAACTGGATGGCCGCGGCATGAAAGCTGCCGAACGTCGCCGCGTGCAGTATCTGGGCAAACAACAACACCCAGAGGAATTCGGCGAACGAGCCGAGCAGCAGCCAACGCAATGCCGCCAGCAGGAAACTCGCCAGCAGCACGCGCCGTACCGAGAACCGCGCAAGGATCCGGCTCATGGCCATGAACATCAGCACTTCAGCCACCACGCCGACGGCCCAGAGCATGCCGATCACGCCCCGACTGTAGCCGAGTCGCTCAAGGTGCAGGGTGAGAAAGGTGTAATAGGGCCCGTGGCTCATCTGCATCAACGCCACGCACGCGTAGAACGCCAACACCCCGGGACTGCGCAATTGCGCGAGGAAACCCTCGCCGGTCAAGCGCTCACCCTGGACGGGCTGGGCGTTCGGTACCCACAGGCTGCTGAGCACGATCCCGGCCAGGATCAGCACCAGCGCTACGGGGTAAATGTCCAGGCTGAGCCATTCGAACAAGCGCCCGAGCGCGACCACCGTGATGATGAAACCGATGGAACCCCACAGGCGAATCTGGCTGTAGCGCGAGGCCTGGCCTTGCAGGTGCGCCAGGGTAATGACTTCGAACTGCGGCAGCACCGCGTGCCAGAAGAATGCGTGCAAGGCCATGACCATCGCCAGCCAGGCATAGGTCTGGCTGACGAAAATCAGCGAAAACGTCAGCAACGTGCACACCGCGCCCAGGCGCACGATGGCCAGCCGCCGCCCGGTGTAGTCGCCGAGCCAGCCCCAGAGGTTCGGCGCCACGCAACGCATCAGCATGGGGATCGCCACCAGCTCGCCGATGCGCGCCGCGCAGAAGCCCAGGTGATCGAAGTACAGCGCCAGAAAAGGCGCTGTCGAACCGAGCAAGGCGAAATAGAACAGATAAAAGCTGGACAGCCGCCAGTACGGGAGCGCCGCCACCGTTGGCTTAAATCTGGCCCAGCACCGGCGTGCTCACCCGCACATCGGCGTTCTGGCCGCGGTGGCGCAGCAGGTGGTCCATCAGCACGATGGCCATCATCGCTTCGGCGATCGGCGTGGCGCGGATGCCGACGCACGGATCGTGACGGCCTTTGGTGATGACTTCCACCGGGTTGCCATGGATGTCGATGGAGCGGCCCGGCGTGGTGATGCTGGACGTCGGCTTCAACGCCAGGTGGGCCACGATCGGCTGACCGGAAGAAATGCCGCCGAGAATGCCGCCGGCGTTGTTGCTGAGGAACCCTTCTGGCGTCATCTCATCGCGATGTTCGGTGCCGCGCTGGGCGACGCTGGCGAAACCGGCGCCGATTTCCACGCCCTTGACCGCGTTGATGCTCATCAGCGCGTGGGCCAGCTCCGCGTCGAGACGGTCGAAAATCGGCTCGCCCAACCCCGGCATCACGCCTTCGGCGACCACGGTGATCTTCGCGCCGACCGAATCCTGGTCGCGGCGCAACTGGTCCATGTAGGCTTCCAGCTCCGCCACCTTGTCCGGATCGGGGCTGAAGAAGGCGTTCTGCTCCACCGAGTCCCAGGTCTTGAACGGGATTTCGATCGGGCCGAGCTGGCTCATGTAGCCACGAATGACGATGCCCTGGGTCGCCAGGAATTTCTTGGCAATCGCGCCGGCTGCCACGCGCATCGCGGTTTCCCGGGCCGAGCTGCGCCCGCCCCCGCGATAATCGCGCTCGCCGTATTTGTGGTGGTAGGTGTAGTCGGCGTGGGCCGGACGGAACAAATCCTTGATCGCCGAGTAGTCCTTGGACTTCTGGTCGGTGTTGCGGATCAGCAGGCCGATGGAACAGCCGGTGGTGCGACCTTCGAACACCCCCGAGAGGATTTCGACTTCGTCGGCTTCCTGGCGCTGGGTGGTGTGGCGGCTGGTGCCGGGCTTGCGGCGATCGAGGTCGCGCTGCAGATCCTCAAGGGAAATCTCCAGGCCCGGCGGGCAGCCATCGACAATGGCGACCAACGCCGGTCCATGGCTTTCGCCAGCGGTGGTGACAGTGAACAGCTTGCCGTAGGTATTGCCGGACATGCAGGACGCTCCGTGAAATGAACCTGAATACGTAATGCGCGCCAGTATACGCAGGCTATCCAAGTAGTTCATCCTCGAACCTTATGGGTGCCGGCGAGTCCAACCGGCACCTTGACCATGATGGCCCGACAATGCTGCGAGTTCTAGCCTTGAGCCTTACCCTGATTTCCGGCTTCGCCCAGGCCACTGTCCTGCAGCGGCCGATCACCCTGGATACCGGCACCGGTGAGCTGTTCGGTTCGTTGCTGCTGCCCAAATCCGAAACGCCGGTGCCGGTTGTGCTGATCATTTCCGGCTCCGGCCCTACGGACCGGGACGGCAACAACCCCGACGGCGGGCGCAATGACAGCCTCAAACGCCTGGCCTGGGTGCTGGCCAAACACAACATCGCCAGCGTGCGCTACGACAAACGCGGCGTGGCGGCGAGCCTGGCGGCTACGCCGGACGAACGCAACCTGTCGGTGGAAGCCTATGTGGCCGACACCGAAGCCTGGGGCCGCAAACTCAAGACCGACCCGCGCTTCAGCCAGCTGATCCTGCTGGGCCACAGCGAAGGCGCCTTGATCGCCAGCCTCGCGGCGCCGAGCGTCGATGCGGCAGCGGTGATTTCCATGTCCGGCAGCGCCCGGCCGATCGATCAGGTGCTGCGCGAGCAACTGGGCGATCGCCTGCCTCCCCCGCTGATGCTGCGCAGCAATCAGCTGCTCGACAGCCTCAAGGCCGGGAAAACCGACGACAACGTGCCACCGCAACTGCAGGTGATTTTCCGTCCGAGTGTGCAACCGTACCTGATTTCACTGTTCCGCCAGGACCCCGCCGCGGCGTTCGCCAAGTTGCACATGCCGGCGCTGATCATCCAGGGCAGCAACGACATCCAGGTCGGGGTCAATGACGCCAAACTGCTCAAGGCCGCCAAACCGGACGCCGAACTGGCGCTGATCGAAGGCATGAACCACGTCATGCGCATCGTGCCCAACGACGTAAAACGGCAATTGGCCTCCTATAAAGACCCGCAATTGCCGCTGGCGGCGGAACTGGGCACGCGAATCCTTGCTTTTATTGACGGGCTTCGCACCTCTTAAGCTCTTTTTGCACTCCAGTCCTGAAAAAAACGGCCGATAAGCCTTTGTCGCCAGCGCCATCGCTGGCGGCAAGCAGCGCTTGGACAGGATCTCGCCGTTATGACCGATACCCCGACTTCACCCGACACCACCGCTGAAACAGAGGCACCGCCAGCGGTCGAGCTGCCTTGGGCGGACGTCGACGTCGAGCACCCCAAGATGCTCCGTCTGGCGCCGCTGCAGACCGATCGCAGTACCGGTGCCCGGCCCCTGCGCTTTGTCGAGTTCGGTTATGCCGAGCGCCACGACAAGGTTCGCAGCCTGCTGCGCATGCGCATCACCCTGCCCGGCCAGCGTGTGCGCAAGGAACAGAATCACCTGGACGTGTGGGTCGATCACGTCGAAAAAAACCTGCATTTCGGACCTGACAGCGGCCTGCAAATCGAACCGCTGAATCGCGGCATCGGCCGCTTCATGGCCGCCCACGGCATCAACTGGGCGAAGAGACGCTGGCCTGCCTATACCTTCGACGGCACCGACCTCAACAATAAGGATGCGCTGAACGAAGACACGCGCCTGCGCCGCGATCACTTCTTGCGGGTGCACGGTTTCGACGTGGTCTACGCCGATGCCCAGCATTTGAAAGGCAGCGTCAACGAAGTCCGGGTCGGTGACCTGCTGGGCGACTGCAATACCGAGAAAGTACAGGTGGTGGAGATTCTCGAGGCGGCGCAGATGCTCCAGCAAGCCGAGCAGAACCTGGCCGAGCAGGAAGTCAAACTCAAGAAACATGAAGAGAAGGTTAGCAAGTACCAGCGTGAAGACGCCGGCTTGCGCTTTACCATTGCGTGCCTGGTGGCGTTTGCGGTGTTCCAGGCGGGGTTGTTGATCTGGATTGCTACGCACCGGTAACGTTATTTTCTGTAGGAGCGAGCTCGCTCGCGAAGGACGCCCAGACGACGCGTACTGCCTGATGCAGCGCGTTATCGTTGACGTCCATCGCGAGCAAGCTCGCTCCTACAAAGTCAGACGCGGGACGCGAACAGCGCCTGATGATCGCGGCACTGCTCGGCCGTCAACATGAACACGCCATGCCCGCCGCGTTCGAATTCCAGCCAGGCGAAATCGACTTGCGGGTACAACGCCTCGACATGCACCTGGCTGTTGCCCACTTCGACAATCAGCAGGCCCTTGTCGGTCAGGTGGTCGGCGGCCTCGGCCAGCATGCGTCGCACCAGGTTCAAGCCGTCGTCGCCGCAGGCCAGGCCCAGTTCCGGTTCGTGCTGGTATTCGTCCGGCATGTCGGCGAAATCCTCGGCATCCACGTACGGCGGGTTCGACACGATCAAGTCGAAACGCTGCCCCGGCAAGCCATCGAAACCATCGCCCTGCACGGTATAGACACGCTGGTCGACGCCGTGGCGCTCGATGTTCTGGTTCGCCACTTCCAGCGCTTCGAATGACAGATCGGCCAACACCACTTCAGCGTCCTGGAACTCGTAGGCGCAGGCGATGCCGATGCAGCCGGAACCGGTGCACAGGTCGAGAATCCGCGCAGGCTCAGTGCCCAGCCAAGGGGTGAAACGGTTTTCGATCAGTTCGCCAATCGGCGAACGCGGGATCAGCACGCGCTCGTCGACAATGAACGACAGGCCACAGAACCATGCTTCACCCAGCAGGTAAGCGGTCGGCACGCGCTCTTCGATGCGGCGCTTGAGCAGGTGTTGCAGGTGGCCCACTTCGTCTTCTTCCAGATTGCAGTCCAGGTAACTGTCGGCAATTTCCCACGGCAAGTGCAGCGCACCCAGCACCAGTTGACGGGCTTCGTCCCAGGCGTTGTCGGTCCCATGGCCGAAAAACAGATCCTCCCCATGGAAGCGGCTGACGGCCCAACGGATATGGTCACGCAGGGTACGAAGGCGGGAAGTGATCACGACGGTAAACTCCAGAAAAATCGACGGGCGATTCTACCAGTCAAACGGCGTCACGACGACGCAGGAAAAATACCGGGGCATTTGTAGGAAAGATCTGGTTTTCTCACCAACCATTGAACAAAACGGCATACTTGACAACGCTGCACGCCAGTAACGACGGTGCCTACGATGGTAGCGATTCACAGAAGCGCTCAGCCAGAGGACAATGTCGCAAAAGCCCCACTCGAAGGAGCCCCAGAATGTCCGTTCCACAAACGATGTTTCAACTCAGCGGCCGCGGTTACGCAGCAGCCAAACTGAGTCATGCGACCCTTATTATCATCGATGCCCAGAAAGAGTACCTCAGTGGTCCCCTGGCCCTGAGCGGCATGGATATGGCTGTCGCGAACATCAAGCAATTGGTGACTGCTGCTCGTGCGGCCGGCCGGCCGATCGTGCATGTCAGCCATCTCGGCACCGTCGGCGGGCTGTTCGACCCACGCGGCGAGCGCGGCCAGTTCATTCCAGGACTGGAACCGCTGGCTGGCGAAATCAAGATCGAGAAAATCCTGCCCAGTGCCTTCCATGGCACGGACCTGAAAAAACGTCTGGAAGAGTTGGGCTCGGTTGATCTGGTGGTGTGCGGTTTCATGAGCCATTCCAGTGTCAGCACGACCGTTCGGGCGGCGAAGAACCTGGGTTTCCGCTGCACCCTGGTCGAAGACGCCTGCGCCACCCGTGATCTGCCGTACAAAGGCGGCGTCCTGAGCGCCGAGCATGTACAGCAGACCGAAATGGCGATCATGGCGGACAATTTTGCCGCCCTCGCCCTGACCAACGACCTGGTCTGATCGGCGACTCTTGAGCGGCGCAGACCGCCGCTCATCCGCAAAAGCCTCTCGTTAGCTGTAAATGTCTTAGCCTCAGGAACATCCCGGTCAACTTCCGGTCGAAGGGCCGATACCCATTGAGGAAGGTCGGAATGAAGTTATCCGATGGTTTTGACGCTCGCCGCTTGCGGCCCAAAGGCCAAAGCAACTGGCGTTTTCGAATCGGTGCGGCGTTTGCCGCCTTGCTGGCGACCTGTGGCGTGCTGCTGGCAATGGCCGGTGCCGCCGCCCTGTTCGGTCACGTTCCCGCCCTGGGCGAGTTGAACACCAACCGCGCGGGGGCGGCAGTGATCCTGGTCATCGGCCTGATCGTGCTGTACCTGGGTGTGTGGCTATGGCGCCGCTGCCGCCGCCGCTCACGGCAGTCGAACGCGCTGAACATGTCCCCGCACCTGATGAAAAAACACGACTAAACGCAAGTCGCAGCCCAATGCCGCGCGTTTTCTCGCTCCCGATGCCCTTCGAGTTGGGTAAACTGGCCGCCCTTCGCGGAGGCTGACATGCAAGACGACGATTTTTCCCTGTTCAAAAGTGCGATCCAAGGCGTCAAGCCGATCAAGCACGATCGCGCCGAAACCGGCAAACCCAAGGCTGACCGCGCGCACATCGCCAAGTTGCGCCAGGCCGCCACCGTGCGCACCGATGCCACCACTGTTGACGGGCTGTCCGATCAGTTCGTCATCGACGTCGGCCCGGAAGACGAGCTGATGTGGGCACGCGACGGCGTGCAGGAAAGCCAGATACGCAAGCTCAAGATCGGGCAGATTCCATTCGAAGGCAGCCTTGACCTGCACGGCATGAACGTGGAAAAGGCCCGGGAAACCCTCTGGGCCTTCCTGGCAGAAGCGACCAAATTCGAAATCCGCTGCGTACGCGTCACCCACGGCAAAGCCGTGCGCCTGGACGGCAAGCGGCCGATGATCAAAAGCCACGTCAACACCTGGCTGCGCCAGCATCCGCAGGTACTTGGCTTCACCTCGTGCCAGCCCAAACATGGCGGTGCGGGCGCCGTTTATGTGATGCTCAAACGAACCATGATGGAAGGCCGCGACGAGTAAAGCTGATGCTTCACGCTTGCAGCGTCGTGTCCGTCACCGTACCCTTGCCCTTTGCGTAAAATCCCACAGGTAGTTTCATGTCCCTGGAACAGAATTACACCGCGATCCTTGGCCAACTGGGCGAGGATCCCTCCCGCGAGGGCCTGCTCGACACGCCAAAACGTGCCGCCAAAGCCATGCAGTACCTCTGCCGCGGTTATGAACAGACGCTGGAAGAAGTCACCAACGGTGCCTTGTTCAGCTCCGACAACAGCGAAATGGTGCTGGTCAAGGACATCGAGTTGTACTCGTTGTGCGAACACCACCTGCTGCCGTTCATCGGCAAGGCCCACGTGGCCTACATTCCGAGCGGCAAAGTGCTGGGCCTGTCGAAAGTCGCGCGGATCGTCGATATGTATGCCCGCCGCCTGCAGATCCAGGAAAACCTCAGCCGCCAGATTGCCGATGCAGTCCAGCAGGTCACCGGCGCCCTGGGCGTTGCAGTGGTGATCGAGGCCAAGCACATGTGCATGATGATGCGCGGTGTGGAAAAGCAGAATTCGTCGATGATCACCTCGGTGATGCTGGGCGAGTTCCGCGAGAACGCCGCGACTCGCAGCGAATTTCTCAGCTTGATCAAGTAATTCGCCCCACGAAGAGAACCGGCATTCATCGCCGGTTTTTTTTCGCCTGTGAAAAATCAGGTAAGCTGCGCGCCTTTCTCCATTAGCACCGTGAGGCTTTAAACGTGTTCGTAAAAGCGCTTCGTGTCGGCCTTGGCCAACTGATCATCTTCATCGACTTCATCACCCGCCCCGGCAAGAAGCAGCGCCCTGCCGCCGCCCAGGCCCAGGTCGAAGCCGCCGCCAAGGACCTGACCCTGTATCAGTTCCATGCCTGCCCGTTCTGCGTGAAAACCCGCCGCACCCTGCGCCGCCTGAACGTACCGGTAGCCTTGCGTGATGCGAAGAACAGCGAAACGGATCGCCAGACCCTGCTGGAGCAAGGTGGCAAGATCAAGGTGCCGTGCCTGCGTATCGTCGAGAATGGGCAGACGACCTGGATGTATGAGTCCAAGGTGATCATTGAATATCTGGACAAGCGGTTTGCTGCAGCCTGATGTATTTGTGGTGTGATTGATCTGACTCCCACAGGGGATTTGTGGCGTACACAAAACCTGTGGGAGCCAGCCTGCTGGCGATGAGGTCGGCACAAACACCGCAAAATCCAGACAAAAAACCGGCCCTCAAGCCGGTTTTTTCTTCAGGCCGCTTGCGTAGCCTGCCCCTGCCGCACCACCGCCGCCAATCGCTTGAGCCCCTCCTCCAGCCGCACCGGGTCAATGTGGCTGAAATTGAGCCGCAGATGCCCGTGATGATTGTCCGGCTCAGGGAAGAACGGCTCACCCGGCATGAACGCCACGTCATTGGCCAGCGCCTCCGCCAGCAACGTCCGGGTGTCCAGCGGTTGCTTGAGCGTCAGCCAGAAAAACAGCCCGCCCTGGGGCACGTGCCAATCCGCCAGATCGGCAAAATGCCTTTGCAGCGCCGCCTGGAATGCGTCGCGGCGCACCCGGTAAAATCCCCGCAATTCACTCAGGTGCTGCTGATAGGGCTCGCTGCCGAGCCATTGCAGCGCCTGCCACTGGCCGACCCGATTGGTGTGCAGGTCCGCCGATTGCTTGAGTTTCAACAAATGCGGGAACAGGTCTGGACTGGCGATCAGATACCCCACACGCAACCCGGGCAGCAAGGTTTTCGACACGGTGCCGGTGTAGATCCAGCTGGCTTTCTTCAGACGTCCGGCAATCGGTTGGGCGCTGCCGCCATCAAAGGTCAACTCACGGTAGGGTTCGTCTTCGATCAGGGTCACGCCAAACTCATCCAGCAATGCCGCGACCGCCTCGCGCTTGGCTTCGCTGTAACGCACCGCCGATGGATTCTGGAACGTCGGGATCAGGTAGATAAACGCCGGGCGATGTTTTTCCAGGCGCGCGCGCAGTTGCGCAAGGTCCGGGCCATCGGCTTGCAGCGGCACGGTCAGGCAATGGGCACCGAACAGCTGGAAGATCTGCAGCGCCGCCAGGTAGGTCGGTGCCTCGAGCAGAATCTCGGTGCCCCTGTCGATATAGAGCTTGGCTGCCAGGTCGAGAGTTTGCTGGGAACCACTGACCACCAAGACCTGGTTCGCCTCGCATGGCAAACCCAGTGCCCGCGCCTGTGCCGCCAGGGCTTCACGCAAGGCCGGCTCGCCTTCACTCATGCCGTACTGGCCCATGGATACCGGCATCTGGTCCCACTCGACCTTCGGCAGCATGGCTTCGGCCGGCAAACCTCCGGCGAACGACATCACCTGCGGACGCTGGGCGGCAGCGAGGATTTCACGGATCAAAGAACTTTTAAGGCGCGAGACACGTTCGGAAAAAGCCATGGGGGTCACCGGTAGCGAGGCCAAGGGAAAATGAGTCAAACTTGTTGACCGAAATTACGACAGCTCGAGCGGATACGTCAACATGATTGACCTTAAAAACCCGATTTCCCAACAGCAGGCCATGGAGGCGTTCTTCTTCGGTTACCAGGCCTTCACCGCCAAGGCCGATGAAATGCTAGAGCGCCGAGGCTTGAGCCGGGTGCATCAACGCATCGTGTTTTTCATTGCCCGATACCCGAACCTGAGCGTCAAGGAGTTGCTGGCGTTGCTTGGCGTGAGCAAGCAGGCGCTGAACATGCCGTTGCGCCAACTCCTGGAAATGCATTTGGTGGACAGCGTGGCGTCCGAGACGGACAAGCGTAAGCGGCTGCTGGAATTGACCGACGATGGGGCAAGGTTTGAACAGGCACTGCGGCGTGAGCAGGTGAAATTGCTTGAGCGGGTGTTTGCCGAGGCTGGGGAGACGGCGGTGAATGGGTGGTTGGCGGTGAATCTGGCGCTTGGGGACAGTCAGACTGTTGTTGATTGACTGCTCTACCCCCTATCGCCAGCAGGCTGGCTCCCACAGTGATCTGTGGTGTACACAAAATCTGTGGGAGCCAGCCTGCTGGCGATGAGGCCCACGAAGGCGATATATCCCTATTGCCAAACTTTTCGTCGACAAAACCAAAAACATTATTTGCTTTATTTGTATACAAAAGCATAATCCACTTCGTGCGAGTTCCTGACCTAACGGTCAACAAATTCGCAAGTGCCTCAAAGGGCCGCTGCCACCCTCATGGGTCCGGCCCTGGAAATAACAATAAAACTCTTGAGGAGTACCTCGCTGTGGAAAGCCGCAAATCCGAAGCATCGACGCTGGATCTCTCGCCGCCTTTACGTAATGGCTGGCTGGAGCGCATCTTTAAACTCAGCTTGCATGGCACCACGGTGAAGACCGAGCTGATTGCCGGTCTGACAACCTTCATCACCATGGCCTACATCATCTTCGTCAACCCCAACATCATGGCCGACGCCGGGATCGACCATGGTGCGGCCTTCGTCGCCACCTGCATCGCCGCCGCCCTGGGCTGCCTGTTGATGGGCCTGTACGCCAACTGGCCGGTGGGCCTGGCGCCGGGCATGGGCCTCAACGCTTTCTTCACCTACACCGTGGTTGGCACCATGGGCTACAACTGGGAAACCGCGCTGGGTGCAGTGTTCGTCTCCGGTGTGCTGTTCATGATCCTGACCTTCTCGCGGATCCGCGAATGGCTGCTCAACAGCATCCCCGTCAGCTTGCGCTTCGCCATGGGCGCGGGCGTAGGCCTGTTCCTCGGGCTGATCGGCTTGAAAACCGCAGGCATCGTCGTCGATAGCCCGGCGACCCTGATCAAGCTCGGTTCCCTGCGCGAGCCTGGCCC
Organism: Pseudomonas sp. MHK4; assembly: GCF_054600775.1. Classification (NCBI taxonomy): domain Bacteria; kingdom Pseudomonadati; phylum Pseudomonadota; class Gammaproteobacteria; order Pseudomonadales; family Pseudomonadaceae; genus Pseudomonas; species Pseudomonas sp. MHK4. The sequence goes on along the minus strand of NZ_BAAIAK010000002.1, from coordinate 533,639 downwards.
CCTGCTCGCCGCCGTATGCTTCCTGATGATCGCCATCCTCAGCTACCACAAGGTGTTCGGCGCGATTCTCATCAGCATCATCACCGTGACCCTGGCCGGTTGGGGCCTGGGCCTGGTGCACTACGAGGGAATCATGTCGGCCCCGCCGAGCCTGGCCCCGACCTGGATGGCCATGAATGTCGCCGGCGTGTTCAACGTCAGCATGATCAGCGTGGTGCTGGCCTTCCTCTTCGTGCACATGTTCGACACCGCCGGCACCTTGATGGGAGTGGCCCAGCGCGCCAACCTGGTGAACGCTGATGGCAAGATCGAAAACCTTTCGCGCGCCATGAAAGCCGACAGTGCTTCCAGCGTATTCGGGGCGGTGGTCGGCGTTCCGCCGGTCACCAGCTACGTGGAAAGTGCCGCTGGTGTAGCCGCAGGTGGTCGGACTGGTCTTACCGCAGTGACCGTAGGTGTGCTATTTATTGCAGCCATGTTCTTCGCTCCGCTGGCCGGCATGATCCCTGCCTATGCCACCGCCGGTGCGCTGATTTATGTAGCAATGCTGATGATGGGCGGCATGGCCCACATCGAATGGGACGAGGCGACCGACAGCATTCCGGCGATCGTCACGGCAATCATGATGCCCCTGACGTTCTCGGTCGCAGACGGCATCGCGCTGGGCTTCATCACCTACGTGGCGCTGAAGGCCGGCACTGGCAAGTACAAGGAAATTTCCGTCAGCCTGTGGGTGCTCTGCGCAATCTTCATTGCCAAGTTCATCTTCTTGTAAATTTCGACGGTACGCGCTTGAAACCAGCCTCACCCCGTCGGGTGAGGCTTTTGTGCAAATGGAGGAAAGTGATGAGTCTGGAAACCTGGCTGCTGTTCAGCGGCGCTGCGCTGGTGGTAATCCTGATCCCGGGACCACTGTCTTTGCTGATGATCAGCAACAGTCTGAATTACGGCCTGGTCCGTTCCTACCCGGCGTTTCTCGGCGGCGTGATTGCCTCGATCTGCCTGTTGAGCGCTTCGGCACTGGGCCTGGGCGCCCTGCTGCTGGCATCGGAACAGTTGTTCAGCGCACTGAAAATCGTCGGCGCGTTGTACCTGTTTTACCTCGCCTGGCAGAGCTGGCAGCAATCACGCCAACCGTCCCACGGCGCCGAAGTGCCTCAGGCGGCAGCGGTTCCACGCTTTCGCGCCTTGTTCGGGCGCGCCTTCATGCTCGGCGCCAGTAACCCGAAAGACATCCTGTTCTTCGCCGCGTTTCTGCCGCAGTTCCTCAGCGCCGAGCAACCGTTCCTGCCGCAACTGCTGGTGATGATCGCCACCTGGACCGTGCTGGATCTGCTGTGCAAATTGGCCTATGGACTGGGTGCCCATGGCGCTGCACGGTACCTGCGCAGCGGCAAGGGCCAGAGCTGGTTCAACCGGGTCAGTGCCGGATTGTTCGGCGGCGCCGGGGCGGCTTCGTTGTTGAGTGGCCATTAAGGTTTTCTGACACAAAGCGGCACACAAGTTGCTCGGTTCCAGCACCCCCACGCTGGAATCGAGCATGCTCCACTCCCACCTCACCACCCTCAACGCCGTCTCCCTGGTGCTCAACACCTTCAAGGCCGAAGGCCTGTCCAGCGAAGCCTTGTTGGCCGGCAGTGGCATCAGTACCGCGGATCTGAGCCGGGCGGACACGCGCATCACCACCAATCAAGAGATGCAGGTTTGCGCCAATGCCGTCGCGCTCAAGCACGATATCGGCCTCGAGTTGGGCCGGCGGATGCATGTTTCGTCCTACGGCATACTCGGTTATGCCCTGCTCACCAGTGCCACCTTCGGTGACGCTTTGCGTCTGGCGATGCGTTATCCGGCGCTGCTGGGAACACTTTTCGAGCTGAGCCTGGAAGAGGATGGCGAGCGCGTCTGGTTTGTCGCCGCCGATTACCGTGAAAATCCGGCGCTGGCCGTGTTCAACGCCGAGTTCTGCCTGGTGTCGTTGAAGGTCATCTGCGACGACCTGCTCGGTCACCCACTGCCGCTGCTGGCTGCACGCTTTGAGCATGCCGCGCCCGACTACGAAGCGAGGTACGCCGAACACTTCAACTGCCCGCTGCATTTCGGGGCGCAGGACAACGCCTTTGCCTTCGACAAGCGCTGGCTCGACCAACCCTTGCCGCTGGCCGACGTCATCACTCATCAAGCCATGGCCGAGCGTTGCCGCAAACAGAACACTGAATTCACCGGACGCCAGGCGTGGCTGGGGCGGATTCGCCAACTGCTCAGCGCGCAGCTGAATGCGGCGCCTGGGCTGGAAGGCTTGGCCGAGCAGATGAATTGTTCAGCGCGCACCTTGCGTCGGCATCTCAAGGATCTGGGCTGCAGCTATCAGGAGTTGCTCGATGAGCTGAGATTCGAGCAGGCCAAGCAGATGTTGTGCGAGGACCAGATGCCGATCTACCGGATTGCCGAGGCGCTGGGTTTCAGTGAGACCGCGAGTTTTCGCCATGCGTTTGTGCGCTGGAGTGGGGTTGCGCCCAGTCAGTTTCGGCCTTGAAGAGCGAAAGATCGCAGCCTTCGGCAGCTCCAGGCGGGCGCGCGTAAAGGGGCGAATTTCGGTCAATCATTTTGGCCATATAAATCCCCTTTTGGCCTTTCCTGCCGTTCTCCGAAACGCTCGACGCCGCAAGACTGTGTGCAACCGAACCAGCCTGCGGAGAACAACAAAATGCTGACGATCTACTCGGACGATCACCACCTGCACCACGGCCGCTGTGAACTGATAGACGGGCAACTCAAGCCCTGCTTCGAGATGCCTTCGCGTGCCGACCACGTGTTGCAACGGGTGCAAAAGCAGAACCTGGGCCCGGTAGAAGCGCCGAAAGATTTCGGCCTCGGGCCGATCGAGCGCATCCACAGCCGCGACTACCTCGACTTTTTCAAGGGCGCCTGGGCCCGTTGGACCGAGTTCAACACCGACGGTGACTTGCTGCCCTACACCTGGCCGGCCCGCACCTTGCGCCAGGTAAAACCCACCAGCCTGCACGGCCAGCTCGGTTACTACAGCTTCGACGGCGGTGCGCCGATTACCGCCGGCACCTGGCAAGCGGCGTACAGCGCGGCGCAAGTGGCGTTGACCGCCCAGGCAGAAATCCAGCGCGGCGCCCGCAGTGCCTTCGCCCTGTGCCGTCCACCCGGACACCACGCCGCCAGCGACTTGATGGGCGGTTATTGCTACCTCAACAACGCCGCCATCGCCGCCCAGGCCTTCCTCGACCAGGGCCACAAAAAAGTCGCGATCCTCGACGTCGATTACCACCACGGCAACGGCACCCAGTCGATTTTCTACGAGCGCAGCGACGTGCTGTTCACCTCGATCCACGGCCATCCAGAAGCCGAGTTCCCATTCTTCCTTGGCTATGAAGACGAACCCGGCGAAGGCGCCGGTGAAGGGTTCAACTTCAACTATCCGTTGCCCGCCGGCAGTGGCTGGGATGCCTGGAGCGCTGCCCTGGAGCAGGCCTGCAACGAGATCAAAAGCTATGGCGCCGACATCGTTGTCGTCTCGCTCGGTGTCGATACGTTCAAGGACGACCCGATCTCCCAATTCAAGCTCGACAGCCCCGATTACCTGGCCATGGGCAGACGCATCGCCCAGCTCGGCGTGCCGACGCTGTTCGTGATGGAAGGCGGTTACGCGGTAGAAGAGATCGGCATCAACGCCGTCAACGTTCTTGAAGGCTTCGAAAACGCTTAACAAGGAATCGCCAAACCATGAACAATCTCAAGCGTTTTATCCTGCCTGCCCTGTGCGCCACGGTGCTCGCTGGCGGCGTTCACGCAGAAGAACGAACGTTGCGTGTCTACAACTGGTTCGACTACATCACCCCCAAGGCCCTGGAAGATTTCAAGGCGCAGAACACCCAGACCAAACTGGTGTACGACATCTTCGACACCAACGAGGCGCTGGAAGCCAAGCTGTTGACCGGCAACTCCGGCTACGACGTGGTGGTGCCGTCCAACGTGTTCCTGGCCAAGCAGATCGAAGCCGGCGTGTTCCAGCCGCTCGATCGCAGCAAGTTGCCGAACTGGAACCACCTCGATCCCAAGCTGATGAAGCTGATCGAAGCCAATGACCCGGGCAACAAGTTCGCCGTGCCCTACATGTACGGCACCATCCTGATCGGCTTCAACCCCGACAAGGTCAAGGCCGCGCTGGGGGTCGATGCACCGGTGGACAGCTGGGACCTGATCTTCAAGGAAGAAAACATCAGCAAGCTCAAGCAGTGCGGCGTCGCCCTGCTCGACTCGCCATCGGAGATCCTGCCCCTGGCCCTGCAACACCTGGGCCTGGACCCCAACAGCAAAAAACCTGCGGACTACGACAAGGCTGAAGCGCTGCTGATGAAGATCCGTCCGCACATCACCTACTTCCACTCGTCCAAGTACATGGCCGACATCGCCAACGGTGACATCTGCGTCGCAGTCGGCTACTCCGGCAGCTTCTCCCAGGCCGCCAACCGCGCCAAGGAAGCGAAGAACGGTGTGGTCGTCGACATGCGCCTGCCCAAGGAAGGCGCGCCGATCTGGTTCGACATGCTCGCCATTCCCAAGGGCGCCAAGAACCCGGAGGACGCCTACACCTTCATCAACTACCTGCTGCAACCCCAGGTGATCGCACCGGTCAGTGACTTCGTGGGGTATCCCAACCCGAACAAGGACGCCACCGAACTGGTCGACCCGGCTATTCGCAACAACCCGAACCTGTACCCGACCGACGCGGCGATGGGCACGCTCTATACCCTGCAACCGCTGCCGCGCGATGCTGAACGCGCACGCACCCGGGCCTGGACCAAGATCAAATCCGGGACCTGAAAGCTTCTCCAGAAATTCGATGCCAGACCTCTGGCATCGGATTTTTCATGACTATTCAACAGGACCTGCTCGACCTCGCCGACTTTTCAACTTCTTAAGCTCCGATCCCATGCTCAACTTGACCGGTCGCGGCAGCCGCTTAAGTGAATAGCATTACGGCGATGAGCCAGTTTTTTGTTCGTGGGGCACCAACTTCCATCTCTTGTTGATATGCTGTCCTACAAGCGACGTCGCATTTACCTACAGTATTTTCGGAATCTTCAGAAAAACTGCATGGAGAACTAAAAAATCAGAAACGGCCTACACTCGAGCTCGCGATTTTTCTATAGCCTGACGCTCCGAATACATTAAGGAGCGACGCCAATGGCGAGTCACAGTTACATGAGTATTACCGGCAAGCGTCAAGGGATGATTTCTGCCGGCTGCTCAGGCCAAAACTCTATCGGTAACAAGTGTCAGTTCGGCCATCAGGATGAAATCATGGTGTTGGCCTATTCGCACGATATGGTTGCAGGTTATGACGGCAGCATCTCCGGTGGTCGCGGCAAACACATGCCTGTCATGATCACCAAAGCCATCGACAAATCATCACCACTGCTGGCGAGCGCGCTGCATGAAGGCGAAGAACTGGATTGCATCATCAATTTATACCGAACCGCTTCGACGGGAGGACAAGAGCGCTACTATTCAATACGCCTTTCAGGTGCGCGTATTGCGCATATCAGCCAGCAAGTCCCCCATGCCATTCGCATGAATGATGCAGAGCCACAAGAGTTGGTATCTATTCGATATAGAGATATTGCTTGGGCGCACGTTCCTGGGGCAACAAGTGCCTATAGCACTTGGATGAATGAAAATGAATGAAACTTCTTGCGATATTCATGACGTGACCAGAGCGGCTTCTGATTTGGTTGCAGTTGGAAGCAGTGTGGGCATGGCACATATTCCTGATGGTTTTGCTCGGCTTCGATTTGGGTCGATTGTGGCTGCCTATGTTGATGATATTATTCAGGCGGTTGATGAGGGGGTTATTAGCGCGTGGCAAGCGGTGCAGGACATAACAGCGGAATATGAGGATTTATCGTCAAAGGCGCGCTTTTATCTTCAAAATGGTATTGGGGTTGTGGCGGGGGTTATGCAGGTTAGGACAGGTGTCACTATTACCGGAGCTTCGTGGGGACTTGGTGTGATTCCGGGCGCACTCATGGTTGGACATGGCGTAAATAATATCTATGAAGGTTTCGGAAATATCTATCATGGGCCGAGCGCTCCAAACACGGTCGGGCCTGTCAGAAGATTTTACCAAATTGGATCTGATAATGACTATGAAGGAAACATGAAGTATTACGGTGTTGATTTGGTTCTTTCGGGATATGGGGTATTTAGGCCCGTATCAAAGGCCGGCTCGGTGGAGCTGTTCAGACGCGACCCGCTCAACTATGAAATGGCTTATCGTCAGACTGGGAGGCTGGCATTATCTTTTGAGGCACTAGTTGACCTACTGACAATAGAGGCAATGGCTTCAGCGGGAAATCCAGAAGACAGGTAAAGTTTAGGAAGCACCATTATATCACACCACGCATTCTTGGAATGTAGAATCGCACCCCCCAAAAAACAATAAGTGCATAAGTTGCGAAAAAGACGATATGTCGATATTTTTCATTCAATTCGAACAGCTTTGTTATTCCGAGCGCAATAAAACTTGCAGGCAGTACAGCGCAAGCAAAAACCAGCAGGATTACAGATGTGTAATATCGAATGTTCTCATACTTCATTTGTTGCAAACCCCAATCAGCAAAGCGCCCTTAGGTTAGTATCACCATGCAAAATAAAGCAACTTCCAATTTGTAAATCCGATAACGCTGTAGGAAAAGTCCGACAAAGTTTTTCTTGATCTCACCTTCCCAAGTAAATGCCTGTTATTCAAAACATCATTCAGCGATGACGCGGGTCTTTTTCCGGCGATACATATCTACCACCCTGAGCCACCGCCAGCCCTCTACCTTGCCCGAAAACCGCGTTGCCCCCCCCCTCGCAGCGCCTCACCGGAAACAGGAAACGGCCATGCCCGACACACCCTCCATCAATCCCGACGACATATTGACCCAGTTGGTGACCGGCCCCTCGATCAGGGAAGTCGCTTCGAATTCATTGCGCGCGGCCCTCGACATCGAGTATCCGCAACTGCACATCGATCCGAACCTGACCATGGTGGTTACGCCCGTCTGGACCATCATCGACAACCAGGTCTTGCCCGGCAGCAGCGGGTTCGAATCCCTGACTGACGCACTGGTACGCCTCGCCTTGTCAGGCGCGACAGTCACTTACATCGACGGGGAACACTTCCTGACCCGACAGCCGGGGGTCGAGACGAGCATCCACTTACCGGTAAAGATCGATGCCATCGGCTGCGTGCTCAATCGCCTGGCCCGGTTGCTGTTCGTGACCTATCAGGAGCAACAACTGGACTACTGGAACGAACCCATCGCCCCCGACAAACCTCGCTGGCATCAGTTCAGCGAAGCCCTGCATAGCCTCTGGAACGTCGACCAGCACAAGGACTGGGACGAAGACCAACGGGCGATGGCCCTTACCGTCTACAACTACCCGCAACAGGCCGATCGCCAAGTCCACGACAAGTATCAGATACGGGTCTGCCTGATCGACATCGACCACCTGGATCAGCAGCGCAGCGAACATCTGCAGCTTCTGGACATCGCCGTCATTGTCGGCACGCTGGGCCAACGCACGCTCGTCCTGACCCATTCGATCACCGAGGGCTTCAGGTGCTACGACTCGTTGGCGGCGTTGGGCCAGTCACTTTCAAGGCGCATCACTTCACCGGCAAATGATCAACAACTTCAATGGCGCCTTTACGAACCCACGGGCAATTTTTTCGACCAGCAGGCCTGTGCGTTGATCGCCCTGGAAATCCAGGCCATTGGCTCGCTCAATGAGATCGCGGTCTCGATACTGGCCCCACGTATCGCAGCAGCGGCCGATCGTTTCGAAAAGCTCGCGCAGCAACATCCCACGCGTTTCAGCCAGATCCAGCGTCATGTACCGCACTGGCTGCTCGATGCCTCGACGGCAGACCTCACTCGCTACAGTCGACACTTGTTGGACCTGGCGTTGTTACGCGAGCAGCATGCCGGCAAGTCGTTTCTCGATGGCATTGCTGCGCTGCGTGAATTTACCCTGAAGGCCTTGCGAGAGCAGATGACAAAGGATCATCCGCAAGCCTCCCTGCCGCGCCTGGAAGACATTGAAATAAGCAGCACTCGCCCCGTCATCCTGGGGGCATTCGCGGTACCGGGCGAGACCGAAACCGTCACACTGTCCCTCGTCGATCTGGCTTTGCAGAATCTGACGGCCCTTCCCTGGGGCAACAAAACCGTGCAATACCGCGACGGATCAGCGATTGCGCCATGGCTGACGCCGGCCTATCTGGACACCCTGGTCAGCGCAGTGAACATCGGCGAAACCTACCCAGGGCTGATCAAGCGCACGCTGCTCGACGAGCCCAGGGAAAAGGCCCGGCGCCAGCAACTCTACGCCGATGACTTGCGCATCCAGCTACCGCTGCAAGCGCTGCAAGCGAAGATCCGTGGCGAGGCCGGCATCGATGATCTCGGTTATCGCTATGTCGTCGCAGCCCTGCAGGAGAAGGTGGCAGACCGTTATGTCGAGGGTCTGGAAATCATCATTCGCCCACTGGCTTTTGTTCCAGGCGGACGCACCGACGGCAAGGCTGACCAAGTTGCCAACATGTTCGTGATCGGGCCGCGACTGGTCGAAAAAGGCCCGTGCCTGCTGTATCGGCCACTGCTCGATCATCCACTGCTGCAATACCCCGGCGAAGCGAACCTGCTGTACGGCATCAGGCACAACACGTCGTTGCGCCAGTCGGTCCTGGCCTGGTTAGCGGATGACGTACGCTTCAACTACTCGCAATACGTGTTCCCTGGCGAGTTGCCCTCCGTCTGGACGCTGTCCCAATGGCTGGTCGAGCCAACGTCGGCGCTGGGGATGATGGGCACATTGAACCTGGGCTCCTCGCCGATGCCGCAACCCACTTTGCCGGCACTGTTTACCGCCAACGCCAACGCCTTGATCACCTTGGCCGACCGGCAGTCGGTGTCCAATGCGCAAAGTCGTTGGACCACCCTCAAACAGGCGGCATGGATGCTGTTCAATGTAACGCTGCCCTTTCTTGGGCGTACGGCTACGACCGCCGCCTGGATCTGGCAGATCATGGACGATCTGGACCAGGCGGGTGAAGCCCGGGAAGCGAATGATTCCGAGCGTGCATGGACCGCGCTGACCGATCTGTTTCTGACCCTGGGCATGGTCCTGACTCACCATGCTGCCACTCGTAACAAACCCCGCGCCCCACACCTTGAGAAAGCCGTGCCAGCGCTCGAAAAGCCGGTCCCGGCCATCACCATGACGCAAATGCCGGATATCGTCGCTCACCACCTGCCTGACAACCACCCTACCCCCCTGCACACCCTGGGCATCCTGTCGCAAAGGAGCCTGGCTTCCGCGCTGGACCGACTGGCCATCGCCAAGCCCCCAGGGCTTGAAACAGCGTCGACCGAACCCGGCCCTTACCGCTATCTGAGCCCGCTCAAGGAAAAATGGTATGCCCAGGTCGGCCAGCGCTGGTTCGAGGTCTGGCTCAACGACGATGGCGATGTGCAAATCACCGACTCGCGCATCACGCCGTCACGCAGCGGTCCGCTGCTGATTCATTCCGCACAGGGACAATGGTTCATCGATACGCGCCTGCGATTGCGTGGCGGAGGCCGTAGCCGAAAAGCGCTGGCACTGGAAAACCAGCAACGCAAAGCCACGCTGAAACTACAGCTGACCGCGTTTGAGAATCGCAAAGTCCTGCTGGCGGAGGTACTCGATACCGCGCAAAAGGCAGTGAAAGCGCCCGCCACGGTCGTTTCCGATCCGAATCGGCAACATCTGCTCGAAACACTGGATGCACAAGTGGCCGAATTCGGCACCTTCATCGAACAGCTCAAGGCTTACAACAGCATTGACTCGATCCCCAACTACCGCGAGGTCCTGGTCCAGTGCCTGGACCATCAGTTGTACCTGACGCAGACGTGGTTCAATCAACAAAACAGGGTGTTTGGTGAACACATACTTCGATCCCTCGCGCTGTTGGACAACGAACCGGGCGATGGCACACAGACGCCCCGCCAGACCCACCAGCGCACCAGTGACCTGGCCCAGGGCTTTATCGACAAGATCGAGTTTGCCCAGGCACGCATCGAAGAGCTCAAACGGTTGGGCAAAGAAGCGGCCGAAATGGCCCGGGAGCACAAGGACCGGCTGCCCGATTTCAAGCAGAACGAGCTGAAACTGTTCCAGATCAGCCTGGCTCAGGAACTCTGCCTGAGTGACAGCTCCACGGTGGATACGGCGCCAGCCCGGCAAGCGATGGAACAGCTTGTCGAGGATGCGGGCCTGACCATCCAGTCCTCGCTGGACCTCGCCGAGCAGGACGATGCACTGCCGCTGCCAGAGCGGATCGACGGCTTCAGTGAATTGGTGGAGCAATTTGCAATCCTCGACCTGCGGATACTCGACCTGCCTGACGAATATCCGCGGCAGTTGCTGCAAACACCCCTGGACCTCATGCGCCAGCGGATCGAAATATTCAAGGAGCACAGCGTGAAACATCTCGCTGACCTCCTGAATGAACGCAAGTCACTCGAACCGACACCGGGCCCGTCGCGTCCTGCCCCCGCCTCGAAACGCATCATCAAGATCCGTTACAAAGGTACGGTGGTTGGCAAACCTCGTGCCCGCACGGCGGCAGACAACACCGAATGGATCGACGTGACATCCCCACTGACCCACAAGGTAATTGCGACATTCCATGAGAAAACACCGGGCGTCTGGGTCGAACATGAGCGAACGCCAGCGCAGGCAACTGCCCCGGAACGCCCTGATCTGCAGACCAGTGTCCAGAAAGGTCAGATGCTGGTGGATCAGTTGCAGTCGTTCATCCGCCGAACAGAGGGTCACTCGAAGGTGCCGGGACGCAATCCCACGGAAATCGAGGAAATGTTTCAACAGCACGCCAATCGCCTGCAGGAAGCGGCCGATACGATCGAAAACGCCCTGACCGCTGACAACAAGACTGAAGACGGACCGCGGTCAGCCGCACTACTGGCCAAACAGCTCTACGAGCGCGCGACCGAGCTCTACGAAAAAGGTCGCCTGGCGCGAATCCGCATGACCAAGGAACAGCCCCCCACCGCGGCTCGCGTTGAATGGCTGATGAGCAGGAAACTGATAAAAATCGTCAAGACACCCGGTCGGCGTCGACTCAAGGGCCACAAAAACGACTATCTCGAAGAATACGAGATACGCGAACATGACGCTGCAAAGGTGCTTTGGTACGCCCACTTTCACTATTCGGGCCCGAACTCCCCACCCAAGACCTACACCGCCGCCCACCTGAAAACCGAAGCTCAACGCAAGCTCGGTGGGGCATTGGACTTGCGCGCAGCCGTGTCCAATAACGAGTTGATCGCTGTCTATCGCAGCGAAATCAGCCCGAAACTGGCGGATGAGCTGTTCTTGTCAAAGAACCACCCAGCGGCTTCGGGTTCCTGAGAGGCGACCCATGCCCGCCAGGACTCGCGCTTTCAGCGAGTCCTGCGCCAGGCCTTGTTCAATCGTTGCAGTGCCGCACTGATCGCTTCCTCAGGCACCGCGGCAAATCCCAGTACCAGCCCGGCGCGTTGATCCGGCGTGTTTGTCGAGCCTGGTAGCCAGTAGCTGCTCAAGCCATTGATCTCGACATCGACGCTGGCCGCGACCTCTATCAGTTCTCGTTCGCGGGCCTGAGTGTCGACCGCCACCGTCATGTGCAACCCGGCGGCCACGCCTGGCAGGCTGCCGACACCCGCAATATCCGCGGGCCAATTGGCCAATAGCGTGTTGCGCCGGCTCAACGCGGCACGACGCATGCGCCGCACGTGGCGCTGAAAATGTCCGGCGGCCATGAACTCGGCCATCACCGCCTGGGTGCTCACCTCGGAATGCCGGACATCCACCGCCCGACGTTGGGCAAACGCCTCGACCAGTGCCGGCGGCAGCACCAGATAACCCAGGCGCAAGGCAGGAAAGGCCACTTTGCCGAACGTACCGACATAAAGCACCCGCCCGCGACGGTCGAGCGCGGCCAACGGCGCCAGCGGCGCACCGCTGTAACGGTACTCGCCGTCATAATCGTCCTCGACTATCCAGCCTTGGCTGCGCTCGGCCCAGGCCAGCAATTCCAGGCGTCGCGCCAGACTCATCACCACACCCGTGGGGTACTGATGTGAAGGCGTCACGTAAACCAGGCGACAATCGCCCAGGCGCGCCAGTTCGCTGCAGTCAATGCCCTCACTGTCCACCGCGACTCCGTGCAATCGCCCACCGGCCACCGCAAACGCGTGACCAGCCGCCCGATACCCGGGGTTTTCAATCGCCACCCCGTCCCCCGGTTCCACCAGCAACTGCGCACACAGGCTGATCCCCTGCTGCGCGCCACTGGTCACGACGATTTGCTCCGCCGTGCACTGCATGCCGCGAGAACTGCGCAAATAGGCCGCGATCATCCCGCGCAATCGCGCATCACCCTGCGGCGCGCCATAACACAGCTGCTGTAGATCCGGTTTGCGCCAGAACGCCGCATTCAGCTTGGCCCACACCTCGAACGGAAACAGATCGAATGCCGGCACGCCGACCCGAAAAGCCCGCGGCGGACCGCTCGGAGGCGTTGGCAAATGGTTGTTTTCAAGCCGCGCCAATGCACCGCTGTGAAGTACGTTCTCGGCCGCCACTACAGGCACTTCCAGGCCCTTGGCAGAGACACCCGACGGCACTTTGGGCGCTGCTTTGCTGCCCGGCAACGGTGCTTGCGGCAATTGCGCGACATAGGTCCCGTCACCCACCCGCCCCTCGATAAACCCTTCGGCATAGAGTTGATCGTAGGCCCGCACCACGCTGTTACGGGAAATCTCCAGGGCCGTCGCCAGATCACGACTCGCCGGCAAACGCGTACCGCTGGCCAGTCGCCCGTCGAGCACCCGCACCCGCAAGGCCTGATAGAGCTGGCGACTCAAGCCCTGGCGGCGGTCGAGTTCGATACCGGCCGGGTTGAAGGACAAGGACAGCGGCGCATCCGTCATGACAATGGACCTATGAAATTTGCCTTAAATGGCTCTTACAACAGACCAATAGCCTGCCTAGGATGCAGGCATTCGCCAAGGAATATTTCCATGTATACGCCCAGCGCTTTTGCCCTCAAAGATTTGCATGAACTGCAGCAACAGATACTTGGCACCCGCCTCGCCCTGTTGGTCACCCATGGCGAACAAGGCCTGCAAGCCAGTCACCTGCCCTTGCTGTTGAACACCGATGAAGGCCCGAACGGCACCCTGTACGGCCATTTCGCCAAGGCCAATCCGCAGTGGAAGGAACTGCAGAGCGGTGCTGAAGCACTGGTCATCTTTGCCGGTGCCGATGCCTATGTGAGCCCCGGGTTTTACCCGAGCAAGTCCGAGCACGGCAAAGTCGTGCCGACCTGGAACTACGTCGCCGTGCACGCCTATGGCAGCGCGCAAGTCTTCACCGATGCCGATCGCCTGCGCACGCTGGTCAGCGCCTTGACCGATCGACATGAAGCCGGTCGCGCGCAACCGTGGAAGGTCGCCGATGCCCCCGCCGATTACATCGATGGCATGCTCAAGGCCATCGTCGGTTTCGCCCTGCCGATCCAGCGCCTGGAAGGTAAACGCAAGCTCAGCCAGAACCGCAACACCGCCGACATCGCCGGTGTGCGCGAAGGGTTGGCCGCCAGCCCCGACGCAAACGACCAGGCCCTCGCCCACTTGATGCCATAAGGAATGAACATGAGTCAGATCGACATCCGCCAGGTCAGCGCCGACGACCACGCTGCCTGGCTGCCGCTATGGCAGGCCTACCTGCGCTTCTACAACACCGAACTGCCGGACGCCGTCAGCCAAAGCACCTGGCAGCGCATGCTCGACCCGAACGAGCCAACCCACGCCGCCCTCGCCTGGGCTGACGGCAAGGCGGTGGGCATGGTGCATTTCATCTACCATCGTTCGAACTGGAGCATCGAAAACTCGTGCTACCTTCAAGACCTGCTGGTTGAGCCCGAAACCCGAGGCACAGGGGTCGGCCGCCAGCTGATCGAATTCGTCTACGCCACGGCCAAGGCCGACGGTTGCAACAAAGTGCACTGGCTGACCCACGAAACCAACGCCACCGCGATCCAGCTCTACGAGCGCATCGCCGAGCGTCCGGGTTTCATCCAGTTTCGCAAAGCCATTTAAGGTTCAAGGAGAACAGCATGCCGACTTCACTCGCCGACTGGAAAGGCGTCCCGGCCCCGACCGTCCAACTGATCGAAGGGCGATTCATCCGCCTGGAAAGACTCGACCCGGCACGCCACGGCGACGACTTGTTCAACGCCCTGCAAGGCCCCGGTGCCGACCCGAAACTGTGGGACTACCTGCCTTACGGTCCTTTCCCGCAGCGCGGCGCCTTCAACGACTGGCTGAATAACCATGCCGCCAGCAGCGATCCCTACTTCTTCAGCGTGATCGACCGCGCCAGCGGCGAGGCGCAAGGCCTCCTCAGCCTGATGTCGATCGTCCCGGCCCAGGGCCGCATCGAAATTGGCCACGTGACCTTTGGCGCACCGATGCAACGCTCACCGAAAAGCACCGAGGCCGTCTACCTGCTGGCCAAGGAATCCTTCGCCCTCGGCTACCGGCGCCTGGAGTGGAAATGCAACAACGGCAACGCCCGCTCCAAGTACGCGGCCGAACGACTGGGCTTCAGCTTCGAAGGCGTCTTCCGCCAGCACATGGTGGTCAAGGGACAGAACCGCGATACCGCCTGGTATTCGATTATCGATTCGGAGTGGCCGGCGATTGGCGCGGGGTTTGAGCGCTGGTTGAGTGATGAAAACCAGACGGACTCGGGGCAGGTCAAGGGGCTGGTGGAGTGTCGGGGGTAACTTGACCAAGGGGAAGAAAACGGCATTATCTTCGCCTACCGGAATTAAATGATCACCATCGCCCCTCGCCACGTTCCAGAGGGGCTCATGATTTCCCGCCTGCATGATGACAAGGAAAACACATGTCGACGCTGGTCTATTACGTAGCCGCCACCCTGGATGGTTTTATTGCCACTCAACAACACAAACTCGATTGGCTGGAGAACTTTGCGCTGGGGGATGACGCAACGGCCTATGATGATTTTTATCAGACGGTCGGAGCGGTGGTCATGGGGTCTCAGACCTATGACTGGATCATGTCGAACGCTCCCGACAACTGGCCCTACCAGGATGTACCCGCCTTTGTCATGAGCAACAGGAACCGGTCAGTCCCCGCCAATCTGGATATCACCTTCGTACGTGGTGATGCCGGGGCCATCGCGGCCAGGGCCAGGCAGGCGGCGAAGGGCAAGAATGTCTGGCTGGTCGGTGGCGGCAAAACGGCAGCCTGTTTTGCCGACGCCGGGGAATTGCAGCAGCTGTTCATCACCACCCTTCCGATCATTCTGGGCTCCGGCGTTCCCGTACTGCCCGTTGACCGTGCGTTTGAAGTCGTTCTCAGAAAACAGCGGACGCTGCAGAGCGGTGCCATGGAATGCGTCCTGGACGTGAAAGCGGATTGACGGCACAGGGTTGCCAAGCCAGCAGACGACACCTGCAGGATCAACCAGGTGACGGTCCCGCGAACTTTTCTCTGATTATCGGTCTATTTGGATAGGCACATCCGCTAGGCAAGCGCGAACCCGCAAGCTTGCCTCAGCCGGATGGCCACACGTCCAATTGACAATCAGAGGTTGCCTTCGCGCATGAAATTCCATGACCCACGGATGGTGCTTCTCGGCCTGTTCGCGTTCGCGGCAATGGGCTCGGCATCAGCCACACAGATGAAGCCCGCAACCCCTGTTTTCCCCACTGAAGTCACAGCCGCCCAGGCGCCCGTCAAGGCCGCCGAAAACCCTTGGCCGACCCTGGCCAGTATGGCCGACCAGCAGCCAGGGCCATTGCTGGCCCATGAGGACCGATACTGGCACGACGGCCGTTGGCACGATCGTAGAGACGATTGGCGCCGCGACCAATGGCGTAGAGATCAGTGGCGTCGAGAGCAAGCCCGCCGGGAAGCGGAACGCCATCGTGATTGGGAGCGCCACCACCGCGATCGTGCCATGGGGCACCGCTACGACGACGATCGCCGCTACTATCGTCGCTAAATCAGTCCGCTTTCAGGCCTGCCTCAAGGCGCCATCGAACGATGGCGTCAACCCCGACAACTCCAGCTTGCGTACGAAGGCGCCGAGACGCTGCTGCCTGTAGGCGTCCACGTCCACGTCACGGTAATCGTAGAAGCCCTGGCCATCGCGCAAGCCATTGCGGCCGTTTTGCATGTTGTCGGCTATTACCTGGGGCGACTCGAAACGCGGTGCCAGCGCGCCACTGAGGTAACGCGAGGCGTAGTAGAGAATGTCGCCGCCGCCCCAGTCGATGAACTCCAGCAGGCCCAGCACCGAAAAGCGCAAACCGAAGCCGACGCGCACCGCGGTGTCGATATCTTCGGCGCTGGCCACGCCCTCTTCCACCATCCGAGCCGCTTCGTTCATCGCCAGTGCCTGGATGCGCGGCACGATGTAGCCCGCCACCGGATTGCACACCACGGGCACCTTGCCGATGCGCTTGAGCAGATGCAGCAGCCGCTCCACCACCTCTGGGCAGGTTGCTTCACTGCGGCTGACTTCCACCAGCGGCATCAGGTGCGCGGGGTTGAGCCAGTGCGCGTTGACGAAGCGCTGCGGCGCGCTGACCATTTCGCTCAACTCGGTGACCAGGAAGGTCGAGGTGGTCGAGGCGATGATGGTCGACGCCGGGACATGCTCGCTGACCCAGGCGAAGGTCTGCTGCTTGACCTCGATCACTTCCGGCACGGCTTCGAACACCAGGTCGCACCGGTGCAAAGCCTCTGCTGCCCGGGACCGGGATTGCAGGGTCAATCGCGATAGCGCGACGTCCGCCTGTGCAGGCACGAGCATGCCCAGGCGAACCAGCATCTGCAGCTCGCCGCGGATGTTGTTGCGCACTCGCTCGAAGTAGCCGTGGCGCTCATCCTCGGCGCGATCCTTGATGTCGATGAGGGTGACCGGCAGGCCCGCATGGATGAACGCCAGGGCAATGCCCTCGCCCATACGGCCGGCGCCGACCACGCTGACTTGGGGCAGCGCGGCGTTCATCAGTTGCAACCCTCGGTCAATAGTTCGGTCATCTGTGCTCGATTCAACTCGGCCAGGCCGAGGTTTTCCAGGGTACGGCCCTCGGCGTAGAGATCACGCCCGGCGACGACCGAGGCAATGCTCAGCAACCCTTGCGCAACCGGGGTCGGCACACCGGCCCAGCGGCCGACGGACACCAGGAAGGACAGGCCCAGGCGGGTATCTTCGAGCATGTAGCGGTGCTTTTGCAGGTCGATGTCTTCGCGCCAGTCGCCGCTGTCGGTGAGCTTGCCATGGGCACCGCGACCGTACATCCACTCCTCGCCTTCGCTGCTGTTGTAGTGATCGGCCAGGGGAAAGTGCGGTGCGCCGTAGGTCAGTGCTTCGCGCACGGCCATGCGCTCGGCATCGAGCTGGTTGGTCACGCGGCGAATCGACGGTTGGGTGCCTTCGTTGTGAATATCCCAGGCCTCGAAATGCTCCAAGGGACCGGCGTTCATCATGATCAACGGCGGGTGGATGATGGGACCGGCGTTCATCAGCGCACCGCTCAGGGCGTCTTCGATCGGTTCGACGCTGGGGTAGGCTTCGCGCAGTACAGCGAAGGCGTGTTCGGACAGGTGGCTGGGGAACACGCCCGTCGGCAGGCGGGTGGCGTAGCAACTGATCACCAGGTCGCTGGCGCCATGCTTGCGCACCAGGTACGGCAGCGTGCCGGTCTCGGCGAAGGCGACCTTGCTGCGGTTGCCCGCATCGGCCATGGCCTTGGCGAACACGTAGCTGCCGAACGTGCCCGGTGGCAGGAACACCACCTGACCGTCGCGCAGATGCGGCGCCACCTGTCTGGCCAGGTCTTCGTGGGAGGTCGACGGCAGCGCGATGATGACCAGCTGCGCGTCGGCCAGGGCTTCGGCCAGGTCGTCGGTCAGTGACAGCTTGTCACCCGGTTTACCGACCGAAAGCTGGCGAGTGCCCTGATAGTCCTTGATGGTCAGGCTGCCGATCGCCAGCAGCTCTTTGAGCGCTGCCGAATCACGACGCCACAGGCGGGTCTGATGCCCCTTCTCAGCCATTTCGACAGCAGCGGCATAACAGCCGTGTCCACCACCCAGCACGGTAATATTCATCGAGTCACTCCTCTTGTAAGAGACTCGATGCTATCGAGCGGTGCCGCCCCAGGCTTATCCGATTGCGCAGCCAAGCTACGGATTACGCAGAAGTCTCAATGCTTCTGTCGTCGCAGGGTGTCCGACGGCAGGCAGCCATACCGTTGCCGATAGGCACTGGAAAAATGCCCGAAGCTGTTGATGCCGTGTCGCAACAGGATTTCGGTGACGGTCTCAAAGGCATTGCCCCGCTGGAGCGACTCGTGGATCAGCGCCAGGCGGCGGTCGCGGATGTACTCGACCGGCGCCTGCTGGAGAAACTGCCGGAAGCCGTTCTGCAAGGTGCGCACCGAGACGCCACATAGCTCGCTCAGGGTCGCCAGGCTGATCGGTTGGTCGAGGTGTTCCTCGATGTAGTCACGGGCCTTCTTCACGTGGTGCGGCAGCGGTGCGCGGGAATCGAGCGACAGGTCCGCGGAGTAGTTATGCGGCAACTGGGTGAGCAGCAGTTGCATCAGGTAGTCGGACAGGCCGCTGGCGAGACGCGACCCGTCCACGCCGCTGCCGTACAGCCGGCAGATGTAGTCCAGGGTGTGATAGAGGCTGACGACGCCGGCGCCCAGGTGATCGACGCTGACATCGAAGATCACCGACTGCCGAAGGCTGCGGCCGAGCAGGCATTGCAACTGCGACTCCAGCGCATCCCGGTCGACGCGCAGGATCAGGTTACGGCACTCGCCATCGGTGACGATGCGGCTTTGCGCGAACGGCGAGGAAACGCTCAGGCAGCCCGACTGCATCGCCGCGCTGCGCCGCCCGTGGCCCACTTGGCAATGCCCCTGCAAGGTGATGCGAAACAGGTACTGATCGGCAATGTCGCCGATGGTGATTTCCACCGGCGCGCCATAGCGCAAGTCGAGCAGCGCCGAAGTGCCGAAGAATACCCCGTTGAGCCGGGTATGAATCGGCTCGTCACGCAGTACGTTGAAACTGTGCGGGCACAGATATTGGCTGACCTTGTCCTTGATCTCGCGGTAATCGGCCGAGCTGAGCAGGCTGTGCCGTTCCAGCAGGTGTACGTCATTCAACATCAAGGCTTCTCCTGACCTGGAGCACCTCGGCCCCGCTCCCTTTGACAGGAGCGAGGCCGAGGTGCCGATCGTGGACTATGACCAATCAGGCCCGGGACGGATACTCCCGGGCATAACTTTCACGAAAACGCCGGCAGCCACGCCACAGCAGCAACACCGTCAACGCCGACGCACCGCAGATCACCAGCGACATCGACGAGCCCACCGCTGCGGGCGATCCGAAGTAGCGGTCGGTCAACAGCGCCACCAGCGTGGTGCCCAGGCCCAACCCCAGCAGATTGCTGATCAGCAGGAACACCGCCGACACCTGTGCGCGCACCTGGTTCGGCGCGAGGATCTGCATCGCCGCCGTGGAGGCCGGCATCGGGAAGGAGGCGAAGAACATCGCCGGCACCAACAGGGTCACCGACAGCCACAATTGATCGACTTGCGGGAACAGCACGGCCGGCACCGCCATGCCCAGGGCGCCGATCACGCCGGTGCGCATCGCGGCATCCTGATGCCCTTTCTTGGCCAGGTAATCGGTGAGCCAGCCACCGAACAGCACCCCGGCGGTGTTGGCCAACAACAGCACGGTGCCGAGCATGTAGCCCGCTTCCATTGGCGTCAGGCCAAATTTGCGGATGTACAGCGCCGGGCTCCAGCTCATCATGCAGAACAGCACCATGGCATAAAACGAAAAGCCCAGGTAATGGCAGGCGAAGGTGGCGCGGTGGCGCCCGAGGAAACGCAAGCCATCTGTCATCCCGACCTTCCTGGCCCGCCCCTGCGCATCGACCTGCAGGCCCTTGCGCGCCGGGTCGCGCACGGTGAGCCAGATCAGCAGGCCGACCACGATGCCAGGCAGGCCGACGATAAAGAACGCCAGCTGCCAGGCCTTCATCGCACCGAGAAAAGCGACCTCTATGGTATTCATGTCCTTGAGCATGGCAATCACATAACCGCCCACCAGGAAGGCCAGGCCACCACCGACGAACGAGCCGATCGAGTAGATACCAACGGCGCGGCCGAGCTTCTCCTTGGGGAACATGTCGCTGAACATCGAGTAGGCCGACGGCGACAGCGCCGCTTCGCCGACGCCGACGCCAATGCGCGCGAGGAACATCTGCAGGAAGTTCTTGCTCAGGCCGCAGGCGGCCGTCGCCAGGCTCCAGAACACCACGCCGACGGCGATGATCTTCGGTCGCGAGAAACGGTCGGCGAGATAAGCGATGGGCATGCCCATGAAGGCGTAGAACAACGAAAAGGCTAGCCCGTGCAGCAGGCTGAACTGGGTATCGCTGATCTGCAGGTCGGCCTTGATCGGCTCGATCATCAGCGCCAGGATCTGCCGATCCACGAACGAAAAGATGTAGGCGATCATGCACAGGCCGACCACGTACCACTCATAGATATAGGTTTTCTTCTTTTGCAGGACCGCACTATCGACCTGGATATTCACTAGTGTTTGCTCCTTCTCGAATCCGCTCATGGACGCAGCGCGCCGGTTGACGGTGCACGGCGCACCGACTGGATAGTTGCGGGGCAGATGCAAAGGACAAGGGGTACGATCATGGTCAGGCCTCTTATTGTTATGGGGGTAGGCACGCTTACCAGAACTTCCAGGTGTAGGTCGTGGCGACACGGAACTCGTTGTAGTCGTAGCCGTACTTCTGTTTCACATCGATGTTGCGCAGGTCCAGCCCGAGGCCTGACAGCGCCCCACTCTGCACCACGTAGCTGAGCCCCAGGAAACGTTCGCTTTCCTGGTTGTCGCTCAGGTTGCCGCCACGGTCCCAATGGGTACCCTTGATGTAACGGGTGTAGAGCTTCAGCCCCGGCATGCCCATCCCGGCGAAATCGTAGCTGTAGCGCGCCCCCCAGGATTTTTCATCCGGGCGGACAAACCCCAGGGACGACCAGTGCACCAGGTAAGGTTGCGGGATATAGCCGTTCATGGTCGGGAACACGCTGTCACCGAGCATGCGCTGGTAACTGAGGCCAAACATGTGCGCGCCCTTGAGCAGGGTGAACAAGGCACCGTAGGAACGGTTGTCGATTTCACCGTTCAAGGCATTGCCGTCTTCATTGTTATTGAAGTAGCGCAGGTCGGTCTTGAGTTTGTAGCCATTGCCCAAGTCGGCCATATGCATCAGGCCGAAATAGTGCTGCTGATAAATGTCGTGCAATACGCCGTAGAAATAACTGGCTTGCAGGTTTTTACTGATGTCGTAAGTAACGCCACCAAAATCCAGGCCATCGCTGTCGAGATTATCGGTGGAGCCAAACTTGTAGAGTTTCTCGTGGTTGGAGGATTCGCGTGTCACAGCGGACCAGAACCGGCCACCGGTCATCGTCAACCCATCGACTTCCTTGGACTCGACCACGGCCCCTTGATAGATCGTATCCAGTTGCCGACTGGTGTCATCGAACGCCACCGGCAGTTGTGGACGAAGGTCACCGACCTTCAACTCGGTCTTGCTGTAGCGCATCTTGAACGTTGCACCGGCACGACTGTAGTCATCGGCCGTCTGCTGCTCGCTCACGCTGTAGGGCAATGAACCGTCGTTGCCCGACGAATCCAGGCGCACGGCGTATTGCGCATCCACATCAAGGCCGATGGCCAATGCCGTGTCGGTATACCCGGAAGTAAACTGCGCATCGAAACCCTGGGACCAACTATGCACTTCGGAAACCGGCGCATCGGTATTGGTGTAATTGCGATGCAAATAGAAGTTACGCGTGTCCACCTTGAAATGACTGTCATCAATGACATCGGCATATGAAGGTGAACAGATCATCCCCAACACGCTGGCAATACCGAGCCCTCGGCAAGATTGCTTTACCTGATACATCCAACATCTCCACATCTGTATGTGCCGGGGCACTGTATTTATAGGAGCAGTGTCAAACGAAAAACAAAAACGCTTTCTTGTTGTCATGGCGCCAGGCGTGCTCAATGGATCAATCCACTACGGCGACACGCCTCAGGTGTACGCAAGGTAAGCGAGTAGACGCTGCACCGGTATCAAGATGAACAGCATCCGAAGAGGGGAAATCTCCCACGCGGCTAAAGGTTTCCCTTAGTCGAGCGTGAGCAGACCATGCGCTTCGCTTTTCAAGGGGACAGCTTTCCAAACGCGCAGAGCACAGATAATGTAATTTCCTTTACATGATGAATTTCGATCTCAACATGAATAAATGGCTGACTTCGATCCAGGGTCTGCCTCTGCTGGCTGCTCGGGCTGCTTGCCGGGTTCGTGAAAGAGGAACAACCCAATGAATAAGGTTGTGGCACCTGCGGATGAAGTGGAGCTGTCGACGCCGGATGCGATCAGCTTACGCGAGGCGTTCTGGTTCTGGTTGAAGCTGGGTTTCATCAGCTTCGGCGGGCCAGCCGGACAGATTTCGATCATGCACCAGGAACTGGTGGAGCGTCGGCGCTGGATCTCCGAACGACGTTTTCTGCATGCCCTCAATTACTGCATGTTGCTGCCTGGGCCAGAGGCTCAACAATTGGCGACCTACATCGGCTGGCTGATGCATCGAACCTGGGGCGGGGTGATCGCCGGTGCACTGTTTGTGTTGCCCTCACTGTTTATCCTCATCGCTTTGTCGTGGATGTACATCGCCTTCGGCGAAGTACCCGTAGTGGCCGGGCTCTTCTATGGGATCAAGCCCGCCGTGACCGCCATCGTGGTGCAGGCGGCCCATCGGATCGGTTCCCGGGCGTTGAAGAATAACGGGTTGTGGGCGATCGCGGCGGCGTCGTTTACCGCCATCTTCGCGTTCAATGTGCCCTTCCCCCTGATCGTGTTGGGCGCGGCTTTGATCGGCTATATCGGTGGACGCCTGGCGCCGGAGAAATTCAGGGTTGGCGGCCATGGCGCCGCCAAAAAATCCTATGGTCCGGCGTTGATCGATGACGACACGCCATCCCCCGGGCATGCCCGATTCAGTGGATTGAAACTGCTGTCGATCGCCCTGATCGGCGCCGTACTGTGGGCGTTGCCAATGGCGATTCTGACCGCTCTCTTTGGCTGGCAAGGCACCTTGACCCAGATGAGCTGGTTCTTCACCAAGGCGGCGTTGCTGACCTTTGGTGGGGCCTATGCTGTACTCCCCTATGTCTACCAGGGCGCGGTCGGGCACTATGGCTGGCTAACGCCGACGCAGATGATCGACGGCCTGGCGCTGGGAGAAACCACACCGGGGCCACTGATCATGGTGGTGGCTTTCGTCGCCTTCGTCGGCGCCTATGTCTTGCAAGTATTCGGTGCCGATCAGGTATTCCTGGCGGGAGCCGTGGCCGCCGCCCTGGTGACCTGGTTCACCTTCCTGCCTTCGTTCCTGTTCATTCTTGCGGGTGGCCCGCTGGTGGAATCGACCCACGACGAACTCAAGTTCACCGCGCCACTCACCGCCATTACCGCAGCCGTGGTCGGCGTGATCCTCAATCTGGCGTGCTTCTTCGGCTATCACGTGCTGTGGCCAAAGGGTTTCAGTGGCAACCTCGACTGGCCCTCTGCACTGATCGCCTTCGCCGCGGCGATTGCCTTGTTCCGCTTCAAGCGGGGCGTCATCCAGGTGTTGACGGCCTGCGCGCTCGTCGGTTTGGCCGTGCATCTGCTGCGCTAGCCTTCACAACATAGGCCCAATCCCGGATCAAAGGTCATGGATTGTCATGAAGTGAAAAGACGTTGTCGCCAAATGAAATGTCAACCGCTGCGCCGTCTATAAGCTGCTCCTCAGATCTGCGTGGCAAGCCTTGCCTTTCTCGATGCACGGTTTGCTCGCAGCCCTATAACTGCCGGGCGCCCGTCTTCGGGGCCTCACCGGAGCAGCACAATGAACAAGAAAAATAAAGAACTCTCCCAGCAAGCCGCGATGCACACGTTGAACCTCAATCCGGCGGTCGGCCCTCGCGGGCGCGACCTGCTCGGCACAGCCCGCATGGTCCTGCGACAAGTGTTGAAGCAACCCGTGCATAGCGCTCGGCATATGGCTGCATTCGGTCTTGAACTGAAAAATGTTTTGCTCGACCGCTCGGCGCTCAAACCCGCGGCGGGAGACAAGCGTTTCGACGAGCTGACCTGGCAGCGCAACCCGCTCTACCGTCGCTACATGAAGACTTACCTGGCCTGGTGCCAGGAGATGAACGACTGGATCAGCACCAGCAGCCTCAGCGAACAGGACGCTCAGCGCGGTCAGTTCGTCATTGGCCTTTTGACCGATGCGATGGCGCCGACCAACACCCTGGCCAACCCGGTAGCACTCAAGCGCTTCTTTGAAACCGGCGGCAAGAGCATTCTGGATGGTTTCTCGCAGCTGACCCGGGACCTGATCGAAAACGGCGGCATGCCCAGCCAGGTGGACAAGACGGCGTTCGAGGTAGGCCACAACCTGGGCATTACCGAAGGTGCGGTGGTGTTTCGCAATGAGGTGCTGGAGTTGATCCAGTACAAGCCCCGTACCGAGCAGGTGCAGGCGCGTCCGTTGCTGGTGGTGCCGCCACAGATCAACAAGTTCTACCTGTTTGACCTGACACCGGAGAAGAGCCTGATCCGTTTTCTCCTCGGCAGCGGTATCCAGACCTTCGCCATCAGCTGGCGCAATCCGGGCAAGGCCCAGCGCGAATGGGGTTTGACCAGCTATGTGGAGGCCCTGAAGGAAGCGATCGACGCAGTGCTTGCGATAACCGGCAGCCCAGACCTGAACACCTTCGGCGCCTGTTCCGGTGGCTGCACCCTGTCCTCGCTGCTGGGTCACTACGCCGCCCTGGACGAGAAAAAGGTCAATGCCTTTACCCTGGCGGTCAGCATGTTGGACATACGCCCCGACACCCAGGTCGGGCTGTTCGCCGACGAGAAAACCCTGACGGCAGCCAAGCGCCGCTCCTATCAGGCGGGCGTGCTGGAGGGCCGCGAGCTGGCCAAGGTCTTCGCCTGGATGCGCCCCAATGACCTGATCTGGAGTTACTGGATCAACAACTATCTGCTCGGCAACGAACCGCCGGCCTTCGATGTCCTCTACTGGAACAACGACACGACCAACCTGCCCGCCACGCTACACGGCGAATTCATTGATATGTACCAGACCAACCCGTTCGCCCGCGCCGGTGCCCTGGAGGTCGGCGGCACACCGATAGACCTCGCTCAGGTCACCAGTGACTACTACTGCATCGCAGGCATGAGCGACCACATCACCCCGTGGGACGCCTGCTACCGCTCCATGCATCTGTTTGGCGGCCAGGGCGAGTTCGTGGTGTCCAACAGCGGGCATATCCAGAGCATCCTCAACCCGCCGGGCAACCCCAAGGCGCGCTTCATGACCAACAGCAACTTGCCAGTCGAGGCTCAGGAGTGGATGGACACTGCCAGTCAACAGGCGGGCTCCTGGTGGCCTCACTGGCTGGCCTGGCTGCAGGCACGCTCGGGCGATCACAAAAAGGCTGCGCGCAAACTGGGCAACAGGGCCTATGCCGCCGCCGAGGCTGCGCCGGGCACCTACGTGCACCTGCGCTGAACCTGTTGGCAGAGGCTGTGTGCCTGCAGCCCTGCCATACTGTTGAGCATGACCAGCGCAACCTTCCGCGTCTTTGATGAACTCAACGATTTCCTGCCGGCCGAACGGCAGCGGCAGTCCTTTACCTGCGAATGTGCGCGAGGGGCGACGGTCAAGCACATGATCGAAGCGCTCGGGGTACCACACACCGAGGTCGAGCTGGTGCTGCTGAACGGCGAGTCGGTGGGCCTGGAGCGAGTGATCCTCGACAGTGACCGACTGGCGGTGTACCCCAAGTTCGACGCACTGGAGATCAGCCCTCTGCTCAAGGTGCGTGCGCAACCTTTACGGGTGCTGCGCTTCGTCGCCGATGCGCACCTTGGCGGGCTGGCCCGGCTGCTGCGCATGAGCGGCTTCGATACCCTCTACGACAATGCCTTGGAGGATGGCGAGATCGCCGAGATCGCTGCGCAACACGGACGCATCGTGCTGACTCGCGACCGCGACCTGCTCAAGCGCCGAATCATCAGCCACGGTTGTTATGTGCATGCCCTGAAACCGTCGCTGCAGCTGCGCGAATTGTTCGAGCGCCTCGACCTGGCGCGCAGTGCGCGACCCTTCAGCCTGTGCCTGCATTGCAACCTGCCACTGCACGAACTCAGCCCGGAACGGGCGCGGCCAATGGTGCCACCACGCATTGCTGCCCTCCATTCGCACTTCCTGCACTGCGCCGCCTGCCAACGGGTTTACTGGGAGGGTTCGCACTGGCGCGATATGAGTGCATTGCTGGCACCCCTGCTGAAACGATAGCCTCGCGGCGGAACAACGCCAGGACGAGGTAACACGATACAAATGCCAATGCACCCGGCGATGGACTGCAAGGTAAATACGAAAAATGTCAGCGTCATGGGTTGTCAGTCAAATCGGAGGAAGCGCGATGACGGGCATTATGCACTTCCAGAGGCCTGCCCAGCGCCGAAGGCGATCACACTTTCGGCGCTGCAAGCGGTTACGCGGGCAGCGTATCGACCACTCGCCTGACCTGACTCAACAGATGATCGACATCCTCGGCGGTGGTCGCGAACGAGGTGACAAAGCGCACGATGTTTGGCCCCCAGCGATCATGGTAGAACCCGAACCCGGCCTTCAGCAGGGCTTCGATGATGGCCGAATCCAGCTTGCAAAACAGGATGTTGGCCTCGGTGCCGGTCATGACTTCAACGCCTCTCAGGCCCGCCAGCCCACGTGCCAGGCGCTGGGCGGCCTCGTTGGCCTGGCGTGCGTTACGCAGCCACAGGTCGTCGGTGAGGTAGGCATCAATCTGCGCCGATAGAAAACGCATCTTGGACAGGAGATGGCCGGAGCGCTTGCGGCGATAGCTCATCTCGGTGGCAAGCGTGGGATTGAACAGGACGATCGCTTCGGCGGCCAGCGCACCATTCTTGGTAGCCCCGAACGACAACGCATCCACCCCGGCTTTCCATGTCATCTGCGCGGGGGAGCAACCCAGGGCAACCAACGCGTTGGCGAACCGCGAACCGTCCATGTGGTACCCCAAGGCGTTTGCTTTACACACCTCACCGATGGCGGCGATTTCGTCCAGGCTGTAGAGGCTGCCGACTTCAGTGGCCTGGGTAATGCTGACGCAGGCAGGTTGGGTGGTGTGCACGTCACCGACCTTTTCACGCGTGCATTCGCGCAGGCGGGTTATGTCCAGCTTGGCCGACGGGCCGTCGATGGTCATCAGCTTTGCGCCGTTGGAAAAGAACTCGGGGGCGCCGCACTCATCGTTGTTGATATGGCTGGCCGGATGGCAATAGATGTTGCCCCAGGGCGGCGTCATCGCACTCAGGCACAGGCTGTTGGCGGCGGTACCGGTAGGGACGAGAAAGACCTCCACGTCGCGCTCGAATATCTCGCTGAGCTTGAGCTTGACCTGCAGGGAGAGTTCGTCCGTGCCGTACGGACTCGCCTGGCCGGTGCTGTGCCTGAGCATGGCTTGCGCCACTTGCGGTGAAGCCCCCGCGATGTTGTCGCTGGCAAAACCCAGTGCGGGCGTTCGGTTCGATTCAGCGGTCATCTTCTGTCCTCGGCTGCACGGGCGAAGAAAAGTCGCCCGGTTTTGCGCATCCTAGGGCGAGGGACAGTGCCCAGGCTTGTAAAAAATTGCCGGCCAGCGAAACGCCGACACTCAATGCCTGTAGCGTGAAGGCGCGACCCCGAATGCGTGTCGAAATGCACGGTTGAAATGGCTTTGATCGTAAAACCCGACCGCGTGGGCGACATCGATGATCGGCAGTTCGCTGCGCGACAGCAGGCCACAGGCCTGTTCAAGACGCAGTCGCAGCAGCCATGCGTGCGGCGTCATGCCGATGGTCCGCTTGAACTGCTTGAGGAACGAAAACCGGCCCAACCCGCAAAGACCGGCGAGGTCATCCAGGGTAATGCGCTGATCGATGTGACTGAAACAATAGTCCCTGAGGCGTGACCATTGCAGGGGCGAGAGCGCTCCAGAAATCGCCTCCGGCACGATCACCCGCGACTGACGCAACAGACACTCGACAAGGGTCAGCCAGTGCGCCTGCACCGCGAGACCGCCAGGCCCGATGGCCTGTTGCATGGCCTCGTGCAAGCCGCGCAGGTGGCCGGCAAGCCCGGTGTTTTCGAGCAACATGCCGGCCAGTTCCAGGTCCTGGGGACGACCACTGAAGTCTTCCGCGAGGCTCGCGACCAGCGCCTGGGACAAACGGAATGTCTTGAGCGTGTAGGCGCCGCCGCCTTCGGCCACGCCGTCGTGGATTTCACCCGGCGGCATCAGGGCAATGTTGCCCGGCCCCAGCAGAAACGACTCGCCCTTGGATCGGTGACGCTGGACGCCTTCGGTCACGAAGCCAACGTGGAAGTCGAGGTGGTAATGGCGATCGAATCCGGCATCCGTCAGGCGCGCCGAGCCCAGCACGAGGCCGGGAACTTCACTAACGTGATGGTAACTTGCGTGCTCAGTCATGGAACCCGTACCAGGATCGGCGGCGAGGAAGGCCAACACATTCTAGATCTGCGCAAGATATGGATCTACAGGTTGTCAGCTAGTAACTGCCGCGAAGCACTGCTTATGGATGCCCGGAAAGTTACCCATTAGCTGTACTGCTGACCACTCAACAGTAAGGGCAGTTGTCACATCGCCGATTAATTCTGTTTTTTTGGTGAATATCAGTGCAAGTTTAACCGAGAAATAGCTAATTTACGGTCTGACTTTTTTCATGATTTCCTCTATCATTTTAAGCGTGTCCGAGCCACGACCCTCGATAAGTTCAACATAAAAATTGCTATAAGCATCCGAAAGCTCCCGATATTTCCGAAGGCTTGACTCATCCATGATGCGATGGCCTGGTATATCCCTTGCTTCAACTTGGGCATTGATCTCACCACGCTCAGCTGCGGATATCAAATATTCCATTTGCCCGTACAAAGCCAGTGCTGCCGGCTCTTTGTCCTTATACAATTCCAGTTGTTTTCGCAATTCGATTGCGGTCTGCTTTAACGCTTGAATATCCATACTAATTCCTAATTGTCGATTTCGCCAATGAGCTTTGCTGCAGACCACTCTTGCCGATTAGGCACCAAATATTGTGCCCCCTCTCCCGTTCTCGTAATTCTACCCCCAAATTCTACCGTTGGCGCAACCTTGCTAACGAAAACTTCAGTAGGCTCAAGTGGCTTAATTTCAAAAATAGAATATCTGGCATTTTCGCTGATGACCGGCAAACCGAGTGAGTCTGCTAGAGTTTTATTGGACTTAGCTGCCGCCTGCAATTCTTCCATTGTAGTGAAAAATGGTGAGTAGTCGGAAATGCCTTTTTCACCCACAGGTACGATCTTCACAAGCGGCGTTCTTATGCCAGTGGTAACGGGTAAAGTACTGCCTGATGCCACTTGGCCAAAAGCTCTCTCTAAGAGACTTGCAGATGATGCCTCAGGGTCTGCCAATGCGAGTTTAGCGATGTATTTTTGCCCGTCCGCACTCTGGAGATAATCATGGATTTCCTGGTTACTTAAGCCCCTTGGCTCAAATGTCTTTACCGACTTTCGTTTGTTTTCGACTGAAACGAATTCAGTATCTTGCTTCGCGTAAAACTCGCGCATTTGATTTTCCCGCGCAAGCTTCTCAACTGAAGTGACCCCCCTAATCTGTAGCTCCGGATGCTCCAAAAGTAGTTTTTCGTTTTTCGTGAGCCATACGGCGAACGGCTTGTTGGAAATCTCGGATCGAAGCTTGGCACTTCTCGTCGCAATACTTTCCAGGCTGTTGACCACACCCGCTTTCATCTGCCCTCGGGTGAGATAGGTGACAATCGCCGTCAGTAACAGCAACACCAATTGCTCTTGCCCTTGGGCCAACTGTCTGGCTGCGCGTTCTTTGCGTTCCTGAATCATCGCCGCTGAACCGCCAGTCGGGTCGAGGCCAGGATTTTTCAAGCCGTCTTCCGCTTGCCACGCGGTACAGAGACCTTCAAATATCGTTGATAGGCAGGGCCCTATTCCCGCCGAGAAATAACCGGTGATGGCGTACAATCCCAGCGCTGCCATGATCAAGTTACCGACCTGCAATCCGACACCGGCGCCGATTGTTGCGCCAGGCACGGCGCCAGCACCAAAGGCAAGGGAGCCGACCGCTCCACCCAGAGCGGCACCGATCGTCACGCTACCGCCCACGATCATCACAACTTCCTGCAACAGTTTGAGCAACACCGGCAGAATTTCGTTGATATTGATCGACGCCCATTGGCGGCTGATGTTCATCTGCATGATGGGGACAGATAGAGCCATCGCGTGGCGGACGTTATCGATCCGATGCCCGCCCACGTACCCGTAGGCTTGAGTGGCGCCGTTGCTGACGCGGCGGGTAAAGCCGTTCCAGCCGTCGTGGGCGCTTTGGAAGCCGTCATCGACGCCCTCATTCAACGCATTGAATTTCTGGTCGAAATTTCGTTCGATGTCGTCCCAGCTGGGCAGGTTGGTTAAAAGATCCATTTACTCGTGACGTCCTTGAAAGGAGGCGGGGCTGCCACACTCGTTGAAAGCTCGGCCGGGTACTGGCAGGTTGCCATTTATGACCGCGAATGCTCGATAACATTTTCAAACAGGGATTATTTTTCTCATCGCCGTTACAAAGGGCAATGATGTCAAACAGACATTGTTGGTATTTACTTAATGCTCAAATGCTCAGATGCCGCCAGATCCTCTTCGACGAAGCGCAGCATCGCCTCCGCCAGCGCCTCGCGCGGATAGGCATTCTGTGTCACCAACAGTGATCCGAGGGTCGAATGCGTTCGGGCGATCGGCACTGCCAGTGCCCAATGATCGGCGTTGATATAGCCCATGAGGCGGCTGCCCGGCACTATCTGATCGTAGAAGATCACTTGGCTGTCGTTACGGGCATCGATCTGCGCCAGCTTGTTGTAACTCGATTTCAGTATGGCCGAGATGTGATCCGGCTGCGGGAAGGTAACGAGCGAATAGTAGTTCAGATCGGACGGCAGCCGGTGCTGCGCCAGCCAGTTCTTGCGCGTTGCGGGTCGCAGGCTGTCGATCGCGCCACCGTCACCCGAATCGCAGGTCGCACCGGGAAAGTGCCGCAACAGGTCCGCCTGGTATTGCTCGGCATCGTTGGCCAGCGCCGAGCCGCCGACCGAGCCGGCTGCGCTGACCACTGCCGCCACGCGGCCGCGGATTTCCGGGTAATTGACCATCGCTTCGAGAATATCGGGCGCGCCCTTCGAATAGCCGATCAGGACGAGGCGCGGCGGGCCGGCTTCGGCTGGCATCGCCATGATCGCGTCGCGTATTTGCCGAGCGTTCCTTGCGGAACTCGATAAGGCGTCGACCTTCATCTGCACCAGGTCATAGCCGAACTGACGCAGATGAACCGCTACGCTGCCGGGCGCTTGCAGCCATTGCTCGAAGCATTCGTAGCCGACGCCGGCCACCATAGCGCCGATCAGACGGCGTTTCGATTGACCAAGATCGACGGGTTTGCCAGTGCCAGCAGGTTCGCTACCGACGCGCGTCAGTGCCTCCTCGCAAGGGCGGCTATCGGGCAGGTCGCGTCCTCGCGTGTCGAGGATCGAGCAAAAAATCTCGCGAAAGCGCCCCCGCTTGTCCTGCACGCCGGCCTGCGACGCAGGGACCAGCACCAGCGGCGGTGTGTCCGGCGAGTAGGCCATCAGCGGCGCGGGTGCGCAGGCGGTGAGCGCATGGAAGCCTGCGATCATCAACCATGCCATGCCCGCGCTGCGCAACAATGGGTAGGCACCGCACAAACGGCCGGCCGAGTCATCCGGCCTGCCGAACAGGTCACTTGCGGGCATCGTCGACCTCCTTGCGTGCAGGCGATTGGCGCCAATCCAGATACGGTTCCCAATCGAGCATCTGCACCTGCGACAGGCTGAGCGGCCGCGTCGCAAAGAACATGACCGCACGCAGACCGTCGCTGAAGTAATGGGCGCCACTGAACGTCGTTCGCGGTTGTGCCTGGGACGCGGGACCGACACCGGTGACGAACCCGAGCTTGTCCAGGCCGGCCGAATACATCATGTCCTGGATCAGCAAATTTCTCGCCTCATCGACGTCCTCATGCAAGACGAGGTCTTGCGCCTCGCGCGGTGCAAAGCGTCCGCCGGTCGGTCTTGCGACCTGCGCGAGATACACGGAGTGACCGTCGAAGCGCATTGGCATGATCCACACACGCACCCAGGTCGCCGGCGCTCCAGCTTGCGATTGCTTGCGAACCACGGCATCGGGCATGCGGCCAAATGCACGTTCGGCCGCATCCGCGGGGTGCGTGGAACGCCGGTAGCCACGACGCACAAATGCGGTGGCGATATCGGCGAACTCGCCGACGAGAATCACATTGAACGGATCGCCGTTCGCCCTGCCGTTCGCATCAGTGGCGCAGCAGGGAAGGCGCTCCAACGCGGAACGCAACGCGCTCAGATCGTCATAGTCCTTGATCTCGGAACCGTGATGCTGGAACAAGCCTTCGGCAAACCATTTTTCCCCGGCATCGTCCGGCACCCGCAAGAAGAGGGAGAATGGGACCAGCGTCTTTCTCTGCAGCAAATCGATATTCAGCAGCCGCGTAGCGCGCTCCGGGTTGATGAACAGCAAGCCCGCTTTCGTTTCGCCTGGCAGGACGGGATTCTTGAAGCCCAGTTGGTCCAGGTGGTCATTGATGCGCGCGTTCGCTGCCGGGGCGAATATCCCGTGCATGGACCAGGCGACTTCGAGTGGAGAGAAATAATCGGGATCGGTTCCCGGCCGCAGCAACATGAGAGGATCGGCAGACTGGTTCTGGACTTCGACCCACACGGGCTGCACGCGCGTCCTGTCCAATTCCACCCCCAGCATGCGCCGCCTGTCTTCGGCACTGAGCACGGCGGCGCTGACGCGTATCTCGTGACTGGTGGCCGTCTGCGCACGCTCACGCAGTCCGCTGGTATTGAAATCGGCAGGCGCCTGCCAGGTCGAACAAGCAACGGCGAGCGCAAGAATCGCTGCACAACCCAGGGGGCACAAGCAGCGCATTGCACATCGCAGAGTATCCCCCGACGGCAAGCAGCTCATGGCTTGATCCGCCCCGGTGATTGTCCGCCATTCTCGTAGATGCCCTGTGACAGAAAGAATTCGATTTGCGCCAGGGAGGTGTGCGTGTGATCGAAGACCAGGACACAGCGCAGCCCATCCGTGTAGTAAGGATCGGTTGTCAGGTTCTCGCGCGGCGCGCTC
Source organism: Pseudomonas sp. MHK4 (assembly GCF_054600775.1). Classification (NCBI taxonomy): domain Bacteria; kingdom Pseudomonadati; phylum Pseudomonadota; class Gammaproteobacteria; order Pseudomonadales; family Pseudomonadaceae; genus Pseudomonas; species Pseudomonas sp. MHK4. The sequence continues at coordinate 500,020 of NZ_BAAIAK010000002.1, read as the reverse complement.
TTGGGCGCAGCCCCCACCCCCTTCACAAAGCCGAATTTGGCCAGGGTCACTGAATACGCCATATCCTGTGTCAGGGCACTGCGCGCTTCGTCGACGTCAGGGTCGATCTTGTGTGTCGTCAGCGTCGCGGTATGCACGGTCATCCGGCTGCCGATATCGCGGCTGATCTGTCCGACCCACACCTGCTTGCCGTGATATTGCATGGGACTGAGCCACAGCCTCAGGTGATTGCGCTGGTGGACGTTGTCACGCGCCTTTTGCAAGGCAAGGTCCTGAGGTCGCCCGAACAGATAGAGATCGCTCACTGGCGCATAGGGATAGCGCTCGCCGGAAAGCGCCGAATTGACCACTTTCATGATCGACCCCGACCACTTTTCCTCGGTTCCACGCCAGCCGCGACGTGCGAAGGCGGGGAAGGCATCATCGAGCCCGCCGACGACCACCAGGTTCAGCGGATCGCCGTTGCTGGAACCTTCCTCGTTGGTGACGCAGCACGGCAGCGCCTCCAGCGCCGCCTGGAAACTGGCGTCATCCGTGTAGTTCACAATGTCCTGGGGTGGATAGATGCCCTGCCTGAACACTTCGCTGATGTGGTAATCGGTGCGCAGGCCCGGCACGATGGCCAGGACAGAAAAATGCCTGGTCCGCCCGTCTGCCACCAGATCGAGGTTAACGAACTTGAATCCCTCGTCGAGATGGGTCAACACGAAGCCGGAGGTTGTCGCGCCAGGTGCGACAGGGTTGTGGAAGGCCAGCCGACGAAAGTGCCGATCAAGCGCTGTCCGCTCGTCCTGCGGAGCGCCCGGAAAAAATGCTTCGGCCGCCTCGGATGCAGGGAAGAAGTTTGGATCGACGCCCGGCGAAAGCAGATAGTAGGCGCGGTCTTCCCGGTTTTTGATTTCGACCCAGACTGGCTGTATCGATCTATTCGCCAGAGGCACGCCGTAGACCGCCTCGCTTTCCGCGGCCGACAGTACCGCGGTCGACACGCGCAAGCCGCCATCGCTGCGCGTCACGGCGCGGCTCTTGTAGTCAAGGCTCGTCGTTGGCGCAGGCTTTGAGGCGCAGCCGGCGAGCGCAGCTGCGATGGCCGTTGCTGAGAGAACGTGTCTCACCATGCGATGCATCGCGTAACCTCATCAACTGAGCCTTACCAATCTTCGCTGGCGCGCCTGCATTATCCGTGGCTACTACGGACATTGGTTTTTACGTCGCTAGCTTTTAATCAGGAACCGCCCCGGGAATTGCGCAGGCTTTTGGGGTGAGTCTCGCCGCCATGGAAGAATAGTCGAACTATCGATAGCAGGCCGCTTCGGCCTCTGCAGGAGATACGTCACCGATGGCTCCAGCGCCGTTGATGCTCGCCCTTTCCCGCCCCGCCCCTCTCGGCACGCGTTCACGACAGGTAGAAAACGGCCAAAAGCGGTCGCTCGGGGTCAGCCGTTTCTCGGGGGCTGCGATGATCATCATCGCGCTGGTGCTACTGATTGAACAGATGCGGGGGTGATCCCCTTGGGCGAGATGTGGCTTATTTTTTAGTCGCAGCCCGTTGCACGTGGTCATGCAAAAGCCGAAGTCAGGATACTCAATGCACAGGGCATCACGGTGCTGGAGGCGACGACGACTGGCGTCCTGCCCGGAGCCGAGGAGCGTGACCGCCTTAAGCAAATGCTTGCTGAAGGCGATCACACTAACGGAGCTGTCGTGACCATGACTTGATGTCCTGGGATCGCCAGGTAACGACTGATACTCGATTCAATTTCTTCCATTCGCCGCTTCAGTTTGGTGCTGGTGAAATTGCGGTCGCGATCGTCCCCAGAGCGAGCACGAAGGATATGGCGCATGCCTTTACCGCCGAAGAATCACGCGCCTATCCATGTTGACCTCATTCGTCGCGGCAGAGTCCATCGGCGATGCGCCCATACGTCAGTAGATTCGGCAGCCAAACCGAGCTTCGTCAAGGAACTCACTCGCCAGTAACGCCACATCTCTTTACGATCAGGGAATCCCACGCAAGGAACCACCTGAATGGACTGCCTGATTCGAAACGCAATGAATGCAGATGCCCCGGCCATCAGTCGGATCATCATTGGCACCCTGCGCGAGTCCAATGCCCGGGACTATTCATCCGCAATCATCGATCAGGTGGAGCAAAGCTTTTCGCCACCGGCGATCCTTGATTTGTTGGCCCGCCGCCAGGTGTTTGTAGCAACCACTGACAGCCATATCGTCGCAACAGCCAGTCTTGATCGAGACGTTGTCCGAAGCGTGTTCGTCGACCCGGCCTATCAAGGGAAAGGTATTGGAAGACAACTGATGGCGATGATGGAATCGATCGCCATCAAAGAAGGCGTCAGCCTGCTGCGTGTGCCCTCTTCGATTACTGCAGAAGGTTTTTACGCTGCACTTGGCTTCAAAAAGATCCGCGACGAATTTCACGGACCAGAGCGCACGCTCATCATGGCGAAGTCGTTGGAGCCCTAGCTATGCGTTTGCGAGATGTAGCTTTGGTTCGATAACGGTACTACTCACAATCCTCATTAATAACAACGGGCGCCTCCATGGGCCCTTTTCCCTTCCAGCACACTCCGTTTCACATATAAAACAAATTCGCTGTTTCCCCGCCCTCAGCGTTACCTGAAAAAGCACCGTCTGCTCGCAAATCCCCGAACCTCGCACGATCGATGTGCAATTTCGTGCCATACAAGAAACCACGTTTCATATATGAAACGCAGATAAATTTCAAAATATCGCCTAAGTCATTATTTTTAAACGATTTTTAAACAAAATAACGACCCAACTCCTGCCTGGCATTGTTCATGCACTAAACGCCGTATCACCTATAAAACAGACCAGAGACCCTTCCCAATGGCTGTGAAAGAGATGTACGCCGTCGCCCCGCAATGGAACACACCCGCTCCCAAGGAAGAACTGGAGCCCACCGAGATTGAATTCCGCAATGTCGGCAAATGTTTCCCGGCCAAGGGAAAACCCGAAGCGCCGTTCGCCATTCGCGGGGTCAACTTCAAGATTCGCCGTGGTGAAGTGGTGTCGATCATCGGCCCTTCCGGTTGTGGCAAGAGCACCATCCTCAATATGGGTTCCGGTCTCTACCGGCCTTCCGAAGGCGAAGTGTTCGTCGGCGGTGAAGCCGTCACCGGCCCGGTTCGCCAGGTTGCCTTCATGCTGCAAAAAGACCTGTTGATGCCGTGGCGCAGCATTCGCCGCAACGTTGAACTGGGCCTGGAAATTCAAGGCGTGGCGGCCGCCAAACGGCAGGCCGTAGCGCAAGATCTGCTCAATCGTTGCCACCTGCAAGGCTTTGCCGATCACTACCCGTTCCAGCTGTCGGGCGGCATGCGCCAGCGCGCTGCCCTGGCCCGGACCCTGGCCATCGACCCGCAAGTGCTGTTCCTCGACGAGCCTTTCTCGGCGCTGGATGCGCAGACCAAGATGATCCTGCAACAGGACATGGCGCGGATGCTGTTCGACGAAAAGAAAACCGCGCTGTTCATTACCCATGACCTGATCGAAGGCATCGCCATGTCTGACCGGCTGCTGGTCATGAGCGCCCGCCCCGGCACCATCGTCGAAGAAATCAACATCGACCTGCCGTTTCGCGACAACCCGCTGGAGCGCCGCAAGCTGCCGGAGATCGGCCCGCTGGTGGGTCGCCTGATGGAGCTGCTGCAAGTCAGCGAACACACCGAACTGCATTGATCACGCCTGTAGGCCCGCAACCGATTGAGGAGTACGCATGTTCAAGTCTCTGTTTCAACGCTTCAGCCAGGTCACCGCCATCGCGCTCGGCCTGGGCATGGCTTGCGCCGCCCAGGCGCAGTCGACCGACGTGACCTACCTGTTGCCGGCGCCACCGAACCTGCCGGCGTTTGCCCCGTGGATCATCGCGCAGCAGAAGGGTTACTACGCCGCGCAAAACCTGAACATGACCTTCATCGCGGCCAAGGGCGGTGTGGACGTGGCGAAACAGATCGGTGCCGGTAACGCCATGCTCGGCGGCGCCCTGGGCGATACCCCGATCGTGGTGCGGGCCAACGGGATTCCGGTGCGCGCGGTCGCGGTGCTGGGTGCCGGCGGCGTGACCATGATTGCCACCAATGCCGCGCAAAACATCAATTCCATCAGCGATCTCAAGGGCAAGACCATGACGGTGATGTCCTACTCGGACACCACCTACTACGCCCTGCTCGCCTCCCTGCGTAAAGCCGGCCTGAGCAAGAACGATGTGAACATCCAGGCGGCCGGCCCGGCCGGTGTCTGGCAATTGTTCTCGGCCAACAAAGCCGAGGCAATGGCCGCCGTGCCGGATTGGGTGGTTAACGCCGAAGAAGCCGGGTTGAAGATCAAGCTGATACCGCAAGCGCAGATTTTCGAAAGCATGGCCCAGTCGATCCTCGCCTCCGACGACGCGATCAAGAACCACCCGCAGATCGTTCGCGGCGCGGTCCAGGCAACGCTGCAGGGCATGCGCGACATCATTGCCGACCCACGGGCTGCCGCCGTGACCTTTGCCAAGGCGGTTCCCGCCTATGCCGGCAAGGAAGATTCGCTGGAGAAAATCTTCAAGCTCTACGTCGAGCATGTCTACGCCAACCAGACCGTATTGGGCCGCATCGATCCGGCGCGACTCGAAGCGGTCCGCCAGTTCTATGTCAGCGAAGGCATCGTCACCCAGGAGCCCAAGCTCGACGACCTGTACACCAACCAGTTCATCGACACCCAAACAGCCGCGCAATGACGGCCAGTGACAACAAGGTAACGACACGATGAAAAACCTCAATAACTCCATGCTCGGCAGCGTCGCCCTGCTGATCCTGTTCCTGGTGCTCTGGCAGTGGGGCCCGGGATTGCTCGGCATGCCCGAATTCGTCATGCCGCAACTGAGCCGCGTGGCCCAGGAAAGCCTGGTGATGTGGCACAGCGGCGGCCTGTGGCAACACACCCTGATCACCGCCTTCGAAATCATCGTCGGCTTTGGCCTCGGTGCCCTGCTCGGCGTGGTGATCGGCGTGTCGCTGGGCCTCTCGCCCGCCGCCGAGGCCATGCTGTCGCCGTACATCCTGGCGCTGCAGATCGCCCCGAAAGTCGCGTTCGCCCCGCTGTTCGTCATGTGGCTGGGCTACACCATCTACCCGAAGATTTTGATCGCCATCCTGATCGTGTTCTTTCCGGTAATGATCAACGTGCTGTCGGCGATCCGCACCGTGGACCCGGACATGATCAACCTGGTGCGGACCATGAACGCCAGCCGCTGGCAGATCTTCCGCCTGGTGGAGTTCCCCTCGGCCATGGCCGCGCTGTTCTCCGGCCTGCGCATCGCTTCGACCCTGGCCGTCATCGGCGTCACCGTCGGTGAACTGGTCGGCGGTAACCAGGGCCTGGGCTTCCTGCTGGTCGATGCCGAAGGCCAGGGCAATACCGCGGGCGTGTTCGTCGCCATCGTCATGCTCACCCTGATCGGTGTACTCGCCTACGGCGCGGTGGTCTGGAGCGAAAAACGCGTCCTGCACTACATGCCCAAAGCCATGTTGAGTACCCAATGATGACCACCTTCAATCGCTTGCTCGAAGGCCGCCGCGTGCTCGTCACCGGTGGCGCCCGCGGGCTGGGCTACGCCTTTGCCCAGGCTATCGGCCGCGCCGGTGCCCAAGTGGTGATCGCCGACATCCTCGCCGAACGCGTGCAGCAATCGGCGGCCGAACTGGTCGCTGAAGGCCTGGACGTGCATGGCGTCACGGTCGACCTGGCGCAGCCGGATTCGATCGATGCCTGCATCGCACAAACCACCCGTTTGTTGGGTGGGCTCGACGGCCTGGTGAACAACGCCTCGATCACCAATTCTGGCGGCAAGACCTGCGAAGAGCTGACCCTGGACACCTGGGACCAGGTGATGCAGGTCAACGTGCGCGGCACCTGGTTGATGACCAAGGCGTGCCTGCCAGCCCTGCGCGCCAGCGGCCAGGGCGCCATCGTCAACCTGGCGTCCGACACCCCGCTGTGGGGCGCGCCGAACCTGCTGGCGTATGTCGCGAGCAAGGGCGCAATCATCGCCATGACCCGCAGCCTGGCCCGCGAACTGGGAGCCGACAACATCACGGTCAACGCCATCGCGCCCGGCCTGGTGCTGGTCGAGGCCACGGCCTATGTGCCCGAGGCGCGCCACCGTTTGTACAACGACCAGCGGGCCATCCAGCGCCCACAACTTCCCGAAGACGTCAGCGGCGCCGTGCTGTTCGCGCTGTCCGACCTCGCCCGCTTCATCACTGGACAAACCTTGCCGGTCAACGGCGGGTTCGTCATGCCTTGACTTTGATCTGGAGACAGCCATGACCGATTTATCAGCACAGCAACCTACCCCGAAGAGCTGGGAACAGCCCGCCGGCAGCGACCTTGAAAGCTGGATGAACACCCGCATCGCCCGCTACGAAACCCGCAAGTACGACTGGAACGCCTTGAAGTTCCAGGCCGACTACGACCCGAAATTCCGCCGCGCGCAAATGCGCTACATCGGCACCGGTGGCACCGGCGTGACCTCGGACATGAACACCATCCCGTCGGAGAACTTCACGTTCTCGACCATGGTGATCCCGGCCGGCCACGAAGGCCCGCCGCACCTGCACACCGACGTCGAAGAAGTGTTCTTCGTGCTGCGCGGCAAACTCAAGGTGGTGATCGAGAAGGACGGCGAGCGTTTCGAAACCATCCTCACCGACCGCGACGTGATTTCCGTGCCGCCCGGCGTGTACCGCGAAGAGATCAACATCGGCGATGAAGACGCGTTGATGTGCGTGATGCTCGGCGCGAAAAAACCGCTGACCCCGACCTACCCGCCAGAACACCCCCTGGCCTCGATCAAGCGCGGATAAACCCATGTCGCACGCCATCGATCATCACGCTCCGTCGCTCACCGCCGATCTCCAGGCGCAGCTGGCCCTGCACTTCCCGCAGCGCCTGCTTGAGCTCGCCGGTGCTCGCCAGGCCTTTCGCGAATGCGGAAGCGGGCCGGCCATTGTGTTGTTGCACGGGATCGGCTCGGGCTCGGCGTCGTGGTTGCAGGTGGCGCAGGAACTGGGCCGCAGCGCCCGGGTGATCGCCTGGGACGCGCCTGGCTACGGCGACTCCACACCACTGCGAGCCCTGGCTCCGGATGCGTCGGATTATGCCGAACGGCTGCTGCAGATGCTCGATGCCCTGGGCATCCAGCGCTGCGTGCTGGTGGGGCACTCGCTCGGGGCGATTACCGCGGTCGCCTTCGCCAGCGGCGTGCAGCAACAGCGCATCAGCCGCCTGGTGCTGATCAGCCCGGCCCAGGGCTACGGCCATCCATCGCGCGCCGTGCAGCGCCAGCAAGTGCGCGACAAACGCCTGCGCGCCCTGGAACAACTGGGCATTCAACAGATGGCCGAGCAACGCAGTGCCTACATGCTCTCCCCCGCTGCCAGCCCTCAGGCCCAGGCCTGGGTGCAGTGGAACATGGCGCGGCTCAAGCCAGATGGTTATCGCCAGGCCATAGAACTGCTGTGCGGCGAGGACCTGCTGCGCCATGCACCGTTGACGATGCCCTGCGAAGTGCATTGCGGCGACGCCGACGGCATCACCGCTCCCGACAGTTGCCAGACCCTGGCCAAGGCCCTGGGCGGCACGTTCGAGCTTATCAACGATGCCGGGCATGCCAGCCCCATCGAACAACCTTGTGTGGTGGCGGGCCGCCTGGCCCTCGCCATCGAAGAATCCCTGACAGGTGCATCGCTATGAACGATTCAGATCTGCTGAAGGACGCTCAGGACAAATACATCGTGCCAGGGCTGGAGCGCGGCTTGCTGCTGCTGTGCGAATTCAGCCGGCGCAACCGCACGCTGACCGCGCCGGAATTGGCCCGGCGCTTGTCGCTGCCGCGCTCGACCATCTTTCGTCTGCTGACGACGCTGGAAACCATGGGCTTCGTCACCCGCAGCGGCAACGAATACCGCCTCGGCATGTCGGTGCTGCGCCTGGGTTTCGAGTACCTCGCCTCACTGGAACTGACCGAGCTCGGCCAGCCGCTGCTGGCCCGCTTGTGCGACCGCCTCAACTACCCGAGCAACCTGGTGGTGCGCGACGGCCGCTCGATCGTCTATGTGGCCAAGGTGTCGCCGCCGTCGGTGTTCTCCAGCGCGGTGAATGTCGGCACACGCCTGCCCGCCCACGCCACCGTCCTCGGGCGCATCCTGCTCGAAGACCTGTCGCTGGCCGAGTTGCGCGAGCTGTACCCGGAAGATCACCTGGAACAGTTCTCGCCGTGCACGCCGAAGACCGTGATGGAGCTGTTCGACATGGTCCAGGCCGACCGCCAACGCGGATTTGTCAGCGGCGAAGGCTTCTTCGAGTCAGCGATTTCCTCGGTGGCCGCGCCGGTGCGCGATCAATCCGGGCAGATCGTCGCGGCGCTGGGCGTGACCATTCCGACCACCCAGATCGCCCACGTCAACTTCAACGAATTGCTCCTGCAAGTACGTCGTAGCGCCGACGAACTGTCGCGGTTGCTCGACTACAACAGCGCGACCGGCCACGACGGCCACAACCGCGTAACGGCGCTGATGAGGGATTGAGATGAGTCTCTATCAACTGCAAGACAGCACCGCGATTGTCACCGGTGGGTCATCGGGCATCGGCCTGGCCTGCGTCGAGCTGCTGCTCGAAGCCGGCGCGGCCGTGGCCTTCTGCGGGCGTGACGAAGATCGCCTGCGCGGCGCTGAAGAAAAACTACGTCAACGCTTTCCACAGGCGCGCTTGTTGGCCCAGGTCTGCAACGTCCTCGATGCCGACTCGGTCAACGCCTTCGCCGCCGCCAGTCTTGCCGCATTGGGACCGGCCAGCGTGCTGATCAACAACGCCGGGCAAGGTCGCGTATCGACCTTCGCCGACACCACCGACAGCGCCTGGACCGAAGAACTGAACCTGAAGTTCTTCTCGGTGATCAATCCGGTCCGTGCCTTCAAGACACAGCTGCAAGGCCAGGCGAATGCCGCCATCGTCTGCGTCAATTCGCTGCTGGCCAGCCAGCCGGAACCGCACATGGTCGCCACCTCGGCCGCGCGCGCCGGGGTGATGAACCTGGTGCGCTCGATGGCCACCGAATTTGCCGTCGATGGCATTCGGGTCAACGGCATCCTCATTGGCCTGGTCGAGTCCGGGCAATGGCGCCGACGTTTCGAAGCCCGCGAAGAACGGGATCTGGACTGGAGCCAATGGACCGCCCAGCTGGCACAACGCAAACACATTCCCTTGGGGCGCCTGGGCCTGCCGATCGAAGCGGCCCGCGCAATCCTGTTCCTGGCCTCGCCTCTGTCGGCTTACACCACAGGCAGCCATATCGATGTTTCTGGAGGCCTGTCCCGCCATGCGTAATGAAAATACTGTCACCGTTGGCGCTGCCATCACCGCGTTTCTCGAGCAATGCGAGGTCAAGGCCGCGTTCGGTGTGATCTCGATCCACAACATGCCGATCCTCGATGCGTTCGCCGTGCGCGGCAACATCCGTTTTGTCATGGCCCGCGGTGAAGCCGGCGCGACCAACATGGCCGACGCCTATGCCCGCACCACCGGGGGCCTGGGTGTGTGCCTGACGTCCACCGGCACCGCGGCGGGTAACGCTGCGGGGGCGATGGTCGAAGCGCTGACCGCCGGCACACCGCTGCTGCACATCACCGGTCAGATCGAAACGCCGTACCTGGATCAGGAGTTCGCCTACATCCACGAAGCCCGCGATCAGTTGACCATGCTCAAGGCGGTGTCGAAGGCGGCGTTCCGCGTGCGCAGCGTCGAAACCGCACTCAGCACCCTGAAGCTGGCCGTGCAGACCGCCCTGACCGCGCCGACCGGTCCGGTCAGCGTGGAAATCCCGATCGACATCCAGTCGACGTTCATCCCGATGCCGACCGACCTGTCGCCGCTGCCGATTCCGGTGGCCGTGCCTGCACCGGAAGCGCTGGACCTGGTGGCCGAGCGCCTGGCCACGGCCACCCGCCCGCTGCTGTGGCTCGGCGGCGGTGCGCGGCATGCCGGCCCGCAGGTCAAGCGCTTGCTGGACATGGGCGTCGGCGTGATCACCTCGACCCAGGGTCGCGGCGTGGTCAACGAAGACGACGAACGCTGCCTCGGTGCCTTCTCGCAAAACAAACTGGTCGAGCAGTTCCTGCAAAGCTGCGACGCCCTGCTGATCGCCGGCTCCCGCCTGCGCAGCAACGAGACCTTCAAGTACGCGCTGAAGCTGCCGCGCAATACCCTGCGCATCGACGCCAACCCGGCCATCGAAGGCCGCAGCTACAACAGCGAACTGTTCATCTGCGGTGATGCGGCGCTGGCGCTCGAAGGCCTGGCGGATCGCCTGGAAGGTCGCCTGCAGATCGACCCGACGTTCCTCGCCGAGCTCAAGCAAGTGCGGGAAAAGTCCCGCACGCAACTGATCGCCGACCTCGGCCCGTACTCGGCCATGGTCGAACAGCTGCAAGCGCTCACCGGGCGTAATTTCTCCTGGGTGCGCGACGTCACGCTGTCCAACAGCATCTGGGGCAACCGCCTGTTGACGTTGTACCACCCACGCGCCGGCGTGCATGCCTTGGGCGGTGGCATTGGCCAAGGCCTGTCGATGGGCATCGGCGCGGCGGTTGCGGCAGCGGAAACCGCGCCTGAGCGCAAGGTCTTCGCCCTGGCCGGTGACGGCGGTTTCATTCTCAACCTTGGCGAGCTGGCGACGCTGGTGCAAGAGAACGCCAACGTGGTGATCCTGCTGATGAACGATCAGCGCTACGGCGTGATCCGCAACATCCAGGACGCGGTGTACGGCAGCCGCCATTGCTACGTCGACCTGCACACTCCGGACTATTCCAAGCTGGCCGAATCGCTGAACCTGCGCCATGGCCTGGTCACCGACCTCAAGGATTTCGGCAAGGTCGTCGATGGCGCCCTCTCGCAACCCGGACCGTTCCTGCTGGAAGTCGACATGCTCAGCGTCGGCAGCTTCGCCACCCAGTTCGCCGGTCCGCCCAACAGCGAAACCAAAGCGCAGAAAGCCACGGCCTGAGGACAACGTCATGCTGCATATCACCATGATCGGCTGCGGCGCCATTGGCGTCGGCGTGCTTGAACTGCTGGAGAAAGACCCGCAGTTGTGCGTCGACTACGTCATCGCCTCGGCCGGTTCCGAAGAGCTGGTGCGCCAGCGGCTGGCCAGTTTCAAACAACCGCCGCAAGTGCTCACGGCCTTGCCGGCCGACGCGCGCCCCGACCTGCTGGTCGAGTGCGCCGGCCACAAGGCCATCGAAGAACATGTGCTGCCGGCCCTGGAACGCGGCATTGCCTGCCTGATCGTCTCGGTCGGCGCGCTGTCCGAAGTCGGCCTGGTGGAGCGCCTGGAAGCGGCCGCGGAACGCGGCCAGACCCGCATCGAATTGCTGCCCGGCGCCATCGGCGGCATCGACGCCTTGTCGGCGGCCAAGGTCGGCGGCCTGGACTCGGTGAACTACACCGGACGCAAACCGGCGCGTGCCTGGAAAAATACCCCGGCGGAACAGGCCTTCGACCTGGACAGCCTCAGCGAAGCCACGGTGATTTTCCAGGGCAGCGCCCGCGAAGCGGCCCGCCTCTACCCGAAAAACGCCAACGTCGCCGCGACCTTGTCGCTGGCCGGACTCGGTCTGGATCGCACCCATGTGACCCTGATCGCTGACCCGCTTAGCGAGGAGAACGTGCATCACTTCGAAGCCCGTGGCGCCTTTGGCGGGTTCGAGCTGAGCCTGCGTGGCAAACCGCTGCTGGCCAATCCGAAGACTTCGGCCTTGACCGTCTACAGCGTCGTCCGTGCCTTGGGCAACCACGCCCACGCGATTTCGATTTAGGGAACTGCGATGACTCTCGAACAGACTTTACCGATCTGCATTGCCGGCCAATGGCGACTCGGCCGCGGTGAGCGCTACGCCACCTGCTACCCGGCCACCGGCGAAGCCGTGGCCTGGCTCAACGCCGCCAGCGTCGAAGACGTGGAAGACGCCGTGCAAGGCGCCCACCAGGCGTTTTTGCACAGCGGCTGGGCACAGCGCAAACCCCATGAACGTGCCAGCGTGCTGTATCGCATTGCCGAGCTGATACGTGAGCGCAGCGAAGAACTGGCGCAGTTGCAGCGCCAGGACAATGGCAAGCCGATCAACGAAACCCGCGCCCTGGTGGCCAGCGCGGCCGGCACTTTCCAGTTCTTCGCTGCGGCCTGTGAAACCCTTGAGGAAACCATCACGCCGTCCCGGGGTGATTTCGTCAGCATGAGCGTCTTTGATCCGATGGGCGTGATCGCCGCGATCACACCGTGGAACTCGCCGATTGCCAGCGAAGCACAGAAAGTCGCTCCGGCCCTGGCCGCCGGCAACGCCGTGGTGATCAAGCCTGCGGAAATCACCCCGCTGATGGCCCTGCAACTGGCGCGCATCTGCGAAGACGCCGGGTTGCCCAAAGGCCTGCTCAGCGTGTTGCCGGGCAAGGGTTCGCTGCTCGGCGATGCACTGACCCGCCACCCGCTGGTCAAGCGCGTGTCGTTCACCGGTGGCACCAAGACCGGCAAACACATCGCCCACATCGCCGCTGACAAGATGATGCCGGTGTCCCTGGAACTGGGCGGCAAGTCGCCGACCATCGTCCTCGATGACGCCGACCTCGACCACGCGGTGGCCGGTGTGCTGTACGGCATCTTCAGCTCTTCGGGGGAAGCCTGCATCGCCGGTTCGCGGTTGTTTGTCGCCCGCGCACTGTACGAGCCGTTCATGGCGCGGCTGGTGGCCGCGGCGGCCGAGCTGCGCGTCGGTGATCCGGCGGACGAGCGCACGCAAATGGGCCCGCTGATCAGCGCCGCTCACCGCGAGTCGGTAGAACGTTATGTGGCACTCGGCTTGGCTGAAGGCGGCCGTTTGCTGCTCGGTGGCCAGCGTCCGAGCGGCGGTGTTTTTGATCGGGGTTTTTACTACCCGCCCACCATCCTCGAAGGTCTGAACAACAGCCAGCAAGTGTGCCAGGAGGAAATGTTCGGCCCGGTGCTGGTGGCCATGCCCTTCGATGACGAAGCGCAATTGCTGGAACAGGCCAACGACAGCCTGTACGCCCTCGCCGCCGGTATCTGGACCCGCGACTACAAGCGCGCCTGGGCCCTGGGTCGAAAAATCCAGGCCGGCACGGTGTGGATCAACACCTACAAGCAGTTCTCGATTTCCACCCCGTTCGGTGGCTGGCGCGACAGCGGCCTGGGCCGTGAAAAAGGCCGCCTGGGCATCCTGCAGTACATGGAACAGAAAAGCCTTTATTGGGGCATGAATGAACAGCCACTGGCCTGGGCCGGTGTGCAACGTGAGGTAGGGTTATGAGCGTTTTAGGCATTGATGAAGTCACCTACGGCGTCGAGGACCTGGCGACCAGCGCACGGTTCTTCAGTGACTGGGGCCTGAGCAAGGTCAGCGAACAACCTGACGAGGTGATCTTCGAAACCCTCAACGGCTGCCGCGTAGTGCTCGCCGACATCAACAAGGCCGGCCTGCCGCCGGCCATCGAGCCAGGCTCGACGGTGCGCGAAGTGGTCTGGGGCGTCGAAAGCGACGCCGACCTCAAGCTTTACAGCGAGCGCATCGCCAACGACCCGGGCTTCATCGAAGCCAACGGCCGTATCGGCTGCACCGACCCCAATGGCCTGGCGATCCGCCTGCAAGTGACGCGCAAGCGCGAACTGGACATCGAGTGCAGCGGCCATAACACCTGGCAAACCAAGGGCCGGATCAACAAGGCTGCGCCGATCTACGAACGCGCCACACCGATCGAGGTCGGGCATGTGGTGTTTTTCGTCAAGGACGTCAACGCCTGCGAAGCCTTCTATCACGAGCGTTTCGGCTTCCAGGCCTCGGACCGTTATCCGGATCGCGGCGCGTTTCTGCGCACCGCTGAAGAAGGTGGCCACCACGACCTGTTCATGCTGCAACTGCCAGCCCCGCGCGCCGGCCTGAACCACGTCGCCTTCACCGTACGCGATGTGCACGAAGTGTTCGGCGGCGGCATGCACATTTCCCGCAGCGGCTGGGCCACGGAAATCGGTCCGGGGCGCCACCCGGTGTCTTCGGCGTTCTTCTGGTACTTCAAGAACCCGGCCGGCGCGCTGGTCGAGTACTACGCCGACGAAGACCAACTGACCGGTGAATGGCAGCCACGCACCTTCGAGCCCGGTCCGACCGTCTTCGCCGAATGGGCGATTGCCGGCGGCATCGACGGCAATACCCGCCGCCAGCACAACGTCGCGGCGCCCCAGGGCAAGTTCCTGACCGACAAACCGAAATCCTCAGACGGAGGTCAATGAGATGCGCAATACCGAACCCTACCTGCACCCCCATCAGGCCCGTAAACGCCCCAATACCCAGTTCGAGGATCTGCTCGGCGACTCCATCGAGCGCGCCTTCGGCAACGGCGTGACCGAGTTGCCCGAGTTGCTCGCGCACCTGAACCTGGCCGGGCCGCCCTGCCCGCTGACCACCGGTGAGTGGACACCAGACGCCTATAAAACCCTGATGGCTCGGCTGGGCGAATGACCCGCCGGAGGTAAATAAGAAATGAACTTCAATACAACCGTCGATCCTGTAGAGCAACTCCTGGCAAACGGTCTGAAGAACCTCTGGTTCCCGGTCCTGCCTTCCGACCAACTGGGCGAGAAGCCGGTGTCGATCCGTCGACTGGGCTACAAGATTGCCCTGTGGCGCGACAATGACGGCAGCGTGCATGCCCTCGAAGACCACTGCCCGCATCGCGGCGCGCCGTTGTCCCAGGGCCCGGTGCTGGGCGACCGCCTGCAATGCCCTTACCATGGCGTCGAAGTGCGCTGCGACGGCACCGTCACCAAAGTCCCCGGCAGCCCCGGTTGCAAACTCGAAGGCAGCCGCCCGACCCGCATGTTCCACACCCGTGAAGCCGCCGGCGCGATCTTTCTCTACAACGCCGTCGAACCGCACGTTGAAAACCCACCGGAACTGGTGCTGCCCGAGCAACTGAGCTCCCCCGAGTGGAGCAGCTTCCTGTGCTACGCCGAGTGGCAAGGCGACTACCGCTATGTCATCGACAACGTCATGGACCCGATGCACGGCACTTACCTGCACAAGATGTCGCACTCCATGAGCGAAGGCGAAGCCACCGCCAAATTCGTCACCCGTGACACCGACAAGGGTTTCTTCTTCGAGAAGGAAGGCCAGCGCGGGGTGAACTTCGACTGGACCGAATTCATGGACGACAGCTGCCACTGGCTGCGCCTGGAAATTCCTTACCCGAAAACCGGTGGCCCGGGCGGCAACTTCACCATCATCGGCAGCTACACGCCGAGCAGCACCTCCTTGTCGGCAGTGTTCCACTGGCGTTGCCGGCCACTGACCGGCTGGCAGCGCGACACCTGGCGCTTCCTCTACAAGAACCGTCTGGAAGCCCGCCACTGGGCGGTGCTGGAACAGGATCGGGTGCTGCTCGAATTCATGGAACCGGACGCCAACCAGCGGGAAAACCTCTACCAGCATGACCTCGGTGTAGTGCGCCTGCGTCGCTACCTGAAAAACGCTGCCAAGGCCCAGCTTGAGCTGATCGACGCGAAGCAGTTGCCATGAAGCCGATCGTGCATCGAGTTCTGGCCGGCGCGTGTGTCGATTTGCGAACTGTCGAAAAGAGGTGACCGATGTCCCATTCCTCCCCCATCACCGCGCTTGTGCACACCTTGCGCTACGAAGCCGAAGGCATTATCAGCGTCGAGCTGCGGCCCTATGGCGACACCGTGTTCGCCCCGTTCGAAGCCGGCTCGCATATCGACCTGCACCTGCCCAACGGCCTGGTGCGCAGTTACTCGTTGCTCAACTCGCCGAGCGACCGTGGCCGCTATGTGGTCGGCATCCTGCGTGATCGCAACAGCCGTGGCGGTTCGGAATATGTGCACGGACAATTGCGGGTCGGCATGCAACTGCCGATCTCGGCGCCGCGCAACAACTTCCAGCTCGACCTGAGCGCCAGGCACAGCGTGCTGGTGGCCGGCGGTATCGGCATCACGCCGATCTACTGCATGTTCCGCCAGCTGTTGGCACTGGGCAAATCCGCCGAGCTGATCTACTGCGCCCGTTCGCGCCAGGAAGCCGCACTGGTGGAAGAACTCAGCGGCCTGAGCGCCAGGGTGGTCTACCACTTCAACGACGAAAAAGGCATGCCGCCGGACCTCAGGTCCTACCTGGCTGGCCAGCCCGACGACACGCATTTTTATTGCTGCGGCCCGACGCCGATGCTCGATGCCTTCGAAAGCACCTGCGAAGGCCTTGGCTATCCCCATGCGCACATCGAGCGTTTTGCCGCGGCTGAACTGCCACCGTCCGCAGACGCGCAGAGCAGCTACAGCGTCGAGCTGAAAAAGTCCGGCAGGACACTGTCCATCGAGCCGGGGCTGAGCTTGCTCGATGTGCTGCTCGAGGCCGGTTGTGACATCGAGCACAGCTGTCGCGAGGGCGTGTGCGGTTCGTGCGAAACACGGGTCCTGGAAGGTGATGTCGACCACCGTGACGGCGTGCTGACCAAAGCCGAACGTGCGGCGAACAAGTCCATGATGGTCTGCGTTTCGGGCTGCAAGAGCCGGCGACTGGTGCTCGACCTGTAGGTACTTTGCGCTATTTCATCCCTTGAACAGGCCGGCTTTTTAGTCGGCCTTTTTAATGCGCGAAAAGTAAAAAGCCGCACAACTAACGTGCAGTTTGGTTACCCCCTGAGCGCACTGTTTCGCAGGCAATACATAAAAACGCGTTTCCCATATAAACAATTGTTTTAAATGGATTTTTTAGTTAGCAACATGGGATTCCAGGACTGGCATGGATTCTGCTCTATCCCTGTCAGGTTCATAGGTCAGACGCCGTATTACCTACGAAACAGCCAAACAAAAACACACTGCATGACAGCAACACCTCAAGCCTTCCGTTTATTGCCACTTCCAGGGCAAGCGGGAAAGTGTTGCCGGTCACTTTGCAGTGCTCAACAGCGCAGGGGAAGTCAGCATGAAGAAGTACGTTATAGGCCTGGGACTGATCATCAGCAGCTGCGTCAGCTTCGCCGGCGAACCCGGCCCTGCCGCCCCCGAGACGTCGACCACCGGCAAGAAGCCGTTCCCGCACATTGCCTGGCGCAGCGATGACGGCCAAAGCAGCCTGGACATCGGCGGTGCCTTGCGCACCAACTACCGCGACGAGCATTGGGACACCACCGAAAACAATGGCCGGTTTCTGTTCGACACCTTCCGTATCGATGTGCAAGCGACCTACAAGAACCTCTACAGTGATGTCGGCTACTGGTTCCAGGACGACGGCAAACGTTCCATCGATCGCGGCTTCGTGGGCTATCGCCTGAACGCCAATTCCAATCTGCAAGTGGGCGCGCCGTTCAAACCGTTCGGGCTGGAACCCTACCCGCAATTCGGCTGGAGTTATCACCTGCCCTTTTTCATGGGTTACGGCGTCAGCGCCGGCACCGGCTTGAAGTACAGCTACAAGGACAAGGACTGGGACCTGCAACTGGGCTACTTCCCGCGCATGTTGCCGTCCGACATCCGCTACTCGCCGGAAGTCGGGCGCTACGCCGACCTCAAGGACAATGCCATTCCCTTCACCCAGTCGCGCCAGGACAATGAGAAACACAACCAGCTCAACGCCCGCGTCGCGCGGACCTTTGCCAACGATGGCTGGAAAACCGAACTCGGCGCATCGCTGGCCACCGCCCAACTCTACAACGCCACCACCAAGGACGACGGCGACTACTGGGCTGTCGGTATCCACGCCATCCTCAACGCCGGCCAGTGGACCGTCAGCACCCAGGGCATTCGCTACGAATACGACCCGAAAAATCCGGCAGGCGTCAGTGACAATTCAATACTGATGGGCAGCAACGGCCTGACACCCGCCTACCTGATCGCCGCCAAAGCCACCATCGCATCGCTGAACGTCGCCTACGACATCCCGACGCCGAAACTCGGACCCTTGAAGAAAATCAAACTGTACAACGACTACAGCCGCATGATGAAAGACGAGAGCGGTTGGGACGACTCGCAGATGTACACCGTGGGCGCACAGTTCCTGGCAATGCCGATCATGGCGTGGGTCGATTTCACCTGGGCAAAAAACGCCAACCCCTATGGCGGCGCGGAAAACGGCACGGGGTTTACCAATACCAGTTCGATCGGGAGTAACCAGTGGTACTACCGGACGAACGTCAATATCGGGTACTACTTCTGATTCTCTAAAACCAGATCAAAAGATCGCAATTCCCCTGTAGGAGCTGGCTTGTCGGGTCGCCGCATGACACCCCGCGGTGCTCTCAGGTTTTTCGCGAGCAAGCTCGCTCCTGCAAATGAGGCAAGAAAATCAAAAGATCGCAGCACGCATCCCCCCTGTAGTAGCTGTCGAGTGCAACGAGGCTGCGATCTTTTGAAAGCCGTGCCAAAATTCGAACCATCCAGAACACCCTCTTCATCGCCTCCCTCACAACCCTAAATGTGAAAATTTCGTTAACCAATTGGTAAACAGGGCTTTTTTCACAGGATCCAATCTGGCACACTGATGAGAATGATTATCATGAGTAATCTCATCAGCTTTTGTGCAAGCCCCACCTCCGCCTTGTAGCGCAAAACGGCTCACCCGCCGCTGCTGAAGTCCCACTACCTGCTCAACGAACTGCAATCCCTTTTGTAAGGAGAATTCTGCGTGCAACTTTTTTGGCCCCGCCCTCTCGCCGTTGCCGTCGCCTTGGCAAGCGCCTCGCCTTTTGTACTCGCACAAGGAGCGACCATCACTGCGGCATCCGATGAGCCACCCAGTGACCAGCAGGTCTTGACGCTTGGCGCAGTAAACGTCAATGCCGACCAGTTGGGTCAAACCACCGAGGGCACGGGCTCGTACACCACGGGTGAAATGTCGACCGCCACCAAGCTGCCGCTGTCGATGCGAGAAACGCCACAAGCGGTGACGGTGATCACACGCCAGCGCATGGACGATCAGGCGATGACCAGCGTCAACGATGTCGTCAAGGCAACCCCGGGGCTGTTCCTCAATCAGTCAAGTGGCCCTGGCCGACAGACGTACAGCTCGCGCGGTTTCGACATCGACAACATCATGTACGACGGCCTGCCCAGTTCGTACACCGGATGGAACGTCGGTGTGCAGCCAAACCTGGCGATGTTCGACCGGGTCGAGATCATTCGTGGCGCGACAGGCCTGGTCACCGGCAGCGGCAATCCATCGGCGGCCATCAACATGGTGCGCAAACGCCCAACCGCGACCCCGCAAGTCACGTTAACCGGCGCGGCTGGCAGCTGGGATGACTACCGTGGACAGATTGACGCTTCCGGCCCGCTGAACGAAAACGGCACATTGCGGGGTCGCGTTGTAGGTACCTATCAGGATGCGAACAGTTTTCGCGACAAGGAAGAATCCAATCACGGCTTGTTCTATGCGATCGGTGAGGCCGACCTGAGCGATGACACCACCGCGACCCTGAGCTTTTCCCGCCAGGAAGACCAGACCAACTTCTTCTGGGGCGGCCTTCCTATCGGTACTGACGGCCACCATCTGGATTTGCCACGCTCCACCTACCCGGGCACCGATTGGGAAAACAAGAAACAGGAAATCAATACCCTGTACGGTGAAGTCAAGCATCGCTTCGACAATGGCTGGGGCCTGAACCTGGCAGCCACCAAATCCTGGCAGGATGCCGTTTTCTCCGGCACTTATCTGTCGCGCTACTCGGGCCCGCTCGCCACCACGGCCTACCAATCGAAACCCGAGGAAGACCAGGCGGCGTTCGACGGGTTCGCCAGCGGCCCATTCGAAGCCTTCGGTCGTACCCATGAACTGGTGGTGGGTGCGAGCCGACGCGAAGTCAATCTGCAAACCCGCGAATACAGTCCCTATGCGCTGTCGTGGCCCATTGGCGCCCCTAAACCGGATTTCGTGCACAGCGGCGACAGCCACGAAGTCACCAGCCAGGACGGTGTCTACCTGACCACGCGGCTGAGCCTTGCCGACCCGCTGACCTTGATTCTCGGCGGACGCCTGGACTGGTATGACTATGACAACCGTACGGGCGAAGGCGACTACAAAGTCACTCGCAACGTCACGCGCTACGCGGGCCTGATCTATCGACTCAATGACAACTACTCGGTCTACGCCAGTTACACCGACATCTTCACCCCGCAGACCTCAAAAGACATTTCCGGCAAGGTGCTTGACCCTATCGTGGGTGAAAACTACGAACTCGGCATCAAGGGCGAGTACTTCGACGGTGCCCTGAACGCCAGCCTGGCCGTGTTCCAGATTGATCAGACGAACCGCGCCAGCGTCGCCGACAATCAGGCGGGCTGCCCGGAAATGACCTGTTATGAATCCTCCGGCCTGGTACGCAGCCAGGGGCTTGATCTGGAATTGCAGGGTGCCCTGTCCCCGAACTGGCAAGTGGGAGCCGGCTACACCTATACCCGCGCTCGCTACAAGAAGGATTCGGATCCGGCAAACAACAACCAGCGCTTCACTCCGGACCAACCTGAAAACCTGTTCAAACTCTCGACTGTCTACCGCCTGCAAGGCCCGCTCGAGAAGCTTCGCGTCGGTGGCAATCTCTACTGGCAGAGCCGTATGTACAACGATGTGGCGCTCACCGATGGCAGCTATCGCATTGAACAAGGCAGCTATGCGGTGACCGACCTCATGGCCGGTTATGAGGTGAACAAGCACCTGGACCTGCAACTCAATGCCAACAACATCTTTGACCGCACCTATTACTCCGCCATTGGCTACGACGTTAAATGGGGCTCCACCGATACCTACGGTAATCCGAGAAACTACATGCTGACGGCCAAATACAGCTTCTGATTTGCCAATACCTGTTCGGTGGGCAGAAATCAGTGGTACTACCGGACGAACGTCAATATTGGGTAGTATTTTTGATTCGTAGGAGCTGTCGAGTGCAACGAGGCTGCGATCTTTTAAAAGCCAGAGCAAAAGATCGCAGCCTGCGACAGCGCCTACGGGAGCACGGCCTGACGCCCGCTTAGGGGGCGAGCAAGGCACCTGTCACCCTCGCCCCCTCACAAACTGGTTACGTCCCAACGCCTTGGCGTTATACAGAGCCTGGTCTGCCACCTCGATCAACCCTTGCAAATGGTTCAGCTGGGAACCCGTGGCGGTAGCAATCCCGATACTCACACTCAGCCGTCCGAACGGGCTGGAGTTGTGGGGTATATGCTCTTGCTTCAAACGGTCGAGGATAAGCTGCGCCACCACCGCGGCACCGATACTGTCGGTGTCAGGCATGATGATGCCAATTTCCTCCCCGCCATAACGCGCCACCAGGTCTGACGGTCGCCTCACGCACGCCTCGAAAATCCGGCCAACTGTCTGCAGGCATGCGTCGCCAGCCAGATGCCCGAGCGAGTCGTTGAAGCGTTTGAAGTAGTCGATATCAATCATCAGCAACGCCAGCGTCGTTCCCTCACGCTGTGCTCGCCGGGCTTCCATGGCCAGGCTCTCATCGAAGCAGCGCCGATTCGCCAACCCGGTAAGGGCGTCTTTCATCGCCAGCAGCTCGAGTTGCCGATTCGACGAGAGCAATTGCTGCTGGGCCCCACGCAACCGATCTTCGGCCTGGGTACGCCGACGGATATCCAGGATCAAGAACCAACCGATGAGACCGGTCAGTCCCAGCAACCCCGTCACCACCACCGCGGACAGCAATGCCTCCGTTCGCCACGCGGCGAGGACTTCGTGCTTGCCGAGTGCCACGGTAGTGACCAGCGGCAACTGATCACTCTTGCGGAAGGCGTAAAGCCGCTCCACGCCGTCCAGGCTGGAGGTAAACGACGCGGTACCGACTGATCGATCGACGAGATACTTTGCGAAGATGGGCGACCTGGAAAAGTTGCGCCCCATGTCCTGCTCGCGAAAAGGATAACGAACCAGCAGCGTACCGTCGGTATAGGACAAGCCGATAGCGCCCTCCTGCCCTACGTCGATCTTTCCAAACAGGCGCAGGAAGTTTTCGATCCCCAAGGTGACCGCCACTACGCCGGCAAATTCGCCGCCAGGACGATTGAAACGACGGCTGACGGTGATTACCCATTCGTGATTGGAGCGGCTCTGGATGGGCGGACCGATAAAGATCTCGCGGGAGGGATCGTCGCGGTGATAAATGAAATAGGCTCGATCAGTGCTGTTCGCCCCGGCTGGAATCGGCCGGTTGGAAGACATCAACCAGCGTCCCTGATCATCGTAGACCGTGATACCACTGAGCTGTGGCATCAGCGGCACCTGGCGGTCGATCAATGCACTGAGCCGCTCAATCTGCGCAGGGCCGCTGCCTTCGGTTTCCAGGCGTTCGACCAGCCCGAGCAACAGCAGCGAGCTTTGCCGGACAATGCCTTCGGAGTAAGTGGCGAGCGCCTGGGTGAGGTTCAAGCCATGGACATCCACGTCCTCCAGTGCCCGCTCTCGAGAGGCCAATACCTTCCAGACAGTCAATGACGCCAGGGAACAACCGATAACCAGCAGCAAAAGCACAACAAGATGGGTATCACGCTTCACGTTTCAACCTTATGGAAAGTCCGCTTTTCCGTTCCAGCGACTATCGGGCCAGGCCCATAGCTGCAGCCATTCGTCCTTGAACAAGGATACAAGTAGAGGTGAAACGCTGCAGCAACTGATTATGAGGCACTGCTCACCGGAGCTGATTTCGACCTGTAAGAACGCTCAAAGGACAATTGAACTCAGGCAGCGGTATAGTTCCACAAGTAAGACGCCGAATCCCCTTCAAGGTGGCGCACCAGCGGACAAATCTGATCATGAAAGGAAAAGCAGGTCGGCCAGCCACCTCGGATTGGGTCATACGTAGCGCTCAACCTGGCAGCGTCGAGCGCATCGAAGCGTGGTTCGGCAGCCATGGCTACGACCCACATCGCCACGATACCTACTCGATCGGCCGCACCCTCGCTGGCGTGCAGAGTTTTCACTACAAGGGTGCGCTGTGCCACGGCGTGCCGGGCAACACACTTGTGCTGCACCCTGACGAAGTCCATGACGGCATGGCGGGTACTGATGCGGGTTTTCGCTACCGCATGGCCTACATCGATCCGGCGCTTATTCAAAACGTTCTCGGCGGTGAGTCGCTGCCCTTCATTGCTGGCGGACTGTCATGCGACCTGCGTCTGTTCCGCGCCAGTGAAGCCTTCGTGCAGGCACTGGATCATCCCCTGGAAATTCTTGAGGAGCAGGACGCCCTCTACGACCTGGCAATGGCGTTGCGTGCGGTCGGAGGCAAGCCGCGCGGCCGCAAACGCCTCGATTACCGCTCGGCCGAGCGCGCGAGGGCGTTCATCATGGAGCATCTTCACCAGGGCATTACACTGCAGATGCTGGAAAAGGCCAGTGGACGCGAACAGTGGAGTCTGTCACGGGACTTCCGGGCACTGTACGGCACCAGTCCCTACCGCTTTGTCACGCTTCGGCGCCTGGACAATTTTCGTCGGCTGATCCTCGATGGCTTCACCCTGGTCGATGCCGCCCTGGCCGCAGGCTTTCACGATCAGAGCCACATGACCCGGCACTTCACTCGCAGCTACGGCGTGTCGCCTTTGCGCTGGCTTGAACGCTTGCGTTCCACCCGCTGACTTGCAGGATCGTACAAGAACTGCATGCTTTTGGTTCGATAGGCTGACGGCTTCAACTACAGAGGATCCGTCATGTCCGACTTCACTCAGCAACGCGTATCACACCCTGTGAACCTGGCCCAAAAGGCTTCGCTGATCGAGCAACAGTGGAGCCCAAGGGTCGTCGCAGAAATGAACGACTACCAATTCAAGGTCGTGCGAATCGAAGGTGAGTTCGTCTGGCACTCGCACCCGGAGACTGATGAAGCATTCCTGGTGCTCGAAGGCATTTTGCGCATCGATCTACCGCAGGGCTGCGTTCATGTACACCCGGGCGAATTGTATGTCGTGCCACGTGGCGTGGAGCACAGGACAGCAGCGCACGGAGAAGCGAAAATCATGATGATCGAGCCGCGAGGGGTTCTGAATACCGGGCACGAAGGGGGTGAGCGGACGGCTTTGAACGACGTCTGGATTTGATTATTCGTGTTCACAAGACAAACGATAAATCCAGATACCTGGCATCGCACTTTACGATGCCAGATAGCGAAGTAAGCGATTGGCGCTGCCACGCTCAGCGTCGTTAAGGTACCCCGCAATGCGTTATCGCTCCTGTCGGCAGCGCACGGATAACAATAAAAGCGAGGTAGCCAAAGATGATCGAATCCAAAGTCAGCGCACCCACCAGCCTGGGGGTCAAAGGCAAGCGCGTAGCGATAATCGGCGCCGGCCCTGGCGGTATCGCTGCGGGTGTGGCGTTGCACCAGGCAGGTTTTTCGGTGAAGGTCTTCGAGCGTCATCCCGAACTGCGACCGCTGGGTGGCGCAATCATTCTGAATGCCACGGGCATCGTCATCCTGCGCGGCTTGGGGGTCCAGGTGGATGATATTTTTGCGGCTGGCCTTCCAGAGTTTCGCCGTCACGATGGACGCGTAAGAGTCAACTTTGACATTGATATGGAATTGTTGAAGCAGGCCGGCGTAACCGGATGGCAATCCGCAATGATGCGATCCGACCTCTATGAGCGTCTGCTGGCGGCGGCCCCGGCTGACATGATCGTCCCCAACCACAGCTTCAGCCATTACCAGGAACATGCCCAGGGCGTGACTGTTCACTTTGCAGAAGGTCAGGCTTACGACACGGACCTGGTGATCGGGGCTGACGGTGTTCAGTCAAAAGTACGTGAGCAGTTGTGGGGAGCATCAGAGCTCAAGCACCTTGGCATTGCAGTCTGGCTGGGCTGGTGCGAACTACAGGGGCCTGAGCGCAAAAAAATCGTCATCCAGCACAACCACGCCTATCAGATGGGCTACGCACCGCTTCGATACAAGGACAAGGACTGCTTTGAATGGTGGTTCGTCGAAAAATGCGAAGAGAACCAGGTTGAGCCGACAGATCCAGCTGCCTACGTGCGTGAACGCATTAACGGATTTTCCTACCCTGTGCCGCAGATCCTCGAGGCAACGGATACCTCGCATAATCTGTTCCGCTGGGTCGTGAAATATCGAGATCCGCTCAAGCAATGGTCAAAGGGACGCGTGACCATCATGGGCGACGCCGCGCATCCGACTTCTCCTTACGCTGCATACGGTGCCGGCATGGCCATTGAAGATGGTTACTTCCTTGCGAAGTATTTGCGAGGGCGCGACCTCAGCGACGCCAAAGCGCTGGAGATCGGGCTGCGACGGTATGACGAGCAACGAGTCAATTACACCAACCAGACGACGGCGTTCGCCCGGTTCCTTGGGCGTCTTTATCACGGTGTGCCAGCGCCCTTGAACCGTCTGCGCGATCTTTTCCTGGATCATTCCAGCTTGCCAGAAAAACTGATCAGCAAAGGCGTCACCCGCGAGGCGCAAGCGCTTTTGCGTGCGGTACTCAATCCTGTTGATTGAAAAGCGCTCTGATCACGTTGAATTCTGCAACTGCACCGGCGATCGCTTCGCGACAAAGCCCGCGCCACCCCGTCCTTCACGCTGCGCATGACAGAAGCGCTGCGCAAGGAATCGGGGCAGGCTTGCGGCCTGGCGGATCAATCCCACACCCTGCGCTGACACACTCACGCCTGCCTGACGATATCGACCGAGAT
The DNA here is from genome assembly GCF_054600775.1 of Pseudomonas sp. MHK4. Classification (NCBI taxonomy): domain Bacteria; kingdom Pseudomonadati; phylum Pseudomonadota; class Gammaproteobacteria; order Pseudomonadales; family Pseudomonadaceae; genus Pseudomonas; species Pseudomonas sp. MHK4. The sequence continues at coordinate 474,218 of NZ_BAAIAK010000002.1, read as the reverse complement.
TTCAACCGCCGTGATCGTGCCTCTGTTCTCGAGCCAGTGCGTGGTGTTCCTGTCCTCGGGCCAACCCACTCCCGGCCCATAGTCCGTGGCGACGCCATTTCGATGATCGGTGATCGTGCCTTGCAGGATGTAGACGCTGCCTGGCCTGTCCACATGGTTGTGGATCGGCCCGAAGACGCCGCCAGGCTCGATCGTGACCATACGCGTTCTAAGTTGGCGCCCCGCCATCCCCTCGATCTCGGGACCCAGGTCCATCGTGGCCAGTAACTTCACGGTCACCCCTTTCGTCTCAGGTGCCACTGGTTCGTTGCTCATCGCGCGCGCCCCTCTGGAGATGCAAGGCCTGACAGCAGTAAACGCCTTGAACAGTGTAATCCGTCGGGAGGCGACGAAGGGTCGATTGCTGCCCTTTGCGACAGGGCCGTTTTCGGGCCAGAAGCAGCCGATGGACGGAGCGATAGCAAATGGGTAGCTATGCTTGGTCTACTTGGGGGCAATTTAGAGTCAGGCCCAAAGAGGAGTCCGCCATGATCGTAGTCGATCGCCTCAGGTATTTGCGCGTCGTTCTGGTTTTGGCTGGCCTCGCGTGCCTCGCGCTCTACCCACTGATGTTGTTCTGGCCGTCCGGCTGGGCCTGGCACGTCGGTCACTCGGACTACCCGATGATGATCGTTGGCATCTACGCCACACTTGGCGTGTTCTTGATCCTGGCCGCACGTGATCCATTGGCCAATCTGAGCCTGATCTGGTTCACCGTGTGGTCCAGCGCCGTACACGGAGCAATCATGGCCGTCCAGGCGGCCACCCAGCCGGGGCAAATGGGGCACTTGGCAGGTGACGTGCCGGCGCTCTTCATCGTGGCGGTTGCCTTGGCCATCTTGACGCCCCGCTCGCAATTGCTTGGGCGCCGACGCGACGGCTGATATCTTTCCCGCGCATCAAATGGCGTCCAATCGACGCTGAGCCCATCAAGGAAGATAAAAACAATGAAAATACTATTCATCGCTTCGCTAGGAATATTATCGCTGACGCAAACTTCACTGGCCTTCGCGGAGAATGCCAATGGAAAAAATCTCTATCTACAGCGATGCAGCATGTGCCACGGAACAGATATCAAGGCAACAGGCCCGCTGGCCAATAAAAGCAATCCGCCTACGCCTGATCTGACAACCTCCGCTTTCAAGAAACGATTGAATGATTATCCGGGCGTGATTGTCTCTTCGATAATACTTCGCCCAAATGGCGACTTGATTCCAAGAACCTTGCGCGAGAATGGTGTAAAGCTATCGCCGCATGCATGGAGCGTGAAGGATCTGCGCGATTTGAATCAATACATGGGCGATGTGATTTCACAAAAACGATGATCTTTAAAGTGCCGCGCCACTGCTTCGGCTGGCCACCTGCGCGATCGCACTCACCATTGCAACTCAGTCTTGCGTCGGCGCAGTTGCGCGGGCGCCGGGCGCTCGCACGTCAGAAACCGGCCGCGACCCGCCTCACCGCGCGGCGCGCCGTCCCAGACCACCTCACCGCGAGACAGGGTCATGGCCGGCCAGGCGCTCAGCGTCATGCCGGCGTAAGGCGTGTAATCGACGTTGTGGTGCAGCATTTCGTTGCACAGGTGCACCGACTCACCTTCGTTCCAGATCACCAGGTCGGCATCGGCACCAATGGCGATGCTGCCCTTGCGCGGATACAGTCCATACATCCTGGCGGCATTGGTGGAGGTCAGCGCGACAAAGCTTTGCGCGGTGATGCGCCCATTGCGCACGCCTTCGGACCAGAGCAGTGCCATACGGGTTTCGACACCGGGAATGCCGTTGGCGATCTGGTCGAACGACACCTCTTCACCGTGGGCCTTCTTGCCATTCGGGCCATCGAAGCGAAAGGGTGCGTGGTCTGACGAGAAAATCTCGAACGAGCCATTCTCCAGGCCATCCCAGATCACCTGCTGGTTTGCGGCATCGCGCGGCGGCGGGCTGCAGATGCACTTGGCTCCTTCGAAGCTGTCGTCGCACCCCAGCGAGTCGGCGGTCAGGAACAGATACTGCGGGCAGGTTTCGGCGTACACCTTCAACCCCTGGCTCTGGGCCCAGCGAATCTGCTCCACGGCCTCGCGACCCGACACGTGCACGATCAGGATCGGCACGTCCACCAGCTCGGCAAGGGCGATGGCACGATGGGTCGCTTCGCGTTCCACCAGCATCGGCCGCGACGCGCTGTGGTAGCGCGGCGCGGTCAGCCCGGCCGCCAGTAGTCGCTCGGTAAGCCAGGCGATGCAATCGCTGTTCTCGGCGTGGAGCATCACCATGGCGCCCTCACGGCGCGCGACCGACAATGTCTCGAGAATCTCCCGGTCGCCCAGCTTCAGCGCATCGTAGGTCATGTAGATCTTGAACGATGTATAGCCCTCAGCAATCAAGGCCGGCAGTTCTTCACGCAGCACCTGCGGGGTGGGGTCGGTGACGATCAGGTGGAAGGCATAATCGATCACAGGCTTGTTACCCGCCCGACGATGGTAGTCATCGACGGCAGAGCGCAGGCTTTCGCCCTTCTGCTGGCAGGCGAACGGGATGACGGTGGTGGTGCCGCCGCAGGCCGCCGAGACCGTGCCGCTGAAGAAGTCATCAGCCATCACCGAGCCGTCCCCAGTCGGCTGGTCAAGGTGCACGTGGCTGTCGATGCCACCGGGGGTGACATGCCGGCCTGCCGCGTCGATTTCCTGGTGGCCTTGCGGCAGGTCCAGGCCAAGGGAGACGATGCGCCCATCACGAATACCGATATCGCTGGTGAACGTGTCCGCGGCGGTTACCACGCGGGCGTTGCGAATCACCGTATCAAAAGGTTGCATATCAGGCCTCTTGCAGAAGTAACCGGCCCCAGCCGGTCAGGCGGCGCGTGTCTTCAATCAAGTTCGTTCAAGCCAGGCACGGGCGATTTCTTCGCGCGTAGCAAACCAGACACCGCCGTGTTGCCTGGCATACTCGATGAACTGCTTGATCGCCCTGACTCGTCCGGGGCGACCCACCATACGTGGATGCAGCCCGATCGACATCATGCGAGGCCCTTCAGCCGACTCCTCGTAAAGGACTTCAAAGCTTTCTTTCATGTATTCGAAAAAGTCCGATGCCTGCGACAGCCCCGGAGAATTCCAGTAGCGGAAATCGTTCACGTCGGCGGTGTAAGGCACCACGAGATGACGCTTGCCCTCGACCTCGACAAAGTAGGGAACATCGTCGTTGTAGGCATCGGAGTCGTAGAGAAAACCGCCCTCTTCAGCGACCAGCCGACGGGTATTGACGCTGGCGCCGTAGCGGCAATACCAGCCAACGGGACGCTTGCCGCAGGTGCGTTCGAATGACTCGATAGCCAAACGCATGTGTTCACGCTCCTGCTCTTCAGTCAGGCGAAACACTTCCTCCCAGCGATAACCGTGACTGCAAATTTCATGACCACCTGCAACTGCAGCGCGTGCAACATCAGGGTTTTGCTCAAAGGCCACTGCGCAGGCATGAAAAGTCGCGCGAACCGATTGCTGGTCGAGAATATCCAGAATTCGCCAGATCCCGACGCGAGAACCGTACTCATACATCGATTCCATCGCCAGATTGCGTGTGCCGTCGGGTATTGAATAGCTGCCCCATTCGGTCATGGATTCCTGGTCCGGGTCGCCCATGGCGAGCGAGCGTTCGGAGCCTTCTTCGTAGTTGATCACCAGGCTGATGGCCAGACGTGCGCCAGTTGGCCAGGTGCCGTTCGGGCGTTGTCTACCGTAACCCACTAAATCGCGTGCAGGTGAAACCATCGGGATATTCTCCTGAAGTGACGGGTTTTATAAGTACGTGGTGACAGTAGCGACTTAGCAGTCGATATCTTTCAGCCGGTCATGGTTGAAGGTGCTGTCCGATTGCCACTCGCTGAAGGCCAGCCCCATGGCCAGGGTTTGAGCAATACAGAACGAAGCGGTGAGCGAGCGAAAGCCCAGTAATTCGGCGTCGTTGACCTCAATCACCGTATCGGCCATTTGCCCGATAGGGCTCAGAACACTGTCAGTGATCGCCACCAGCGTCACGCCTGCCTGGCGCGCCTGACGACAAGCCTCAACGGTGTCATGGGCGTAAGGTGGAAAGCTGACGGCTATCAACAAATCATCATCGGCAATGGCGCTGACCTGCTCCGGCAACGTGCCGCCAGCACCGCTGATGTGCACGGCTCGCCGGCCTACACGACTCAATGCGTAACTCAGATACGCCGCCACCGGAAAGGCACGGCGCATGCCGATAACGAAAGTCGTGCGCGCGACTTGCAGATGGGCGATGGCGGCTTCGATATTGGCCTGCTCGCCGCCTTCGGCCAGGTGTTCCAGGGAAACGATATTGGCCTGGCTGAACTCACGCAGAATCCCGCCGACGTCACTCGGGTCCTCCAGCAACGTCTCACCGCCGTAGTGCCGAATACGCTCGCTGTGAGTGTCGGCTGCCTGTTGCAGCGGTGCACGGAACAGCCGCTGCAAATCCTTGAAACCTGCAAAGCCAAGGGCCTGGGCCAGCCGAATATAAGCGGAAGGCGCGATGCTCGAGCGCTTACCCAGTTCGGCCACCGTGTTGAGTGCGATCTCATGCGGGTTGTCGATCAGGAATCGGGCAGCATCGCGCAGACGGCCGGTCAGTTGTTCGTGCTGGGCCGCTATACAGTCACGCAGCTCTGCAAGGGTTTCAGGTAAGGCCATAGTGAAGGCTCGTAAAATTGGAAGTGTGTGCGCCCGTCAACGCAACGCGTTGATTGCTTGATCCAGCGCAGTGATGAGGCGGTCGACTTCTTCCAGCGTGTTGTAATGCGCCAACGACACCCGCACTACCCCGCCAAACTGGTCAAGCCCAAGGGCTTCGATAAGTCGCCGTGCATAGAAGTCACCGAAACGAATGCCAATGCGGTGCTCATCGACCCTGCGCACTACAGCCTCTGACTGTACGCCCTCGACCACGAAACTGATCGTCGGCACTCGATTGCGGGTATTCGCTTTGCCAATGATCCGAACGCCCTCGCGCTGGCGCAAGAATGCCAGCAGACGCTCGGCGAGCAAATCCTCCTGCACCTCGAAGGCATCGAACGCAGCCTGCATGCACTTGCGCTCGCTGCCTTGCACGCCGAGCCGGGTGCTGATGTCGAGCAGGTAGTCGGTAATGCCGATGCAACCGAATGACAACTCGTAGTTGACGTTGCCCGGCTGCAATTTGTAAGGCACCACATCCTGACCGATAAAGAAGTGGTTAAGGCTCGGCAATTCCAGCAACAGATAGCGACGCCCCCAGAGCACGGCAAAGTGCGGGCCGAACGTTTTATAGAAGCTGTAGACGTAGAAATCGGCGCCGCTGGCCTGCACATCCACCAGTCGGTGTGGCGCATAAGCGACGGCGTCCACGCACAGCTTTGCGCCCACGGCATGGACACGCCGCGCAACCTCGGCGACGGGATTGACCGAACCGAGAATATTCGAGGTGTGGGTCATGGCCACATAACGGGTTTTGTCATTGAGCAAGACCTGCAGGTCATCCAACTCCAGCTCACAACTGTCTAGATTGACCTTCCACACGCGCAAGGTCGCACCACGGCTTTCGCACAGTTTGACCCATGGACCGATGTTGGCCTCATGATCGCAATTGGTGACGATGATTTCATCACCTGGGACGATTGACGGGGCAATGGCGCGACACAGTATTTGCAACAAGTGGGTGGTCGAGCCGCCCATGATCACTTCTTCGGGGTGCTCGGCGTTGATCAACTGCATGACCGAGTGGCGCGCCTGCATCACTCGCTCGCCAGCGACAACGGAGGGTTGGTAGGAAGCACCCAGTTGCACACTGTTGTGCAGCAGGTAATCACAAACCCGCTCAGCCACCGTGTTCAGTACCATCGAACCTCCAGCGTTATCCATGTAGGCATAACCATCGGCCAGACCTGGAAACTGCTTGCGAACGTAATCGATATCGAGAGGATTCACTCTACTTTCTCCAGCCGGATTCAATGGTGCAGGATGGCCTGCAGGAACGCTTGTGTGCGCGGCTCCCGAGGTGCGGTAAAGAACGGTTCAGGGATGTTCTGCTCAACAATCCGGCCGCTTTCCATGAAGATCACCCGGTCGGCGACCCGCCGGGCAAAGCCCATTTCGTGAGTCACCACGACCATCGTGACGCCGGAGCGAGCGAGGTTCTGCATGACATCGAGTACTTCGCCGACCATTTCCGGGTCCAGTGCCGAAGTCGGTTCGTCGAACAGGATTGCGCGAGGTTCCATGGCCATGGTGCGGGCAATGGCAACACGCTGCTGTTGGCCGCCAGACAATTGGCTCGGATATTTGTGCGCGTGATCGCCCATGCCGACTTTCACCAATAATTCCCTGGCCCGAGCATGCGCATCACGACGACTCAGACCGCGAACCCGGATCGGCGCCAGCGACACATTGTCGAGAACAGTGAGGTGCGGATAGAGGTTGAAACTTTGAAAGACCATGCCTACTTCACTGCGGATGGCAGCCAGTCGCGGGCCGTTTTCAACCCGTTCACCCGCCACGCGAATGTGGCCTTGCTGGTAGTCTTCAAGCAGATTGATGCAACGGATCAAGGTCGATTTTCCCGAGCCGGACGGACCAAGGATAACCACCACTTCACCTTCTTCAACCTGCAGATTGATATCGCTTAACGCTTTGAAGTTGCCGTAATACTTGTCGAGCTTTTCAATGTCGATCAACGTGCTCATGCGGTTTTTCCTCCAGAGGCATTACGACGCTCAACCCAGCTGACCATCTGCACCAGCGGCAACAGCAGCAAGAGGTAAAGCAAGGCTGCCCCCACCAGCGGTGTCGGGTTAGCTGCCAGTGCCTGCGCCTGGGTTGCCTGCTTCAGCAAGTCAGGCATCGCCACGACTGAGGCGAGCGCCGTGTCTTTCATCACGTTGATGCAATTGCTGGTCATGGGCGGCATCACGATGCGGATAGCTTGCGGCAAAACCACGTCGCGCATGGTGTTGAAGAAACTCATGCCTTGAGAAGCCGATGCTTCGAACTGGCCACGGGGAATGGCCTCGATGCCTGACCGAAAAATCTCCGCACTGTAGGCGCAGGAGACAAGCGAGAGCGCACTGGCAGCGGCCGCAAAAGACGACAGGCGAATGCCGACAAAAGGCAGCGCGTAATAGATCAGTACCAGTAAAACCAACAGTGGAATAGAGCGCATGATATCGATGTAGATACGCGCAAGTGCTCGAACAGGTGCGTAGGAGTACAACCGCAGCAATGCCAGCAATAGCCCGCCCACCAGGCCCAGGGCAATGCTCACTACCCCAAGCAAAATGGTCACGCCCAAACCGCGCATCATCAGCGGAAGCGAATCGACAAGCACGTTCCAGTTGAAGAATGTCTGCAAAAGATCCATGGGATACCTCGGTCAATACAAGTGGCGAACCGGCGTCGCCACTTACATGCATCATCAGCAGGGCTTACTTGAGGACGGCGGTCACTTTCATGGTGCTCGAGTCTTGATCGGCGTCGGCGCCGAACCACTGTTTGTGGATTTTCCCCAAGGTGCCGTCTTCTTTCATCTTGCTGATGATGTCGTTGACCTGATCGCTCATCGCCCAACCTTTGGCGTGCATCAGCGAGTAGCGTTCACCCGTGGGAATACGCGCCACGATGGAATATTGCGGTTTGTCCTTGATGTAGTAGAGCACCGCAGGAATGTCGCTGAGGTAGCCATCGATTCGTCCGGAAGCCAGATCGAGCATGGCCGGCGATAGCCCTTCATAGCGCGAGACATCGGCGAACTTGTACTCGTCCTTGTGTTGGCCGATCCACATGTCACCTGTCGAGCCAGTGTCGACACCCACCACCTTGTCGTTCATGTCAGCCAGGCTTTTGACCTTGGAAGTGGTCAGTGCGGTGAGCGACTGGTCGCTGTCGAAGTAAGGCTGCGCAAAGGCTACCGACTCCAAACGTTTCGGGGTAATAGTGATTGAAGAGATAGCGATTTCAACACGTTTGGATTGCACGGCACTGAACAGGCCGTTGAAGGGAATATTGACGAACTCGACGCTTTTTCCGGCGCGTTTGGCCACTTCTTTTACAACATCGACTTCGAAGCCGACGAACTCACCTTTGGAATCCTGAAACTCCCAGGGCACGTTGCCAACGTTAGCACCTACGGTCCAGTCCGCAGCCCAGGCTGGCAGTGAAACTGCGGCGGTCATGAACAATCCCAACATCACTTTCGCTTTCATGTTTGCTCCCGATTGTTTGTTTTTTTAGGTGCTAACAGCGGTTGATCTCGTACAACGTGGGATCGAGAGTAAATCAATGGATTATTTAATTCAATACCGTACGTCAGTGAATTTTTTGCTCCGCAATCATCTTCAGTTTTCCTTGAGCGTCACGTCCAAAGGGCTAGTTACGGTCAGGACCGACCAAGGTGGCCACGCGTAGCAGACTTCGCGGCAACCGCTGCTGACCGGCAGCTTCACGCCCTGCGAAATAAGGTCATACGATCTCCACCCTTTAATTATGGCGCCGAACAAACTGCCTTGAAGCCTGGCAACAAAGCCTATTGCCCTTCCAATCGCTCTTGCCGAACCTACCCGAACACGGTACAAATCGACAAGGTTGTACGACAACACACTAAAAGCCCCCCACGCCATACCCGAGTTGGCCTATCACCCTTCGAGATCTGCCATGCCCCGCCCTATCTTCGCGCAAACCGTACCGCCCTTCCCCCGCCATCTCGCCGTAATCATTCTTTTGTGCATGGGCTGTGCGTTCGCCGGTAACCATGTGGCGGCGCGAGTCGCTTTTGATGATGGCGCGGGTGTGTTGCTGGCGATTTTGATGCGATCTGGCGGGACCTTGCTGGTGCTGGCAAGCCTGGTGCTGTGGCAAAGACAAAGTCTGCGTCTTCCGGCGGGTGCATGGCGCTGGCAATTGCTGTTGGGCCTTCTGATCACGGCGCAGAGCCTGTGTCTGTACTCCGCCGTCGCACGAGTCCCGGTAGCGCTGGCGCTGCTGGTGGCCAACGTGTTCCCTATACTGCTGGCGTTGCTCACTTGGGCGATGGGTGGCCCGAGACCGACCGCACGCACCGCTTCGTTGATGGGGTTGATTCTGGTGGGGCTGATGCTTGTGCTGGATGTCCCCGGGCGCCTTTCGACCACGACCAGCGTCGGCCCGCAATGGCTGCTGGGCGTCGCGCTCGCGTTCTGTGCCGCCAGCGTGTTCGCCTGCGCGCTGTGGATCACCGACCACAAGTTGTCTAAGGTACGTGGTTCGGTGCGCAGTCTGTTGACCATTTTCATCGTCTTCAGCAGCGTCAATCTGGCGGGACTGACTGGCGCCGTGCCAGGCGGACTAAGCCTGCCCGCAACCTCGACCGGATGGCTGGCCCTGGCCGCATTGGTCGTGCTGTACGGCACCGGATTTATCGTGCTGTTCATTTCGGTGCCTCGGCTGGACATGCCGCGCAATGCGCCGGTCATGAACATCGAGCCGTTGGCGACGTTGCTGATGGGCTGGATTGTGCTGGATCAAATGCTCAATGCGGGGCAGATCCTGGGTGGGGTGATTGTGGTCACTGGCATCGTTTTGCTGACGTATCGCAAATCAGTTATCAAGGCTGACGCCGAAGCTGTGGTGTGAGAATGCCCCGACTGCTCAAGGTCGCGAGTACACTGGCGGACCTTGAACAAGCCGACGGGATCAGACGCGAAAATTTGGCCGAGGCGCTGCAATGTCGGCCGACAATGCTTACCCCTTGGTCAGATCAACCAACGGCGTCTGCCGCACCTCAGTCTCCCGCCCACCCTGAATCTCGCTCACCTGCTTCAAGGCCTTATCCACAGCCGCCTTATCCGCCAACAAGCTGTAGCTGATGCGGAACTGCTTGTGTTCCTTCGGCCCAATTGTCGGTACCAGGTTCAGTGGCCGCTGATAACGGCGGTTGTAGGAAAAACTTGTCCCCGGCTCCAGCCCCGTGACATAGCCCTGGCCTTGGGTATCGGTGTTTTTCCACAGGGAAAAAACGGGCAGTGTCAGAGTATTGAAGCCGACCGAAACGCCCAGGCTGCCGGCCTTGTTATGCAACACGGTCAACGTATCGCCCTTGGCATCGGCATACGGCACCACGTTGTAAACCGTTTCGTCGTAGTCCTTGGTCGGTGCGCGGTAGGTTTGCCAGTCGGGCAGATCGCCCTTGGCCTTGTCGTTGAACGGTGACACCTGTTTCACCGGCGCGGCGAAACGAGCGCCCTGCTCCAGGAACGGGGTGCTGAAGTTACTGTGATACAGCGCCTGGTATTCCTTCGGATAGTCGCCGTTGTTGGTCAGGGTATCGTTGAGGGCGAACACTACGCTGCCGGGTTCAGTGACCAGTTCGGTCGCGACGGAGAAGTCGACCTTCTTGAACGCCTGCTCTTTCAGTTCGCCGCGCAGGGTGATGGCGTACGGTGGTTTTTCATCGATGTGCAGGGTGACCTGGTTCGCAGGAATGTTGGCGGCCCGACCGTGCAGGGTCAGCAGTTCGCCGTTGTCGACGCCTGGGTGGCCGACCCATTCGTATCCGCAGCGGGTGACCAGCTCATTGAAACCTTCCAACCAGCCCAGACCACCGCGGCCATTGAGTTCGATGAAGGACGGATTGACCACTTCCTTGACCGGCGAATCCCAGCCCATGCGCACATTGCCGACCGAGGCCTGCAAGACGTTCATTGCGCGAGTCGGCACTACCGAGAGTTTCATCGTGCCGTTATCGATGTCGACGATGCTGACGCCCTCTTGCCGACCGCCGTGCAAGGTGCGCAGGGTAACGCTGAAGGGTTTGTCGGTTTTTATGCCGAGTTGCTGGCTGGTGATCTGCCAGTTCTGGGCGGCTTTGTCGGTGTCGAGCAGAACGTAATCCCAGGCCATGGCGTGGGAGGCAGCGGACAGTGCGCTGAGGGCAACAAAGAGTTTGAGCGGGGTCATGGCAGCAGCCTTTCTTGGAGTTGTGCCATTTTTATAAACTTGATGAAACGTTTCAGCAAGCTTAAAAAGCGGAATAAAGTCGGAAAAACCCAAGAAAGATTTGGGACAAGTCGCAAAATTGAGTCGATGCCGCGAGCAGGCTCGCTCCTACATTAGATCGAAGGTGAGCACAGGTTTTCAGAACATTCGAGATCAACTGTGGGAGCGAGCCTGCTCGCGATGGACGTCAACGATAACGCGTGTTTGCTGGATTTATGCATTGTCCATGGCGCCATCGCGAGCAAGCTCGCTCCTACTCAGGGGGCTGCGTTTGGTCAAGGGATCAGCGTTCGACAGCCTTGAACCCCAGGCTTTGATTGAATCGCAACAGATAGCCATCCGGATCGAGCACCAGGAAATTCAACTCTCCATGCTCGCGCTCGTTATCGCGGTACCAGCACTCTTCGATGGGCTTGCGCAATGCAATGCCGGCGTCTTCGATGGCCTTGGCCAAGGCGTTGGCATCCGCGCAACGGATCGAAAGGTTCATGCCTCGGCCATAGGGTGGTTCCAGAGGGCCAACCCGCCATGGCGACGACGCCTGCAAGTCGTCCTCTTCCAGCATCAATTGACTGCCCTGGAAAGACAGGAAAGCGAACTTGTGTTCAGGCCTTTCGTATTCAACCTGGAAGCCAAGCACCTGGCAGTAAAATGCCAGGCTTCGTTGCACGTCAGAGACAATCATCTCTGGAACCAATGCGTTCATCTTCATGAAGGGACTCCTTGTCGTTTTAGAACACCTCAGGCAGCACTACGTTGTCGTGCTCTGCCGGGGCCGGTTGTATACCATGATTGATGCGCGGGTTCCCTACATCGATCACCGCCACTTCAAAACGGACTTGCCCAACACCACAAAGGAGTTCCACCGTTGTCCGAACATCGCATCCGTCCCCTCGCCCTCTGTATCTTTCATCATCGCGGCAAGATCCTGGTCAACCAGTTCCACGACAACGAAAACCAACGAACCCTCTACCGCCCCATCGGTGGCGGTATCGAGTTTGGTGAAAGAAGTGCTGATGCCATTGTCAGGGAAGTGCAGGAGGAGCTGGGCTTGTCGGTTCATGATGTTCGTCTGCTGGGCACTCTGGAAAGCCTCTTCACCTATGCCGGTAAGCCGGGGCACGAAATCGTTCAGGTCTATGACGCCAGATTCGATGACGAACTCGTCTACGAAGCAAAGGAACTGACAGGCCACGAAAGCGACGGGGCATCGTTCATCGCCAGATGGTGCGACAGCACGGATTTCAGTCCCGCCTCCCCTCTGGTACCTGAGGGCCTTCAGGAACTGCTCAAGACGCTGTCGCTACTTGAGTAGGCAATCAAGAGAACCTGGCGCGAGCGCACCCTCAAACAGAGCTTGTATAGGTATAGGGGGTATACCTATACTTTACTCCGCATAAGTAAGGGGGTATCCCGTGGGTCATATTGCTTCCAACAAAGACGATCTTCTCAAACGCGTTAAACGCATCGCTGGACAAATCCAGGCCGTTGAGCGTGCGTTGGAGTCGGATCTGGACTGCGCTAAAACATTGCATCTGGTCGCTGCCACACGTGGCGCTATCAACGGATTGATGGAAGAAATCATTGAGGATCACGCCCGGGAGCATGTCGCAAACCCCGCGCTCAGCGAAGAGGAACGCAACAAGGGTGTCGAAGAGCTGCTTGAAGCCATTCGCCGCTATTCCAAATGAATCCCGTAGGTACAGGGTCATGAGCAGCTCCCGGATCAATCACGTACACGACCACGTATTTCTTGGTGCCTCGCACGATGAGAATGCCAAACGCACCCTCTGGGTCGTAGCGCTTACCCTGGTGATGATGGTGGGTGAAATCACCGCCGGATACATCACAGGCTCGATGGCGTTACTTGCCGATGGCTTCCATATGGCGACCCATGCCGGTGCATTGGGGATCGCGGCGGCGGCTTATGGATACGCAAAGCGCCACGCCTCGAGCAAGCGTTACAGCTTTGGTACCGGAAAGGTCGGGGACCTGGGCGGGTTCGCATCGGCGCTCATTCTCGGCGTGGTGTCCCTGGTAATCGGCGTAGAGTCAGTCATGCGTCTCTTGCAGCCGACCGAGGTTCAGTTCGGCACCGCGACGCTCATTGCGATTGTCGGTTTGATCGTCAACATCGTGAGTGCACTGCTGCTTGGCCACGGTCACAGTCATGACCACGATCGCGATCGCGACCATCATGGCCACGGACATCACGGCAACGATAACAACCTGAAATCAGCCTACTTCCACGTCTTGGCGGATGCGCTGACCTCCGTCCTGGCGATTGCGGCATTGCTCGCTGGCCGGTACCTCGGATGGGTATGGCTGGATCCTGTCATGGGCATCGTGGGTGCCATTGTCATCGCGCGCTGGGCATGGAGCTTGATGGGCATCACCGCAAGCGTTCTGCTGGATCAAACCGATGAGCACGTTGCAGAGGAGATCCGCGAACTGGTTGAGAGGCTTGGCGATGCAACCATTACCGACCTGCACGTCTGGCGAGTTGGACCAGAAGCACATGCAGCTATCGTCAGCGTCATTGGCCAAGCTTCGGCGAATGCCGAAAGCATTCGTGAACGACTTAAAACCGTTCACGAAGTCAGCCACCTGACGGTCGAGTTTCGATCTGCCTGATTTTCGAAAGCGCCCCCCGTTTTTATCTCCAAAGGAGCCCGCCATGCCCCTGGGCAAACGTGAACTTGCACGGATCGAGCGCCGTTTGATAGCGACACTGACCGACGCCTGCGAAACGGCAAAATCTGAAATCAAAGGTTTTACCTGGCTCACCCATACGGCTGACTTGAACGCGCTTGCCCAAACGCTGAAAGTGACCTGGGTGTTCGAAACGCTGGCCGACAAGAAACTTGCCCAGGCTGACTCGAAAGTGCGGATTCTAGAGCTGACGGCTATCGCACTGAAGGAGGCAGACATTGATCTCAAGCCTTCAGATCACACTGTTCGATTCGACTCTGAGGAGGAGTGCCAACGCAGCCATTGCGGCGATTGGCAGAAGCGCCTTGCTCAACTCGGCGTGTCCAGGGGTTATTGACGATGGCCAAGGAAATCGAAAACCCATGCATATCGGTTTGTCAGTTGAGCGGCGATCTGTGTGTGAGCTGCGGACGCAGCAAGGAAGACATCAGGCAGTGGAAACGCATGAAGAGGCCGGAAAAAATGGCCGCCGTGCAAAGGGCGAAAGTACGTTTGAAAGGGCTGAAGAAAGCACGCGGGTGAACTGTCATTGTTTTCGAACCCGATGCAACAGGCACGACACCAGTGCCACATTCAACACAGCCAGCGAACTGAGTCCAGCCAGCACACCGCCCGCCCCCCACGCTTGCACAAGGTAACCACCGGCAAGGGGGGTGAGTGCTTGTCCGATGAGTGAAGGTCGAGCCATCCGCCCCATCAGCAACACATACTGCGCTGGCGACATCAGGGTCAGTGGCAGCAGCCCCCGGACGATCGCTCGCAAACCATTGCCGGCACCATAGAGCACCAGGCCGAGCGCCGTCATGGCCGGTGCCAGGGTCACGACCGACAGGCCGACTGCCACCAGCACCACAGAGATCAAGGTCGTCCAGATGGGGTGACGCTTGCGCGAAAATACTTGCAGGACCCGCGAGCCTACCTGGCTCGGGCCCAGCAAAGCGCTGAAACCGATGGCAGCGGCCAATGAATATCCCTGGCCTTGAAGCAAGGACACAAGCTGCACGGAAATTGCCGTCATGATCACGGCACCCAACGCAAACACCATCGTCAGGAGCCAGTAGATCCGTCGATCGATCGAGAGGTTGCCATCGTGCAACGCGCTGTTTCTTGTGATTGAAACCGAGCCTCTCGGTAGCACCCACAGGTACAGTGGAGCCACCGTGAGTACTAACACTGCGCCGTAAGCCAGGCACGTCGAGCGCCAACTCACTGACTCGATGACCAGCGCAACCGCCGGCCAGGAAAGCGTTGTCGCAAACCCTGAAATCAACGTGATACCTGTAATCGCACCGCCTGCGCGCTCCCCGTACAGTGAACCCAGACAGGCGAACAGCGCTTCATACAAACCAAGCGCCATGCCGATTCCGATGACTGACCAAGCCAGTAAAAACAGCGGCAACGAAGTGGCGCTGGCCATCAGGAACAATCCGAGGGCGACGCCCAGGCCACTGCTGGCAAGCACTGGACGCCCACCATGGCGGGCGATCAGTCGACTGATCAACGGCGCCAGCAGCGCAGAAACAAGAATGCTCAGGGACAACGCGCCATAGACCCACTGGCTTGCCCAGCCTGTTTCTTCAATGATTGGATCGGCCATGACGGCCATCAGGAAGAATGAACCTCCCCAGACCAGGATTTGCAGCATCCCCAACAGGAAGATGCCGAACTTGCCAGGTAATGGCGTTTGAGTGCTCAAGACAATGTCCGACGGATTCGATTGCAGGTTGTTCAGAGCATGTGCCCTGCCCAGATTTCACGGCTGACCAGGTCGTCGGCAATCTCGATGAACGCATCGCCAACAAATTTTGCCGCCGGGCTGACTCGCCTGTCCGCGGCAAAGACCTGGACCAATTTGCGCATGGGAATGGGGTCGACCAAAGGCGCGGCACTGAGTACGCCCGCTTCGATTTGCGCGTAAATCGATGCCAGGGGCAAAGCAGTCAAGCCGAAGCCATTGCGAACCAGATCGATCATCGCGCCGAATGAATCGGCTTCAACGCTGGTCTTGAGCTTGATCCCGACTTCACGCGCACAATTATCCAGAATCACCCGCAGACTGTGGCGAGCGCTGGGCAACACCAAGGGCTGCTCGGCCAAAGACTCGAACGACACCGGTGTATCAAGGCGCAAGTTGGCGCTGGCGGGGCCGACCAGCAGCAGGTTCTCCATCATCACCGGCACGATGCGCAGCGTATGCAAGGGTTGCGGATCGTAGGAAATCGCCAGCTCCAATTCGCCACGCTGTACCCAATCGAGCAGGTAACCGCTGAAGGCGGAGGAGAACCTGATGGCGAGATCCGGATGCGCCTCCTTGATCTTGCGCACCAGAGGCACCGTGACAATTTCCGCTACCGTCGGCGTCGTACCGATGACCACCGTTCCCCGAAAAGAAGCTTTCCCGCCCGCAACAGAACTTCGAATGGACTCCATTTCTTCCATGATTCGGGTGGCATGCGCCAAGACTTCACGGCCGGCATCGGTGATTTCCATGCCGCGACCATGCCGATCAAAAAGGTAGGTGCCGAGTTCTTTTTCCAACAGGCGAATTTGCCTGCTCAGTGCCGGTTGCGCAATGTGAAGTCGGTCGGACGCCTTGCTGAGACTGCCAAGCTCGGCGACGTGAATCAGGGTCTTGAGTTGAACGACATCCATTAACAGGCCAGTCAGGGTCGGGCTCGGCGCGAAGTGCGTCGAATGTTCGATCAGTGTAAACGCATTAGCGGCCCTTGGAATGCCACAGGAACCGCGTCGCATGGCGCGTGGTGACCTGCGAGTGCCTGTATGCCCAAGCCCGCCGGGGCTGCAGGACAAGCTATAAAATTTCGGTATATCAGTTAGGCCTGGCCGGCGGCTTATTACCCTGGTCGGTCTGGGGTAGCGTGCAATCAACGTCGACGCCAAAAGCGCTCGACTGCCTACAAGAATAAGATTCGAGGGCTTGCGCCATGGCATCAACCAGCGATTCAACACACCACACTGAAAGACCTGATCAGGTAAAAAGTCCGAACCGCGTGAGAGCCATCATGGGTGCCTGCTCGGGCAATCTGGTGGAGTGGTACGACTTTTTCATCTACGCCTATACCGCCATCTACTTTGCGGCTTCGTTTTTTCCCAAGGGCGATACCACCAGCCAGCTGCTGGCAACCGCCGGCGTTTTCGCCGTGGGCTTTTTCATGCGTCCGTTGGGCGGCTGGATCTTTGGCTGGATTGCCGACACTCGCGGCCGCAAGGTATCGATGATCATCTCGGTGTTCATGATGTGCGCCGGCTCCCTGCTGATTGCCGTCATGCCCACCTATGAAACCATCGGAGTGGCTGCGCCGGTCATGCTCGTGGTCGCCAGACTGATCCAGGGCCTGTCCGTAGGCGCCGAGTACGGCACCGGCGCCACCTACATCAGTGAAATCGCGACGCCGGGTCGGCGCTGTTTCTATGGGTCGTTCCAGTACTTCACCATCATCGCCGGCCAGCTGCTGGCCCTGATGACCGTGGTCATTCTTCAACAAACGCTCAGTGGCGAGGAGTTGCGCGAATGGGGCTGGAGAATTCCGTTCTTCATCGGTGCCCTGAGCTCTATCGTCGTGGTGTATTTGCGCCGCGCGATGCACGAAACCGCCACCAAAAAAGACATGAACCGCAAGGATGCCGGCTCGCTGCGCGGCCTGTTCAAACACAAGCACGCGGTGGCACTGGTGGTAGCGTTTACCATTGGCGGCTCGCTTTACTTCTATACGTTCACCACCTACATGCAGAAGTTCCTCGTGATCTCTGCGGGGTTCAGTCCGGAAACGGTGAGCTTCATCATGACGGCCGCCCTGGTCGGCTTCATGTTCTGCCAGCCCCTCTTTGGCCTGCTCGCCGACCGCATCGGGATCAAGGTGCACATGCTGCTGTTTTCCGGGTTGGCCATGCTGCTGGTGATCCCGCTGCTGTATTCGCTGCAATCGGTCAGCAGTCCCTTTACTGCGTTCCTCCTGGTATTCGGCGGCCTGGCTATCGCGTCGCTGTACACCCCGATTGCCGGGATCGTCAAGGCTGAACTGTTCCCGCCCGCGGTACGCGCATTGGGCGTGGGGTTTCCTTATGCCGTCGGCAATGCGGCGTTCGGTGGCACCGCCGAATACGTGGCCCTGTCGCTTCGCTCGCAGGGTATCGAGGAGTATTTCTTCTTCTACGTCGCGGCCGTCGTCACCATCACGTTCATTGCCGCGATGCTGATGCCCAACCTGTCCCGCTTTGGGTACATCAGCGGCTCGGGGGAGATCGAAGAACGCACGGGAATGAGGGGCTACATCAAGTCGCAGCCTGCCGGGATCTGAAGTACTGACGATTACGCTGGTTTGTTAGCAGGGCCCATGATGATCCATGGGCCCTTTTTGCATCATCGGTTATTTACCATTAAATCGGCGCAGCGCCCTACTGTAGGAGCGAGCTTGCTCGCGAAGGACGTTAACGATAACGCGTGTTTTCTAGATGAACGCGGCGCTCTCAGGTTCTTCGCGAGCAAGCTCGCTCCTACAGGGGCAGCGTTGATCAGAGGGTCAGCCAGGCTATACCAAACAGGCATATCTCAAAGACAAAAACGGTAGTCGTTCTTCTCCTTCAGCACTCCCAGAATGTGTGAAAACACAAAGGCAGCACGGCTTGGGAGATGGGCATGTCAACAGAAGCTGAACAAACCGTGGGACAGGATTGGCAGGAGGACGTGTTTCGCGTGCTCAAGGCCCACGACGTCAAACACGTGGTCTTCGTACCGGATGCGGGTCACTCGGCGGCCATCCGTATGTCCTATGCCGATCCGGACATCAAGGCCGTGGTCCTCACCACCGAAGAAGAAGGCATCGGCTACCTCGCCGGCGCCTGGCTGGGCGGGGAACGCGGCGCACTGCTGATGCAGTCCAGCGGTGTCGGCAACTGCATCAACACCCTGGCCCTGCAAGTCTGCGCCGGCTTCCCGCTGCTGATGGTCGTCACCATGCGCGGCGACTGGGCCGAATTCAATGCCTGGCAGAACCCCATGGGCCAGGCCACCGAAGCCTCCCTGAACCTGATGAAAGTCATGACCTGGCGCGCGGACGTCCCTGCCGATGTCGCCCCCCTTCTGCACGGTGCCGCGACCATGGCCTTCAACGGCGACTCCGCCACTGCCCTGCTGCTCGGCCAGCGCCTGATTGGAGAAAAGAAATGGGTCAAGTAAGCGCAAACCACAGCCTGTGCCGCCGCGAAGTGGTCAAGGCCTTGCTGGCCGACCGCAAGGACGTGCTGGTCGTGACCGGCCTGGGTTCAGCGTCCTATGACGTCATGGCCGCTGGTGACAATGACCTGAATTATTACCTCTGGGCCGCCATGGGCAGCGCCATCACGGTGGGCCTGGGCCTGGCCAACGCACAGCCGGACAAGTCAGTCGTAGTGGTCACCGGTGACGGTGAGTTGCTCATGGGCTTCGGCGCCCTGGCCACCGTCGCGCTGCAAAAACCCGCCAACCTGACCATTGCGGTACTGGATAACGGCCACTTTGGCGAGACCGGCATGCAGGTCAGCCACGCCGGTTTCGGCATCTCCCTGGACCAGGTCGCGAAAACTTGCGGCTTCAGCTGGACCGATGAAATCCGCGACATGCAAGGCGTACACGACCTGCGCGAGCGCTTCGCAACCCGCGACGGCGTCAAGCTCGCGACGATCAAGATCAAGGCCGAAAACCCGCCACGGGCGCTGCCACCGCGTGATGGTCACTACGTCAAGAATCGCTTTCGTGCCGCGCTGGGTTTCAATCCGATCTGACCCTTTGCCCGTACCTGGTCACGCAGGGCAGCTGCCGTGCGTGGCGCGTTGAGGAGAATAATAATGACTGACCGCAACTCTGAAGAACTCAATGCCATCCGCGAGGGCGTACGCGCCCTGTGCGCCGAATTCGATGCCGCCTATTGGCGCAAGGTCGACGAAGAAAAAGGCTTTCCGGAAACCTTCGTCAAGGCACTGACCGACGCCGGCTGGCTGGCAGCGATGATTCCTGTCGAATACGGCGGCTCCGGCCTGGGCCTGGCCGAGGCCTCGGTGATCCTCGAAGAAGTGAACCGCTGCGGCGGTAACTCCGGCACCGTTCACGGCCAGATGTACAACATGTTCACCCTGCTGCGTCACGGCAGCGAGGCGCAGAAAAGCTATTACCTGCCTAAGCTTGCCAACGGTGAATTGCGCCTGCAATCGATGGGGGTGACCGAACCCACCACCGGCACCAACACCACCAAGATCAAGACCACCGCGATCAAGCGCGGCGACAAATACGTAATCAACGGGCAGAAGGTGTGGATCTCGCGCGTCCAGCATTCCGACCTGATGATCCTGCTGGCACGCACCACGCCGCTGGCCGAGGTGAAGAAGAAGTCCGAGGGCATGTCGATCTTCCTCGTCGACCTGCGCGAGGCCATCGGTAACGGCATGACCGTGCAGCCGATCGCCAACATGGTCAACCACGAGACCAACGAGTTGTTCTTCGACAACCTGGAGATCCCGGCTGACAGCCTGATTGGCGAGGAAGGCAAGGGCTTTCGCTACATCCTCGACGGCCTGAATGCCGAACGCACGCTGATCGCCGCCGAGTGCATTGGCGACGGGCGCTGGTTCATCGAAAAGGCCAGTGCCTATGCCCGCGACCGCGTCGTGTTCGGTCGCCCGATCGGGCAGAACCAGGGCGTGCAGTTCCCCATCGCCGAAGCCCACATCGAAATCGAAGCGGCTGACCTGATGCGCTGGCGTGCCTGCGAGGAATACGACAGCGGCATCAATGCCGGAGCCAGTGCCAACATGGCCAAGTACCTGGCGGCGAAAGCGTCCTGGGAAGCGGCTAACGCCTGCTTGCAGACCCACGGCGGATTCGGTTTTGCCTGCGAATACGACGTCGAGCGCAAATTCCGCGAAACCCGCCTGTATCAGGTCGCGCCCATCTCGACCAACCTGATCCTGTCCTATGTGGCCGAACACCTGCTCGAGCTGCCGCGCTCTTTCTGATAACAAGAGAGATAACCTCATGAGCCAGCCCAAAGGTCTACGTCCGCTCGATGGCTTGACCGTCGTCAGCCTCGAGCACGCCATTGCAGCGCCCTTCTGTACCCGCCAGCTGGCCGACCTCGGCGCGCGGGTGATCAAGGTCGAACGCCCGGGTACAGGGGATTTCGCCCGAGGCTACGACCAACGCGTCAACGGTCTGGCCTCGCACTTTGTCTGGACCAATCGATCGAAAGAAAGCCTGACCCTCGACCTGAAGCAAGCGTGCGCCACCGAGGTACTGGACAGTTTGCTGGCCACCGCCGATGTCCTGGTGCAGAACCTCGCGCCCGGTGCCGCTGCTCGAATGGGCCTGTCGTTCGAGGTATTGCATCAGCGATTTGCGCGCCTGATTGTTTGCGACATCTCAGGCTATGGCGTCGGTGGCCCCTATGAGAAGAAGAAAGCCTACGATCTGCTGATCCAGAGTGAAGGCGGGTTTCTGTCAGTCACCGGCGGACAGGGCGAGGAAGAAATGGCCAAGGCGGGTTGTTCGATTGCCGATATCGCCGCCGGCATGTACGCCTACACCGGCATCCTGTCAGCGCTGTTGTTACGTGATCGCACCGGTGAAGGCAGCCACCTCGATGTGTCGATGCTGGAAAGCCTGGTGGAGTGGATGAACTACCCGATGTACTACGCCTACGACAGAGCGCCTGCGCCCCCTCGTGCTGGCGCTGCGCACGCGACCATTTATCCCTACGGCCCCTTCCCGATCGGTGACGGCACCACCGTGATGCTGGGTTTGCAGAACGAGCGTGAATGGCAGCTGTTTTGCGAAAAGGTGCTGCTCACGCCTGAGCTAGTCAAGGACCCTCGTTTTTCGGCCAACTTCAAACGTGTCGAGAACCGCAGCGCGCTCCGGGAACTGATCATTGAAGCGTTCTCCACGCTTGACTTCGACGCGGTGATCGATCGCCTGGACCAGGCGCAGATCGCCAACGCCCGAGTGAACGACATGCAAGGCGTCTGGGACCACCCACAACTCCAGGCCCGTGACCGTTGGCGCGCAGTCGACACCTCTGCCGGCCCCATTCCAAGCCTGATCCCCCCTGGCAGCAACAGCGCTTTCGAGCCACGTATGGATGCCGTGCCGGGCCTTGGCCAACACACCGAACAGCTGCTCAGGGAGTTGGGGCTGGGGGCCGATCGCATTGGAGAAATGCGAGCCGCCGGGGCCATCTGACTGCAACGACCTGATCATCGACCGATGGGAGCAAACAACATGAGCAGCAGCCACGATTTTTCCGCCTGGATCGGACGACGCCAGGAAAGCCAGGACCGGATCAGTTTCACGCTGGTCAGGCGCATCGCCGCGACCTTGGGCGAGCCGGCACCACAACCCGGTGAACCGCTGCCACCCCTTTGGCATTGGGCATTTTTTCAGGAGCCGGTGGGCGCCAGCGAACTGGGACCCGATGGCCATCCAGCGCTCGGCGGTTTTTTGCCGCCGGCCCACAACCGCAATCGCATGTGGGCGGGCAGCCGCATCGAGTTTTACCAGCCGCTCAAGGTGGAGGCTGAAGTGACCTGTGTATCGACCATTCTCAACGTCGAGGAGAAGCACGGTCGCACGGGTTCCCTGCTGTTCGTCACGGTACGCCATGAGTTTTTCCAGGACGGCAAACGCGCCCTGCAGGATGATCAGGACATCGTTTATCGTGAACCTGTCCCGCCCAAGCTGGGCGGCACCGAACCGCTGCCTGAAAGCCAGTGGCAAGAATCGATCGAGCCCTCCCCGACCCTGCTGTTCCGCTACTCCGCCGTCACCTTCAATGGTCATCGGATTCACTATGACTGGCCGTACGTGACCGAGACCGAAGGTTATCCGGGGCTGGTGGTGCATGGTCCCTTGATCGCCACGTTGAACCTGCGTGCCTTCACCAAAGCACATCCGACTGCGCGCCTTGAGCGATTCAACTTCCGTGGCGTGCGACCGCTGATTTCGCCTCAACCTTTCGAAGTGGGCGGCCGCGTGATCGAAAACGGCAAGGCACAGGTCTGGGCTGGCAATCAGGACGGCACCGCACAGATCGGCGAGATTGAATTCAGCAATGGAGCAACGTCATGAGCCAATCAATTGTTCGCTCCGCCCTGTTCGTACCGGCCACTCGACCAGAGCGCATACCCAAGGCGCTCACCAGCGGCGCGGACCGGGTCATCGTCGACCTGGAGGATGCCGTGCAGGAAAACCTCAAGGAGCTGGCGAGGGAAAATCTTGACGCTTTCCTAAGCGAAACCCCGGATGCACGGATCCTGGTCCGTGTGAATGCCCCGGATCACCCGGCACATGGGGCCGACCTGGATCTTTGTCGGCGCCACGCCGGCGTGATCGGCATCCTGTTGCCCAAAGCCGAAACCGCGGCGCAGGTCATCACGGCGGCCGGTACTCAAAAACCGGTCTGGCCAATCGTCGAGAGCGCCAGGGGCCTGGCTGCACTCAACGAGATTGCCAATGCCCAAGGCGTTGAGCGTTTGTCCTTCGGCAGTCTTGATTTGAGCCTGGACCTGAACCTGACGACAGGCAGTCGTGGCGCTGAAGAAATACTGGGCCATGCTCGCTACGCCGTGTTGCTCGCGACGCGAATCGCCGGACTCGCGCCCGCGCTGGACGGGGTCTTTGCGTCGATTCAGGACACCGCCGGGCTGCTCGGCGCGGTGGGATATGCGCGGGACATGGGCTTTGGCGGCGCGCTGTGCATCCATCCAACCCAGGTCGCGATCATTCATCAGGCGCTAAGGCCCAGCCCGGAAGAAGTGCTCTGGGCGCAACGCATCATCGAAGCCGCCGGTTCAGGTGAGGGCGTTTTCGTGCTGGATGGGCAGATGGTCGATGCACCGGTCATGGGTCACGCGCAAGCCATTCTGGCTCGCTCGACATGATTAACGATCACCGACAGTGGATCCCTTACAGAAAACAACGACTTATGACCGATAATCGAACAGTTTATATAAATCGTTAACTATTTGATATTTAAGGAATTAATTCGTAAAAAACACAAACATGAGGTGAAATCTCATAAAATCCTACTTTCCAATGGATCCATAAATTGATTGACTGGCGCTGCACGGTGTCAGGTACAGCGCCTGCCCGCTCATAAAAATAACAAGGGTGTCGGGATGAATGACTTCTCAATCGGGTTCGAGCTTCGGCTTGCACCCAGCTTCGTGTGCCTTTCTCGCTTTACCGTTACCCAGCCTCTTCTCGAGGGGCAGCCATGAGTGTCGATCTGAAGAGCGTGGTAGATGAGCGCCCCATGGCGCGCTTCCAGTGGCTGGCCGTGGGTATCTGCATTGTCCTGAACATGATCGATGGCTTCGACGTGCTGGTGATGGCCTTCACGGCCTCCTCGGTGTCCGCCGAATGGGGCTTGAATGGCGCGCAGATCGGCTTGCTGTTGAGTGCCGGATTGTTTGGCATGGCGGCAGGTTCTCTGTTCATTGCGCCGTGGGCGGATCGTTATGGTCGCCGGCCGTTGATCCTGTTGTGCCTGCTGCTTTCAGGTGCCGGCATGCTGTTGTCGGCCCTGAGCCAGTCGCCGCTGCAACTGGCGCTGCTGCGCGGGTTGACCGGCCTGGGGATCGGCGGAATCCTGGCCAGCAGTAACGTGATTGCCAGCGAATATGCCAACAAGCGCTGGCGCGGGCTGGCGGTGAGCCTGCAATCCACCGGTTATGCCTTGGGTGCGACCCTGGGCGGGCTGTTGTCGGTGTGGCTGCTGACGCACTTTGGCTGGCGTTCGGTGTTCATCTTCGGGGGTGCCGTGACCCTGGCGGTGATTCCTTTGGTGCTGCTGTATTTGCCTGAATCGCTGGACTTCCTGATCGCTCGTCGCCCCGTGAATGCCCTGGCACGCATCAATCGCCTGGCCGCCCGCCTCGGCCAGCCTGCACTGCGCGAACTGCCCGTGGCCCTATCGGCGCCGACTTCCGGCCGTGGCCGCCTGGCGCAGTTGCTCTCGGCGGATTCGCGGCGCACCACCCTGCTGATCTGGCTGCTGTTCTTCCTGGTGATGTTCGGCTTCTACTTCGTGATGAGCTGGACGCCCAAGCTGCTGGTCTCGGCTGGGCTATCGGCACAGCAAGGCATCAGCGGCGGCGTGCTGCTGAGCGTCGGCGGTATCTTCGGCGCCGCGCTGATCGGCGGCCTGGCCTCGCGCTGGCGGCTGACCCGGGTGCTGTCGCTGTTCATGCTGATTACCGCGGGCCTGCTGGTGCTGTTCGTCGGCTCCGCTTCATCGGTCTCGATGGCACTCGGCCTGGGCCTGCTGATCGGGCTGTTCGCCAACGGCTGCGTGGCGGGCTTGTACGCACTGTCGCCGATTGTCTACGACGCTTCAGTGCGCACCACGGGGGTCGGTTGGGGCATCGGTATCGGGCGCATCGGCGCGATCCTGTCGCCCACCGTCGCCGGCCTGCTCCTGGACAGCGGCTGGCAACCACTGCACCTGTATGGGGTGTTTGCCGTGGTGTTCGTGATTGCCGCCGCGGTGCTGCTGCAACTGCGGCCCAACGCCCCTGCGCAACCTGCTGCCCAACCTAGCCGGGCCTGAACCAATGCAAAGCGGTAGCGAGGGCTGACCTCGCTACTGACTCCATCCGCCAGGAAAACAACAATAATGACTTACCTTTCTCTCCCTCCCCGGGCCTTGCTCGGCGGTGCAATAGCGCTTGCCCTGATGCCTTCGGCGCAAGCTGAAAGCAATGGTTTTTTCGAAGATTCCAAGACCAGCCTGACGTTGCGAAATTACTACTTCAATCGGGACTTCAACGATTCCGGCGCCAGCAAGAGCAAGATCGAAGAATGGGCCCAGGGCGCGATTCTCAAGTTCAGCTCCGGCTACACCCCAGGCGTTGTCGGCTTTGGCCTTGACGGTATCGCGATGCTCGGCGTCAAGCTTGACAGCGGCCCGCAACGCAGCGGTTCGGAGCTGCTGCCGGTGCACGACGATGGCCGCGCCGCCGACGACTACGGGCGCGCGGGGCTGGCGGCAAAAATGCGAATTTCCGACACCGAGCTGATGCTCGGCGAGCTCATGCCGGATATTCCGCTGCTGCGCTACGACGACGGACGCCTGCTGCCACAGACCTTCCAGGGCGCCATGCTAGTGTCCCGGGAGCTTCCCGGCCTGAGCCTGCAGGGCGGTCAATACACCTCGGTGAGCCTGCGCAATTCCTCGGACATGCAAGACCTCTCGGCCTGGGCTGCGCCCACCGTCAAGTCGGACGCCTTCAACTATACAGGCGCCGAATACCGCTTCAACGAACAACAGACCCAGATCGGCGCCTGGTACTCGCAGCTCGAAGACATCTATCAGCAAAGCTATCTGAACCTGTTGCATAAACAGAAAGTCGGTGACTGGACCCTGGGCGCAAACCTGGGCTACTTCATCGACAAGGATGACGGCAGCGCCCTGATCGGCAATGTACAGAGCCATACCGCCTACGGGCTGTTCTCGGCCAACCTGGGTGGCCACACCCTGTACCTGGGGCTGCAAAAGGTCAGCGGCGATACTGGCTGGATGTCCGTGTATGGCAGCAGCGGGCGCACCCTGGGCAACGACATGTTCAACGGCAACTTCAGCAACGCCGACGAGCGTTCCTGGCAGGCGCGATATGACTACAACTTCGTTGCCGTCGGCCTCCCTGGCCTGCTGCTGATGACCCGCTACGGTCACGGCGACAACGCCACCACCAAGGCCGGCAGCAACGGCAAGGAATGGGAACGTGACACCGAGGTCAGCTACACCCTGCAAAGCGGTCCGCTGAAGAACCTCAGCCTGAGGGTCAACAACGCCACCAACCGTCGCAGCTTCAACAGCGACTTCGATCAGACCCGCGTGATCGTCAGCTACCCGCTGTCCCTCTGATCCTCCCGCCAGGGGCGCTTTGTCGCCCCTGTATCTCTGCCCTCCTTGCGTTACTATGGCGAACCAACTTCTGGAAGTCGCCTGCATGAGCAAACCGGGTCAAATGGTGCTGGTCGCACTGCGCAAAATGATCGCTTCGGGCGAACTCGCGGCCGGCGAACGGCTGATGGAGATCCCGACGGCGGAACGCTTCGGCGTCTCGCGCATGCCGGTGCGCATGGCCTTTCTTACCCTGGAACAGGAAGGCTTGCTGGTGCGCCATGGTGGCCGGGGCTATCAGGTGCGCTCGGTGAGTGCCGACGATATCGCCGGTGCTGTTGAGGTGCGCGGGGTGCTGGAGGGGCTGGCGGCGCGGCAGAGCGCTGAACGCGGTTTGAGTGAAGAGGCACAGGCGGCGCTGCGCGAATGCCTGGTGCAGGGCGATGCGCTGTTCGACAAGGGTTACGTGACGGAAGAAGACCTCGAGGCGTTCCATGACCTCAACATGCGCTTTCACCAGGTGATCGTCGACAGCAGCGCCAACCCGGCGATTGCCGAAGCCCTGGCGCGCAACGACCATCGCCCCTTCGCTTCAGTGTCGGCGCTGGCGATCGATCGCCAGGACATGGCGCGCGAATACCGGCGCTTCAACTTCGCGCACATGCAACACCACTCGGTCTTCGACGCGCTGGTCAGTCGCCAGGGCGCACGCGCGGAAGCCATCATGCGTGAACACGCCAATGCGACACTGCGTTACGCCGAGGTCTTCGGGGCGATCAGCAACGGCGACCGGATGAAAGTGATCGCCCGCGGCGAGTGATCGGCAGGTTCAGAGATCCAGCACCAACAGCTTGGACTTCGCCCTCGAACAACAAGGCGTGAACTGATCATTGGCCGCTTGCTCTTCTTCGGTGAGGAACAGGTCACGGTGCTCCGGCACCCCTTCCAGCACACGGGTCAGGCAGGTGCCGCAGATGCCCTGCTCACAGGAAAGCGCAATCTCGACGCCGTGACTTTCCAGCACCTGGACCACCGTCTTGTCGGCCGGAATGTCGAACACCTGCCCGCTGCTGCCCAGCTTGACCTGGAACGACCCATCGGCACTGGTATCCACCGGCGCCGCGGCGAAGTATTCACGGTGCAACTGGCCATCGCTCCAACCCTGGGCCTTGGCGCTGTCGAGTACATGCTGCATGAACCCTGAAGGGCCGCAGACATACAGGTGCAAGTCAGGCCGCGGATTGGCCAGGACGCTGGCGGCGTCCAGGCGCGAACCGGCCTCTTCATCGAAATGCAGGTGCACGCGATCGGCAAACGCGGCGCCTTTTAGTCGCTCGACAAATGCCGCGCGCTCACTGGAGCGAGCGCAGTAGTGCAGCTCGAAATCGGCGCCGCTGTGGGCCAGTTGCTCGGCCATGCACAGGATCGGGGTGATGCCGATGCCGCCGGCGAACAACAGGCTGCGCCGCCCCTCGGTCACCAGCGGGAACAGGTTGCGCGGCTCACTGATGAACAGGCGGTCGCCGCTGTTGATCTGCTCGTGCAGGCCTTGGGATCCACCGCGCGAGGCGACATCCTTGAGCACGCCGATCAAGTAGCGATGGCGCTCTTGCGGGTGATTGCACAGCGAGTACTGGCGGATCAGCCCGCCGGGCAGGTGCACGTCGATATGGGCCCCGGCACTGAAGCCGGGCAATTGCCCGCCTTGGGCACAGGCCAGTTCGTAGCTGCAGATATCCAGCGCTTCGTTGTTGCGGGATGTCACGACGACTTCAATCATGGCGCACCTTCAAGACCGGCCACCGCAGTGGCCGGGAACA
Organism: Pseudomonas sp. MHK4; assembly: GCF_054600775.1. Lineage (NCBI taxonomy): Bacteria > Pseudomonadati > Pseudomonadota > Gammaproteobacteria > Pseudomonadales > Pseudomonadaceae > Pseudomonas > Pseudomonas sp. MHK4. Next base: position 445,755 of record NZ_BAAIAK010000002.1, on the reverse strand, counting down.
GGATCAATGGGAGTGGACTGGCGTAGCGCTCGAGCTAGTTGGCCGTGGCAATCAGCTCGACAGCCGGCGCGCGCTCACGGGCGATGATTCGCTCCAGCACGCGCCTGGACTGCACACCGCCGGCATCGATATTGAGCTTGAGCAGGTTGCGCTCGGGGTTGGCCAGCAGGTTCTTCTGCTGCTGTTCGAGCATGTCGAGGTCTTCGCTGAAGATCTTGCCCTGGCCCTCGCGGATGGTCGCGGTCAGTTCTTCGTCGTGGGGATTGAAATTGCGTGCCATGCCCCAGAAGTACCAGATCGACGTCTCGGTTTGCGGGGTAATGAAGTCGACCACGATGCTCGCGGCCTTGTGTTGCGGCTCGGCGTTGTAACCACCCTTGCCGGCGTGTGCCACGCCCACCTCGATCAATACGTGACTGGGTGGGCTGAAGCGGCAGATCTGCCAGCGGTCCACCGGCACGTCGTCGGCCAGGTTGTTGCCCCGCAGGGCCATGCGCCAGAACGGGGGCGCCATGATGTTTTCCATGTGCCGCGCGGTGACCACCTCGTCACCCTCGACGGTGGTGACCGGCGCCGCTTCATCGATCTCTTTCTGGCCGATGCTCGAGGCGTGCACGTAGGTTTCGTGGGTGAGGTCCATCAGGTTATCGATCATCAGTCGATAGTCGCAATTGATGTGGAACAGCCCACCACCGTAGGCCCACTCATCGCTGACCGCCCACTCCAGATGATGAATCAATGCAGGGTCAGCCTTGTCCTGCTCGCCGGGCCAGACCCAGATGAAACCGTAACGCTCTTCAACAGCGTAGGTCTTGTTGCACGGAAAACCCCGTACGCGCTGGCCGGGCATCTCGACAGTCTTGCCATCGCAACCCATGACCAGGCCGTGGTAGCCACAGACCAGGTTGCCATTTTCAACATAACCCAGCGAAAGGGGGGCGCCGCGGTGTGGGCAAAAATCCTCGACGGCGGCCACACGCCCTTCCTGCCCTCGGTAAAAAACGATTTTCTCACCGCAGATCTGCCGCCCCAGGGGCTTGGACGCGATCTCGTCGGGGGTGCAGGCGACATACCAGGTGTTTTTCGGATACATAGGGTTCTCCGGGACAGGCTTGTTTTTATGGATCCATTTGAGCGGACAACCCTGATGTAAGTCAAGCTTTTTGCGGACAAATGGACATTAATGGATCCATTAAAGCCAAAACAGTGACATTCGAGCGTTTGATGTAGGCGAAGTCGGTTCTGACTACGTGGATGACACTTTTGAAGTGAGCCGCCTAAGCGCCTGCCTCGATAATCGATAGCTTACTGACGAACTGTCGAGGTCAAGCATGACGAGCACAACTACGGAACAAGTCAGCCCGAAAACCCTGAGAAGGGTGATCGTGGCCGCCGGCATCGGCAATTTCGTCGAGTGGTTCGACTTCGCCGTCTACGGCTTTCTGGCCACCACCATCGCCCAGCAATTTTTCCCCAGCGGCGATGCCAGTGCCGCGCTGCTCAAGACCTTTGCGGTATTTGCCGTGGCGTTTGCGTTTCGGCCCCTTGGCGGGATTTTCTTCGGCATGCTCGGAGACAGGATCGGCCGCAAGCGCACCCTGGCGATGACGATTCTGCTGATGGCCGGTGCGACGACCCTGATCGGCCTGTTGCCCACTTACGCAGCGATCGGGGTCGCAGCGCCGATTCTTCTGTCGCTGATCCGTTGCGCCCAGGGTTTTTCAGCCGGCGGCGAATATGCTGGCGCCTGTGCCTACCTGATGGAACATGCACCGAACGATAAACGCGCCTGGTACGGCAGCTTCATCCCGGTGTCGACCTTTTCCGCCTTCGCCGCGGCCGCCGTGGTGGCCTACGCCCTCGAGGCGTCGTTATCGGCCGAAGCGATGGGCAGCTGGGGCTGGCGCCTGCCGTTCCTGATTGCCGCGCCGCTGGGCCTGGTGGGTCTTTATTTGCGCTGCAAGCTCGATGAGACACCGGCGTTCCAGGCGGTGACCGAGGAACACGCCGTGGCCCATTCCCCACTCAAGGAAACGTTGCGCAACCATGGTGCGGCCATCTGTTGCCTGGGCGCCTTCGTGTCGCTCACGGCGCTGTCGTTCTACATGTTCACCACCTACTTCGCGACCTACCTGCAAGTCGCGGGCGGCCTGAGTCGCGCCACAGCCTTGCTGGTGTCACTGATTGCCCTGCTGTTCGCGGCGGCCATCTGCCCGCTGGCCGGGCTGTATTCGGACCGGGTCGGGCGGCGAATGACGGTGATGACCGCGTGCGCCCTGTTGATCGTGGCCGTGTATCCAGCGTTCCTGCTCGCCAGCTCCGGCTCGTTCGCAGCGTCCGTCGCCGGCGTGATGCTGCTGGCGGTCGGCGCAGTGTTGTGTGGCGTGGTCACCGCCGCCCTGCTTTCGGAAACCTTCCCCACCCGCACCCGATACACCGCCTCGGCAATCACCTACAACATGGCCTACACGATTTTCGGCGGCACTGCGCCGCTGGTGGCTACCTGGCTGATCAGCACCACCGGCAGCAACCTGTCGCCGGCTTTCTATTTGATCGCGATTGCCCTGCTGGCATTGGCGGGTGGGCTGGCATTGCCGGAGACGTCACGGATTTCCCTGCATGACGTGCAGGCAGATGCAAAAGGCGCAGGCGTGAGGGCTGCGGCCTGAAAGCTCCCATTCACGGTCAGTTGTAAGCGTAAGTATTCATTAGGTTTTTCTGATTTCGTGCTTGACGCCTCCGGCGTAAAAACGTTTAATTGCGCCGCGGCCCAGATAGCTCAGTCGGTAGAGCAGGGGATTGAAAATCCCCGTGTCGGCGGTTCGATTCCGTCTCTGGGCACCATGACTTCCAAACCCCTGAATCCTGATGGCTTCAGGGGTTTTTTATTGTTGGCGCCGCCGCTGTTTGTAAAAATACGGTCCATCCATCTACTCCCCTTCCCTACCGTTAAAGCTCAATCAGGATCAACTGGCTCCTGAAGCCGCGATCATGGTGCTTTTATCGAACCCCTCCCGAAGCGACAGGTCTGTTCCTGTATATCCTCTCGGGAATAAATCCAATGTCCGCGCAACACACCCTTGTCGTACTCGCCCGGGGCGGATATGCCGCTCGAGGCGTTCTGTACCTGATCATAGGGATCTTCGCTCTGCTGGCGGCTCAAGACTCGACAAAACCGAAGGACAGTCACAAAAGCCTTGAGGCGTTGCTAAGCCAACCATTCGGATATGTCCTGGTTGGGCTGGTGGTGGCGGGTCTACTCGCCTTCGCCGGGTGGCGAGTATTACAAGCAGTTCGCGACGTCGACCATCACGGCAGGAATCTCAAGGGGTGGGTAATTCGCGCAGGTTTGTTCGCGGGAGGTTTGCTCAACGGCACCCTGGCGTTTTTTGCGTTGGGCCTGCTCATTAGCGGCGTCAGAAGCTCTGGCAATTCCGGCGGTGGAGAAACCAGGGATCTACTGGCGCATCTCTTGTCCTGGGATCACTCAAACGTGTTGGTCTACCTCGTAGCGCTCGTCCCACTAGGCGTCGGCATTGCCCATATCATCAAGGGATGGAAGGCGTCGTTCGAGAAGTACTTTGAGGCTGATGAGGACGTGATGCGATACGTACGCCCAGTCGCTCGTTTCGGACTCATCGCCCGAGGAGTGGTGTTCATCGAGATAGCGCTGCTGCTGGCAATCAGCGGCTCCCGTTATCAAGCCACGGATCCACCCGGCATGAAGGAGGCCCTTGATGCGCTTCAGAATCTGCCCCTTGGAAGTGTGATTCTGATGGTGATGGCGTTGGGATTGATCGCCTTTTCGGCTTACAGTTTTTCCGAAGCGGCGTGGCGCAAGATAAACATGGATGTGCCGGGAGTACCGAGATCATAGTCGCGACGTGAAGCTGTTGGAGGTTGCTGGGCGACCTCAGCCTTCAGGCCTGTACCAGCGGCTCAGGCAGGACCGGTACAGGCTCGCGCGACAACCCTTCAGTTTCCCGAAAACCGATCGCGACTATTGGTCAAGTGCAGCACCATCGCAGCCCGGGCTGCGTCGGGATCCTGCCGCTTGATCGCGTTGAAAATCGCTTCATGCTCCAGACTCGCCAGCTGCCCCAACTGCGAAAAGTCAGCGCTTCCACGCTCGTCGACCTTCACTTGGTTACGAGGAATCATGGCGTTGCCCAGGTGCTGCATGATTTCCGTGAAAAAAGTATTGCCGGTGGCTTCGGCAATGATCTGGTGAAAGCGCTTGTCCTCTTCGACGCAACTGTCGTTGTTAGCCAGCGAAGCCTGGTAATCAGTCAAGGCCTGGCGCATGCGAGCGAGCTGGTCGTCAGTTCGACGAACAGCTGCCAGCGCAGCAGCCTGCACCTCCAGGCCCAGCCTCAATTCCAGCACGCTTCTGACACTGGCGACCGTATCCACATGCAGGCGAAGCCCTGCCTGCGATTGTTGCTCCAGCACAAACGTGCCGATGCCGTGTCGTGTTTCGACCAGACCCGAAGCTTGCAGCTTGGAGATCGCCTCTCGGACAACGGTGCGGCTTACGCCGTGCTCGAGAACGATGGTGGATTCCGAGGGCAGCTTTTCGCCCGGTTTCAGTTGTCCGAGCAAAATGCGCTGGGTCAGTGTTTCGACCACGCCCTGGGCCAGGTTGGCGGATCGTCTACGGACAGGGGGTTCGCTTTCAATTTGCATAGGTTTGAGTCCACAGAATTTTGCTCTTGAGAGCTTAACACCCACCCGTGATTCCCGGCGAAATGCGGACGCACTCCCTTGAGCCAACATACCTTATACTTGTATGACAACACACCTTAACCAGCGAAAACTGCAGCGATAGCTCCATTCCCCGCTCGGCTTGAAAACTTCCCCAATCAACCTAGACCCAGGGCAAAAACCCTGGAAAATATGGATTTAAATAACTAATAAGCTGTTTTTCATCGCTCATCATGACAACAAAAACGGCGTCCATTGCATTGCGTATCAAAAAATCCACTTGTATGATGTCTATCAACACGAGGCGCATCAGAGATTTCAACAAGCCGCCGGTGTCACGCTCAAACCCGCATAAAAATAATCAGTGGGAGATTTGAATTGTGAACAATTCAAGCAATGCATCTGTGGTACCAGAAGGTGATTCGGTTCTCGCGCGCGCCGTGGGCAAAGTGAAGAGGCATGTACTCCCGCTTTTCGTGATCATGTTCATCCTCAACTACATCGACCGGGTCAATATCGGCTTCGTGCGCACGCACATGGAACACGACCTCGGTATCGGCGCCGCCGCCTACGGCCTGGGTGCAGGCCTGTTCTTCATTGGCTATGCGCTCTTCGAAGTACCTTCCAACATGCTGCTGCAAAAAGTCGGTGCCCGTATCTGGCTGACCCGCATCATGTTCACCTGGGGCATCGTGGCCACCCTGATGGCCTTCATCCAGAACGAAACCCACTTCTACATTCTGCGTTTTCTGCTGGGTGTCGCCGAAGCAGGCTTCTTCCCTGGCGTCATCTATTACTTCACCCGCTGGTTGCCTGGCGTCGAGCGCGGCAAGGCCATTGCCATCTTCCTCAGTGGTTCGGCCGTTGCGTCGCTGATTTCAGGCCCGCTGTCGGGTGCCCTGTTGCAGATCGAAGGTCTCGGTTTTCACGGCTGGCAATGGATGTTCGCCATCGAAGGACTGGCCTCGGTAGCCCTGGGCTTTTTCGTCTGGTTCTGGCTTGACTCCAAACCCCACGACGCCCAGTGGATGACGCGTGAAGAGCAAGATGCACTGGTCGGTGCCATCGATCAGGAACAACGCGAGCGTGAAGCACTGACCAGCGTGAAACCGACCCTTGGCAAGCTCCTCAAGGATCGCCAGATCCTGCTGTTCTGCGTCTTGTATTTCTGCATTCAGCTGACGATCTATGCAGCGACCTTCTGGCTGCCCAGCATCATCAAGAAGATGGGCGACCTGAGCGACGTGCAGGTCGGTTTTTTCAACTCGATTCCCTGGTTGATCTCGATCATTGCCATGTACAGCTTTGCTGCGCTGTCGAGCAAGTTCAAGTTCCAGCAAGCCTGGGTCGCCACTGCCCTGCTGATTGCAGCGGCTGGCATGTTCCTGTCCACCACCGGCGGGCCGATCTTCGCTTTCGTCGCCATCTGTTTCGCGGCCATCGGCTTCAAGTCAGCGTCTTCCCTGTTCTGGCCAATTCCCCAGGGCTACCTGGATGCTCGCATCGCCGCCGCCGTCATCGCGCTGATCAACTCGATTGGCAACCTGGGTGGTTTCGTCGCCCCTACGACCTTCGGTTTCCTGGAACAGACAACCGGGTCGATCCAGGGCGGCCTCTACGGGTTGGCCGGCACTTCGGTACTCGCCGCGATCCTGGTGTTCTTCGCCAGGACTTCGCCAAGAGCATCGTCCCTGCTGTCGCCGCCAGACGCCGCGCCAACGGGTGCGACCCTGAGCAAATCGCACTGAATCCATTGATCGCTGAACGACCTAATTACGCAGGAATTTGCCATGAACGCTGAACATGCCGCCAACACCACCAAGTCCCCTGTCGTCACCAGTTTTCAGGTCGTACCCGTAGCGGGCCACGACAGCATGTTGCTCAACCTGAGCGGTGCCCACGGGCCGTTCTTCACCCGCAACATTGTCATTCTCAAGGACAGTTCCGGTAACACGGGCGTGGGCGAAGTACCGGGTGGCGAACGCATCCGCGAAACCCTCGAAGACGCTCGCAGCCTGGTGATCGGCCAGCCCATCGGCCAGTACCAACGCATCCTCAATCAGATGCGTAGCACCTTTGCATCCCGTGATGCGGCGGGTCGTGGCCTGCAAACCTTCGACCTGCGCATCACCATTCATGCGGTGACCGCAATGGAAGCCGCGTTGCTCGATTTGCTGGGTCAGTTCCTCGAAGTTCCGGTGGCTGCATTGATGGGCGAAGGACAGCAACGCGATGCGGTGAAAATGCTTGGCTACCTGTTCTACATCGGCGACCGCACTGTCACGGACCTGGCCTACCGCAACGAGGCGGACGCTGAGGACGAATGGTTACGAGTGCGTCACGAGAAAGCCATGACCGCGGAAGCCGTCGTGCGACTGGCCGAAGCAGCGAAAGCGAAATACGGCTTCAACGACTTCAAGCTCAAGGGCGGTGTATTGAGTGGCGATGAAGAGATTGAAGCGGTTACCGCACTGGCGGAACGCTTTCCCGATGCCCGTATCACCCTTGACCCGAATGGTGCCTGGTCGCTTAAAGAAGCCATCCGTTTGTGCCGGGATCAGCATCATGTGCTCGCCTACGCGGAAGACCCGTGCGGCGCAGAAAACGGCTACTCGGGCCGCGAAGTCATGGCCGAATTCCGCCGCGCCACAGGGCTGAAAACCGCCACCAACATGATCGCCACCGACTGGCGCGAAATGGGCCACGCCATTCAATTGCAATCGGTCGACATCCCGCTTGCCGACCCGCACTTCTGGACGATGCAGGGCTCGGTCCGTGTCGCCCAGATGTGTCACGACTGGGGTCTGACCTGGGGTTCTCATTCCAACAACCACTTCGATATCTCCCTGGCCATGTTCACTCAAGTGGCAGCCGCCGCACCGGGAGAGATCACCGCGATCGACACGCACTGGATCTGGCAGGACGGCCAGCGCCTGACCCGGGAGCCGCTGAAAATCGAAGGTGGCTACGTCAAGGTGCCGACAAGGCATGGCCTGGGCGTGGACATCGACATGGACGCCGTGGCCAAGGCGCATGAACTGTACAAAGGCATGGGTCTCGGTGCGCGGGATGACAGCGTCGCGATGCAGTTCCTGATTCCTGGTTGGAGCTTCAACAATAAGCAGCCTTGCCTGGTGCGCTGATTCACAGGGGGCACCCAAAGTGCCCCTCCCCTGCACCGCATGATTAACCGCTTGCTCAGTGCCAAACAAATGCAGATGCGCTACAACTCATAGAACCCCGGAGGTACTCACAGCAAGCGAGCGCATGTGGATGAAACACACTCTCTGCGTCGTCAGGTTGATTCGGTTCGCATCCGCTTCGCTCGTCATGCTGGCCACCGGCGCAGTGGCCGAGGATCTCGAGCCCAGGTCCTATGCCAATACGCCGGTCGGGATCAATTTCCTGCTCATCGGCTACAGCGATCTACATGGCAACGTGACGGCCAATCCCTCGATCCCGCTCGAGGATGCCAAGCTCGAAATCGAGACTGTCGTGTTTGCCTTTGCCAGATCCCTGGACGTCTGGGGCCGCTCGGGGAAATTCGATGTCGTCGTGCCGGAGGCAAAATTGACCGGCTCTGCCTTGCTGGCCGGTGAACCCAGGAAACGTGATGTCACCGGGTTGATCGATCCCAGGTTTCGCTTCTCGGTCAACTTGTATGGCGCCCCGGCGATGACCCTCGCCGAGTTCCCCAGCTACCAACAGGATGTGATTATCGGCGCCAGCCTGGCGGTCACGGCGCCACTGGGCCAATACGACGACAGCCGGCTGATCAACCTGGGCAACAATCGCTGGTCGTTCAAGCCCGAACTCGGGGTTTCCAAGCGTGTGGGGCAAGTGACACTGGAACTGTCCGGCGCGGGCACCTTTTTCACCGACAATGACCAGCTGCTCGGCGACCGCGTACTGTCCCAGGACCCGATTTACCAGGTACAGGGGCACCTTATCCATGCGTTTGACAACGGGGTCTGGGTTTCGCTGGATGCGACCTGGTTCGAAGGTGGCAAAAGCTCGGTCGATGGGGTCAGTAACCACGATTATCAGGAAAACTCCCGCTACGGGTGCACCCTCACGCTACCGTTGAACCGCAACCATTCGATAAAGCTCAATGCGAGCAATGGCGGCTATACCCGCACGGGCAGTGATTTCGATGCTGTTGGCATGGTCTGGCAGTATCGTTTCGGCGGTGGACTCTGATTCTGTTCATGGGTTTGCAGCCTGTGACAGAGGCCTGGCCACCTGCTCCAGCGCTTGACGCTCCGCCGCCACGCCCCAAACCCCTTGCACCAGCGCCGCCACACACATCAGCGCCGCGCCGATCAGATAACCGATCAACAGACTGCTGCGCTGCTGGGTCTGGATCAGTTGGCCAAACAGCAACGGTCCGATGATGCCGCCCAGGCCAGTGCCAAACGCGTAGAACACGGCGATGGCCAAGGCGCGGATTTCCAGGGGGAAGGTTTCTGCCACGGTCAGGTAGGCCGAACTGGCCGCCGCCGACGCGAAAAAGAAGATCACCATCCATGCCGCGGCTTGCTGGGTGACATCCAGCCAGCCCTGCTGGAAGGCAAAGCCACTGAGCGCCAACAAGATCCCGGACGTCGCGTAGGTGAAGCTGATCATCACCCGTCGGCCAATCACGTCGAACAGGCGCCCCAACAGCAGCGGCCCGCAGAAATTGCCCAGTGCCAGGGGCAATACGTACCAACCGACCTGCTCGGCGGGCACCTGGTAAAAATCGGTCAGCACCAGCGCATAGGTGAAGAATATCGCGTTGTAAAAGAACGCCTGCGCGGCCATCAGAGTCATCCCCACCAGCGCCCGGCGCCGGAAGCTGACGAACAGGGTATGGAAGATCTCTGCCAGTGGTGTGTGGTCCCGCGCATGCAGGCGCAGGGGTTGGCGGGTCACCGCCGGTAGTTCATGGCCTTGTTCGCGCAGGCGCGCTTCGATGCCTTCGACGATGAGTCGCGCTTCATCGTGCCGCCCATGGATCAGCAGCCAGCGCGGGCTTTCCGGCAGCCACAGGCGCATCACCAGGATCACCAGGCCCAGCGTGGCACCGATGCCGAAGCACAGGCGCCAGCCGAGGTCACCGCCGACCACCTGCGGGTCCAGCAGGACGATGGCCCCGCCGGCACCCAGCGCGGCACCCAGCCAGAAGGTGCCGTTGATGGTCAGGTCGACCCAGCCGCGATAGCGTGCCGGGGTGAATTCCTGGATGGTCGAATTAATCGCCGTGTATTCGCCGCCGATGCCCATGCCCGTGAGAAAACGCAACAGCAGGAAGCTTTCCAGGTTGAAGGAGAACGCCGTGGCCGCCGTAGCGCCGACATACAGCCATAACGTCATGAAGAACAGCTTGCGCCGTCCGAGGCGATCGGTCAGCCAGCCGAACAGCAAGGCACCGACCACGGCGCCGGCGATGTAGAGACCGCCGGCCAAGCCGATATTGAAGTTGCTCATGCGCAGGTCGGGGCTGCTTTTCAGCGCGCCGGACACCGAGCCGGCCAGGGTCACTTCCAGGCCGTCGAGCAACCAGGTGATGCCCAGCGCGACCACCAGCAGGGTGTGAAAACGGCCCCACGGCAAGCGGTCCAGGCGGGCTGGAAGATCGGTTTCGAATATCGCGCCGGCTGGTTGGTGGGTCATCGCCACAACTGGATCATGTGCAGTGCGTTGTGAGTTAGGAGTCAACCCCAGGATCGGGAGTTCAAAATTGCGCTGCCGCATAAGGCAGGGGCAGGATTGATTCTGTAGGCGCTGGCTTGCCAGCGATGAGGCCGGCACAGCCAACATCTCCATCGCCTGACCCACCGCCATCGCCGGCAAGCCGGCTCCTACAGGGGATCACCGCCAGACGCCATTCCCGACAACACCCAACAAACTGTAGGAGCTGGCTTGCCAGCGATGAGGCCAGCGCAGCCAACATCTCCATCGCCTGACCCACCGCCATCGCCGGCAAGCCGGCTCCTACAGGGGATCACCGCCAGACGCCAATCCCGGCAACGCCCAATAAACCTGTAGGAGCTGGCTTGCCAGCGATGAGGCCGGCACAGCCAACATTTCCATCGCCTGACCCACCGCCATCGCCGGCAAGCCGGCTCCTACAGGGATCACCGCCAGACGCCAATCCCGGCAACGCCCAACAAACCTGTAGGAGCTGGCTTGCCAGCGATGAGGCCGGCGCAGCCAACATCTCCATCGCCTGACCCACCGCCATCGCCGGCAAGCCGGCTCCTACAGATGCGTGTTGCTCAGCTTCTGACGAACGTCAGCAAGTCGGCGTTGATGGTATCGGCGTTGGTGGTCGGCATGCCGTGGGGGTAGCCCGAATAGGTTTTCAGCGTGCCGTTTTGCAACAGCTTGGCTGACAACGGCCCGGAGTCTTCATAAGGCACTATCTGGTCATCATCGCCATGCATCACCAGCACCGCAATCGTGATGCTCTTCAGGTCTTCGGTGAAGTCGGTCTGGGAGAAGGCCACGATCCCGTCGTAATGGGCAATTGCACAGCCCATCATGCCTTGTCGCCACCAGTTCTGGATGTTGCCCTCGGACGGTGTTGCACCCGGGCGGTTGTACCCGTAGAAAGGCCCCGCCGGGATGTCACGGTAGAACTGTGCGCGGTTGGCCTTGAGCTGCGCCTGCAAGTCATCGAACACCGACTTGGGCAAGCCGCCCGGATTGCCCGGGGTCTGGACCATCAAGGGTGGCACGGCGCTGATAATGACAGCCTTGGACACGCGATCTTCGCCGTGGCGGGCAATGTAGTGGATGACTTCACCACCACCGGTGGAGTGCCCGACATGGACCGCACCCTGCACGCCAAGATGGTCGACCACGGCCCTGACATCATCGGCGTAGTGATCCATGTCGTGCCCGTCCCAGACCTGGCTGGAGCGCCCGTGGCCGCGCCGGTCGTGGGCAATCACCCGGTAACCGTTCGCCAGGAAAAACAGCATCTGGGCATCCCAGTCGTCGGCACTCAGTGGCCAGCCGTGATGAAACCAGATCACCGGGGCCTCGCGCGGCCCCCAGTCCTTGTAAAAGATCTCGACACCGTCCTGCGTAGTGACATACCCCATGTTCGCGTCTCCTCAATGAAAGGTTGCACCGCCTGGCCGCCAAAACACCTTGGGATTAAAGGTAACTTCAAGGTCAATGTGTTTTGGCAGGAGTGTGAGAATAGGCGAACTGGAGAAATTCAGCGGATGTTCAAACAATTGAGGATGACTGACGGGCGGTCACTCGAAGTGCCTGGCATCGAAAACAATAAATGATGCGTTGCTGCCGACATCTCCTTCCGAGCACTGCCCACAACGCGTTACTCGCGATGAACCCCCAAAAGGCGATCATCCGCCGACGTGGTCGTTGAGAACCGACAAACCAGGCCGAGATCACCGTGACCATCATGGCTGGCCATTGCAAGTAATCAACGTAATCCAAAGTCCGTCTCCCCTGCCGCACTTCTATTTGCTGCCTGCGAAAAAACCTAAGACTCTCTCTTTCTACCCTCGTTCAGCAGCCAGTGCGCGGCGGTGGAAATCCGGTAAATGCTTCAACGCGCGTACACGACTCTGGTGTGGTGAACACAAGATCGTGCCGGCGAAGGTAAACAACAGTCATGGCTGCAATGGACATCACATTTTTTCCGATGAGGTCTTCGCAGTCGACCCCTGCAAGGCGCGTTCATTCCAAGTTCTGCTCAGCGGTCATTTCCCTATTCCAAGCCAATGTACTGAATGCTCAACTACCAGGTCGAATTGCTAACAGTAATAAAATCAACGAGCTACCTCGTACTGAAATTGCTTTGAATTTTTCCTGACACCGCTACTCCTTTATCTATGAGCAACTGGAGGGGGAGCTCATGGACACGGTCTTTACGGCATTGAATACAAGCTTCATGGGGGCGTTGAGCTGGACAGATTTGATGAACTGCTTATTTGTGAACAAACCAGTGTCAGGAGGTTTTATGAGCGCGCAGTCAATTGGGTACCGTTTCGAGGTCTACGAGGAGTCTTTCACTAATGCCCCTGTCTGGAGCGTTGAAGCAATAACGCCCTTCCCGGCTGTGTCGATAGGTGATCGTTTCAATCATCTAGGCCTGGACGTTGCCTGGGGCAGAACGGCCACCGACGAAGAGGAATATCGAGTGGTAGACATTGACCATTATTTTTCGCAAAGCGAGGGCAAGCTTGCGTACAAAACCATGGTGAAACTGATGCTGAAACACCGCAACCAGGTCTATTGAATAGACGGGTTCGTGACACGCAACGTGAGGCAGTAGAGAACGACAAACCGAGTGAACGACGCACTCGGTTTGCCGGCCAACAGCCGTCCCACGGAATATTCCAGCCTCGATCCAAACTTTTTCCTTCGCTGAGCGTCCCTTGTTTAAGACGGCCACAAGGCCTGTCTAACCTGGACAGCTGACCCTCAGCCAAGGACTTGTGATGACCTTTTTCATTTTTCTTCTCGCCTGCGCGGCGGCCGCCAGCACTGGCATCCTGTTCAAACCGGGCCAGTGGTACGAATCCCTGGTCAAGCCCGGCTTCACGCCGCCCAATTGGGTGTTTCCCCTCGCCTGGACGACTATCTACCTGCTGCTCGCCTGGGGCGGGTACCGGATGACCCTGATTCCTGGAAGTCAGGTGGTGCTGGCGTTATGGGCGGCACAGATTGCGCTCAATACGCTGTGGACACCGGTGTTCTTCGGCGCGCACCACCTTCTCGCCGCCCTGCTGATCCTGGCGCTGCTCTGGCTGGTAGCCGTGGCGATGGTAGTGATGGCAGTGCGGGTCGATGTCATCACTGGCCTGATCTTCTTTCCTTACGTTGCCTGGCTGTGTGTAGCGGCCGCGCTGAATTTTTCCATCTGGCGCAATAACCGCTGATGCCACCTAGCCCAACGAGGTCGCCCTCGCAGGCTGTGCAGGGTGACGCGATGTCATCAGGCCGATAAAGGAAATCGCCAGCGCCAGGCCGATGGTGGTGCTCACTTCGGTGCGGTGCTCCGGGGTGATCATCATCACCGCCAGCGCCGCACAGATGAACACGATCACCAGCCAGGTCAGCCAGGGAAACAGCCACATGCGCAAGGTCAGCTCGACCTTCTGCCGCCGCAACATCCGCCGCATGCGCAACTGCGACACGGCAATGGCCAGGTACACCAGCAAGGCGATGGCGCCCGAGCTGGCAAGCAGGAACTCGAACAGGCCGGCGGGCATGAAGTAGCTCCACACGGTGATCGCCGCGCCCAGCACTGTGCTGGCGATGACGGCTGCCCGCGGCACGCCTTCGCTGGAGGTCGCCTTCAGCGCTTTCGGCGCATCGCCACGACGACCCAGCGAGTACAGCATGCGCGAGGCAATGTAGATCGAGGAGTTCATGCAACTGGCCACGGCGATCAGCACCACCACGTCCACCATGAACTTGGCGTGGGGAATGTTCATGATTTCCAGTGCGCGCTGGTAGGAACCCACGGAAGCCAGCAGCGGATCGTTCCAGGGCACCACGGAAATCACCACGAAAATCGACAACAGGTAGAACACGCCAATGCGCCAGATCACCGAACGGGTGGCCTTGGCAATGTTCTGCGAGGGATTGTCGGATTCAGCGGCGGCGATGGTCACAGCCTCCGTCCCGATGAAGCTGAACATGATGGTGATGAAGGCGCCCACCACCGCCGACAGACCGTTGGGGGCGAACCCGCCGTGTTCGGCCATCAGGCCGCTCAGGCCGCTGACCTGCCGATCGGGCACCCAGCCCATCAACACGGCAAAACCCACGCCGATGAAACCGATGATCGCCACCACCTTGGCCATGGCGAACCAGAATTCGAATTCGCCGTACTTGGAGACACTGAACAGATTGGTGATCACCAACGCAATGATCGACGCCAGGGCGAACAGCCAGGCATCGACCTGGGGAAACCATTGGTTCAACACATGCCCGGCAGCCAGCGCCTCGATGGGGATCACCAGGACCCAGAACCACCAGTAGAGCCACCCGATGGTGAAGCCGGCCCAACGCCCGATGGCCTGATCGGCATAGGTGGAAAAAGACCCGGTGTCGGGATTGGCCACCGCCATTTCCCCGAGCATGCGCATGACCAGCACGACCAGCAGGCCGGAGAACAGATAGGCCAGCAATACGGCCGGGCCGGCCGCCGCAATGGCGTGCCCGGACCCGACGAACAATCCGGCGCCGATGATGCCGGCGATGGAAAGCATGGTGACGTGACGAGGCTTGAAGCCCTGCGCCAATTGGCCGTTCGAATCCTTGGAACTCGGGCTTGTCATTGTGTGCACCGCGGCAAAAGATGCGCCACCTTACCCGGCTTTTCCGCCAAATCAGTTACCTGATCACGCCGCCTCCGTGCCTGATCTCGACACAGGCGAACGATTCGTTCACGCCAAGACTCGTCGGTCAACTGGCCGGAATCAGCCATCAATAGCGCTCGGATGGCAGCAGGCGTGGCTTGAACAGGTCGCTGGTGATCATCGGCGCGGGCTCTTCATCGCCGTGCTGCTGGCAGAGGAATTCGCGTATCGCTTCGGCAGTGCGCCTGGCGCTGGTCACCACGAAAAAATGCCCCTCGCCCTGCAGGACGTACAATTGGGCACGGCGGATGGCGCGGTGCAGGATGTGCGCGTTGTACAGCCGCACCAGGGTGTCGCGTTCGCCGGTGAGAATCAGCGTGCGCTGGCGCAGACGGAACAGCCGCAGCAGGCTGGTCCAGCCGACCAGGGCGGTGAGCTGGTGGAAATAGGTTCGCGGGTTGGCGGTAAGCATGCCGTTCACCACACCGAAGCGCAAAAGTGTCTGTAGCGAATTGCTCGAGCCTTCCTGTTTGCCCGGTCTGGCGCTTTTGCTCGTGCCAAAAAAATCCAGGACGTCCGCGGGCTTCACCAGCATCGCCGGGCCGGCCGAGGTCGCCGCGAGGATCAGCCGACGCACCATGCTCGGGTAACGCAGGGTGAACTCTTGCGCCAATGCACCGCCCCAACTCACCCCGAACACATCGACCTGTTCGACTCCCAATTGCTTGAGCATCTCGGCGATCAGGTCGGCGAGGCGCGGCAGCCGCATCGGCCAGCGGGGCATTTGCGATTTGCCGACACCAGGCACATCCAACGTAATGGTCCGGTAGTCCAGCAGTTCATTACGCAGGGGATCGAAGGTACGGATCAAACCACCCAGGCCGTTGAGCAAGAGCAGCGGTGAGCCTTGGCCGCGGATTGAAACGTTCAACTTCAAATCTTGAATGGTTAATGTGTGCGTTGTCATGGTTTCACCCTTGGCCTACCCGCTGCTTCTGGCTTCAGCTGGAATCACCGTCCATACGTAACCGAACCACTCTCGACGTTCATACCGAGGTCCAATCAAGGCACCAGTAGCGCCTCATGGATCTCAATGGTAGGAACAACACCCTCCAGGCGCCGGCTATTGAGCATATCCCTCGTCTTGCCGACATCGAAAATCTGCCCCTGATCCATCAAAGCCAGAATGAGCTCATCTGAAACACGGTAGCGACCACAGTCCGGACAGTCTCTTTCTTCCCAGGGGCCGTTGCATTGAATGCGCTGTGCGGCACCCACACAAATAAGACAATTCATCGCGATCACCATTTTCTAATATTTGTACTGGATCCATCGCGAGCCACTTGCCAAGGCTTGCGCACCTCTGCTGTTACGCATGAGGCTACTAGCTAATCGACTTGGGAGTTCGAAAGAAAGTTCGCAATGTGAGCTTGTCTCCGGCATTTTTCGAACTACTGGCTCTGCTTGGCCAAGTGCGTGTTCACAGGATTACTCGCGCCGCCTCCCGCATGAAAATTTCGACGGTTTTGGGGCCGATACCTTCAAAGGCAATGAGCCGATTCTCAAAATCCCGGCGATCCGCACTGGCGCTTACGACATTACTCACTTTCCCTGCGTACTCAGTGTTGAGTTTTTGAGCCAAGGCCAACAGACGCGCTGAGGTGGTTTCGTCATAGCGCACATAATGCGCCTCCCCCAACATGGCGACGAGTTCGCGGTGGGTTCTGTGGGCGAGTTTGCGCGGTGTGTCACAGTGGTACTTATCGACAATCACTCGATACGCTTGCGCGGCAATCCGGGCCTGAATCCTTTTGCCCATTAAAAAACTGGCGACCAGCCATTTGAACAGGCCCTCTTCATTTGCGCTGTCCAGGTCGATCTTCAAATCGTGAGCACTGATGATCTTGTGCATTGAAATCGTCCCCTCTCAGGCGCCTGGGTTGGAAACTTGAATGAAGATCGACCAGGCCCCAGGCAGAATCCAGAACGCCGTATAGATCCAGGGCGTACGCACCGAAAACAACAAGGCTTTGCGGTAGCCTTTATGCGTGGACTCGCGTTCGGAAAACAATGGTCTCGTACTGAATCTCCCTTCGGTAGAAATCCAGGCGCTCTTTGGGTGAGCCAAACATCTTTGCGTTGTGTTCGCTCAGCTCGGATGGATCGATATGGGAGGTCAGGATTTTCGGCACGACGGATTCACTCTGATCGGTTGGTACGGGTATCGCATTCAGCCCAATGCGGTATCGAGAAACATCATGACCCCGAAGCCCAGCATCAGCCCCAACGTCGCGGGCGTTTCGTGGCCGTTGCGATGGGTCTCGGGAATGACTTCATGGGAGACAACAAAGATCATCGCCCCTGCAGCAAGTCCCAAAGCGACGGGGTAGCCCAAGGCGAAACTGGTGGAAATGCCGAGGCCGACAACAGCGCCCAAAGGCTCCATCAGGCCTGATGCAACGGCAATCAACGCAGCGCGCAACGCGCCGATGCCGGTTACTCGCAAGGCCAATGCGACAGCGAGTCCCTCCGGAATGTCCTGGATGGCAATCGCCGTTGTCAGCGGCAAACCCACCTTCATGTCGCCATTGGCAAAGCTGACGCCAATGGCCATGCCTTCGGGCAAGTTATGCAGCGTGATGGCCAGGACGAAAAGCCACACCCGATTGAAGCGCTGAGCCTGCGGCCCTTTGCGTCCACTCTGCGCATGCTCGTGGGGGACGAAACGCTCCAGACCAATCATCAGCGCCGCGCCCAATCCCAGACCCAACACCACGACGCACGCAGCCAAGAGCTTGTTATCGCAAATGGACTGGGCTGCTTCGATACCCGGGAGAATGAGAGAGAAGGAACTGGCGGCGAGCATCATGCCGGCGGCGAAACCCAGCATGATGTCCTGGGTACGTGCGCTGATGTCGCGCAAGACGACCGCTACGACTGCCCCCAGCGCCGTCGCGCCAAAGCCTGCGAGACCGCCTAGAAATGCATAGTGCAGGTTGACCCGGTTTGCCCCGGTGAAAGCGTTGTACCCGCTGATCAGCAGTAACAGGGCAACCCCAACGAGGGTTGCCCAAAACAGGATGCCCATCCACTTGCCACTTTTCCCTGGATCGAGTCCCGAGTACCAGGCTGTTCTGCCAGGCGTGGACGGTTCGGACATGGGACCTCCTGTTTCGCGTCATTAAATGAGGAACACCGCACGCCATGACGATGGCGTGCGGTGACATCCATCAGGCGTCTTCACGTCCTTGCACACCTGCTCCCAGATCTGCACCCGTAATCGGATTGCTTTGGGGGTCAGACATCGTGCGGGCCTTCAAGTCCATCAGCAGTGAGTCATCGTCGGCGCTCAGCTCCACAGTGGCCGAGCCGTCACCGCCATCGACTGCAGGCTTTGGATCTTCCACATAATCCCAATCGTCGCCCTGGTTCCACGGCCCACGCGTACTGCCTTCGCCCTGAGACAGGTTGAAGTACACCTGGGTGAACTCAGGCATGCCAGGCAGCTTGCCTTGCGGGAAGTTCGGCTGGATCGAGTGCAAGGCTTTTTCGAACGACAGTTGATGCGCGATTTCGCGAGTCATCAAAAAACCGAGCGCCTCTTTCACGCCGGGGTCATCGGTGACATTCATCAGACGCTCGTAAACGATCTTGGCGCGGGCCTCGGCAGCAATATTGGAGCGCATGTCCGCCGTGGGTTCACCGATGGTATCGACGTAGGCTGCCGACCATGGCACGCCTGCGGAGTTGGTCAGTGGTGCACCGGCGCCATACAGCAAACAGGTGATGTGCGAGTCATTACCGGCGCCATTGATTGCGCGATACAACTCGCCCTCCTCCTCCACGCCTTCGGCCAGGCGGCCTTTGGCACCCTTGTTGAGCATCACGATGATTGAACCGACGATCTCCAGGTGACTGAGTTCTTCGGTGGCAATGTCCATCAGCAGATCCTTCCTGCCAGGATCATCTTCGGCCAACGCTTGGGTGAAGTATCTGGACGCGGCGGCCAATTCCCCCTGTGCTCCGCCAAATTGCTCAAGTAACAGGTTCGCCAAACCGGGGTTGGGTTGGGCAACGCGTACGGTGTATTGAAGTCGTTTGTTATGTAGGAACATGACGAATCTCCTCAGGCCAAAAAGGCGCCGATACTCATTCGGTGATTCACTGAATGCGGCGCCCACAGTCATCTGAAGCTGATGGGCTTGAGAAAATTTTTAAAAGATTTTTCAAATTCGACAAGCGGCATGCACTGCTACCACTCAGGCGTTTATTTCACCAATCGTCGGTCGATTCTTTGCGGCGCCAAACTTACATGACGCCAACGCTCTCTACATCGCGTAGAAAAAAACTGGCGCCTTCAGGAGAGTCCTGTCGCGATTGCTGGAGCGTTTCGTAACCTCAATCGACAGGGTTTCTACCGCACGTTTCTGTCTAGTCGATTTGCTAACAGCAATAAAATCAAAGAGCTACCTTGTCCTGAAATTGCTTTGAATTTTTTCTGACACCACCACTCCTTTGTCTATGAGCAACTGGAGGGGGATCTCATGAATACGGGTCTTTACGTCATTGAATACAAGCTTCATGGGCAGCCCAAGTCCTTCATCATCAGGACGACGATAAAGAGCAACGCTGATGCATGGCACTGGGCAAGTTGTGATGCCGGAGTGGCACCCATACCCAAACCCGGAAGGCCGCCGCTTAAACTCGTCTCCAAACCTCAAGCTGAGAAGTACGGGATCAGTGACGTGACATGGCGTGAGACAGCAACCTTGAGCTGGACTGAGGGCGCAACTTGATGAGCGATTGGACGGGTTCACGCAGGCTCAAGCGTCAACCGGATCGTAGTCGTTCACGTTGGCGACCTGGGCATGCAGGCGGCCCAACAGCTCGATCAGCGTGTCCACTTCCGCGGCCGACAGCCCGCTGAGCAATCGCCGTTCGCGTTCCAGTGCAACCTTGAGCACCCGGGCATGCAGCGCTTTTCCGCTGTCAGTCAGGCTGACGGTGTAGCGCCGTGCATCCTTCGAATCGACCTGGCTGCAAATGTGCCCGGCCACTTCCAGTGACTGCAGCGAGCGGCTGACCGCACTCTTGTCGAGGCCGATCGTCTGGCAGATTCGATTAGCGGTGATGTCATTTTCCACGGCGAGCATCGAGAGCATTCGCCACTCGACCACGCCGATGCCGAAATGCTTGCGATAGCACTGCGATGCCCCGGAAGAGAGCTTGTTGGACAGGAAATTCAACAGTGCAGGGACATAACGCGTCAGGTTCAGTTGGGATTCTGCGGACATTGAACGAACACCTTGGATCGGCGGGGCCTGAATATTAGTTGACACCGCAACTAAATAATCGGAGGATTTCCCTACCGAACGTCACGGGCTGATCCGCATGATATGCCGGCGCCCTGACTCATAAAAATAATTATCAGGTCCTGGTCATGAACCCCTTCAATCTCATCGCCTTGCTCAAGCTGACAATCGTCTTCCACGCGCCAGCACCCGGCTGACCCGTCCCCTCGCCTATGCGCTAACCCAGGTTTTTTTTCAGCAGCCACTTCAGTGTGGAGGGACAAGTCATGCTTGAAGTCAACGTCACCCGCAAAGCAGACGAAGCCGAAGGCATCTGCAGTTTCGAATTATGTGCCGTGGACGGCAGCACGCTGCCGGCGTTTGAAGCCGGTGCCCACATCGACATTCACATTGCCGACGGCCTCACCCGGCAGTACTCCTTGTGCAACGATCCCAGGGAACGCCATCGCTATCTGATCAGCGTGCTCAAGGACCCGAGTTCCCGAGGCGGCTCCAAAGCCATGCACGAGCAGGTAAAGTCAGGGCAAACGCTGACCATCAGTACTCCGCGCAACCTTTTCCCGCTGGAGCGCTCAGCTGGCCGACACCTGCTGTTTGGCGGCGGTATCGGCATCACGCCCATGCTGGCCATGGCCTATGAGCTGTCGCACCAGGACGCCGACTTCGAGTTGCATTACTGCTTTCGATCCAGCGAACGGGCGGCGTTCGTGGCGCTGCTGGCGCAAACGCCTTTCGCCGATCGCATCAAGCTGCATGACGACAGCGGCTCGCCCCTGCAGAAGCTGGATGCGCCCGCCCTGCTCGCCACGCCCGACGCCGGCACCCATCTTTATGTGTGCGGGCCGGGCGGTTTCATGAACTACATCCTCGACGCTGCGCAGAACGCGGGCTGGCCCCAGGACCGCGTCCATAAAGAGTTCTTCGCCGCAGAACCTGTCGATCAAAGCGCCAATGCACCCTTCGAAGTCGAACTGGCCCGCAGCGGCCAGGTTTTCCAGATTCCTGCCGAACGTACGGTGTTCGAAGTGCTGGACGAGGCCGGTATCGAGATCGAGTCATCTTGCGAACAAGGGGTCTGCGGTACCTGTGTAACCCGTGTGCTGAAGGGCATCCCCGAGCACCGGGACCAGTTTCTGACAGCGGCCGAACAGGCCGCCAACGACCGGTTTACCCCCTGCTGCTCTCGCGCCAGATCATCGCGCCTGGTGCTAGATCTCTGAATCGAACAACAACATCAACCTGGAGAACACCCATGAACATCCAGACGCTTGCCGAAGAAGTTCCAGCGCCGACCTTGCCTGACTTTCCCCTGAACCAGTGGTACGTCGCTGCGCTGGGTTGGGAACTGAAGGACAAACCCGTCGGCCGCACGCTGCTCAACAAGCCTGTGGTGCTGTTTCGCAAACCCGGCGGCGAGGTCGCGGCATTGGAAGACCGCTGCTGTCATAGGGCCCTGCCATTATCGAGCGGCACGCTCGAAGAATCCGGCATCCGTTGCGGCTACCATGGCCTGCTGTACGATGAACTCGGCAAATGCATCGAGATCCCTGGCCAGGACAAGATTCCGAGCAAGGCCAAAGTGTCCGCCTACCACGTGCGCGAGCAGGATCAGATCGTCTGGATCTGGTTTGGCAGCGAGTCACAATCGGAGCCGACCTGCGAGCCGCCGACCTACCCAGTCCACAGCAGTGGCAAGTATTTGTTCGACGGCAACGTCTACCACTACGACGCGCCTTATCAGCTGATTCACGACAACCTCATGGACTTGAGCCATCTGGGTTATGTCCACCTGCGCACCATCGGTGGCAACGCCAGCATCCACATGAATGCCCGGATGAGTGTGGAAAGTGAAGGCGATGTCGTGCGGGTCGTGCGTCACATGCCGGACTCTGTTCCACCTCCCACCTACTCGGCCGCCTACCCCTTCAAAGGCACCGTGGACCGTTGGCAGGAAATCGAATTTCACGTCAGCCATCTGCGTATCTGGACCGGCGCAGTAGATGCCGGTACCGAAGACCTGGATAACGCCGATCGCGGCGGCTTCCATATGCGCGGATTCCACGGGGTCACACCCGAGACTGCAACCACCAGTCACTACTTCTGGACCATTGCCACCAACCCCGAAAGCGATCCCGAAGCCATCAAGGCCAAGGTGGTCGAGCAAACGGTATTGACCTTCGACGAAGACAAGGTGGTGATCGAAGCCCAGTACCAGAACATGTGCCGGTTTGGCGTACGCCCGATGATCGACATCCACGTCGACGCCGGGGCCAATCGCGCCCGCCGCATCATCGAGCAACTGCGCCAATCCACTTCCTGAAGTAGCCGGCGCACGCGTACCGATTGAGTATTCCATCGCCTGACCCACCGCCATCGCCGGCAAGCCGGCTCCTACAGATGCATCTTCGGTGAAGTCGGTCTGGGAGTAGGCAACGATCCCGTCGTACGCGTCTGCCCTCATGCATCCGTGCTGGTGCATGAGGGCAACCCGGTCAATGCGGTGGAAACACCACACCGACCCGCTCGGCATACTTCAACCAGGCTGCCTTGAGCCGTTGCACCGTCTCGGGTTGGGCGGCGGCCAGGTCGGTGGTTTCGCCGCGGTCCCGAGCCAGATCGAACAATTGCCATTGCGGCGGCTGCGCGTTATCGCCAAAGCCTGCCTGCGGGCGCATGCCCAGCAGTTTCAGGTTTCCCTCTCGATAATAAGCGTTGCCGAACAGCTCGCCGGCCAGGCTGTCGTTGCTGTGCGGGCTGCCTTTACCGGCGAGCATCGGCAGCATGGATTTGCCGGTAATCGGGTGTTTTCCCGCGTCCGTGGGCGCTTCGATACCCGCCAGTTCCAGGAAGGTCGGTGCCAGGTCATCCACCCGCGCAACGCCGCGCTCCACACCCTGGCGACGCAGTGACTGGGGCAGTTGAACGATCGCCGGCACGCTGATGCCGCCTTCCGCGGTGGTGCCTTTGAACAGGTGGAACGGTGCCGCGCTGACTTCAGCCCAGCGCAAACCATAGTCGATCTGGGACCCCTTCTGCCCGAGGTTGGCGTAGCTATTGTCGGTGTGCGCGCCCGGTGGATAGAACTGGGCGTGGTTCTCCCCCGCCGCGCCGTTATCCGACATGAACACGATCAGCGTGTTGTCGTACTGTCCACTTTGCCGCAGGTAATCGACCAGGCGGCCAATGTTATGGTCGAGGTTGTCGACCATGGCGGCGTAGATCTCCATCTTCCGCGCCTCGACCTGTTGCTGCTCAGGGCTCAATTGCTCCCAGCCCGGCAGCTTGGGATTCACCGGTAGCGGCTTCGCCGGTTGGGCACCGCCCGCCATCAGGCCGAGGTTTTTCATCCGTTCGATCCGCGCCAGGCGTACGCTGTCATAACCCTGATCGAAGCGCCCTTTGTACTTGTCCAGGTACTCCTTCGGTGCTTGCAGCGGCCAGTGCGGCGAGGTGAACGCCGCGTAGGCGAAAAACGGCTTGCCGTCTTTCTGGCTGTTTTGCAGGTAGCTGATCAATTTGTCGGTGTAGAAGTCCGAGGAATAGAAGCTCTCCGGCAACTCCACGGCCTTGCCGTTTTCGCGGTAGTGCACTTGCTCGATCTTTGCCGGGTCGACACTGGAGGGTTTGAAGTGCGATGCACCACCCTCCAGCAAGGTGAAAGACTGCTCGAAGCCGCGTTGATCCGGTCCCTGGTCCGCTTCCAGGCCCAGGTGCCATTTGCCGACCATGAGGGTGCTGTAGCCGCCCTGTTTCAGCAGTTCGGCAATCGAGTAGGAGCGCTGGTTCAGATAGCCCTCGTAACCCGGTTTGCCACGTTGAAAGGGTTGCAGGGCTTCAGCCATGGTGCCGAGCCCGGCGAGGTGGTTGTCGGTGCCGGACATCAGCATCGAGCGGGTGATCGAACAGGTCGGCGCGGCGTACATGTTGGTGAATTGCAAACCGTCCCTGGCCAGTTGATCCAGGGTGGGTGTATTGATGTCGCCGCCATAGCTGCCCAGGTCGGAATACCCCAGGTCATCGGCCACGATCAGCAGGATATTGGGCTTTGCTGAGTCAGCGCTGGCCGCCATGGCCAGGCTGCTGCCCAGCGCCAGCACAGCCGCCAGTAATGTTTGAGGCAGACGCAAAAGAGGCATGTGTTCTCTCTTATTGTGTTGATCGAGGAGGGTTTCCAGCGTTGCTTACTCTTCGAAGATCGCCACCGCACGAACAAACCCCGCCGAAGCATGCTTGATCTTGTAGGGGAAACACGACACCAAAAATCCACTGGCCGGCAGCGCTTCCAGGTTGGCGAGTTTTTCCATTTGCCCATAGCCGATATCGCGTCCGGCCTTGTGCCCTTCCCAAATAATCGAGGCATCGCCGTCGGCGGCAAAACGCTCACGGGTGTACTTGAAGGGGGCGTCCCAGCTCCAGGCATCGGTGCCGACCACCCGCACCCCGCGCTCCAGCAGGTACATCGTGGCTTCACGACCGATGCCGACGCCGGCATCCAGATAACCCGGTTGACCGAACAATGCACCGGCCCGGGTGTTGATCAGCACGATGTCCAGCGGCCGCAACACGTGGCCAATACGCTTAAGCTCCGCTTCGATTTCATCGGCGGTCACCACATGACCGTCCGCCATGTGCCGGAAGTCCAGCTTCACCCCCGGTTGCAGGCACCAGTCCAGCGGCAGTTCGTCGATGCCAAACGCCGGCTGACCGCCGTCGGTGGTCGAGGCGTAGTGCCAGGGCGCGTCCATGTGCGTGCCACTGTGGGTGGTGATATGCAGTCGTTCGGCGGCCCAGGACTCGTTGCCCGGCATCTGTTCGAGTTGCAAGCCCGGGAACATCGCCGCCATTTCCGGCCAGCCTTGCTGGTGATCCATGTAGTCGATCTTCGGCAGCAACGGCGGCGGATCGGTGTAGGGGTTGTTGTCGAGGGTGACCGAGAGGTCCACGAGACGACGTTTAGGCTTGGTTGGCTGTGACATTAAAGGTCTCTCCGGTCAGCGGCAGGTGTCGGGGGGCCGAGGGGTTAAGGGCATTGCGCACCAGCGCGGCGGCATTGCGGTCATGGCTGAAACCGACTGCGCGGGCTTGTGGAGTTTTCAGCGGCGGCATGCGCCCGAACAACGCTTGCAGCCCGGCGTCGGGCGCATGACTGATCAGACTGCGGCGCTCCTGCCCATAGCGCTCGGCCAGCGCATCGATCACCTGGGCGATGGACAACTGCAGCACCGGCAGCTGCCATACCCGCTGGCCCCCGAGCACGGCACCATCCAGTTCGGCAGCGTGGATCAGGTTGTTCACACAGCAGCGCGCCGACATCCACCAGGCCGTCGCCTCGGGCGAGACCGGGCATTGATAGGCTTCGCCCTCGGCAAACGCGCGCATCAGGTCGCTCATGAATGCCGACCGCAAGCCGTTGGGTTCGCGGGGCCGGGCGACGATGCCCGGCAGGCGCAACGCCCGACCGTCGACATCGCCGCGCCGGGCCAGGTCGCTCACGGCGCTTTCGACCATGGCCTTGTGCGTGCCATAGGACAATTCGGGGCGCAGCTCGGCGGCCTCGCTCATGCGTTCCGGCAGATGACCGCCGTACACCGCGACACTGCTGGCGTACACCAGAACTGGCGGCTGATCTTTGTTGCGCAGCTGGTTGAGCAGTTCCAGGCTGGCCAGCAGGTTGACCTGGTAGCCGAGTTCGTACTGCTCTTCCGCCGCGCCACCGGGAATGCTGACCAGGTGGAACACCACATCGATGCCGTCGGCCAACACCCGGCGCATCAACGCCTGATCGGTCACGCTGCCGACATGCCGACGCAGTCGAGCGTCATCCGGCAAGCCCTGCAAGTCCCTGTCCAGCACCAACAACGAACCAATGTTCTGCCCGCGCAAGCTGCCCCGCGCCAGCAGGCAACGCACCAGCTCTCGTCCGACAAAACCATTGGCTCCGGTAATCAACACTCGCATAGAGCGCCCCTCAGCCCTGGGCCTGAACGACACGTTGATCGATCGCGCCGAACACCGACTGGCCATCGCTATCCAGGACGTCCATGTGCACGCGGTCGCCAAATCGCATGAAGCCGGTTTGCGCGGCGCCCTGCTCGATCATCTCGATGGCGCGACGCTCGGCGATGCAGGCCGAACCCGCACTGCGTTCGACATTCGACACGGTGCCGGAGCCGATCAGCGTGCCCGCACCCAATCGGCGAGTCAGCGCGGCATGGGCGATCAACTGGCCAAAGTTGAAATTCATCTGCCCGCCGTGGGGCTGACCGAACCATTGTCCATTCCAGTGCACCTGCAAAGGCAGATGCACTCGACCGTCGCGCCAGGCGTCACCCAGCTCGTCCGGGGTAATGGCCAACGGGGCGAAACTGGACGAGGGCTTGGCCTGCAGGAAGCCGAAGCCGGTGCGCATTTCCCGGGGGGCCAGGGCGCGCAAACTGACGTCGTTGATCTGCAGGATCAATTTGATGTGCTGCAGCGCCTGTGGCGCGTCGCAGCCCATCGGCACCTCATCCACCAGCACGCCGAATTCGCCTTCGAAGTCGATGCCCTGGCTCTCGCTCGGCAATGCAATGTCGTCGCGCGGGCCGATGAAATCGTCACCGGCGCCCTGGTACATCAGTGGCGTGTGTTCGACGCCGTCGATGGGCTCGAGGTTGAAGGCTTTCTGCATCAAGGCGCCGTGGCTGAGGAAGGCCGAGCCGTCGCACCACTGATAGGCGCGGGGCAACGGCGCCATGGCCTTGGCGGGGTCGAACGGGAAAGCGCCTGGCGCTGTGCCTGCATTCAACTCAGTGGACAGCGCCTGCAAGCGCGGCTCGACACTGCTCCAGTTTTCGATGGCGTGCTGCAAGGTGGGCGCCACGGAAGCGGCATCCAGCGCCCACGCCAGATCTCGGGAGACGACGACGAGGCGACCATCACGACTGGCGTTTTTCAGGGTGGCGAGTTTCATGCCGATGCTCCTTGGCCGTTGCTTAACTCGGCGGCAAAGCGCCCGTCGAGCAGAATGAACACCATGCGCGCCATCGCTTCGGTGCGGTTGCTCCAGGCGTGGTTGGTGCCGCGCTGCACCACGACGTCGCCGCGCTTGAGGTGCACTTCTTCCTCGTCCAGCACCAGCCACACTTCACCCTCGGTGACGATGCCGTAGTCGAGGGTTTCGGTGCGGTGCATCAATTTGTGCCGGGAGTCGGCTTTGCCGGTGCCGGCGTGGGATTGGCCAATTTCGGCGAACGCTGCCGCGGCAGTTTCAGCGCTGACCTGGTTCTGCACACTGTCCGGTGGAATATCCACCACCCGAATCACGCTGCCCTGGGGGCCGGGACTCAGTTGCAAGGGTTTACTGCTGGGGTCACTGGCGTTGTCGAGCAACGCCGGGCTGGTGTTGCTGTTCCACAGTTCATGAAACACCGTGCCCGGCACCGACGACAACGGGAACACGTTCGGCGTCGGCCCGCTGCTGGCGACGATGGCCTGGCCATGTTCGTCGTGACCGGTGACCACTCGTTTGAATTCAGGAAGCGCTTGCATGGAAAATCCTCGTTCAGTTTCCGTCGCCGATGGTGGGGCCACCGACAACTACATTCGTGTGGTGCGCCAGACCGCCTAGCCGGGGAACGGCCAGACAAAAAACCGCCACCAGTAGTTGCAACCCACCCACCATGGCCAACGCATGGGGCAGTGCCATGGCGTCCCCCTGGGTCACGGCGAGCACCACCAGGGGGCTGATGAATTCGCCGGCGAAGATGGCCGCGGTAAAACACCCCGCCGCCCGCCCGCGCTGATGGAAATTGACTTGCGCCATGATCCAGGTGATCAGCGTTGGCAACATCAGGCCAATGCCCAGGCCGTTGATGGTCACGGCGACCACGACCTGCACATGGGTCAAGGCGTCCGCCATCAGCAACCCGCCGCTGCCCGCCAGCACATAGGCGATCAGCAGCATGTGCTGCCCACGCATCCCGCTGAACAAGCGGAAACTCATCGCGCCGACGAGCACGCCCAATTGATTGGCGCCCATGGTCATGCCGATCTGTTGCGGGGCATCCACGTGCAGCAGGTTGAGCAGGTAGCCGGCCTGCACCGGCACGATAAACAGACTCAAACCCGCCAACAGCGACAGCCCATAGAGGGGCGTGAGCGCGCGCCAGGGAAACTTGCCGGCGGGCAGCGGCTGGGTTGGTTGCCCGGGTTGCGCAGCGGCTTGTGGCTCCCACAGCTTCCAGGCCATCAGTGGCAGGAAAACCAGGCCCACGGCATACAGCGCAAAGGGCGTGCGCCAGTCGTTTTGCCCGAGGAAGCCCCCCAGGGCGATGAACACCGCCGCCGACAACGAGGTCGCGACCATCTGCAAGGCAAACAGGCGCTCACGCCGGGCGCCGCTGTAGTAGTCGCCCATCAGCGTGGTGCAGCAGGTCATGATCCCCGCCTCGGCCAAGCCGATGCCCGCTCGGCTCAGCACGATCGCCGGCAGCGAATCGAGCCACAGCGGCAGCACGCCGCAGAGCACGTACAGCGTCATGCTCGCCAACAGCAACGGCTTGCGCCCCAGGCGATCGGCGATCAGCCCGGCGAACGGCGCCAGCAAGGCAATCACCAAGGCCGGCAAGGTCAACACCACCGGCACCAGCACGCTGCTGCCAGGCACCTCGGCAAAGTGCGCCTGCATCCGCGGCAGTACCGGGGCCAGCAACACCGCACCCAGCACTGGCAGACAGCTGCCCAGCAGCAACAACAGCGATTGCGCCCATCCGGCCTTTCGGGTGGAGTTTTCTACAAAGGCGTTAGCGACCATGGCACTGCTCCTTGATGCGCAGGTGAGGAACGTTGGTTACCACCGCCTTCTCGGAAACTGCGACGTTGCGCACCGCCACTGGCCCTTGCGCCTCGCGGCGTGCGGGCAACAGGAAGTACGCCAGCGCCGGCAGCAACACCAGGGCGCCGACCATGTTCCAGACGAACATGAAGGCCAGCAGCACGCCCATGTCGGCCTGGAACTTGATCGGTGAGAACGTCCAGGTCGCGACACCAATGGCCAGGGTGATACCGGTCAGCATCACCACCTTGCCGGTGGACACCAGCGCACGGTAATAGGCTTCGGACAGGCTCGCCCCTTGGCGCAGGTGCCCCAGGAGGATGCTCATCACGTACAGCGCATAGTCGACACCGATGCCGACGCCCAGGGCGATGACCGGCAGCGTGGCGACTTTCACGCCGATGTTCAGCCAGACCATCAAGGCTTCGCAGAGGATGGAGGTGAGCATCAGCGGAATCACCGCGCACAGCGTCGCGCGCCAGGAGCGGAAGGTGATCAGGCACAGCAGGATCACCGCGCCGTAGACCCACACGAGCATCTCGCGGTTGGCTTGCTTGACCACGATATTGGTCGCCGCCTCGATGCCGGCGTTACCGGCGGCCAGGAGGAATTGCACCTCCTCTGTGTTGTTCGCCGCAGCAAATTTTTCCACGTGCTCGACCAGGCGGGTCAGCGTCTCGGCCTTGTGGTCGGAGAGGTAGGCATACAGGGTCAACAGGCTGCAGTCTTCGTTGTACAACCCGCGTGGCGCACTGGCGGTGATCATGTTGAGCATCGCCTGGTTGTTCTGCAGCTCGTACCACTTGGGGTTGCCTTCACTGAGGCCGACCAGCATGCGCCGGTTGAGCAACGCCAGCGAATTGGTCGAATCCACACCCGGCAAGGCGCGCAATTGCCAGTCCAAGGCGTCGACCTTGGCCAGGATGTCGTAGCGCGCACAGCTGCTGGCCGGGGTTTTCACCATCACCGCGAACAGGTCGCTGCTGGCGCCGTAATGACGGGTGAGGAAGGCATCGTCCTGGTTGTAGCGCGAGTCCGCTCGCAACTCCGGCGCACCGGCGTCGAGGTCGCCGATTTTCAATTGCAGGCTGACCACAAAGCCAAGCGCCGCCAGCGCCAGGCTGATGGCGATGCACAGGCTGGCCCAGCGCCGCCGGGTGAACAGGTCGAGGAAACGCCAGAAGGCATGGCGCGCCTGGCCGCTTTGCTCGGCCTGTTCACTCTTCAGGCTAAGCTGTGCCGCACGCGGCGTTACGCCGACGTAGGAGAGCAACACCGGCAGCAGGATCAGGTTGGTGAAGATCAACACTGCCACGCCGATGCTGGCGATCACCGCGAGGTCTTGGATGACCTGGATCTTGATCAGCATCAGCACCGCAAAACCGACGGCATCACAAAGCAATGCCGTGAGCCCGGCCAGGAACAGCCGGCGGAAGGTGAAGCGCGCCGCCACCACCCGGTGCATGCCCCGGCCGATGTCCTGCATGATGCCGTTCATTTTCTGCGCGCCGTGACTCATGCCGATGGCAAACACCAGGAACGGCACCAGCACCGAATACGGGTCCAGCTGGTAGTCCAGCAAGGGCAGCAAACCGAGCTGCCAGACCACCGCCACCAACGAGCACAGTACCACCAGCACGGTGCTGCGCAGGCAGCGGGTGTACCAGAACAGCACGGCGGTGGTGATCAGGATCGCGACAGCAAAGAACAGCAGGATCTGCTTCAGGCCGGCAATCAGGTCGCCGACCTTTTTCGCGAAACCGGTGATGTGAATGTCGATGTTAGCGTTTTGATAAGTGCTGCGCAGCGTCTCCAGTTGCCCGGACAACACCGCGTAATCCAGCGGCTTGCCGTCGGTCGTGGTGGCCAGCAACGGCACGTAGATGATGCTCGAGCTCTGGTCGAAAGCCACCAGTTGCCCCAGTTCATTGGAGCGCTGCACGTTGCGCCGCAGTGCGTCGAGGTTGGCGGCGCTGCCGCTGTAGTCGTCCGGGATCACCGGGCCGCCGTCGAGGCCGTCTTCGGTCACGGCAACCCAGCGCGTGGCCGGCGTCCACAGCGACTTCATGTACGCGCGGTCGACGCCCGGCAGCAGGTAGAGTCGGTCGCTCAGGGCCTGCAGGGTTTTCAGGTACTCGGCGTCATAGATATCGCCGTGCCGGTTGGCCACCACGATGCGCAAGGCATTGCCCAGGCCGGTGAGCTGTTTCTGGTGCTCAAGGTAATTGGCAATGTACGGTTGCTGCGTGGGAATCATCTTTTCGAAGCTGGCGTTGAGCTCGATACGGGTGGCTTGATAGCCGAGCACCAGGGTGGTCAGCACACACACCAGCAGCACCCACAGGCGGTGGTTGAACAGCGTGCGTTCCACCACCGAACCGGAGCGCGGATCGAAATTCGCCAGGCTGGCCGTGGCGTTGTCGAGAGACTTCATAACCTCACTCCGAAGCGGTAGCGATTGACGGCGAAATGCGCGTCAACCCGGTGAACCCCGCCAGCGTCAGGCTGCCGTCGGCGGCCTGGACAACGCTGGCAACGGGCTTGTCGAGCGGTTTGCCGTAGGGCATGAGCAATGCGCCGGGCTGGCTGTTGGTGCGAAACAGGGCGCCACTCTGATTGACCAGCAGCAACTGGCCGTCATTGGTGCGGATCGCATCGCTGAACGACACCGGCATCGACACCGGTGCGGGCTGGAAGCTTTCGCCCAGGTCGCTGGAGGCAAACGCATTGCCCTTCAGGCCGGCCACCAGCAGCACACCGTCATCGCGCATTTGCAGGGTGAAAAAGCTGCCCGCGTAAGGGCTTTCCAGCTGGGTGAATGACTGGCCGCCATCAATCGAGCGAGCGAGGTAACCCTGCTCGCCGGCCAGGAACCAGTGCTCGCCTTGTTGCGCAATGGCAGAGAGGTGTGCGCCCATCGGGTTATCGATTTGCCCCATGACGGATTGCCAGGTGGTGCCGCCGTCGTCGGTGCGAAAGGCCAGGCCGTACGCTCCCACGATCAGGCCGTGTCGGGCATCGACGAACTGCAGGGCCAGAAAGGGTTTGTCAGCCCCCTCGCCGGCCAGCCGTTCAGCCGTTTGCACGCGCGCAGCGGCGGCATCCTGGTCGCTCGCTGAAGGCAGTTGCTCTCTGGCAGCGGCCAGCTCGAGTTGCGCTGCGCGCAGGCCGTCCAGCTGCACGGTCCAGTGTTCACCCCCGTCGCGGGAGGCCAGCACGACACCGCCATGCCCCACGGCCCAACCGGTGTTGGCGTCGACAAATTGCACCGCGGTCAGACTGACCGAAACCGGCACCTCGGGCTGCCGCCAACTCACACCGTTGTCATCGGACAGCAGCACGATGCCCCGCTCCCCCACCGCCACCAGCCGCGCACCCGCACGGGCCAGGTCCAGCAGCACCGCGGATTTCGCTTGCGGCGCCTGCATCGCTGGCGTGCTGAGCGCATCACCCACCGCAGCGGCCTGCGCCAGGCTCAACGGCAATGCCAGAGGCAGCGCCACAAGCCACATCAGCCGACCAACCACCTGACAGAATCTGTTCATACCAACCTCGCAAAACCGTTTGAAACCGGATCACGCAGGGCAAGCCGCGATCCGGCCTGACTCAGCGAACCCCGGCACCCGCCATCGCCGCCGGCGAGAACTCGGAGGCCCTGTAGCGATCCACCATGCCGTACTGCTCAGGCAGGCCGGTGTAGACGTTCTGGATAAACCAGGCGCCTGAGGTCAGGTCATAGAAGCCCGAGGACAATTGCGCTTGCGCAGGCAGGTCCGGCATCACCGCCGGCAACGACCACAGGGTCTTGGCCAGTTGGCCGTTGGCGTCCCAGCGGTCGCCCAACATGGCTTGCCAGGTGTCTTCATCGAGGTAGTAACGGCCCTTCGGCAACTGGTGACGCTTGCCCGGTGCCAGGTCGGCCTCGACCACCCAGACCCGGTGCAATTCCCAACGCACGTAATCGGGGTTCATGTGGTGGGCGAGGAACAGGTCTTCAGGTTTGGCAGCGGTCTGCACCTTGTTGGTGTTGTAGGGGATGTACATCTCCTGCTTGCCCACCAGCTTCCAGTTGAAGCGGTCCATGCGGCCCTGGAACACGCTCAATTCGTCGAACGACATCACCCCGGCAGTCGCCGGTGTCGGCGTATCGCAGCAGGCATTCGGCAGTTTGCGCACGCGACGTTGCCCGGTCAGGTACACATGGGCCTGGGACAGGTCGCCATTGAGGTTGGTGCGGCCCATGATCTGCTCGCCGGCACGCAACGGTGGCCCGACGTTGAGCAGGCGGAACAGCCAGTAGTCACCGGCGAACGACTCCGGCGTGCCTTCCTGGTAGTAGTACGGCATCTCCTGGATGGCCTGGCCGTCGGTAGTCATGACCTGCTTGCCATCGGCGGTCATCAGGTAGTGCCGAAAATGCATCGACACCGAGGTTCCGCGCCAGTTGAGCAAGTGGTTCCACATGGCTTCGGCGCCGTTCTGCGGGATCGGGAACGGGATACCGCCAAAGGCGCCTTCGGGCACGGGGCCGGCGCTGCTGTCGACCAGTTTGGCGCGGGTGACGTTTTTCAGAGTGTTGTCATACACCCACTGCGGCGCGGCGGCGGTGCGGCGGGTCGGGTAGACATCGATGCGATAGGAGTCCGGGAAACGCTTGAACATTTCCTTGGTGCCGTCGCTGAGTTTGCCGGCGTATTGCGCGAGGTTTTTCGAGGTGATGCTGAACAGCGGTTTGTCCGCGGCAAACGGATCGGAACGCTTGCCGCCTTCTTTGTACGAAGGGTCGACCTTGGTGTAGCCACCGTCCCAGGCCGGAATGGAGCCGTCGGCATTGCCGGCGCGCTCGGCCCCGAACGGCGTGAGGTTTTTCGACAGCTTGGCGGCGTCTTCCGCTGTCGCCGCCAGCGTCATCTGGCTGCAGATCGCCAGGCTGCCGAGCAGTACAAAGCCCAGGGCCTTGAGGGTGAAGGCTGCGGATTTCTTGTTGTGGGTCATGCGCAAGTCCTCTTAAAACGTGGTCTTGACGGAGAAAGCCAGGTAGTCCCGGTCTTTCAGCGATTGCTTGTAATTGAACTGGCTGGCGGCGTTGAGATTGGTGTCCTCGGCGCCGTAGTAATGCGTGTAGGTCAGGCCGGCGGTGACGCGATCCAGGTAGGTCGCGGTGATGCCGATGTTCATGTCGCCGCCGTTGTCCGGGCCGAAGGAGCTGACCACCGCTGATTTGCCCAGGGGGAAGTAGCTGAGGCCGACCGGGATACTGATGTCGATGCCGGAGAAGAACTGGCGGTAGGTCGGGGTGTAGACGACCTTGAAGCCGAGGCCGTCGTCGGTGGCATTGGGGTCGAGGGCGGCGCGGTTCTTGGTGACGCTCAGCAGTCGGTTCCAGGCGATCTCGCCGACCAGTCCCGATTCCCTGGCCAGGAAGTTCGGCCCGAACGAGGCCAGGACGTTGAGGTTGACGTGGGCGGTACGGCCGACCGCGTAGAGGGCGTCGTCATCGTTGTCGGCAACCACGCCGGGCAGGACGGTCTGACCGTTGGAAACCAGCGGCATGTTCCAGCGCATCGAGGCTTCACCGGCGAAGCTGTATTCGTCGACGGTGGTGGAAAAGCTGGCACCGAATGCGCGAATGTCTTCCGGGTACACCCAGTAGTACTCGCCGATCTGACCGGTACTGAAGTTCGGTGCGCCGGTGGAGGGCTTGAGGTAGAGCTTGGGGGTCTTGTCGTGGTACTGGATCGCGTACAGTCCGTACTCGACCGTTTCCGCACTGTACTTCAACTGCAGGCCGCCCTGCCCCGAACTTTTCGCTTCCTTGTCATTGCCATGGAAGAACGCCGCCGGGCTGGCGGGATTGCCACCGAGGAACGCAGGGAATGGCGCCCCGACGATCAGGCGTTCGTTGCCTTCACCAATGGTGTCGCTGGTGGAGAAGTAACTGCCGGCACCCGGCAGGCGCGTTTCCTCCCATTCCAGCTGGTAGAAAGCGCCAAGCGACACGTCGTCGGTCAGTTGGAAGGTGCCCGACAGCTGATTGACCGGCCGGGTGATTTCCTTGAACTGGGTGTTGGGTACCGACTGTGCCTTCACCACGTCGACCGGTGCCATGCCACCGGCAATGCCGTTGGCCCCGAAGAACAGGCTCTCGCCCCAGATCAAGCCGTGGCGACCGGCACGCACGGACGTGGCGTGGTCGGCCAGCTCGCCGTTCCAGTACACGAACGCGTCGAGCAATTCGCCTTTACCGCCATGCAGGTGGCGAGTGTCGTCGGTGAATTCGTCGTAGGCCACGGAACGGGCGTTGGCCCGTGCCGGGTCGTCGTTATCGTTGTCCTGCTGGTATTCGGTGTCGTACCAGGCGGCACCACTGAGGCGCGCGCCGACGTCCTTGAACGACATGTCCAGCTCTGAAAGGATGTCCGTGCGGTTGGAGATCAGGCCTTTCTTGAATGCCCGGTCGCCGTCATCCTGGTTGAGTGCCACCTGGCCCTCGCTCAGTTTGCTGCTGGGATTTTGCGTACGCCAGGCGGCGCTGTACTTCACGGTGTTATCCCAGCGCAGGTTGAAATCCGGATTGCCGGTATCCACCGAAAAGGCATGGGCAGCCTGGCTGCACAGGACCAACGCCGCGGCCAGACTGAAAGCAAAGGGTGCAGAGATGCTGACCTGGCGGCGCGCAAGCGTCGCAGTCGTGGAACTAACCATCGCGTTAACCTCTTGTTTTTATAGTGGTAACTGCTGTGGGTGAATCAGATGGGCTCGGCCGTCAGCGCGAGCATCTGCTTGACCAGGCCAATGCGGTCGAACTCACGGTCGTGCTGCATTTCCTTGTCGCCGGCCAGCACCGAGCTTTCGCTGATGAATTTGCAGCGCTGGAAACGGCGCGCCATGAAGCGCTGCAGCTGTTGCTCGACGCTGCCGTCGCGGGTCAGTTCTTCACTGAGCACGATGGCATCTTCAATCGCCATGCCGGCGCCCTGGCCAAGGTGCGGCGTGGTCGCGTGGGCGGCGTCGCCGATCAGCAGGACGCGACCGCGGTACCAGGGCTCGTCGACGAAGACCACTTCCATCGGCTTGTAGACCACCTGGCTGCTGTCTGTGATCTGCTCGCGCAGTTCGCCGATGAGGCCGGTGAAACCCTGCAGGCGCTGGCGCATCTGCTCGGCCAGCGTGGCCGGGTCCATCCACGGGTTGGACGGTTCGTGGGACGTGAGGAACAGGTACATCAGGTCACCGGCCAGCGGCACCAGGCCGGCGTTGCCTTCGGCGCTCTGGTAGTTGGCGAGGTGATCGATCTGCGGGGCACGCGGGAAGTTGTAGCGCCACACCGACTGGCCGGTGAAACGCGGGGTGTAGGTGTCGCCGAACAGCAGATCGCGAACCCTGGAGAACAGACCGTCGGCGCCGACCACCAGGTCGTAGGCAGCGCTGCTGCCATCGGTGAACAGCACATCAACGCTGTCGCCTGTGTCCTTCAAGGACTCCACGCTAAGACCCAGGCGTACTTGCGCGCCAAGCTCCAGCGCCGTTTCGCTGAGGACCTTGTGCAGCGCCAGGCGAGAAATGCCGACGTTGGCCGGGTACGCAGGCCCTGCCAGTCGTTGACCCGGAATGCGCGCCAGTTGCTGGCCGGCCGGGCCATAGATGGCGACGTCTTCAAAGGCGTACGCCGCATCGAGATAACCATCCAGCACACCCAGCTTGGCCATCTCGCGGACCACGTTGCTTTGCTGGATGATCCCGACGCCGTACACCGTCCACTCTGACTTGAGTTCGACCAGATCGACCTCAATGCCCTTGCGCCGCAGTGCGATGGCCGCACACAAGCCACCAATGCCACCGCCCACGATCAGAACTTTGTTCACTGCACTCATGGTTTTCTCACTTGTTATTCTTGTGATTCGATGCAGCGTCGGGCACTGCGTCGTTGGGTCCAGCTTCCGGTCAAAGCAGGGATTTGACTAATCGCGAGTAGGGATGCGATGTATCTGCAAACGCGATACCTCAAAACGGGGCGACGCGCTTTCAATGCCGGGCACTTGCAGCACCAGCCAGCCCTCCTCCACCCGCCACGCCAGCGCCTCCAGCTTCTGGCCCAGACAAGGGCCGTAGACGCATTCGCCGGTACTCGGCAGAAACTGCGCACCGTGGGCATAACAGACGATCAACTGGCCGTCGGCAGATAAAAAACGGTCTTTGCGGTACTCCAGGCGTACGTCCAGATGCGGGCAACTGTTGCGATAAATCCGCACCTGGCCCTCGTGCAGCAAGGCAAAAACACTGTCTTTGCCGCGCTGCAATGGATCGAATCCGCGCGCCTGCCCTTCCACCAGATCGTCCATCCGGCACAGGTAAAAATCGCGTTGGCTCATGGCAGACACCCGTGTTCAACCCTGTTTGGGTGGCGGGCCGCCGGGTGCCCATTTCTCCTTCGAATTGAACAGGAACAGCTGCGAGTTATCCGCCGACAACGGCGCGCGACGGGCCTCCCAGGCGTCATCGTGCTTGTCCATGTCGGCGTCGTATTCAATGTGGCAACCCAATGGACTGTTGAAGTACCAGAACCAGTTGGAGCCAAAGAGATGACGGCCAGGGCCCCAGAAACTGGTCCAGCCTTTTTGCTCGAAACGCGTGCCGGCCAACAGCACTTCGGTGCCGCTGCCCATGTGAAAGGTGAAATGTTCGCAGCCCTTCATGTGCGGTGGGGTCTGGATCATGAACAGGCAGTGGTGGTCATCGGAACCCGCCGGGCGCATGAACGGCCCGGCGCCGACAAAGGTGTCCGTGGTTCGAAAGCCCAGACGTTCGGCATAGAACGCTTCGGCCTTGGCCGCGTCGGGGACGAAATACACCACGTGGGACAAAGTGCGTGGCACCGCGCTCATGTCGAGGGTAATGCCCGGCTGGTTCAGCGGGCGCTGCGGCGCATGGCCGGCGGCGTTGGTCAGGTCGTCCGGGGCGTTGTACGCCTTGCGCACGGTGACCTGGAAAGCGATCGCGAAGCCCATGTCGTCGACGCTGTGCAGCACGCCGTTTTCCCGGGACACCTGGCGGTCGCGCGCCAACTCGTCCTCGATGGCGTCGAGGTCCGCCGCGCTGGCAACGCCGTAGACGGTTTCGCGAATCGACGGCGCCGGGCCGATGGCCACCGGCAGGGTCGGATCGTCCGCGCGGCGAATGATCACGGCAGTGCCGTCCAGTGCTTCAAAACGCCCGCCATCGCTGTCGACGTCAACCGGCGCAAGGCCGTAGTCACGCAGGCAATCGGTACAGGCTTGGATGTCATCGACGCCAAAGATCAGGGCATCAAGGCCAATGATGTTCATGGCTTACCACTCCATTGAAATTATGATCCGGAGACTGCTCGACCAGGCCGTTCAGCTGCGCATGGAATCCGGTGGTGGTGTCGGCCAGAGGTCCGACTGCGGCGAAGAGTGACGCGCTGTTTGGCAGCTGACTAATCGCGAGTGGGGATGCGACCTA
Organism: Pseudomonas sp. MHK4; assembly: GCF_054600775.1. Taxonomy (NCBI): domain Bacteria; kingdom Pseudomonadati; phylum Pseudomonadota; class Gammaproteobacteria; order Pseudomonadales; family Pseudomonadaceae; genus Pseudomonas; species Pseudomonas sp. MHK4. The sequence goes on along the minus strand of NZ_BAAIAK010000002.1, from coordinate 407,113 downwards.
TCGGCAAACGCGATACCTGAAGGCGCGGGATGACAGTGCAAGGACGGGGTTGACGGGACGATGAATTCACCGGAATGTATCGTGAAAATAAATACAACAACGGACATGCCTGATGCGTTTCAACCACTTGGATCTCAATCTGCTGGTGGCACTCGATGTATTGCTCGAAGAGCAGAACATCACCCGTGCCGCCGAACGCCTGCACATGACGCAGTCCGCAACCAGTGGCGTGCTCGGGCGTCTGCGCAGTTATTTCGAAGACGAACTGCTGGTGCAGGTGGGGCGCAAGATGCAGCCCACGCCCTATGCCCAGGAGCTGGCCAAACCGATCCGCGAAGTGCTGCTGACGATTCAATCCTCGATCACCGCCAAGCCGGTGTTCGACCCCACCACCAGCAAGCGCCACTTCCGCCTGGTGACCTCGGATTACCTGATCAGCGTGCTGTTTGCCCAGGTGATCCAGAAGATCCATCAGGAAGCGCCGAACATCACTTTCGAGATGCTCGGCCCTGGCGACAATTCCGGTGAGTTGCTGATTCGCGGCGAGGTCGACCTGATGATCGTGCCTGAGCGCTACATCATCGACGGCCATCCCCACAAGCTGCTGTTCGAGGAAGAACACGTCTGCGTGGTGTGGGCTGGCAATACCCAGGTCGGCGACAGCCTGACCCTTGAGCAGTACATGGACATGGGCCATGTCTCCGTCGGCTTTGGTCGCACCCGGCACTTGAGCATCGAAGAGTGGTTCATGAACCAGTACGGCTTCAACCGCCGTATCGAAGTGATCACCAACGACTTCAACACCCTGCCGCAGCTGGTGGTCGGCACCCAACGCATCGCCACCATGCACCAGCGCCTGGCACGGTTGTATGCCCAGCACCTGCCGCTGCGCATCCTCAATCCACCGGTGAAGATTCCGGTCATGCGCGAGGTCATGCTCTGGCACCGCAGCGTGGACGGCGACCCGATGCACCGCTGGCTGCGCGAGCGCATCAGCGAGTTCATCCAGCATCTGGAACAGGATCCTATCGCCGCTCGCGATACCTCGCATCCCGAGTCACGATTGGTCAATTAGCCGGTGCGTCCTTAACGTGCCTTGTGAACGCTCAAGGCAACCACAAGGACAACAACAATCATGTTCCGTTATTTCCCGACCAATTACGTGTGGAATCTCTCAGTCAACCTGGCCATCGAGATGGGCGCCCGCATCGGCGAAATCGAAGAGATGTGCGCGCCGCTGCAGGAAGCCGCCAAGCAGCCCGACGCCGCAGGCACCAAGGCGTTTCGCGAAACCTGGGCGAAGATGGCCGACAAACTCTGCGGCCTGGCCGAGGAAGACGAAGGTAACGGCCGGCTGCTGTCCGCCGGTGAAAAGTACAATCGCGCCGCCACCTATTACCTGACCTGCGAGCGCCTGCAGGCCCATGGCGCGCCGGGCCGTACCGAGCTGTACCAGCGTTTTTTGCAGACCTTCAAGCGCGGTCTCGAACTGTCGCGGGAGAACTGCGAGCGCGTTGAAATCCCCTACGAGGGCAAACATATTTCCGGCTTGCTGGTGCGTGCCGAAGGCGTGAGCGGGCCGGCGCCGATCCTGGTGCAGGTCAACGGACTGGATTCGACCAAGGAAATGAAATACCGCGTCGGCCTGCCGGCCTGGCTGGCAAAACGCGGCATCTCGTCGTTGATCATCGACCAGCCCGGCACGGGTGAAGCCCTGCGCCTGCACAACCTGATTGCCCGTTACGACAGCGAGCACTGGGCCAGCCGCGTAGTCGACTGGCTGGAAACCCGCAGCGATGTGGATGCCAAGCGTATCGGCCTGGAAGGCGTCTCCCTTGGCGGCTATTACTGCCCGCGCGCCGTGGCCTTCGAGCCACGGTTTGCCTGCGGTGTGGTGTGGGGCGCGAACCATGACTGGCGCGATGTGCAGAAACGTCGCCTGGAAAAGGAAGGCAGCTTCCCCGTACCGCACTATTGGGCGCACGTGCAGTGGGTGTGGGGTGCAAAAGATATGGATGAGTTCATGGCCATCGCCGAGAACGTCCATCTGGACGGCGTGCTGGACCGGATCAAGGTGCCGTTCCTGGTGACCCACGGCGAAAAGGATTCGCAGATCCCGCTGAAGTGGGCACAGCGTACGTACGAGCAACTGGTCAACAGCCCCAAGCGTGAACTGAAGATCTTCACCGAACGCGAAGGTGGTGTGCAGCATTCGAGCTTTGACAACAGCATCAACGCGGGTCAGTACATCGCCGACTGGGTTGCCGAAAACCTGGGTGGCCACACGGCTTGACCTGGCCCCTGTAGAAGCTGGCTTGTCGGGTCGCCGCATCGCAGCGATGGCGGCATAACGGCCACCACCGCATCGCCAGCAAGCCGGCTCCTACGGATGTGTGTCACACCACAAACCCAACATTCACCGCAAAACCTGTAGGAGCTGGCTTGCCAGCGATGACGGCATAACGGCCACCACCGCATCGCCAGCAAGCCGGCTCCTACAGATGTGTGTCACACCACAAACCCAATATTCACCGCAAATCCTGTAGGAGCTGGCTTGCCAGCGATGGCGGCATAACGGCCACCACCGCATCGCCAGCAAGCCGGCTCCTACAGATGTGTGTCACACCACAAACCCTACATACACCGCAAAACCTGTAGGAGCTGGCTTGCCAGCAATGGCTGGCATAACGGCCACCACCGCATCGCCAGCAAGCCGGCTCCTACAGATGTGTGTCACACCACAAACCCAACATTCACCGCAAAACCTGTAGGAGCTGGCTTGCCAGCGATGGCGGCATAACGGCCACCACCGCATCGCCAGCAAGCCGGCTCCTACAGATGTGTGTCACACAAAAAACCCAACATTCACCGCAAAACCTGTAGGAGCTGGCTTGCCAGCGATGACGGCATAACGGCCACCACCGCATCGCCAGCAAGCCGGCTCCTACGGATTTGTGTCACACCACAAACCCAACATTCACCGCACAACCTGTAGGAGCTGGCTTGCCAGCGATGGCGGCATAACGGCCACCACCGCATCGCCAGCAAGCCGGCGCCTACAGCTGTGTGTCACACCATAAACCCAACATTCACCGCAAAACCTGTAGGAGCTGGCTTGCCAGCGATGACGGCATAACGGCCACCACCGCATCGCCAGCAAGCCGGCGCCTACGGATTTATGTCGCACCAAAACTCTGCAACCACCCCTACAGCCATTTGGCGTCCCACAACGGGTAATCATGCACACGCCTGACAAGGCCGGCGCGTATGGGGTTGGCGATGACGTAACGCGCAGCTGCCAGCAAATTCTCATCATGGCGAATGGCACGGTCGTGGAAGCCTTTTTGCCAAAGACATCCTGTTCGCCCCAGGTGAGCATTGATTGCTCGGGCGCTGCGTGATTTGGTGGCCAGCATCAATTCCGGCAAGGTGCTGTTCTTCAGCTCAACCAGCCAGTGAAAATGATCAGGCATGACCACAAAGGCCAGGGAGTCTGCCAGATCGTCAGCGTGTGCCTTCTGAAATTGCCGTACCAGGAGCCGCCCTGTCGGCCAATTGGTGAATAATGGCTCGCGATTGCGGGTCACCGCGGTGAGCAGATAAATTTGCCCGGATTGGGAATAGCGCCCGGCGCGCAGGCGATTGGCGTGGGGATGATCAGGCATTCCATTGCCTTCCTGTGTTCAATACCGAAACACAAGGCTAGTGCGCCAGAATGAGGAGCGTTGTCACAGTTTGGTTCTGGATGTGACTGTACGGACGTCATCGTCGGAACGCCGCCCGCAGCAAGCCGGCTTCTACAGATTCGTGGGCTGCCAAACAATCCGCATGCCCCCGCAAAACCTGTAGGAGCTGGCTTGCCAGCGATGACGGCATAACGGCCACCAGCGCATCGCCAGCAAGCCGGCTCCTACAGATTTGTGTGGCGCCCAACAATCCTCAGGCACCCGAAAACCTGTAGGAGCTGGCTTGCTAGCGATAGCGTGCTAACGAGTTCAGTTAGGTGCACGTGTGCCATGAAACGAGCTGATCTGCCAGCCCTCGGCACCGAACGTCCAGACTTGCGTGGCGAACCCGTCACCGCGAATCGACTGGTCGCCGCCGCGTTTGCGCAAGGTGTTGCATTGCGTTCCGGTCATCACCGCCAGGTGTTCGCCGTAGAAGCGGATCTGCAACTCGCCCCGCTCGATATCCAGATACTGTACTGCGCTTTGTGCGTACTCCAGATAGTCCGCCTTGCCTTGCACCAATCCCGTGGTGTGCACATACACCAGGTCATCGGCGAACAGCTCGGCGACGCGTGGGTAATCTTCTTCAACCAAGGCCCGGCGGCGTTCCTGTTCAAGTGCCAGGAGTTGGTTTTTTACAGCTGCGGTGGTCATAGGAATGGTTCTCTGTGGGTGATGAGCGCGCACCATAGACTTTCGACCCAGCCGATAAAAAATCGTCGATCACGATGCCAGCCATCGCCACTTGCAATACCCGCTTCCTGATCTCGCTCAGCGCCGCAATGCCCCCGCTGCGGCTAGCGTGCAGCAGCTATCGAAGCCATCAATACCCGGCCATTGATCCAAGTTGCTGGTGGCCTCCATGGCCACGCCCTAGCCTCGCTTTGCATAACAATCAGCAAAGTGAAAACGCCATGAATGCCCTGCACCTCAAATGCCAGACCCTGTTCGACGGTACTGGCCTGCATACCCGCCAACAGCAAACCCTGGTCGTGGAAAACGGCCTGCTGACCTACGTCGGCCCGACAGCCCAGGCGCCGCTGCCACAAGCGGGTGACAGCGTTGTCGATGCCGGCGATAACTTTGTCATGCCGGGTCTGGTGGACGTGCATACCCACCTGGCCTTCGGCAACGCGCAGAGCGAAGAAGACATCGATATCTGGACCAGCGACGAATTCCGCGCGCTGCGCGGCATGTTCTTCGCCCAGCATGTGCTGGCCGCCGGCGTGACCAGCATGGTTTGCCCGGGCGATAGCGGCCAGCTCAGCATCGCGGTGCGTAATGCGATCGCCGCGGGCCTGTTCGAGGGCCCGCGCATCGCGGCCAGCAGCCGGGTCATCACCAATCGCCAGAGCCTCAATGACTGGTTTCCCAGCCGCGTGGGCGCTCCGGAATATTTCACCGCGCGCCTGGTCACCAGCCGCAGCGAAGCCTTGGCCGAGATCCGCAAGCAGGCGAAGGACGGCGTAGATTTGATCAAGATAGCCATGGACGGCACCCACCGTCGCCCGAACGGCGAAATCATCGCGGCGTTCACCGCCGAAGAAACCTACGAGATGGTCGAGGAAGCCCATCGCCTGGGCTGCAAAGTAGCGACCCACGCCTATGGTCGTGAAGCGGTGATGTACGCCGCCCGCGCCGGTGTCGACCTGGTGTTCCACGCCTTCTACATGGACGACGCCTGCATCGAGGCCCTGCTCGAAGCCGGCAGTATCCTCGCGCCGACCATGACCTTTCCACAAAACACCGTGGATTTTTGCCAGCCCCACGACCCGGCCATCAGCACCGGGTACGCCGGCTATTGCGCACGCACGCTGGAAGTCGGTTCGGCGGTGCTCAAACGTGCCAAGGCGGCCGGCGTGCCGTTCGCCTGTGGCAGCGACAGCGGTTTTGCCGTGACACCTTATGGCGAGTGGCATGCGCGTGAGCTGGAACTGCTGGTCACTCGCCTGGGTTTCACGCCCGCCGAAGCACTGTACGCCGCCACCGCCGTCGGTGCGCGCTGCATGCCGCGCGGTGAGACCATCGGCTCCCTGGAAGTGGGCAAGCAAGCGGATTTCCTGTTGCTCGACGGCTCGCCGCTGCACGACATCCGCATCCTTCAGGACCGCTCGCGCCTCAAGGCCGTGTACAAGGCCGGTCAGCCGGTGCGCATGGAACGCAGCCCCTACAACCCCAAGCAAGTCTCCGATTTCAACTCATTGAAGTGGACTGACCTGTACACCCGCGATCGAGTTGCCCAACTGGGCAAGTGGGCCGTATGAGGATCGACGTCATGCATACACTTGACCTGATCACAGCCACCCACATCGCCAGCAACGCGATCCGCATCGCCCGGGAAACCGGGATCAAACCCCTGGCCGCCGCCGTGCTGGATGCAGCGGGTCATCCGCTGGCGGTCCTGCGCGATGAACAGGCCAGTTTCCTGCGCCCGCAAATCGCCACCGGCAAAGGGCGGGGCTGCCTGGGAATGGGCTTCGGCGGACGGGAACTGGCACGGCGTGCGCAAGCCATGCCAGCGTTCTTCGATGCGATCAACAGCTTGACCGGTGGTGAAGTGATTCCAGTGGCTGGCGGTGTGCTGATCCGTAATGCCGAGGGGAAGATTCTCGGTGCCGTTGGCATCAGCGGTGACACCTCGGACAACGACGAGCGCTGCGCCGTGCAGGCCATCGAGCAGGCAGGCCTGGTGGCCGATACCGGTGATCAGCCGGTGGGTTGATCAAGCAACGCGGCCTGCTCCAGCAACAGGCCGCGAAACCACATCAGCGCCGGATCCCGCTCCTGATACGGGTGCCATTGCAGCACCTGTACGGCGTCCGGAAAAGCCAGGGGTGCGGGGTGAATGCACAGCGGATAACGCTCGGCGAAACGCTCTGCCTGCCGACGAAACACAGTGGCAATTCGCGCGGTACCGACAATGAACTCCGGCATCAGCGCGAAGCTTTCAACGGCCACCGCCACCCGTCGATGAACGCCCAACTCATGCAGATGCACAGCATCCATGGCCAGGTTTCGCCCGTCGGCAAACTCACGCACCACATGTTCGGCGGTGCAGTAGCCCGTCAGGCTCAAACCCTCGGCGAATTGCGGCTGCTGCGCACAGACGATGCAACACAGCTGGTCACTCATCAAGGGGACTTGGGGGTAAACCGGGTTCAACCGGCGCTGCGGCACAATCACGCAATCACTGCGACGATAGTCCAGCGCTTCGCTGACCACATCACCATCGCGCGGCACGGGCAAGTCGCGCAGGCTCAAACGCACACCCGGCGCGACACGCGCCAACTCAAGACTGACCGCTGGCAACAGCACCCCGGCCACGTAGTCCGAAGCCACCAGGGTAAATTGCCGAGTACAGGTGGCCGGGTCGAAATTCACCGGTGCATCGACAATCTCCCGCGTCAGGGCGAGAGCTTCCTGCACCTTGGGCATCAACTCCAACCCCAAGGCCGTGGGCTCCAGTCGCCGCCCGACCTGCACCAGCAACGGGTCATTGAAGTGCTCGCGCAAGCGCCCTAGCGCTGAACTGGTCGCCGACTGGCCCAGGCACAATCGTTCTGCGGCCCTGCTGACGCTGCATTCGCTCAACAAGGCGTCCAGGGCCACCAGCAGGTTCAAGTCAAGACGTCGATAGCGCATGCTGTTTCCGCTGCAAATGGATAGATAGACCAAGTGGCGACTTTAATGACCGCTGTATTGCTCCCGCCAATCGCGTGCCTCGTTAGCAGGTATCGCAACGCAAGATACCTGCTTCCAGCACCGCCTATGTTCGCTACCGAACAGACTTCTCCCCGATAAACACTTCACACTCGACGGTGGAATGCTGCGCCCGGCGGCGCAATGCCCCGCACACCCAGCCTGGCGTAGAACCGCCTTCATTCCACATGCGACCTGCCCTGCGCGCGTCGTACGAAGGATTTCATGCAAAATATCCTGACTCGCACCCTGTCCAGTCTTTGGCGCTCACCGGCCATCTGGCTCAGGTGGAGTGCCGCGCGACACAAGTTCGAGTACGAGCCCATCCTGCGTTCCGACCTGTTCAATGCGCAGCAGATGGCCGACCACGGTATCCTCCTGGCCCGCCAACATGTGCTCGGGCGTCTTTCCAGAAAGGACGCCTTGCTGGGCCGCCTGACGGACAACCAACTGCTGCTGGAACGTAGCTGCGCAGCGCTCAAGACCGTTCAACAGTCCAGTCGCCGTGCGACCCCTGCGGCGGAATGGCTGCTGGACAACTTCTACCTGATCGAAGAAAACATCCGCACCGCCAGGACCCACCTGCCCGATGGCTATAGCCGCGAGCTGCCACGCCTGGCCGAAGGTCCTTCGGCAGGCCTGCCGCGGGTCTATGACATCGCCCTGGAAACCATCGCCCACGGCGATGGCCGGGTCGACGCGCCGAGCCTGGATTGTTTCATCGCCTCCTATCAGACCATCACGCCGCTGACCCTGGGCGAGCTGTGGGCCATCCCGATCATGCTGCGCCTGGCGCTGATCGAGAATCTGCGGCGCGTGGCGTCCCGGGTCATGGCCAATCGGGATGACCGCAACCTTGCCGATGACTGGGCCGATCGCCTGATCGAAATGGCCGAGCGCGACGCCAAGAGCGTGGTCTTGACCGTGGCCGACATGGCGCGCTCCGCGCCGCCGATGACGCCCTCATTCGTCGCTGAACTGGCGCGCCGCCTGCACGGGCAAAGCGCCGCGCTGATCTTGCCCATGGCGTGGATCGAACAAACCCTCGGTGAGGCCGGCCAGACCGTCGAACGCCTGGTGCAGATGGATGCCCAGCAGCAATCCGGCGACCAGGTGTCTATCAGCAACAGCATCGCCAGCCTGCGCTTGCTGGCGGCGACCGACTGGCGCGAGTTCGTCGAGCTGCTCAGCCATGTCGAACAGGTCTTGTGCACGGACCCGGCGGGCGTCTACGCGAACATGGATTTTGCCACACGCGATCGTTACCGCCATGTGGTCGAACGCCTCGCACGGCATTGCGTGCAGTCTGAAACCCAGGTGGCACAGGCCGCCATCGAACTGGCCAGCACCCCACAACCCAGCGGCGTAACCGGGCACGTGGGTTATTACCTGGTGGCGGACGGCTTGCTTGGCCTGGAGCAGGCGCTGCACGCCAGCGTGTCGCCGCTCGAACGCTGGAAGCGCCTGCTGCAGAGCGCCCCGTTGAAGTTCTACCTGTGCCCTGCACTGCTGTTGACGTTTCTATTGGCCTGGCCGTTTCTCAGCAGCGCTTATCACAGCGGCACGCCCACCTGGGGCCTGATCCTGCTCGCCTTGCCCGCACTACTGATGACCAGCCGCCTGGCGATCGGGTTGGTCAACTGGCTGGTGACCCTCACCGTAGCCCCGTCGCTACTGCCGCGCCTGGACTACAGCAAGGGCATACCAGCCGAGGCACGAACCCTGGTGGCGGTGCCGACGATGTTTGCCAACGCCGGCGACATCGAGGCCCTGGCGGAAGGCCTGGAAGTGCGCTTCCTGGCCAATCGCGATGACAACCTGCATTTCGCCCTGCTCAGCGACTTCATGGACGCCCCCGCCGAGGTAATGCCCGAAGATGCCGAACTGCTCGCCCTGGCGCGCCAACTGATCGAGGCGCTCAACCACAAATATGCCGATGGCCAGGTCGACCGCTTCTTCCTGCTGCACCGGCCCAGGCACTGGAGCTCGACCGAACGGGTATGGATGGGGCATGAGCGCAAGCGAGGCAAGCTCGCCGAGCTCAATGCGTTGCTGCGAGGAAAAGGACAGGAGCGCTTTGCATTGATCGTCGGAGATGTCGCGCCGCTGAGTGCAGTGCGCTTCGTCATCACCCTGGACACCGATACCCTGCTGCCACGGGACGTCGCGCGCCAGTGCATCGGTACCATGATGCACCCGCTGAACCATCCGGTATTCGATCAAAGGAGCGGCAAAATCGTCAGCGGCTATGCCATCCTCCAGCCACGGGTGGGCATCAGCCTGCCCAGCACGGCACGCTCGACCTACGCCCGCCTGTTTGGCAGCGATGCCGGTATCGACCCCTATACCCGCGCCGTTTCCGACGTGTATCAAGACCTGTTCCGCAACGGTTCCTTCATCGGCAAGGGCATCTATGCCGTCGACGCCTTCGAACAGGCACTCGAAGGCTGCCTGCCCGACAACCGCATCCTCAGCCATGACTTGATCGAAGGCTGCTATGCCCGTTGCGGGCTGCTCAGCGATGTCCAGCTGTATGAAGAATACCCGTCGCGCTACAGCGCCGACGCCAAGCGCCGCCACCGCTGGATTCGCGGCGACTGGCAAGTGCTGTACTGGGCACTGCCGTGGGCTCCGAAACCCCAGGGTGGATTCGCGGCCAACCGCCTTAGCAACCTGGCCCGCTGGAAGATTTTCGACAACCTGCGCCGCAGCCTGGAGCCGGGCGCCTTCCTGGCCATGCTGGCATGGGGCTGGCTGGGTTCGAACGAAGCCGCCTCCTGGACGTTGGCGGTGGTGATTCTGGTGTGTCTGCAACCGGTGCTGCAGTCGGTACTGGCGCTGGTACAGAAAGCGGCCGATATTCCCCTGGGGCAACACCTGACTGCTGCATTGCATACCTCGGGCCAGCATTTCATGCGCGCGCTGCTTTCGATTGTCTGGTTGCCCTCCGATGCGCTGTTGAGCTTCGATGCGATTGGCCGCTCACTGTGGCGCATGCTCATCAGCAAACGCCGCCTGCTGCAATGGCAACCTTCCCGTGAGGTGGAGCGCTCCAGTGGCAACGATCTGGCCGGCATGTACAAAAGCCTGTGGATTGCCCCTGCGCTGGCGTTGCTGCTGTTCGCTGCCCTGCTCTCCTCTCCCCACGTACTCGCACTGGCGGCACCCTTGCTGCTGGTGTGGCTGGCGAGCCCGGCGATTGCCTGGTGGATCAGCCTGCCGACGACACCGACAGGGTTTGATCCCTCAGCCCAAGACCTGCGCTTTTTGCGCATGCTGTCACGCCAGACCTGGGCATTCTTCGATCGTTATGTGGGCCCTGAGGACAACTGGTTGCCACCGGACAACGTCCAGGAAATACCCAAGCCGACCATTGCCCACCGGACCTCACCGACCAACATGGGCATGGCCCTGCTCTCGCACCTGGCGGCCCACGATTTCGGTTACCTGAGCAGCGGGCGCCTGCTTGAACGCATCAACGCCACCCTTGAGTCCATGGCCGGCCTTGAGCGCCATCATGGGCACTTCTACAACTGGTACGACACCCAGACGCTGCAGCCGCTGGCGCCTCGGTATGTATCCACAGTGGACAGCGGCAACCTGGCGGGACTGTTGCTCACCCTGCGGCCGGGGCTGTTGGCGTTGGTCGACATGCCCCTGTTCGACCGACGCAACCTTGGCGGCCTGGGCGACACCCTCGATGTGCTGCAACAGGCGTTACAGGGCGCGGGCCTCGATGATCGTGCCGTGCTGGAACTGCGCGCGAAGGTGGCGTCGACGCTTGAACAGGACACCCCGGACAACCTCCTGCAACTGCTCGATCAGGCGCAGGCCCTGACAATCGACAGCCCGGCCAGCGCTGGCGAAGAAGCATACTACTGGCTGCAGGCATTGCAGGCGCAGTGTGCGGATCTACGGGCAGAGCGACTGCGCTTCGAGCTGCCGCAGGCACCCACCCAGGCCAAGGCACTCACCCTGCGGCACATGGCCGAGCTCGATTGCATGCTGTGGCTGCCCGCCGATCAGGCGCAAGTACAGGCGGTACAAACCCTGGCTCGGGCACGAATCAGCCAACTCGAGCATCTGGCCGAATTGTCCGCGTCTCTGGCGAGCATGGACTTCACCTTCCTCTACGATGCCCAGCGCGACCTGTTCTCGATCGGCTACAACGCCGACGAACGCCGGCTGGACAACGGCTACTACGACCTGCTGGCGTCAGAGGTGCGCCTGACCAATTTCGTGGTCATCGCCCAGGGCCAGCTGCCGCAACAGGCCTGGTTCACCCTCGGACGCTTGCTCAGCAACAATCGCGGGGTGCCGGTGCTGCTGTCCTGGTCCGGTTCGATGTTCGAGTACCTGATGCCCAACCTGGTCATGCCCAGCTATGAAGGCACGCTGCTGGAGCAGACCTGCCGCGCGGCCGTGGCCTTGCAGATCGAGCATGGCAACCAGTTGGGCATTCCCTGGGGCGTGTCCGAGTCGGGCTACAACACCCTGGACGGCCACTTCAATTATCAGTATCGGGCCTTCGGCGTACCGGGCCTTGGCCTCAAGCGCGGGCTGGCCGAGGACACGGTGATTGCGCCGTACGCCAGCGCCCTGGCGCTGATGGTCGAGCCGCAAGCGGCCTGCCGCAACCTGCAACGCCTGGCGGCCCAGGGCTCGGCCGGGCGCTATGGCCTGTACGAAGCGGTCGACTACACCGAGGCGCGCCTGCCCCGCGGCCAGCGCTATGCGGTGGTGCGCTCGTTCATGGCGCACCATCAGGGCATGAGCCTGCTGGCCTTGACCAGTCTGCTGCTCAACCGGCCCATGCAGCGACGTTTCGAGTCGATCCCGGCCTTCCAGGCGACCCTCTTGTTGCTGCAGGAACGCGTACCGAAAACCGCCGCGCCCTACCTGCATGCGACCCAGGACCCTGCATCAGGGGACAATGCAGGGACGCAGGAAACCAGGCTTCGCGTGTTCGCCGATCCCGGGCGCAAGCGCCCCGCCGTCCAGCTGCTTTCCAACGGCCGCTACCACGTCATGCTCAGCAGTGCCGGTGGCGGCTACAGCCGCTGCAACGACATCGCCGTGACCCGTTGGCAGGAAGACGCGACCCGCGACAACTGGGGCATGTTCTGCTACCTGCGCGATGTCAGCAGCGGCGTGTTCTGGTCCTCGGCGCACCAGCCGACCCTGCACCGGCCAGAAAGCCATGAGGCGATTTTCAGCGATGCCCGGGCCGAGTTTCGGGTTCGCGAGCTCGACTTCGATACACACACCGAGATCGTCGTATCTCCCGAAGACGATATCGAACTGCGCCGGCTGCACATCACCAACCGCGGCCGCGTGCGGCGTAGCGTGGAGATCACCACTTACGCCGAAGTGGTCCTGGCGCCAGCCATCAGTGATGCGATGCACCCGGCCTTCAGCAACCTGTTCGTGCAGACCGAACTGTTGCCGGCGTTGCAGGCCATCGTCTGCACCCGCAGGCGCCGGTCCACTGAGGAAGCCGTGCCCTGGATGTGTCACCTGCTGGCCGTCCACGGCGCGGACATCGACGCGATTTCCTACGAGACCGATCGCGCGCGCTTCATCGGTCGAGGGCGCGACGTTGCCGCGCCAGCGGCGCTCGATGGCCATGTCCAGCAGCTGTCCGGCACCGCCGGCTCGGTGCTCGACCCGATCGTCGCGATCCGCTGCCGCATTGCCCTGGAGCCTGGGCAAACGGCGACCATCGACCTGGTGACAGGCGTCGCGGACAGCCGTGAGGGTTGCCTGTACCTGATCAACAAATACCGGGACCGCCACCTCGCCGATCGCGTCTTCGACCTGGCCTGGACCCACAGCCAGGTGTTGCTGCGCCAACTCAATGTCGCGCCGGAAGATGCCCGCCTGTTTGAACAGATGGCCGCGTCGATCCTCTACGCCAATGCCTCGTTGCGCGCGGAAAACAGCGTATTGATGGCCAACCGACGCAATCAATCGAGCCTCTGGGGCCAGGCGATCTCCGGCGACCTGCCCATCGTGCTGCTGCAGATCGCCACCGTGGAGAACATCGAGCTGGTGCAGCAGATGGTCAAGGCCCATGCCTACTGGCGGCAAAAGGGCCTGATGGTGGACCTGGTCATCTGGAACGAAGACCAGGCGGGCTATCGCCAGCAACTCCAGGACTTGATCATGGGGGTGGTGACGTCCGGCAGCGAAGCCGCGCTGATCGACCATCCCGGGGGCATTTTCGTGCGTCCGGCGCAGCAGTTGTCGAACGAGGACCGAACGCTGATCCTGTCGGTGGCGCGCCTGGTGCTGAGCGAAAGCAATGGCAGCATCGCCGAACAGTTTCATCGGCGTCACGCCAGCCCGGTTTCCCCGGCGCTGGTCCCCACCCTCAAGCGCCAGGCCAAGGCAACGGCAGCCACTGCCCTGCCCGCCCTGGACGGTTTATTGCTGGGCAACACCTATGGCGGTTTCAGTGCCGATGGCAGCGAGTACGTCATGACCCTGCAGCCTGGCAAGCCAACGCCGGCGCCTTGGGCCAACGTGTTGGCCAACCCGCACTTCGGCTCGGTGATTTCCGAAAGCGGTGGCGCCTACACCTGGATGGAAAACGCCCACGAATTTCGCCTGAGCCCCTGGCATAACGACCCGATCACCGACGCCAGCGGCGAGGCGATCTATGTGCGCGATGAAGAAACCGGGCATTTCTGGTCGGTGACGCCACAGCCTTGTCCCGGTACTGGCGAATACCGTACCCGGCACGGCTTCGGCTACAGCGTGTTCGAGCACGATGAAGACGGCATCCACACCGAGTTGTGGGTGTACGTCGCGCTGGACGCTTCGATCAAGTTCTCGCATTTGCAGGTTCGCAATCGCTCAGGCCGCCCGAGACGCCTGTCGACTACCTGCTATGTCGAGTGGGTGCTGGGCGACTTGCGCAGCAAATCGGCGATGCATGTGGTAACGGAAGCCGACCCTAGCAGCGGCGCATTTTTCGCCAGGAACGCCTATTCGATCGAGTTTGGCGAACGTGTGGCATTCCTCGATACCGACTCGACCGACATCAGCATCAGCGGCGATCGCACCGAGTTCGTCGGCCGCAATGGCAGCCTCAAGGCACCAGCAGGACTGCAGCAGGCACGCCTGTCGGGCCGTACCGGTGGCGGCTTCGATCCTTGTGGTGCGATACAGGTGGCCCTGGATCTCGACAACGGTGATGAGCAGGACGTGGTCTTCCGCCTCGGCGCAGCCCGGGATACGCCGTCGGCCCTACGCCTGGTGCAACAGTACCGGGGCCTGGGAGCGGCCACCGCGCAACTGGAGGCGGTACGCGAGCATTGGCGTTCGCAGCTGGACGTGATTCAGGTCCAGACCCCCGACCCGAGCGTCGATGTGATGGTCAATGGCTGGCTGATGTACCAGGTGATCGCCTGTCGCTTCCAGGCCCGCAGTGGCTACTACCAGTCCGGCGGCGCCATCGGCTTTCGCGATCAACTCCAGGACAGCATGGCGATGCTCCATGCTGATCCCGCCAGCGTGCGTAGTCATTTGTTGCTGTGTGCGGCCCATCAATATGCCGAAGGCGACGTGCAACACTGGTGGCACCCGCCGCTGGATCGGGGGGTGCGCAGTGGCTGTTCCGACGATTACCTGTGGCTGGCGCTGGCGACCAGTCACTATGTGAGCGTCACTGGCGACCTCAGCGTGCTGGCCGAACCCGTGGGCTACCTTGAAGGCCGCCCGCTCAATGCCGGGGAGGAGTCCTATTACGATCTGCCGGGCAAATCGCACCTCGAAGAAAGCCTCTATCAGCATTGTGTCCGCGCCATCGAACACAGCCTGCAGCGCGGCAGCCACGGCCTGCCCTTGATCGGCACGGGTGACTGGAACGACGGAATGAACCGGGTCGGTCACCTGGGCCTTGGGGAAAGCGTGTGGCTAGGCTTCTTCGGCTTTGATGTTCTCCAGCGCTTCGCCATCACCGCGCAATTGCAGGGCGACCCTGCTTTCGCCCAGCGATGCACCCAGCAGGCCGCCCTGCTCCAGGCCAGCCTGGAAGCACACGCCTGGGACGGTGCATGGTACCGCCGCGCGTACTTTGACGACGGCCAGGTCCTGGGCTCGGCCAACAATGACGAATGCCGCATCGACTCGATCGCGCAGAGCTGGTCGGTACTCTCGGGTGCGGCCCCGCAAACCCGGCGGCGCACGGCCATGGCCTCGTTGGAGCAGCACCTGGTACGCCCCGACACCGGTGCGGTGCTGCTGCTCGATCCGCCATTCGACACTGGCATTCTCGAGCCTGGGTACATCAAGGGCTATGTGCCGGGTGTGCGGGAAAATGGCGGCCAGTACACCCACGCCGCAGTCTGGGCCGGCATGGCGTTCGCCGAGCTGGGCGACAACGTCAGGGCCTGGCGGTTGCTCGACATGATCAACCCCGCAGGCGGTGAAGTCGCCAGCCGGCTCGAGACCTACAAGGTCGAGCCCTATGTCATGGCGGCCGACGTCTATGGCACGCCGCCCCATGCGGGCCGTGGGGGTTGGACCTGGTACACCGGGTCGGCCGGCTGGATGTACCGCTTCATCGTCGAGTCATTGCTCGGCGTGCAGCGGGTCGGGACTTCCTTGCATATCGAACCGCTGCTGGCGCAGGGCTGGACTGGCTACACGCTGCGCTACCGCTATGGGTCGACGACCTACCATATCGATGTGCGCCCTGGCACGACCAGCACGCTGGTGATCATGCTGGACGGCGAGTTGTTGGGCCGGGACGCGCTGCAATTGTCAGATGACGGCAAGGACCATCAGGTGCTGGTGACCTGCGCGGTAAAAGCGCAGCAGGCGCAAATGCCTGGCTGCGATAGAACCGTCGAAGCCGATCTTGAGCGCTGAGGTACAGCGCTCTTGGCGAATCAGGGCTCAGGCATCGATGCCTGGGCCCTGGTGGTGCGGCTGCACGGCATCGCTCAGTTTGCTGTGAACAGGCTGGTTGGCCGCCTGCCCGTGCTTGGGATGCAGGGGTGGCGGCGTGTTTTGTGGCTGTTTCGCCGTGGGCTTGCCAGGGCCCTGGCGAAGATTCGGGTCAATGTGTTTGCTCATGGCCATCTCCAATGTCCGGCGCTGCATATGCAGCGTCGCTCCCTTGAGCATCGCAGATGCCGGCGGCGACGTCGGTGCGTTGCCCCGCATAGGGCGCTTTGGAGTAACCTGTCCCCCTCAGGGAATTTTCCCTCGAAGGGTGGCTGATATGTTTGCTGTACCCAAGCCACAACAGAACTACCTGCTGGCCGCGCTTCCGGCGCCAGCGCTGGACCGCCTGCTGCCCCACCTCGAACTGGTCGAGCTGCCCCTTGGCCAAGTGCTCTATGAATCCGGCGGCGCCCTGCGCCATGTCTACTTCCCCACCGACTCCATCGTCTCGCTGTTGTACGTGATGGAGAACGGCGCCTCGGCCGAGATTTCCGTGGTCGGCAACGAAGGCCTGATCGGCATCGCGGTGTTCATGGGCGGCGAAAGCACGCCGAGTCGCGCCGTTGTGCAAAGCGCCGGGCATGCCTACCGCCTACCCGGCCAGCAACTCAAGGACGAGTTCAACCGCCACGAAGAAATGCTGCTGCTGATGCTGCGCTACACCCAGGCCCTGATCACGCAAATGGCCCAGACGGCGGTGTGCAACCGCCACCACTCCATCGACCAGCAGCTGTGTCGCTGGTTGCTGTTGTCCCTCGATCGCCTGCCCGGCAACGAGCTGACCATGACCCAGGAATTGATCGCCAACATGCTCGGCGTACGCCGCGAAGGCGTGACCGACGCCGCCGGCAAGCTACAGCGACTGGGGGTCATCGAATACACTCGGGGCCACATCAAGGTACTCGACAGGACGCGTCTGGAGGCGCTGAGTTGCGAATGCTACGCGGTGGTCAAAAGAGAAACCGAACGCCTGCTGCCTTACTTTCCAATGCGGCGTGCCCCTGAAGGTGCCCCGCTTCGCAGCTGACATCAAAAGTCGCGCAGGGCCTGGCTTTGCGCGGCGTCTACCAACCAGCTGCGAAACGCGGTCATCGCGGCGGATTGCGGTCGCGATTGCAAGCGGGTCAGCCAGTAACTGCCGGTGGTGATGCCAATGGCAAACGGCTGATGGATCTTCTGTTCCATCAGTTGCCGGGCGAACATCATCGGCGGTGCCAGCGCTACGCCCGCGCCCTGAAGCGCCGCCTCCATCATCGCCAGCGACGAGTCGAACACGATGCTGCGCGGTGGCGCCACCGGGGCCGACAGCCCTGCTGCCTGGAACCACAGCGACCACTCATCCGTGCGGTAGGAACGCAACAAAGTGTGTTGCAAAAGGTCGATGGGTGCGTGCAACTGCCGGGCAATGTCCGGCACACAGAGCACCGACAACGGCGCATCGATAAGGCGCAACGCCTCGATCCCGTGCCAGGCCCCCGCGCCAAAGCGAATGGCGTAATCGAGCCCTTCGGCGGCGACATCCACCCGGTTGTTGTTGGTCGACAGACGCAGATCGATATAGGGATAACGCACCTGGAAATCCGTCAGTCGCGGCAGCAACCAACCCACCGCAAACGTGCCGACCGCGCCCACCGTCAGCACTTCACGCTGATGCCCGCCCTGCAGGCGTTCAAGGGTGTCGGCGATACGGTCGAAACAGTCGCACAACACCGGCAACAGGTTTTCGCCCTCGCGGGTGAGCATCAAACCCCGAGGCAAGCGCTTGAACAGGGTGACGGCCAGCTGAGCCTCGAGGCTTTTCACCTGATGACTGACCGCCGCCTGCGTGACGCACAGTTCTATCGCCGCCCGGGTGAAGCTCAAATGACGCGCCGACGCTTCGAAAGCACGCAACGCATTTAGCGGCAGGTGAGGTCGAATCATGCCCACTCCATAGTTTTTCTAATGGCTCGTCCGAGATATGGTTGTTTGTCGTTTATCGGCAGACTGCCTAGATTTGGCCCCCCGGGGCCCAGCCAAGCGCTGAACATCATACAATCGAATGGAGCAAAACCCATGACGGACACCATCAATCTCGGCAGATTGAAGATTCTAGCCGCCTGTACGGCGATGCTGGCGGCAAGCCAGACGAGCGCGCAGGATCAACTCGAATTGATCGTCAACGACGCGGTGCGCCCCGTCATGCACGCGCAAGGCATTGCGGGCATGGCCGTGGCCGTCACGTCCAACGGCAAACAGCAATACTTCAACTATGGCCTGGCATCAAAAGAGACCGGCAGCCCGGTGACGGAAAACACCCTGTTCGAGATTGGCTCGGTCAGCAAAACCTACACCGCCACTCTCGCCGCCTACGCCCAGGCCACCGGCAAACTGGCATTGACCGACAAGGCCAGCGAGGTGCTGCCGGCCCTGCGCGGCAGCGCGTTTGACCACATCGATGTGTTGCAGCTGGCCACCTACACCGCCGGCGGATTACCCCTGCAATTTCCTGCCGAGGCGGATTCGGCCGATAAAATGCTCGGCTACTACCAGCAGTGGAAGCCGGTTTACGCCGCTGGCAGCCACCGCCTGTATTCGAACCCCAGCATCGGCTTGGCCGGCTACCTCGCCGCCCAGGCCATGGGCCAGCCCTTTAATGTCGCAATGGAAAGCACCCTGCTGCCCAAGCTCGGCCTGAAACACACCTGGCTCAAGGTGCCGCAGGATCAGATGGCGCTGTATGCCCAAGGCTACAACAAGGCCGACCAACCCGTGCGGGTCGGGCCGGGGGCGCTGGATGCCGAAGCCTACGGCGTGAAAACCAGTGCTTCGGACCTGATCGCTTTTGTTCAGGCCAACCTGAAACCTGCAAGCCTGGACAAATCCCTGCAACAGGCCATCGCCTTGACCCATACCGGTTACTACAGCGTCGGCGACATGACCCAAGGGCTCGGTTGGGAGATGTATCGCTATCCGGTCACTCTCGATCGTCTGCTGGCGGGGAACTCGACGGCGATGGCCATGGAGGCGCATCAGGTTCAGTGGCTGAATCCGCCGCAGCCACAGCCTAAAGATGTGTTGCTCAACAAGACCGGTTCAACGGGTGGGTTTGGGGCTTATGTTGCGTATGTGCCATCGAAGGATATGGGCGTTGTGATTCTGGCCAATAAAAACTATCCAAATGAAGAGCGGGTCAAGATTGCTCATCGGATACTGAAGGCATTGGCCCAGTAAACCCGGTACAAGCGCACGCGATCCACTGTAGGAGCTGCCGCAGGCTGCGATTTTTTGACCTTGATTTTTCAAGCTCAAAAGATCGCAGCCTCGTTGCACTCGACAGCTCCTACAGAGGATTAGCGCTATTGCTGCGGGTCGATGTTGTCCAGCGCTCGGTTCACCAGTAGCTCCTCCACTTCACCATCGTCCCCGGCGTCGACACCGCCAACTTGCTCTGCCACGCCTGCGAGACCCTGGCCTCCCTGAACGTCCTTATCACCGACCTGGCCTACGATCTGGAAAGCTCCAAGCGCAATGTGGCACTGTCGATTCAGCAATTGGCAGTGGAACAACCGGTAAACCTGTTCCAGCACCAGACAGCCTCAATCATCCGGCATTTCCGGTGGCTTGGCCGGTTTTGCCGGCTTGCCGTTTTTGGCAGCCTTGGCGGTCCCTTTAGGCGGTGGGGTTTCGGCAACCGGTGGGGGTGTTGGAGCGGAGGCTTCCTTCTCGGTCGCCGGCAAGGCATCGACGGTGGCGAAGACTTTCTTCAGGTCCACCGATTTGGATTCCTCTCCCGAGCTTTCGAGTTTCTTCTCGCCGTCCTTGCCCACCAGGATCACTTTGGGCAACGCGCCTGCACCCAGTTTCAGCGCGCGGATCAAGGCCATGGTGTCCTGTTGGCCGAGATCCTTGCCGTCCAGTTGGCCGGACATGTTCAGCACGCTGTACACCCGGATGTTGCGGTCGGCGACCCCCTGCTTGTTGGCGGGATCTTCCAGCGATTTTTTCAGGTTGACCCACACAGGGTCGACGGTGCTTGAGGTAATCACGATCAGCGGCCGGGCCCTGCCCTTGTCGATATCCAGAGGTGAATCGCCATCGGCGGCGAACAAGGGGCCGGCAATCGCCAGCAAGGTAGCCAGGGTCAGTGACCTGATGAGCATGCGCATCTCCTTTTATTATCCACGCTCTAATGATTGCGCATCGCGGCGTTCGTTCCGGTGACGCTGGGCAAATGTGTTTCACCTTGCTCCAAGCTTAGGTCAGGGCGGTCATTGCGCAACAGGCTGGGCTAATCTGAGAACATGAAAAAAACCTCATGAGGAGACTGCATGAGCGTTCGACTGAACCACACCATTGTCTGGTGCCGCGATAAACACAGATCGGCACATTTCCTCGTTGAACTGCTCGGCCTGCCGGCGCCGGAGCCCTTCGGGCCGATGCTGGTCGTCAGGCTCGACAACCAGGTGTCGCTGGACTTCTACGACAACGACCCGCCGATCGCCTCGCAGCATTACGCGTTCCTGCTCGGCGACGACGAGTTCGACCGCGCGTTCGCCCGCCTGCGGGCAACCGGGCAGCCGTGGTGGGCCGATCCGGGCAAACAGCGGACCAGTGAGATCAATGACCATGGCGGCGGACGGCGGGTGTATTTCGATGACCCGGACGGGCATCTGCTGGAGATCTTCACCCGCGAATAGCGGGATATTCATCGCTGCTGTCAGGCCAGGCCGTCAATACCTCAAAACCGTCTTCAGTAACCGCCACCATATGCTCCCACTGGGCTGAAAGGGAGTGATCCTTGGTGACCACGGTCCAGCCGTCAGCCAGGGTTTTCACGTGGCGCTTGCCCAGGTTCAACATCGGCTCGATGGTGAAAATCATGCCGGCTTTCAATTTCATTCCCTGGCCTGGGAAGCCGTAGTGCAGGATTTGCGGCTCATCGTGATAGATCTTGCCGATACCGTGACCGCAGTATTCGCGCACGACACTGAACCCGTCATCTTCCGCGACCTTCTGAATGGCATGCCCAATGTCGCCCAGCGTAGCGCCGGGGCGAACCATTCGGATACCGGCGCACATGGCGTCATAGGTCGTCTTGACCAGGCGTCGGGCCTGCGGGCTCGGCTCGCCGACGAAGTACATGCGGCTGGTGTCGCCGTACCAACCATCCTTGATCACGGCGATGTCGATATTCAGGATATCGCCGTTCTTCAAGACCCGGTTCGAAGGGATGCCATGGCAGACCACTTCGTTGACGGAGGCGCACACGGTCTTCGGAAAGCCGTGGTAGCCGACATTGCCTGGAATGGCTTTCTGTACGTTGACGATATGGTCGTGACACAGCTGATCGAGTTCGTTGGTGGTGACCCCCGCCTGCACATGGGGCGTGATCATGGCCAGCACCTCGGCCGCCAGCGTGGCCGCTGCGCGCGACTGGGCAATTTCTGCCGGAGTATTTAGCCTGACATTCGCCTTCATTGCTTGCCACCGGACGTTGCATGAACCCGCGAGCCTTGCGAAGCATCCGCAATCGCGCAGAGCTGTTTTACATCAAGGCCACCCGCCAGTTCGGCACGAATCAACAAACGGCAGATATCGCTGTGATTCAGCTCTGGATGTAGCTCCGCAAGCATGCCGATACGCATCCAGTGCTCGGCTTGCGCATTGATCGAGCGGCTCAGCGCATCGCTGGCGACTCGCAGGTTCTCATGCATGTCTTCTGAAATTTTGACGATACCCATCTGCTTGCCCGATACGAAATATATACGAAACATATACTAAACGTTTCGGGCGCGGCAACGCAATCTCGCCGTTACCGGCGCTCCTTGAGCAACTCGGCAATCAACTGTGCAGGCTGCATCTTCGCTGATTGCGCGACCTGGTTGAGGGTGTCGCTGGACGATGTCACCGACAGCCCGCGCTGGCGCAGCCGCGCCACCAGTTCATCGGGTGTGTTCTTGAACAGCGACGCACAGTCGGTCAAAGGTGCGTTGGTCACCAGTTGCACCGCGGCAAAGGCCGGATTGCCACCCTGCCTGTTGCCACTCATGCCTGAAACGACGAAGGGCACTGCAACCAAGATCGACAACAGCAGCGGTATATAAAGCGACTTGCGCTTGATATAGCCCATTAGAGGGCCCCAGTTTTTCCATAAGTGCAGGGCAAATGGAGCCAGAAGAACAATACTCAGCCATTCATGCATGCCATGAAACAGCGCCGGTGCCCAATGGAAGAACAGCGCCACGCCAGAAATCACGGATACGACAAACAAACCTGTGGTCAGCGGGGTTGCGAAGCGATTGATCAGGGTTTTCAAGGGGCAGTTTTCCATGGATCAGTGGTCTCGGTGACGGCGGCCAAGCGCGATCACCGGATTAACCAAGAGGGATTTTCATGCAAGGGTGCAAGTGCATGATGGTACCGCTGATCCGTGTAAGGAGTTTGTAAGCCAGGGTAAAGTTTGAAGTTACATTGAGCCCGACAAGTACATCGCAGACAGGCTTGTTCAGAACCCTTAGTCGACGAACACCAGGGCGCTGAGGATATGCACGGGACCATTGGGCACCG
This sequence comes from Pseudomonas sp. MHK4, assembly GCF_054600775.1. Lineage (NCBI taxonomy): Bacteria > Pseudomonadati > Pseudomonadota > Gammaproteobacteria > Pseudomonadales > Pseudomonadaceae > Pseudomonas > Pseudomonas sp. MHK4. Next base: position 384,182 of record NZ_BAAIAK010000002.1, on the reverse strand, counting down.
GGTTCAGCCAGAAGAACAAGCAGGCACTCAACCCTGCATCAGGAAAGCGCCTGGCGGAACCCGCTTGCGCAGCTTCTTGCAACTGCCGGGCGGGGGCTGATGCCCCGGCGGCCGATCGGCGAACCAGATCCGGCATTGACCCGGAGGAGGCCAATGGCCGCGAGGTATCGTTATCTCATCGGACGCGGGCTCCGGTTCGAGCGCAGCTACCTGAAATTGTCCTGCGGGCCGTGGCCCTGCAGTCGCCGCAGAATCCGCTACGCGAGCGAAGTTGCCCGCGAGGGGGGCGGTGTCCGCAGCGGATGGTTCTGCCGCGGCCACTTGCGCCTCGCGGCGCTTTTGCGCCTCGTCTTCGCGCGCCTTCTGTACGGCAACCGGGTTCTCCTGCGCCTTGGGCGGGATACCCGAAGCCTGGGCCTGCTGCGCCGCCTGGATCAACTGGAGATTGCGGTTGCGTAACGCCTCGTTGCCGGTAATCCGCATGTTCGAGCGCAACGCCAGGGTTTGCGCCTGCTGGTATTGCCCCTGCTGCAGGCGCAGCACGCCGAGGTAATGCAGGGTCGCTGGATTGTTTGGCTGGATATGCAGGGCGCGCTCCAGGGTGGCAGCGGCCTGGTCCAACTGGCCATTTTCATACTGGCGCGAGGCGGTTTCGATCAGGGTGGTTGATGCGCTGTTACTTTGCGCGGGCGCTTTTCGCTCTGCAGCTACCGAGCAAAACGACGCGACGGCGCAGAACGCCAGGATGAGGCTCGGCAGGAAACGCTTGGTTGGCATCAGGGGGCAGACTCGGCTGATCTCGGACGGCACCGCCATGAAAGCAGGCCACCAGCACTGCTCGGAATCTCCGATACAGGGCCCCTACTGACCTGGCCAGCACCCTGAAGTTCCCGTTGCAGCGGCCACTTCAGGCAGTGCTCGACCCGATCGACGAGACGATGAAAAAGCTGCTGCGGGTGTATGCATTGCCTTGAGGATTTTTAGAACGCCAGTTTGTAGCCAATCAATACCAGCATCGTCGCCAGGCAAGGGCGCAACAGTTCATCGGAGATGCGCCCGGTCAGGTGGCTGCCCAGGTAAATCCCCGGCAACGAACCGACCAGCAGATAGCCGAGCACGTGCCAGTCCATGTTGCCCATGCTCGCATGGCCAAGGCCGGCGACCAGGGTCAGGGGCACGGCGTGGGCGATTTCCGTGCCGACCAGGCGGCGGGTCGGCAGCAACGGATAGAGGATGAACAACGCCACGGTGCCCAGGGCGCCAGCGCCGATGGAGGTCAAGGCGACCATGGTGCCCAGGACCAGGCCCGTGATCACGGTCAGGACATTCAGACGCACGCCGCTGGGTTTGTAGTGGCCGCCCGCGCGCTTGTGGGCGAAATCGAGCAGGCGTTTCTTGAACAGGATCGCCAACGCCGTGGCGAACAGGACAAAGCCCAAGGCCTGTTTGATGATCGCGTTCATCGCGTCCGGTGCTTCGTTCAGACTGCTTAGGAACCATAAGGTCAACACCACCGCCGGCACGCTGCCGAGGGTCAACCAACCGGTAATTGACCAGTCGATATTGTTGTTCTTGCGGTGAACCAGGACGCCACTGGATTTGGTGATGGCCGCGTACAGCAAATCGGTGCCGACCGCGGTGGCCGGGTTGATGCCGAACCACAGCAGGATGGGCGTCATCAACGACCCGCCACCGACGCCAGTCATGCCGACGATAAAGCCGACCACCAGCCCGGCCACGACCAACCCGAAATTCAATAGATCCATTGAGACGTCCACAAACCGCAGGGAATAACTGGCCCGCAGCATAGCGACATTTCTTATAACCAGTTATATCGATGCGATCTATCTTTATGCCCTGTTTGCATCCCGCGCCTATTGCACCGGCAGGAAATTCATCAACAGCAGGCTCTGGGCATAATTCAAGCCGATCCGCCGGTAGCGTTCATCGAGCATCTGGGTCAGCAGGTCCAGGCGCGCGACGATCTTGCCGAACTCCACGGCGAAACTCAGGTTGCTGCCCTCCTCCGAGATTTCGTTGGAGAACAGCATGGGCTGGCCATCCTTGTTCTGCCGCTGACTGAGGATCCAGGTGGCGATTTCGATGTTGCGCGCGGCATTGCTGACGAACGTCGGGTTGATCGCGTCCGTCATGTAGAACTCCAGGCGATTGCCGTGGGCGGTGACCAGCATGCTGCCGATGGCATAGATGAACGCACCGACCCGATCGCCGAGAAATTCCGGGCTCATGGCAAACCGCAGCGCCGCCAGATCCTTCTTGCTGCCCAACGTGGGCAACGGCTGCTGCTGTTCAATGGCCATGCGCACCTGTTTGCCCGCGGTACGGGCATCCAGGAAGCCGGATTTCTTCAACTCGTCGGGGTTGCGCAGGTACAGCTTGTTCATCAACAGGTAAAGGCTGTCGAGGTTGTCGCGCATGGTCAGCGTGGCCATGCGGTCGACACTGGTTTGCAGGAACTCCTGGGGTTTGCCTTCGCGTATCTGGGTGAACAGGTCGTTGCCGGGTTGGTGGCTGCAACCGCTGGCCAGGAACAGAGACAAGCCGGCCAGCAGCAGGCGATGGCGGCGGATTGAGCGGATGATGTGGGGTGAAACTCGAGCCATGGGTGTCGAACTTGGGCATGGGCCGGCGGTGGGGATCGCCGTCGGCTGGCAATGGATAGAGCCGTTGGTTGCGCAAAAGTGCGGTGGGGAGGGTTGGTAATCGATCACCGGCAGTTTTGGGGGCTGGGTTGTCGGGGAAGGCAGCCTTGAACATTGCGCTGATTTTTCCGGCCTCATCGCTGGCAAGCCAGCTCCTACAGGAGAACGGGTGTGGCCGCGAGAGGGGATCGGGTGTAGGCGCGAGCAGCTGGCCGTCGGGATGGAACCCTTGGGTCTATCCTGTTGCCAACCGAAATATCACTAAAAGGAGCAAGCATGCGCACCCAGCAATTGGCCGGCACCCAAGTGCCCGTCATCGGCCAGGGCACCTGGCAAATGGGCGAGGACCCCGCCCGCCATAAGGAGGAAGTCGCCGCCCTGCGCCTGGGCATCGAACTGGGCATGACCCTGATCGACACCGCTGAAATGTACGCCGAAGGCGGCGCCGAGCTCGTGGTGGGTGATGCCATCAGCGGCCAGCGCGACCGGATCTTTCTCGTCAGCAAGGTCTACCCGCACAACGCCAGCCGCCAGGGCATCCCCCAGGCGTGCGAGCGCAGCCTGCGGCGACTGAAGACCGACACCATCGACCTGTACTTGTTGCATTGGCGGGGCCAGTATCCCCTGGAAGAAACGGTGGAAGCGTTCGAACGCCTGCGTGAAGCCGGCAAGATCGGCCGTTGGGGCGTGTCCAATCTTGATCTGGACGACCTGCACCAACTCCCAACAAACGCCTGCGCCACCAATCAAGTGCTCTACAACCTGGAGCAACGCGGCATAGAATTCGATCTGTTGCCCTGGTGCCGGGAGCACGGAATGCCGGTCATGGCCTATTGCCCGATCGGCCAGGCAGGGAAAATGCTGGCCAATGCTACGCTCAAACAAGTAGCTGCCCGCCATGACGCCACGCCTGCCCAGGTCTCGCTGGCATGGCTGCTGCGCCAGGACGGCGTGATCGCCATCCCCAAGGCTGTCCGCCCCGAACACGTGCAACTCAATGCACAAGCGGCACAGTTGAAGCTGGAGGCTGGGGATCTGGAGGCGCTGGACCAAGCGTTTCAGGCGCCCAAACGCAAGCAGCGGTTGGCCATGGTCTAAGCCATCGCGGTGACAGAGGGCTTCGAGATGAGAAGCACCGATCAACCGGACGTCTTTAACCTGCAACGCTTTATCCAGGCGCAGAACCCGGTGTTCGACCGGGTTCAAGCCGAACTGGAGGCCGGCCACAAGCGCAGTCACTGGATGTGGTTCATTTTTCCGCAATTTGCCGGGCTGGGTGATAGCGACATGTCGCGCCGCTTCGCGATCCGCTCCCGGCAGGAAGCACAGGCCTATCTCGAACACCCGTTGCTGGGTGCCCGGCTGAAGACGTGTACCCAGCAAGTGCTGAACATCGAGCAGCGCTCGGTGGCGGCAATTTTCGGCCACCCCGACGACCTGAAATTTCGCTCCTCGATGACCTTGTTCGCCCAGGTCGCGGCCGCCGACAGTCTCTTCCATCAAGCCCTGAACCAGTACTTCCACGGCATTCTGGATGACTGGACGCTGTCGCTGATGGACTCAAAACAAGCCCAGTTGCCCCCCCACCAGGGTTGAAAAATCGTCGTCGACAAACGGCAGGATCGCGTCCGCCACCGGTTGCAGTTGCCGGCTGATGTAGTGGTCGTAATCGATCGGCGCACTGCGGATTTCCAGCGGCTCGGGGCCGGCGACGGTGATCACGTAGCTGATCCAGCCGCCATTCTGGTACTGCCGCGGACGGCCTTGGCGGTCGTTGTAATCGTCGGCGATGCGCGCCGCCCGCACATGGGGTGGGACGTTGCGCTGGTAGTCGTCAAGCGTGCGGCGCAGGCGCTTGCGATAGATCAGGCGCTCGTCGAATTCACCGGCCAAAGTTTTGCGTACGTACTCGCGCACGTAGTCCTGATAGGGCTTGCGGTGGAAGATCAGCGAATACAGCTCCTGCTGGAATTGCCGGGCCAGCAGCGACCAGTCGGTGCGCACGGTTTCCAGGCCCTTGTAGACCATCTCGTCGCTGCCATCGGCGCGCGTGACCAACCCCGCGTAACGCTTCTTGCTGCCCTCCTCCGCGCCGCGAATGGTCGGCATGAGAAAGCGTTTGTAATGGGTTTCGAACTGCAGCTCCAGCACGCTCTCCAGGCCGTACTCCCGGCGAACATGCTCGCGCCACCACTGGTTGACGTGATCGACCAGCGCGCGGCCGATCTGCGCAGCTTCCTGTTGGCCGTGGGCGCGCCGCAGCCAGACGAAGGTGGAGTCGGTGTCGCCGTAGATCACCGTATGCCCCTGCGCTTCGATCAGCTCACGGGTGCGCAGCATGATCTCGTGGCCGCGTAGGGTGATGGATGAGGCCAGGCGCGTGTCGAAGAAGCGGCAGCCACTGGAACCCAGCACGCCGTAGAACGCGTTCATGATGATCTTCAGCGCCTGGGACAGCGGCGCGTTGTGCTCGCGCTTGGCGGTCTCCCGGCCTTCGGCGACCCGGGCGACGATGGCCGGCAGGCAATGTCGGGTGCGGGAGAACCGCGCGCCGCGAAAGCCCGGCACAGAATCCTGGTCATCGGGATGCTTGAGCCCCTCGATCAGGCCCACCGGGTCGATGAGGAAGGTGCGGATGATCGACGGGTAGAGGCTTTTGTAGTCGAACACCAGCACCGACTCGTACAGCCCCGGTTGCGAGTCCATGACAAAACCGCCGGGGCTGGCTTGCGCCGGTTTGCTGCCAAGATTGGGCGCCACGAAGCCCTGGCGGTGCATCAGCGGCATGTAGAGGTGCGTGAACGCCGCCACCGAACCGCCCATGCGATCGGCCGGCAACCCGGTGACACTGGCCCGCTCCAGCAGGAACTTGAGCAACTCGGTCTTGGCAAAGATCCGCGTGACCAGCTCACAGTCCTTGAGGTTGTACTTGGCCAGCGCCGGTTTGTCCTCGGCGAACATGCGGTTGATTTCATCCATGCGCTGGTACGGGTTATCGATCGACTTGCCTTCGCCCAGCAGGGTTTGCGCGACGTTCTCCAGGCTGAACGAGGGGAAACTCCAGGTTGCCGAACGCAAGGATTCGATGCCGTCGATAATCAGCCGGCCGGCGGCGGATGCAAAATAGTGGTTGCCGCTGCCGTGTTCGCGCCATTGCATTTCCTCGCCGCCACGCCCCAGCTTCAGCGGCACGGCCAGGCGCCGGGCGTGCTCATGCAGGACCCGCAGGTCGAACTGCACGACGTTCCAGCCAATGATCGCGTCGGGGTCGTGGCGGGCGAACCAGTCGTTGAGCTTTTTCAGCAACAGGGTTCGCGACTCGCAGTATTCGAGCTGGAAATCCACCGCACTGTGGTCGCCATTGGGCGGGCCGAGCATATAGACCTGACGCTCGCCACAGCCTTCGAGGGCGATGGAATACAACTCGGCCTGGGCGGTGGTTTCGATGTCCAGGGACACCAGTTTCAGGCTCGGACGATAGTCGGGGTCGGGTTTCATCTGCGCATCGAGCAGCAGACCATCGGCCCCCGGTGTGCCGCCAAAGCGTACCGGCGCGGTGATGAACCGTTCCATCATGTAGCGCTCCGGCGGCCGCACATCGGCCTCGTATACCTCGACGCCGGCCCTGCGCAACGCGGTTTCCAGGCGCATCAGTTGCCCGTGTTGACGGCAATACAGGCCGATCACCGGGCGATGTTCGAAATCCAGCAGGGCCAGGGGCTTGAGCTCGACGTTCTTTTCGTCGCGCAACAGCGTTTCGGCCTGCTCGCGCTGATCTGCCGGGATGAACGCCACCGACGGCTGATGAGGCAGGCGGATGCGCCGGGGACCGCTATCGGTCGCCAGCCAGAACTCGACTTCGGTGCCCGTCGGTGTGTCGCGCCAATGCCGGGTCAGGACGAAGCCCTGGGGTAAATCCACCACTGCAAACCTCGGGTTTTGGTCAGGTGGATGATTCTACGCGTCAGCCCGGAAAAGATCGCAGCCTTCGGCAGCTCCTGCAAAGACTGGGCTCGGAAGAAAAACCGCCGAATGACGTTTTTTGCGTGCTATCTGCCGCTTTTACCCTTGCCCTGAACGCCTGGGTCTACGATCCTTCAAGGACAACGACAACACCCGGGAAACCGCCATGAAAACCGTCGCGCAACTGCTCAAGTTGAAAGATCAGAAGAACCAGGAAGTGCACCAGATCAAACCGGATCACATGGTGCTCGAAGCGCTGATGAAGATGGCTGAAAAAAACGTCGGTGCCTTGCTGGTGGTGGAGAATGACGAGGTGCTGGGCATCATCAGCGAACGCGACTACGCGCGCAAACTGGTACTGCATGGCCGCTCCTCCGTGGGTACCCCGGTACGCGACATCATGGTATCGCCCGTCATTACCGTGGACACCCATCAAACCGTCGACACCTGCCTGGGTATCATGTCCGACAGACGCCTGCGCCACCTGCCGGTGGTGGAAGACGGCAAGCTGATCGGCCTGTTGTCGATCGGCGACCTGGTCAAGGAAGCCATCGCCGAACAGGCCGAGCTGATTCGCCAGCTGGAGCAGTACATCCGCGGCGAATGACGATTCCTCTGCAGGAGCGAGCTTGCTCGCGAAAAAGGTACAGCCGACGCCACTCAGCGCCTGGAATACCATCGCGAGCAGGCTCGCTCCCACAGGGGGGGAGTTGATAGGTTTACGAAGGCCAATGCCGGGCAAACACCGGCGCCAATGTCGGGTGCCGGTCAATCCGTTCCAGCCAGGCGGAAAAACCCGGGCGGGTCCGGCGTAAATGCTCGCGACTGCCCGCCCACCGCGTGACCACCGCCGCCAGCACATCCAGCGCTCCCGGTGTCTCGTCACCCAGGTACAACTCCGCGGAAAACTGGTCGGCAAACACTTCCCAACTCCAGTGCAGACGCTGCCGTGCACCGGCCATGAGGTTTTGCCGCGACGCTTCATCCGCCTGGGCCAGCCAGCGTTCGGGGTAATCGATGATGCCGATGGCCGCATAACAATTGCTGACGATGAACGCCAGGCCACGAATGGCCTGGTCACGGTCGGCAGGGTCGGCCGGCAACAGGTTCGACTGGGGAAACGTCAGCCCGAGATGAATCAGGATCGCCGCGCTCTCGGTGAGAATTCCGCCGTCGGGCAGTTGCAGCGTCGGAATCTGCTTCAGCGGATTGAGCTTCTCCAGCGCCTGGGCGGCCTCCGGGGATGTCTCGACATCGATGAAGCGATAGGCAATCTCGCACAGCTCCAGCGCGGCCTCGATTGCCGCCGCGCCAGAATTCTGATGTCCGTAGAGTTGATACATGCACACCTCGTGTGTTGGCCGCGATCAGCACCCGCTATCCAGTGTAGAAGGCGCCATCGACCGCGCCTCGACCGTCCGACGACTGTAACATCACGCCCACAAACGGTATCGCACCGTCTCTATCAATACCGTCGATGTTCACCATCACGTCAATGAAGTTCTCTTAAAAATCCTGCGGCGTAACATCAGCTCCATACCAACCAACAACACCCCGGAGCACCCGATCATGAAACGCCAAACTCTCCTCAGCATCGCTTTCTCGGTTTTTGCAGTTAACGCTTTTGCCGCTACCTCTGTTGCGCCTGTTGTCGCTGAAGGTGGCTCGGATCGTCTGATTGAAAGCCGAGTAGCTGAGGGTGGTTCTGACCGCCTGATCGAAAATCGCGTCGCCGCCGATGGCTCCGATCGCCTGCAAGGCAACACCGTTGCCGCCGATGGCTCCGATCGTCTGCAAGGCAACACCGTCGCCGCCGATGGCTCCGACCGCCTGCAAGGCAACACCGTCGCCGCCGATGGCTCCGACCGCCTGCAAGGCAACACCGTCGCCTGACCCCATTGCTTCACCGCACCAAGAAAAAGCCCGGCCTGATCAGCCGGGTTTTTTATGCCTGCCAGGATTTTCAGTCTGCCCGCGCCATGCAGCGCTGGTAACGCTCGTCGACCCGTTTGGCAAACCAGGCGGTGGTGAGTTTGCGGGTGATTTTCGGGCTTTGCAGTACGATCCCCGGCAATACCGCACGTGGCAGGGATCGACCTTCGGCCTGTTCGGCCAGGGCGAAGACCCGTTGATAGAGCTCGGTGTCCTCGAACGCCAGGGTGTTGCCCTCCTCCAGTTGATCCCTGATCGTCGGATTGCGCATGTCCAGCTGCTTGCCCAGGGTGCGCACCGCCAGTTCGGTGCTGCCGGGCATGATCGAACCGTAGCGGACCAGGTCGCCATCCAGCGTCAGCGGGATGCCCGAGGCCCGGCTCACGGCGTTCTGGAAGGCGGCATTGCGACTGGCGTACCAACCGGCGTTGAAATCGGCGAAGCGATACAACGGCTGCTTGTAGCTCACCGGATAACCAAGCAAATGCGCGATGCCGAAGTACATGCCGCCGCGTCGGGTGAAGACTTCGCGTCGTATCGAGCCTTCCACCGGATATGGATAGCCTTTGGCCTGCTGTTCGGCGAAGTCGATGCTGACCTGCATCGGCCCGCCGGTGTGCACCGGGTTGAAGCCTGCGAACAGGGTCTTGCCCATGGGCACCATGCCGATGAAATCATCGAAAATCGCGCTCAGTTCCTTTTCGCTGCGCGCTGAATCCAGCCGGTCGCTGTAGGTCTTGCCGTTGGGCGAACTCACCCGCAATGCTCCGCTGACCAACAGTTCGGGGATGTGCACCTTGGCCGCCCGGCGATCGATCTCGTCCCGGGCGATCTTGCCCAGCCCCGGCACGGTGGGATCCACCTGGAAGGTCGACTCCTGCTCGGTGACCGCCAGTACCGCACAGAGGTTTTGCGTGGCCGGTTCAATGTTCTGCGCGGCAAACGCGGCATAGATGTCCGTGGCCCACCCCTCGCGGTCGACGGTCTTGGCCGGCAGCAGGCGCACGATCTGCGCCTTGACCTCGGCGGGCTTGCGCGCCACCGGTTGCTGGGTGCGCTGGCTGCTGCAGCCGGCCAGCACCAGTAACACAGTGATGCTCATGATCAATCGATGGGCTTGCATGGTGCTCCAGGGCGTTCGTTGAACCGGATAACCATACGACCAATGGCATGGCGCAGGCTATGACCGTGGCGCGATCCCAGCTGTTCCTCTGGCGTCCCATCAATCGTTACCTACACACCGTCATACAAATTGATTGCAGGATATGACTGAGAACTCCTATCATTCGCGCCTGGAGTCGCATTTGCGCAAGGAGTTCCGCGCCGTCATAACTTTTTTCAGCGGCGGCGCCGCCAAGGAACCCAATCACCATGACTCCAGCCCGAACCGGCATACCCTACCGTCCGACGCTACTGGCCTTGTTTTGCTCATTGTCGGTTACGGCCCACGCCGCGACGCCCGCGCAAACCAGCTCGACGCCGCTGGTGCTGGACAACGTCAACGTCAATGCCCAGGCCCCCTCTCCGTCCGACCTGCCCCCGGTGTACGCCGGCGGCCAGGTCGCGCGCGGTGGGCAATTGGGGGTGCTGGGCAACCAGGACATCATGGACGTGCCGTTCAGCGTCACCGCCTACACCGAAGAACTGATCCGCGACCAGCAAGCCGAAACCGTGGGTGATGTGCTGCTCAACGATTCGTCGGTGCGCCAGGCCTCCGGGTTTTCCAACCAGGCCCAGACTTTCATGATCCGCGGGCTGCCGCTGAACGGCGACGACATCTCCTTCAATGGCCTGTACGGTATTTTGCCGCGGCAGATCATTTCCACCGATGCCCTGGAGCGCGTCGAAGTGTTCAAGGGCCCGAATGCCTTCATCAATGGCGTGACCCCGTCCGGCTCCGGCATCGGCGGCGGTGTCAACCTGCAGCCCAAGCGCGCCGGTGACGAGCCGCTGCGGCGCTTCACCACCGACATCAGCGATGAGGGGCGGATCGGCGAGCACCTGGATGTCGGCCAGCGCTTCGGCGAGGACAACCGCTTCGGCGCGCGGATCAACCTGTCCCAGCGTGAAGGCGATACTGCCATCGACGATGAAAACCAGCGCTCGAAGCTGTTCGCCATCGGCCTCGACTACCGTGGCGATGCCCTGCGCCTTTCCGGCGATTTCATCTATTCCAAGGAGCGCATCAACGGCGGCCGCAGCTCGGTCAACCTCGGCACGGCCACGCACATCCCGGATGCGCCGTCGGCCGACACCAACTATGCGCAGAAGTGGGGCTTCAGCCAAATCGAAGATACGTTCGGCATGCTCCGCGCCGAGTACGACCTCAATGAAAGCTGGACCGCCTACGCCGCCGCGGGCGCCAAGCACACCCGCGAGGTCGGCAACTACGACGGCACGACCCTGGTCGGCAACGATGGCAGCTCCGTGACCACCGGCTCGTTCATCCCCCATGACGAGGACAACTCCAGCGCCATGACCGGCCTCAACGGCAAATTCGCCACCGGCCCGGTCAGTCACCGACTCAATTTCGGCCTGGCCGGGATCTGGACCCAGCAGCGCAACGCCTTCGATTTCGACCTGACCCGCTACCCCAACAACATCTATCACCCGGTCGACGTGCCAGCACCCCAGGGCGGTTTCTCCGGCGGCGACCTGCACGACCCAGGCATCACCGGTAAAACCTTCGTGCGCAGTGGCGCGGTGTCCGACACTCTGGGCTTCTTCGATGATCGCCTGCTGGTGACCGTCGGGGTGCGTCGCCAGCAATTGGTGGTCCAGGGTTATGCCTATGGCACGGGCACCCGCACCTCCAACTACGACGAATCGATCACCACCCCGGTGTACGGCATCGTGTTCAAGCCGTGGGAACACGTGTCGTTCTACGCCAACCGCATCGAAGGCCTGGCCGAAGGTCCGACAGCCCCCAACACCGCGGGCTCGCGGGTGGTGGTCAACGGCGGTGAAGCCTTTGCCCCGGCCCGCTCCAAGCAAATCGAAGCCGGTGTGAAAGTCGACATGGGCACCTATGGCGCAACCTTCGGCGTCTATCGCATCGAACAACCGGCCGATGGCTACACCGAAGTGATCGACGCCAGCACCGCGCGTTTCGTGCACAAGGGCGAACAGGTCAACAAAGGCGTGGAACTCAACGTCTTCGGCGAACCCCTCGACGGCCTGCGCCTGCTCAGCGGCGTGACCGTGATGGACACTGAACTGAAGAAAACCCAGGGTGGCCTCAACGACGGTAACCGGGCCATCGGAGTGCCGACCTTCCAGTTCAACGCCAGCGTCGATTGGGACGTTCCCGGCCTGCAAGGCGTCGCGTTGAACGGTCGGATGCTGCGCACCGGTGGTCAATACGCCGATGCGGCGAACAACCTCAGCCTGCCGACCTGGAACCGCTTCGACGCCGGTGCCCGTTACGCCTTCAGGGTGCAGGAAAAGGACGTGACTTTGCGTCTGGGCGTCGAAAACGTCGCTAACAAAAAGTACTGGGAGTCGGCCCAGGGCGGCTTCCTGACCCAGGGCGAGCCACGGGTGGCCAAGCTGTCGGGGACCATCGACTTCTGATGCCCCCTGTAGGAGCGAGCTCGCTCGCGAAAACCTTGAGTGCGCCGCGTTGCCCAGCAAGCACGCGTTAACGTTCACGTCCATCGCGAGCAAGCTCGCTCCTACAGGTTTTTTTCCATTCAGCGGTCAGCCGGGCCGCGCCGCGAGGCTGGACCATACTTGCTGCACACGCCCAGGAGGACTGGATTATGCAGCGTAGCGATGTGTTGATCATCGGCGCCGGCCCCACCGGGCTGGTCCTGGCGCTATGGCTGAGCAAACTTAAGGTGCGCGTGCGGATCGTCGACAAGACCTCTGCACCGGGTACCACCTCGCGGGCACTGGCGGTGCAGGCGCGCACGCTGGAGCTGTATCGCCAGCTGGACCTGGCCGACGCCATCGTGCACAAGGGGCATCGGGTAGCGGCCGCCAATTTCTGGGTAAAAGGCCAGCCCGTAGCCCGCCTGCCATTGAGCCGGGTCGGCGAGGGCCTGACGCCCTACGCCTTCCTCGAAATCTTCCCCCAGGACGAACACGAGCGGCTGCTGATCGAGCGCCTGCAAACCTTCGGCATCAGCGTGGAGCGCAACACCGAACTGGAAGGTTTCGAGCAAACCGATGACGGCATCAGCGCCACGCTGCGCCTGCCCGACGGCCAACAGGAAACCTGCCAGGCCTGCTACCTGGCCGGTTGCGACGGTGCCCGTTCGATCGTGCGCAAGACCCTGGACACCGGTTTTCCAGGCGGTACCTACCAACAGGTGTTCTACGTCGCCGACGTGCAGGCCAGCGGCCCGGCGTTCAATGGCGAACTGCATGTGGATCTTGATGAAGCGGATTTTCTCGCGGTATTCCCGCTGGCTGGCAGCGGCCGAGCGCGCTTGATCGGCACCGTGCGCGACGAGCGCGCCGAACAGGCGCAAAACCTGCAATTCGAAGACGTGAGCAGTCGGGCCATCGAACATATGCAGGTCAAAATTGAACAATTGAACTGGTTCTCGACCTACCGCGTGCATCATCGGGTGGCGGATCACTTTCGCAGCGCCCGGGCCTTCCTGTTGGGCGACGCGGCCCATGTGCACAGCCCCGCAGGGGGCCAGGGCATGAACACCGGGATTGGCGATGCCATCAACCTGGCCTGGAAACTCGCGGCGGTATTGAGCGGCGGCGCCGAGGCGAGACTGCTCGACACCTACGAAACCGAACGCATCGCCTTCGCCCGCAAGCTGGTGGCCACCACCGACCGGGTGTTCACCTTCGTCACCGCCGAAGGGCCTATCGCCGATTTGCTGCGCACGCGGCTGGCGCCCTTCCTGATTCCGAAAATGGCCTCGTTTGAAACCACCCGCGAGTTCCTGTTCCGCACCGTGTCGCAGATCACCCTGAACTATCGCGCCATGCCCTTGAGTACCGGCGTTGCCGGGCAGGTGCATGGCGGTGACCGCCTGCCCTGGGCGCATGACGGTGAAGGGGACAATTTTGAGTCGCTCAAATGCCCGACCTGGCAGGTGCATGTGTATGGCGACACCAGCGACGAGATGATCGCCTGGTGCCACGAGCACCATCTGCCACTGCATGTGTTCGGCTGGCGCCCGGCCTTTGAAGCGGCCGGCCTTGGGCGTAACGGGTTTTACCTGCTACGACCGGATACGTATGTGGCGATTGCCGAAACCTGTTCGGACCCGAAGGTCATCGAACGGTATTTTCGCGATCACGGTATCCGGCTGTATTTTGGCGCGCCCTGACAGTGCTGGTCAGATCCCGGCTAACGCCAGGTCCATCGCAAAGTAGGTAAAAATCAGGTCGGCCCCTGCGCGCTTGATCGCGCCGAGGCTTTCACGCACGACGCGATCCTCATCGATGGCTCCGGCCTGCGCGGCGAACTTGATCATCGCGTACTCGCCGCTCACCTGATAGGCCGACAGGGGCAGGCGCGAGGCTTCGCGAATGTCGCGGATGATGTCCAGGTAGGCACCGGCCGGCTTGACCATCAGCGCGTCGGCGCCCTCCTGCTCGTCCATCAGCGACTCACGCACCGCCTCACGGCGATTCATCGGGTTCATCTGGTAGCTTTTGCGGTCGCCCTTGAGCGCGCTGCCGCCAGCTTCGCGGAACGGACCATAAAGCGCCGAGGCAAACTTGGTCGAATAGGCCATGATCGCCGTCTGGGTGAAACCGGCGGCATCGAGCGCCCGGCGAATCGCCTGGACCTGCCCGTCCATGGCGGCCGACGGGGCAATCACGTCAGCGCCGGCACGGGCGGCGGCCACCGCCTGTTTGCCGAGGTTGAGCAGGGTCTGGTCGTTGTCCACCTCATGGTTGTGTATCACGCCGCAATGCCCGTGGTCGGTGTACTCACAGAAACAGGTATCGGACATGACGATCATCTCCGGCACCGCGTCCTTGGCGATGCGCGACATGCGCGACACCAGGCCGTTGTCGTTCCAGGTATCGCTACCGTTGTTGTCCAGGTGATGGGACACGCCAAAGGTCATCACTGACTTGATCCCGGCGCGGGCATAACGCTCGATCTCCCCCGCCAGTTTCGATTCCGGAATGCGCATCACACCGGGCATGCTCTTGATCGGCACGAAATCGTCGATTTCTTCTTCGACGAAAATCGGCAGTACCAGGTCATTCAAGCTGAATTCGGTTTCCTGGAACAGACTGCGCAGGCTTGCATTGCGGCGCAGACGGCGTGGACGTGCTTCGGGGAATTGGCTTGACATGGAGATGCCTCAATAGCGGAAAACAAGACGAAAGTCGTAGAGGGGGCAAAGCTTATGCCCTGCAGGGCGCAGGGCACAAATCGCGCAGGAGAATTTACCCTTACCGCTCGGGCAACAATCGCGCCTGCAAGGTCGGGGGAATCAAAGGGTCAACGTGCCGTCGATACAGGTCACCACCGCCCCGCCGATCCAGATGTCGTCCCCCACCTGTTCCACCTGGATTCGCCCGGCGCGCCCCATGGTCAACCCTTGGCTGACCACGTAGCTGGCCGGCGCCAGCCCTTCGCTGAGCAGCCATTGGGCAATCCCGGCGTTGAGGCTGCCCGTGGCCGGATCTTCGGGCATACCGTCACCGCTGATGAATGCCCGGACTTCAAACTGCGCGTCATCGCCATCGCGTTCCGGATGCCAGGGCGCGATGACACCGACGGCGAGGCCAAGCATGTGCGAATGATCCGGTTGCAAGTCCAGCACTTGCTGTCGATCCCCAACCATCACCGCCAACCAGCCCGCGCCGTTATCAACCCACTGCGCGCGGACGATTGCCTGCGCATCCAGCCCAAGGCCCAAGCGCACACGCGCCATCAGACTGTCGTCCACCGGTCCGGTCTTGAGCAGTGGCGGAGCGAGAAACGCCAGCTCCGCGCCGTGCCGGCGGACCCGCACCAGGCCGACACCGCACTCCTGAATGATCTCATCCCCCTTGGGCACCCCACCGGCTTCGAGCCACGCATGGCAAGTGCCCAACGTCGGATGCCCGGCGAACGGCAACTCCTTGAGTGTCGTGAAGATTCGCACCCGATAGTCGGCACGGGGATCCTGCGGCTCAAGAATGAACGTGGTTTCGCTGAGATTGGTCCAGGTCGAGAACGCCGCCATGCGTTCATCGCTCAGATTGTCGGCGCCAAACACCACCGCCAGCGGATTGCCTTTGAGTGGCACCCGACTGAAGACATCGACTTGCTTGAAATTGAATGAATGCATGGCCGTCCCTGGTCCTGATCAGATGGAATCGTTTGGCTTGGGAATTTCCAGTCCGCGCTTCACCGCCGGCCGCGCGAGGAATTTCTCCAACACCCGCGTGACATTGGGGAAGTTCTGGATACCCACCAGATCGCCCGCTTCATAGAAGCCGATCAGGTTGCGCACCCAGGGGAAGGTCGCGATATCGGCGATGGTATAGCGCTCGCCCATGATCCAGTCGCGGCCTTCGAGGCGCTTGTCGAGGACACCGAGCAGGCGTCGGCTTTCTTCGACATAGCGGTCACGGGGACGCTTGTCTTCATAGTCCTTGCCGGCGAATTTATTGAAGAAACCCAACTGGCCGAACATCGGACCAATGCCACCCATCTGAAACATCAGCCACTGAATGGTCTCGTAACGCGCTGCCGATTCCTGGGCCAACAACTGCCCGCTCTTGTCGGCGAGGTAGACCAGGATCGCCCCGGACTCGAACAGCGGCAACGGCTGGTCGTCCGGGCCGTGGGGATCGAGAATGGCCGGGATCTTGTTGTTGGGGTTCAGCGACAGGAACTCGGGGGACATCTGGTCATTGCTGTCGAAGCCGACGCGATGGGGCTCATAAGGCAGGCCGATCTCCTCAAGCATGATCGAAACCTTGACACCGTTGGGGGTCGGCAAGGAGTACAGCTGAATCCACTCCGGGTACTGGGCCGGCCATTTTCGGGTGATGGGGAACGCAGACAAATCGGTCATGGGAGCATCCACGGGAGAATTGAGAATGCCGATCATAAAGGAGATAACCCGGGCTGCGGGGGCTGGCACCATGAATATCGCTGATGGTCGAGATCAAGCGAGATCACAGCACGTTTAAGAACTGGCTAGTGTAGGGTGTCCATAAATCCGCAACATCCTGTCGATAACCTTTGCTCCAACCCGTGCAAGGTTACCGGTAAAGTGCTGCGCTCTCGGCCGGAATCGAACCAAACGGGCCTCAGAGGACTCTGAGATGTGTCCCTTTGATACGGAACGGCTCCACGACATGGAAAACACCCGACGCAGGAAAGTCGCGGTGCAAAGGTTTGTCAGCCTTAACCCAATGCGCTGAAGAACCGTTCACTCCATGATCAATCCCTTGAAATTCGCCCAACACTTCAAACATCGTGCGTATCTGTTCCTGCCCGCCTTGTTGGCGACCAGCGCGTTGTTTTTAGCGCTGGAGGCCCGCGAAAGCCGCGCCCAGTCGGTGGATGGCACCCAGACCTTGGTGTTCCTGCGCCATGCGGAAAAGCCCGAGGGCGGCCTGGGCCAGCTCAATTGCCAGGGCTTGAACCGCGCCATTGACCTGGCCACCCTGCTGCCGGATAAATTCGGCAAGGCCAACTATGTGTTTGCCGCCAATCCGACGCGCAATGTCGAGGAAGGCGAACTGGACAACTCCTACAGCTACATCCGCCCCTTGATGACCATCAGCCCCAGCGCGATCAAGCTCGGCTTGCCGGTGAACATCAACTTCTCGGCCAACGACACCAGCGACCTGGCCGAGGAACTGCTGCACGACAAGTACCACAACTCGGTCATCTACACCGCCTGGTCCCATGGCTACCTGCCGGAGCTGATCAACAAGGTTGCCGGTGAAGCCGTCGGCACGAAACAGAAGATCACCGAGGATTGGGAATCCAATGACTACGATTCGCTGTACGTGCTGACCCTGACCTGGCACAACGGCAAGGCCAGCTTGCAGAGCCATAGCTACAAGCAGGGGCTGGACAACGGGCAACAGACTTGCCCGACCTGATTTCCGGGTGCTGAAACCAGACTTGCCGGCGAAGGCCGACCCATCCCTCGCGGGCATACCCAATCTACTGTAGGAGCGAGCTTGCTCGCGATGGACGTCAACGATGACGCGGGGAGCCTGACACCCCGCGGTGCTCTCCAGTTTTTCGCGAGCAAGCTCGCTCCTACAGGGCCCGCTCGCGCAGGTACTCCAACACCGCATCGCGCTCCCCGGCAAACTCGATCCGCGCCCCCTTCTTTTCCCGCTGAAACGCATACATCGGGTCGTAGTACTCAACCAGCAACCCTTCGATCCACGCCCGGTGCAAATCCACCGCCCCGCTACGCCCCTGCTCGCCCAGCGCTTCTTCCATCAGGATCAGCATCCGCTGGTGCCGCTCACCGCCCAGGCGCTTGCGCACATTGTTCAGGCTCGCCAGCAAACGCTCGGAAAACAGCGCAAAACCTTCCTCGCCATGCACAGCGATGAAATCGGCACACAAATCCACCACGTAATCGCGCAGGATCCGCTCGACTCGCCCGTGCAGGCTGTCTTCGAGCCAGACCATCGCAAATTGCTGCATGCCCTGGTACAACGGCAATGGCAGCGCGCAACTGCCGACTGCGCGGCTCTCGTCTTCGAGCACGAACTGCTCGATACCGCCGGCGCGTTTTTTCAACACGTCCACGGCCAGGCGGTTTTCAAAGTCGATGTTGGACGGCTGGCCGGTGACGCGTTTGCCGAAACTGGAACCGCGATGGTTGGCATGCCCCTCGAGGTCCAGCCCGTTGTCCAGTTGCGTGAGCACGTCGGTTTTACCGGTGCCGGTCATGCCGCCCAACAACACGAAATCGCACTGGGCGACGGCCTGGTCCATCGTTTCCAGCAGGAAGGTTCGCAGGGCCTTGTAGCCGCCGCCTACCCGCGGATAGTCGATGCCTGCCTCGGCCTTGAGCCATTGCTGGACGATCTGCGAGCGCAGGCCGCCACGAAAGCAATACAAAAGGCCATCAGGATGGGCCCGGGCAAAATCCGCCCAGGCCTGGATGCGCTCGGCCTTGATGGCGCCGGACACCAATTGATGGCCCAGCTCGATTGCCGCCTGCTGGCCGTGTTGCTTGTAACAGGTGCCGATCCGTTGCCGGTCCAGATCGTTCATCAACGGCAGATTGACCACGCCGGGGAACGCGCCCTTGAGAAACTCGACCGGCGCACGGGCATCCATCATCGGCCGATCGTTGAGAAAAATGTCGCGGTAATCGGTGCAGTCGACAGGCATCAGGACACCTCGACCGCGTGGCTCTGTCGC
This sequence comes from Pseudomonas sp. MHK4, assembly GCF_054600775.1. Classification (NCBI taxonomy): domain Bacteria; kingdom Pseudomonadati; phylum Pseudomonadota; class Gammaproteobacteria; order Pseudomonadales; family Pseudomonadaceae; genus Pseudomonas; species Pseudomonas sp. MHK4. The sequence goes on along the minus strand of NZ_BAAIAK010000002.1, from coordinate 365,297 downwards.
TCCACCAGTTCGCCGATCGGCGCCAGGTCCAGCCCCAGTTCGGCAGCGACCGCAAGAAACTCGGTGTTGCCCTCCGGCGTCACGGCGATCAGCAGGCCACCGCTGGTTTGCGGGTCGCACAGCACACGCTTGTGCAGCTCCTGCAGACGCCCGATCTTGCCGGCGTAGCTGTCGTAATTGCGCAGTGTGCCGCCCGGCACGCAGCCCTGGTCGAGGTAGTACTCGACGCCCGGCAAGCGCGGTACCCGGTCATACTCGATGCGCGCGGTGAGGCCGCTGCCATCGGCCATTTCCACCAGGTGCCCGAGCAGGCCGAAACCGGTGACATCGGTCATCGCCGTCACGCCCGCCAGCTTGCCGAAACGGCTGCCGGGTTTGTTCAGGGTGCACATCCAGTCCCGGGCCAGGCCAATATCGGCATTGCGCAATTTGCCCTTCTTCTCGGCCGTGGTGAGCACACCGATGCCCAGGGGTTTGGTCAGGTACAACAAGCAACCGGCCGTGGCCGTGTCGTTGCGCTTCATGTGGCGTTTTTCCACCAGCCCGGTGACGGCCAGGCCGAAGATCGGCTCCGGCGCGTCGATCGAGTGCCCACCGGCCAAGGGAATCCCGGCTTCATCGCACACCGCGCGCCCGCCGCGAATCACTTCCCGGGCAATCTCCGGTGCCAGCACGTTGACTGGCCAGCCGAGGATCGCGATCGCCATCAAGGGATCGCCGCCCATGGCGTAGATGTCGCTGATGGCATTGGTGGCGGCAATACGGCCAAAATCGAAAGGATCGTCGACGATCGGCATGAAGAAGTCGGTGGTCGACACCACGCCACGCTCTGCATCGATGGCATACACCGCCGCATCGTCGCGCGAGGCATTGCCGACCCAGAGTTTCGGATCAAGATTCTGCGCACCACTGCCGGCCAGAATCACCTCAAGCACCTGGGGAGAAATCTTGCAGCCACAACCAGCGCCGTGGCTGTATTGGGTCAGGCGGATCGGCTCGCTCATCGGGGGCACCTCATGGGGTCAATGGGGCCGATTCTAGCAGAGCGGCCACTGCCCCTGTGGCAGTGAGCCTGCGCGCAAGGGTCCTGATGTTCACCGTCCGCCAATCCGACTGAATTTTCCCAACGCCCAACGATCCCTCTATGTACACAGGGAGGAACAAAGGCTCTATGAACAACGCAAAACTGTTCGTCATTGAATACACTCTTCATGGCGTCCCCAAGTCGTTCATTATCCGTCTGGACAAAATGGACAACGCGGAGGCATGGCATTGGGCAAGCTGCGACGCGGGGGTCGGACGTATCCCCCGCTTCGGCCGCGAAAAAGTGCAGAAGACCAGCAAACCGATGGCGGAAAAATTCGGCGTGGAAAACGTCAAGTGGCGGCCGGCCGGTTAGCCTGGCTGCGATCAGGATTGGGGGATCAGCAAATGACACTCGTCAGCAGCCCTGCACATCTGGACTACGGTCTGGATACGTTGTTCGGGCGCATCACCAAGAGCACCGAATGCCGGGTCGGCCTGGAACAGGTCGAAGGCGATCCGACGCGCTTCGCCGTGCGCGTGCCGGCGCCATTGCCGGAAGACCTGGAGCAGGCCAAGACGGTGGTGGTGAGGGTCGATGGACGACGCCTGGCGGGCACCGTACGCCATAGCGAGCGATTCGACGACGACAGCCTGAAACTGGAAGTGGAGCCCGACTAGGCCCCACGTTCCCGTGCTGCAAGTGTCAGTGCGCACACTTGCAGCCTTGATGGGCGCATTCTTCGCCGTGCTCGTGGTGCTTGGCGCAGGCTTCACAGCAGTAATGCTTGCCGTGACGCACGATCGGATGTTCACCGAGCTTGCAGTTGCATTTCGGACAGTCACAGATGCTTTTTTCATCGGTCATGGAGCTGACTCCTTTGGCAGTGGTCGTCGGCGGGCCGGATGAGCCACCCGCTGTAACCAGTGTAGGAGTTGATCAAGCCTACATCTGACCGTTCAACCCGTGACCCGGCTACTGCTGCGATACATGAACACCAGGGCCAAGCCCAACAGCACCATCGCCAACACCCGACTCCCCGACAACTCGATCGGCGGATTGCCCAGCCAGCCAAAATTGTCGATCAGCATGCCCATCCCCAGTTGCCCGACGATCACCGCCACCGTCGCCACCGCCGTGCCCACCCGCGGCACGGCACCGACCATCACCATCATGTAGACCACGCCAAACAGTGCTCCGCTGAGCTGCCACTTCGGCACGTCCAGCAGGCTTAACGCGTGGGCCGGTTCAAAAAACACGATCAACAACCCGGTCAGCACCGCGCCCACCACGAAGGTCAGCAAACTGCTGCGCAACACTCCGACCGTTTCACCCAGGCGCCCGTTGATCGCTGCCTGCACACTCAGGATCGCCCCGGCCGCCACGACCACTGCCAACAAAATAATCAGACTCATCATTAACCCCGTGCAATCAGAACAAGTGCCGCGACAATCAGCAGCAAGGCCAGCCAGCGTTCAGCATTGACCTTCTTGCGGGTGGCGCCGAACCAGCCGAAATGGTCGATCAGCACACTTTTGCCGACCTGCCCGGACAGGATGGCGATCATGGTCATCGCGATGCCGATGTGCGGTGTTGCCAGTGTCAGCACCACGACATAGATCGGCCCGAGAAAACCGCCGATCAATTGCCAGCGGGGTAACTCGCTCAACGCCGGGCCCTGTTGCGGGCCGCTGAGCAGCAGCAGGAAAAACAGAATCGCCGAGCCGACGCCGAAGATGCTCAAGGTCGCCCACAGGTGACCGACCTGAACGCCCAGCGGCCCGAGCAAACCGGCCTCCACGGACAGCCCCATGCCCGCCAGGATCACCAGGGGCAGCAGCAATAGCCGCAACCCGGGCCGGGTGTGCGGTGCGGTTAAAGCACCGGCGTTGTCGAGAGAGGAAGACTGCATCGATAAAACTCCGTTTGAAGAAACATGCCGCGCATTATCGATTGGCACTGCTGTGCGATAAATGGGAGCATCCGGATAACACTTTTGCGTAACTCGCACACCAGGACCGACCATGCACGGCCTCAACGAACTGGGATTCAAGACACTTCGGCTGTTTGTCGCGGTGCTCGATCACGGCAGCTTTTCCGAAGTCGCCCGCCGCGAGGGCCTGGCGCCCTCTTCGATTTCCCGCCAGATCCAGTTGATGGAACAGGCCCTGGGCCAGCAACTGCTTTACCGCCACACACGCGCCGTCACGCCCACCGAGGCCGGGCGCCTGCTGGGTGAACATGCGCGACTGGTGCTGGTGCAATTGGAAGAAGCCGAACAGGCGTTGCAGGAACAGCAAAGCGAGCCCAGCGGACTGGTGCGGATCAACGCGCCGGTGGTGTTCGGCCAGCGGCATTTGACGCCGTGGCTGGGGCAGTTGTGCGCGCGCTATCCAAAACTGCAACTGGACATCCAGCAGACCGACAGCTACGTCGCCCCCTTGCAGGAAGGCGCCGACCTGCTATTTCGCATCGGCCCAATGCATGACTCCAGCATGCAGAGGCGGATCCTCGCACCCCATCGCTTTCAGGTCGCGGCAAGCCCCGCGTACCTGCAACGCCACGGCACGCCGCGTCATCCCGACGATCTCGCCGACCATCAATGCCTGGCCTATAAAGGTGTGTCGGGCCTGCAGCGCTGGTTTTTCCGCAAAGGCCCACTGCCCTGGACACCCTATTCGGTAAAAGGGCCGATCACCGGCAACCACGCCGACACCCTGACCCAGGCCGCCGAGCAGGGCCTGGGGCTGGTGATGTTTGCGTCGTGGTTGATCGGCGAGGCCGTGCGCAACGGCACGTTGGTGCCAGTGCTGGGGGACTATCAGGTGTCCAACAGCCTCGAGCCGCAACAGATCGCCGTGCTCTGGCCCGGCAGCCGACGCCTGTCGGTGAAGGTCAGGACCGTGATCGACTTTTATGTCGAATGTTTTGGCGAAGTGCCCTATTGGGACCTGTAGGAGCCGGCTTGCTGGCGATGCGATGGCGGCCGTTACGCGGCCATCGCTGCTGTACCTGAAATCAGAGCACCATCGCCGCTATCCAGCCAAACACCAGCAACGGCAGGTTGTAATGCAGGAAGGTCGGGACCACGGTGTCCCAGATGTGGTGATGCTGGCCGTCGATGTTCAAGCCTGAGGTCGGCCCCAGGGTCGAATCCGAAGCCGGCGAACCGGCGTCGCCCAATGCACCCGCGGTGCCGACGATACTGACGATGGCGATCGGGCTGAAACCCAGCTGCACGCACAAGGGCACGAAAATCACCGCCAGGATCGGCACGGTGGAAAACGACGAACCAATGCCCATGGTCACCAACAGCCCGACCAGCAGCATCAACAAGGCGCCGACGCCCTTGCTGTGGCCGATCCACGAGGCCGAGGCTTCGACCAGCGTCTGCACTTGCCCGGTGGCCTTGATCACTTCGCCAAAGCCGGACGAGGCGATCATGATGAAGCCGATCATCGCCATCATCTTCATGCCTTCGGTGAACAGGTCATCGGTGTCTCGCCACTTGACGATGCCCGACACTGAAAAAATCAGGAAACCCACCAACGCACCGATGATCATCGAATCCAGCAGCAGCTGAATGATGAACGCCGCGGCGATGGCAACGCCGGCAACCATCAGGCTCAGCGGGTTGTACTGCACCGCGACCTGCTCGACCTGTTCGATCTTTTCCAGGTCGTAGACACGCTTCTTGCGGTAACTGACAAACGCGATCAGCAGGCCCACCACCATGCCCATTGCCGGAATACCCATGGCGTGAGTCACGTTGATGCCGCCGATATCGACGCCGCTGCGGGCGACGTTGGCCAGCAGGATTTCATTCAGGAAGATGTTGCCGAAACCCACCGGCAGGAACATGTACGGGGTGATCAGGCCGAAGGTCATGACGCAGGCGATCAAGCGGCGATCGAGTTGCAGCTTGGTCAGCACATACAGAAGCGGCGGCACCAGCAACGGAATGAAGGCGATATGAATCGGCAGGATGTTCTGCGACGCGATGGCCACGACCCACAGCAGGCCGATCAGCAACCATTTGACCTGGCCACCGCCATTGGCATGCTGGCGATCGACCATCGCCAGGGCCTTGTCGGCCAGGGCATGGGCCAGGCCGGACTTGGCAATCGCCACCGCAAACGCGCCGAGCAACGCATAGGACAACGCCACCGTCGCCCCACCGCCCAGGCCGCTGTTGAACGCCTTGAGGGTCGCGTCGATGCCAAGGCCACCGGTCAGGCCACCCACCAGCGCCCCTACGATCAGCGCGATCACCACATGCACGCGGGACAGGCTGAGTATCAGCATGATGCCGACCGCGGCAATTACTGCATTCATTGTCGTTACCTCTGGGCAAGCAAAAAGAGTCCGGCCGGCAGTCTGCGAGAGCCGCCAGCGGATAAAGGAATGGGTCTTATTAGAGGGCGCGCACTTTGCCCCAGAGCGGCCCTGCTGTCAAAGCCAACGGTCATTGCAGGAGCTGGCTTGCCAGCGAAAGCGGCCTTCAGCATTGCATCGACCTTTCGGCCGTCTTTTCGCTGGCAAGCCAGCGCCTGCAAAGCCTGCGCAGACAGATATTCGAGAGCCGGCCATAAAGAAAGCCCGATCGCGGCCGCTACAGAGCAAAGCCGCAGATATTTATCGAATAAGGACGCCTCCATGTCGCTCAGACAACTTTCCATTCAATGGAAAATCACCCTGTTGGCCGGGTTGTGCCTGGCGGGCATCGTGACCCTGCTGGTGGGTCTTTCGCTGTATCGCATGGAGCACAGCTCCGCGCTGGTGAAAGCCTCGAGCATGGAGATGTTGACCGAAGCGGCCCAGGCCCGGATCGAGTCGCAGGGTGAAAACCAGGCGCTGATGATCCGCCAGCAGTTCATGGATGCCTATCAATATGGCCATGGTTTCTCGCGCCAGGTGCTGTTTCTGCGCGACCAGGCGGAAAAACGCTTCCTCGATGCCTTCGACCTGCGTGAGGATCTGACCCGCCAGGTCAAGTCGGCCCTGCAAGCCAATCCCGACCTGCTCGGCCTGTCCCTGGTATTCGAACCCAACGCCCTTGACGGCAAGGACGAACTGTTCAGCGGCCAGACGGAGCTTGGGAGCAACGACAAGGGCCGCTTCGCCCTCTATTGGTCGCAGCCGACGCCGGGCAAGGTGACCTCCATGGCGTTGCCCGAAAGCGACATGGCCGACACCCGCACCGGCCCCAGCGGCGAACCGGCCAATGCCTGGTTCACCTGCCCGCGCGCGCGCCTTGCGCCCTGCGTGATCGAACCGTACTTCTATTCAATCGACGGCCAGAACGTGCTGATGACCAGCATCGTGTTCCCGTTGATGGTCAACGGCAAGGTCATCGCTTCGCTGTCGGTGGATATCAACCTCAACAGCCTGCAGTCGATCAGCCAGAGCGCGAGCAAGAAGCTCTATGACGGCCAGACCAGCGTCAGCATCGTCAGCCCGGCCGGCCTGCTCGCCGGCTACAGTGCAGACGCCAGCAAACTCAGCCAGCGCCTGGAAGCCGTGGACACCCGCACCGGCGCCGAGCTGATGCGCATGCTCGCCGCCAGCAGCAAGACTTCCAGCCTGCACAGCGATCAGCAGTTGAAAGTGTTGGCGCCGTTCCAGCCGATACCCGATGGCAAAGCCTGGGGCGTGTTGCTCGACGTACCGGAAAAAGTCCTGGTCGGCCCGGCCGAGGCCCTGAAAAAGCAACTGGATGACAGCAACACCGCCGGCACCCTGACCGAACTCGGCCTGGGAATCCTCGCGGCGCTCATTGGCTTGCTGCTGGTGTGGCTGATGGCGCGCAGCGTGACCCGGCCGATCCTCGGCGTGGCGCACATGCTCCAGGACATCGCCAGCGGCGAAGGCGACCTGACACGCCGCCTGGCCTATGACAAACAGGATGAACTGGGCCAATTGGCGGGCTGGTTCAACCGTTTCCTCGACAAGCTGCAACCGATCATCGCCGAGGTCAAACGCTCGGTGCAGGACGCCCGCGGCACCGCGGACCAGTCGTCCGCCATCGCCACCCAGACCAGCGCCGGCATGGAGCAGCAATACCGCCAGGTGGACCAGGTCGCGACCGCCTCCCACGAAATGAGCGCCACCGCCCAGGACGTCGCCCGCAGCGCCGCCCAAGCGGCACAGGCGGCACGCGATGCCGACCAGGCCACCCGCCAGGGCCTGACCGTGATCGATCGCACCACCGCGAGCATCGACAACCTCGCCGCCGACATGAGCGCGGCGATGATCCAGGTCGAAGGCCTGGCGGCCAACAGCGAGAAAATCGGTTCGGTACTGGAAGTGATCCGCGCCATTGCCGAACAGACCAACCTGCTGGCCCTCAACGCCGCCATCGAAGCTGCCCGGGCCGGTGAAGCCGGGCGCGGTTTTGCCGTGGTCGCCGATGAAGTGCGCAACCTGGCGCGCCGTACCCAGGAGTCGGTCGAAGAAACCCGCGTGGTGATCGAACAACTGCAAAGCGGCACCCAGGACGTGGTCGGCTCCATGGGCAACAGCCACCGCCAGGCCCAGGACAGCGTCGAACAGGTTGGCCAGGCCGTGACGGCGCTGCAGCAGATCGGCGACGCGGTCACCGTGATCAGCGACATGAACCTGCAGATCGCCAGCGCCGCCGAAGAGCAAAGCGCCGTGGCCGAGGAGATCAACCACAACGTGGCGACCATCCGCGACGTCACCGAATCGCTGTCGGGGCAAGCCAACGAATCGGCGCGGGTGAGCCAGTCGCTCAATCGCCTGGCCAATCAACAACAGAGCCTGATGGACCAGTTCCGCGTCTAACCCCCGCATGTCCCTTGTAGGAGCGAGCTTGCTCGCGATGGACGTTAACGATGACGCGTGCTGTCTGAATAAACGCGTCGCCCTCAAGTTCTTCGCGAGCAAGCTCGCTCCTACAGGTCTACCGGAATTTGCGCACCCGGTCAGTTCCCCGGAACCTGCGCGGCGTTTCGGCATCCTATCTACCGATACCGCGCCCCGCCATTCAAACAGCCGTTTTGCGGTTGTTGCCACTGGGGCCATCGATACACGTACATGCCCTTGAGTGGCTGTCAGCGCTCGGGTAATGTCATCAGACCCATAGGACAGAGCACGCCCATGACTTCCAAGCTGGAACAACTCAAACAGATGACCACCGTGGTTGCCGACACCGGCGACTTCGAAGCAATCGCTCGCGTCAAGCCCGTGGACGCCACCACCAACCCTTCCCTGCTGCTCAAGGCGGCGGCCATTCCTGCTTATGCCGAACTGCTCAACGCTTGCGTCGCCGACTGCAAGGGCGATGTGGGCCTGGCCAGCGACCGTTTTGGCGTCGCGGTCGGGCAGGAAATCCTCAAGGTGATTCCCGGCCGTATTTCCACCGAAGTGGATGCGCGCCTGTCGTTCGACACTGACGCCGTACTCAAGCGCGCGCACCGTCTGATCGAGCTCTACGAAAAGGCTGGCATCGGCCGCGACCGGGTACTGATCAAGATCGCCTCCACCTGGGAAGGCATCCGCGCTGCCGAGATCCTGGAAAAGGAAGGCATCCAGACCAACCTGACCCTGCTGTTCTCGTTCGCCCAGGCGGCTGCCTGCGCCGATGCCGGGGTGTTCCTGATTTCGCCATTCGTGGGCCGCATCTACGACTGGTACAAGAAAGCCAACGGTAACGACTACGTCGGCGCCGATGATCCGGGCGTGCAGTCGGTCACGCGCATCTACAACTACTACAAGGCCAATGACTACAAGACCGTGGTCATGGGCGCCAGCTTCCGCAACCTCGGCCAGATCGAGCAACTGGCCGGTTGCGACCGCTTGACCATCAGCCCGGACCTGATCGACAAGCTCGCGGCGGACACCGGCAAGCTGGAACGCAAACTGGCACCTGGCAGCGCCGGTGAAGCTCGCCTGAACCTCAATGAGGCGCAATTCCGCTGGCTATCCAACGAAGACGCCATGGCCACCGAGAAACTGGCTGAAGGTATCCGTCAGTTCGCCCGGGACCAGGAAAAGCTGGAGGCGTTGCTGCAGGCCAAGCTGTGATCTGGATCGGGTAATGCAAAAAGGGCGAACCTTGGTGGGTTCGCCCTTTTTTATGCGCTGGCTGTAGGGACGCTATCGCTGGCAAGCCAGCTCCTACAGGGGATTTATGAACGCAACAGATCCAATGTGGGAGCCAGCCTGCTGGCGATGAGGCCAGTGCGGCCAACATCCCTCGACTAGATCAATGCCGCTCCAGCGCATTCACCAGGTCATGAAAGGCTTCACGATTGGAGTCGTTCAAACCCATGAGGATCTTGTGCGCTTCGAGCACCTTGATCCGCACCACCTCTTCCGACTGATCCTGATCAGGCAGGTCGTCCAGGCATTCCGGGCATGGCACCGGCTGGTCGACGATGTTGAACACCTGCTCGAACCCCATCGATTGCAACAGACGGGTGATGTCTTCGTGGGTGGTGACAACGGTGGGCAGCAGGCCGACCTTCTGCCGCGACAGGATCGACAGTTTGGCCAGCAGGCCCAGGGTTGTGCTGTCGATGCTGCGGGTTTCGGTCAGGTCGATCACGATCGCGTTGAAATTCAACGCGGTGAAGATCCGCTCAATAGTCGCATCCAACGCCGAACACAGGGTCAGGCGAACTTCACCGACGAATTTCAGGACAAAGGTGCCATCCTGCTCGGCGAACTGGATTCTACCGGTACTCATCAAAGATTCCTGCTCAACACCAACAGGGCGATATCATCCGGCATCTCCCCTAGCGTGGCCAATCCAAAAACCTGCCGCAGGCCATCCAGGCTGCCGCCCGCCGCCTTGACCCGTTCAGGCAAGGCAGCTTCTTTTTCTTTGAGTGTGGGTTCCGGCAAAAGGTCCAGAATGCCATCAGACATCAGCGTCAGGCTGAAGGTCTGCGGCAATTCCAGCACGTGATCTTCATAGGTGGCTTCATTGAAGAGGCCTACCGGCAGACCACGCCCTTCCAGGTAACGAACACTGTCGGGTGTGTACAACACAGGCAACGGCAAATGACCACCGATGCTATAGGTCAACAAACCTGTCTCCTCGTCGATGACTCCACCGACCATTGTGACGTGTTTGCCCAGCTTACAACTGATCAGGCCCCGGTTGATATGCCCAAGCACTTCGGACGGCTTGAATTCCGGCAAGGTGCCATTGCGCTTGGACTCGAACAACAGGCGCGTGGTCATGAATTTCAACAGCACGGTGACGAAGGCTGAAGAGGCGCCATGCCCGGAAACATCCGCCAGGTAGAACGCCACCCGGCGCTCGTCGACCCGGAAATAGTCGACAAAATCACCCGACAGGTACAGCGACGGGATGATCTGGTGGGCAAACTTGAAGTCGTCGATGGTCCAGGGGCTGACCGGCAGCATGTTCATCTGCACCTGGCGACCGGCGTTCTGGTCTTCCTGGAGCAGGTTCAGGCTGGCGGCGAGCTCGCGGTTGGCCTTTTCCAGCTTCTCGCGGTAGCGCTGGTTTTCCACCAGCAGGCGTGCGCGATCCAGGGCCCGACGCACCGAGTGCTCGAGCACGGCCAGATCTTCGAGAGGCTTGATCAGGTAATCCGCCGCGCCCAGGCGCAAGGCCTCGACCGCGTCGTTCATGACGCCGGCACCCGACACCACGATCACCGGCGTTTGCGGTGACAGCTCGGTGACCTGGCGGATGAGTTCGAGTCCGCCCATCTGTGGCATGCGCAGATCGCAGATGACCAAGTCGGGCTTGTCTTGCTCGAATACCTGAAGACCCTGCTGGCCATTGCTGGCCTGCAAGACGCTGAAACCACTGTCTTCCAAATAGGCCGCGAGGCTCGCGCGCACTACTTCGTCATCATCGATTATCAGCAGCGTGGCACTGGTTTTTGGCATGTGGGCAAACGGCGCCAGAATTAGGTTGGCGTAGCGGCTCGGGTTTTGGCCCGGCTCTGACTACTGGATTCGCTTTCTAGCCTCTCTGCTGCACTGTTTTCGAGCGTTTACCCGATCCACGTGTACACCAGAGGTGCCCTTCTAAGGCGCAGACGGTACTCCCATCCGCGAGGCGTTTCAAGCTCACACCGATGGTCGCTTGGCGCCGACACTTTTCAAATCACCGGGAGTTATAAGAACCTGAAAAACCGAAACCCAATGTAAGGTCGCGCAGGGCAATAAAAACGAACAAGGCGGCTCGAGGCCGCCTTGTTTTACTGGTCGGGATCAGAAATCGTCTTCAACCTGGCCGTCTTTGACCTTGAATTCACGGTTCTGCAGATAGGCGTTGCGGATGAAGGTGTACTTGTCGCCGGTGATCAGCTTCTCGGAGGACAGCAGGCTCGCCCGGGTATCGACGATGTTCAGGCCGAAAATCGAGTTACGCACCGGCACATCGTGGATGTACGGGTAAGGACCGGTGTAGCCATCGACGAACTTGGACGGCGCGTCACGCAGTGTGCTTGGCCCCAGGAGCGGCAGCATCACGTACGGCCCGCTGCCGACGCCCCAGTAACCGAGGGTCTGGCCGAAGTCTTCGTCATTGCGGTGCAGGCCCATCTGGGTACCCACGTCGAAGAAGCCCAGCAAGCCGAAGGTGGTGTTGAAAAGCAGGCGCGCCGTGTCGACGCCCGCCGCGTGAGGTTTGACCTGCAGGATATTGTTGGCGAGGTTGGTCACATCGCCGACGTTGCGGAACATGTTGTGGATGCCATCTTCGAGAAACTGTGGCGTCACGAACTGATAGCCCTGGGCCAGAGGTTTCAAGGCATAGGTGTCAACGAAATCGTTGAACTGGAAGATCGGCCGGTTGACGCCTTCCCAAGGATCATCTTCCGAGGCGGCCTGGGCGGCAAACGGAACCAGCAGCGCACTGGCGCACACACAAAGCCGAGCGAGAGGATTGCTCCAGCGCATAGAAAAACTCCTTGGACTGTACCGTCGCAGGGCGCTTGGCCCGGCGCAAAGAGCGTCAGTATAAGACGGTTCGGCCACTTTAGGCAGTATTGGGCCCGTCCCACTGTGCAGGCCGAGCAATTCACAGCAGTGTCACTCAACTGTCACCGTCGCCCTTTAGCCTTGAGGCTATTTCAGGGACGTTGACATGCCGCACGCCGAAATCACCCCGCAAACCGCGCCGAACCTGACTGCCGTGCTGTTCGGCCTGAGTGGTTGCCTGGTGGATTTCGGTGCCTGTACGCGCCTTCAGGGTAGCCCTGACACCGCTCACGCCGAGGCCACTCCAGGCGCCCTGGACAGTCTGCACGGCTTGCAGCGCCAGCAGATCCCCTGTGCCTGGCTCGATGAGTTGCCCCACGCCATGAGCCAGGCACTGGCTATCGGCCTGCCGCCATGGATCAAGCCTTCGCAACATATCGAAACAAAACCTTGGCCGGCACCGGATGCGTGCTGGCAAGCCCTGATGGCCCTGGACATCGAACGCCTGGATGGCTGTGTGCTGGTCAGCGGCGAACCCCGCCTGCTGCAATCGGCTCTCAATGCCGGGTTATGGACCATCGGCCTGGCCTCCTGCGGCTCCCTCTGCGGGCTGTCGCCAGAGCAATGGCAGGCATTGTCCGCTCAGGAACGCGACATCAAGCGCAGCAAGGCCACGGTGCAGCTGTTCGGCCTGGGCGTGCACTCGGTGATCGATCACCTCGGTGAACTCGACACCTGCCTGGCAGACATCAGCCTGCGTCGGCTCAAGGGCGAAAAGCCCTGACAGCGGACTCACACCCATGAAGGCATGCAGGGAACGCGCGAGTGGATTAATCTAAAGGTAAGCCGTAGACCTTGGCGCGCCGTCGCGGTCTATGCCAGTGCCTATCGATAAAAGGAAGAACGCCATGTCTGCCCGCGAACTGCAAGAACAGCTCAATGCCCTGCGCGAGCAATTGGAAAAGAATCCTCCGCTGACCGAAGTCGAGCGCGAAGACCTGCACAAGCTGATGCAACAGATCGAATTTGAGCTGGAGCTCGAAACCAAGACCCAGGACGTCAACCTCGCCGATAACGTCAACCTGGCCGTCGAACGCTTCGAACTCGAACACCCGACCCTCGCCGACGCCCTGCGCCGGATTGGCACGGCCCTGCACAGCATGGGGATCTAACCCCCCGGATAAATGTAGGAGCGAGCTTGCTCGCGTAAAACCAGAGAGCGCCGCGGGGAGTCAGGCTTCCCGCGTCATCGTTGACCTCCATCGCGAGCAAGCTCGCTCCTACTGACGAACCAGGCGATGGTTCGGCAGTTGTACTTCTTCAGTACTGCGATACGGGTTGATATCCAACCCACCCCGCCGCACATAACGCGCGTAGACCGTCAATTTCGCAGGCTTCAACAACCGCTGCAGATCGAGGAAAATCCGCTCCACGCACTGTTCATGGAAGTCCGAGTGTTGGCGGAAGCTGACGATGTATTCCAGCAGGCTCGCGTGATCGAGCGCCGCGCCACGGTATTCCACTGCCACGCTGCCCCAGTCCGGCTGGCTGGTGACCGGGCAATTGGATTTGAGCAAGTGGCTGTGCACGCTCTCCTCGACAATGCGCGAGTCATCGCAACGCAGCAGTTCCGGGCGCGGGTGCTCGTAGTTGCTGACGCTGATGTCCAGGTCGTCGATGCACACACCCGGCAATGCCACCACACCTTCGGCCTCGACCTCTTTCAGGCTGCGGATGCGCACGCCCACGGGCTTGCCGGCGGCGGCCGACAGGTCCTTGGCCAGGGTCGCTTCTAGGCTCGCGGTGTCGGCAAACGGCGTCTGGTTCAAGGAATTGAGGTAGAGCTTGAACGACTTGGATTCGATGATGTTCGGCGAATCCGCCGGGATGCTGAATTCGCCGATCGCCACCACCGGCTTGCCCGACGGCAACAACCACGACAGTTCGAAGCAGTTCCAGAAATCCACGCCCTTGTATGGCAGGGTCTGAGCCGTCAGGCCCAGCTCGGCCCATTTCGCGGTGCGCGGGATCGGGAACAGCAGGGACGGCGTGTAAGTGGCGATGTATTCGCTGGATTTGCCCAGCGGCGAGTGTTCGGCTGCGGGATGCATGGCGGAAACCTGACTGAAGAATCAGCGGATTCTACCAGCCTTTGCCGCAGCCTTTGAGTGCTTACTGACTGACAGTCAATTTGCCCACCATGCCAGCCTGGTAATGACCGGGGATGTTGCAGGCGAATTCGAGCTTGGTGGCCTTGGTGAACGTCCAGGTCAGCTCGGCGGTTTTGCCAGGCGCCACCAGCACGCTGTTGGGGTCGTCGTGCTGCATGGCATGCCCCATTCCGGCCATTGCGCTGTGGTCCATTTCCTTCATGCCGGTAGGCGTGAGCATGCCGTTTTCCTGCATCTGTAACATTTCCTGCTGATGCCGGGCATGCATCGCCACATCACCCAGGTTGAACTCGTGCAGCAACTGGCCTTTATTCACCAGCACGAATCGCACCGTTTCTCCGGCCTTGATCTCGATCGCCTTGGGAGTGAACGTCATGTCAGCCATGACCACCTCGACGCTGCGGGTCGCCTTGGCGGCCGGTGCCGGTTGACCGAAATCATAGGTTTGCGCAGGCGACGCCCACACCGGCGAACTCAGCGCCAAGAGACAGCTGGCCAGCAACACGGATTTGCGCAGAAACATCGACGTACTCCAACAAGATTAAGGTTCAGCCTGTGGAAAACTCTAAACTGCCACCGCTGCCCGTTACCTGACAGCCAGATTACAACTTTGTCAGCAAGGCCCGCAGCGTCGTCGCCCAAGGTATAACGCTGTCGTTCCATTTAGCCCGAGTCGCCCATGAAATTGCTGATCGTCGAAGACCAACCGAAAACCGGCCATTACCTGCGCCAGGGCCTGACCGAGGCCGGGTTCACCACGGAACTGGTGGCCGACGGCAGCACCGGCCAGCAACTGGCGCTGAGCGGCGACTATGCCCTGCTGATTCTCGATGTGATGTTGCCCGGGCGCGATGGCTGGCAGATCCTGCAAGCGGTGCGCAGTGCCGGCCTCGACACGCCGGTGCTGTTCCTGACCGCCCGGGATGCCGTGGAAGACCGGGTACACGGCCTGGAACTGGGCGCCGACGATTACCTGGTCAAGCCGTTCGCCTTCTCCGAATTGCTCGCCCGGGTCCGCAGCCTGTTGCGCCGTGGCAGCAGCACGCCCCAGGAAACCTGCCTGCAACTGGCCGACCTGCGCCTGGACCTGATCCGCCGCCGGGTCGAGCGCAGCGGCCAGCGCATCGACCTGACCGCCAAGGAGTTCGCTCTGCTGGAAATGCTCTTGCGCCGCCAGGGCGAAGTGCTGCCCAAATCGCTGATCGCCTCCCAGGTCTGGGACATGAATTTCGACAGCGACACCAACGTCATCGAAGTCGCGATCCGCCGCTTGCGCCTGAAGATCGACGACGAGTTCCCGAACAAACTGATCCACACCGTGCGCGGCATGGGCTACGTGCTTGAAGAGCGCCAGAGCTGATGCGCCGGCTGTCCTTGAGCGCTCGCCTGGCATTGCTGTTCGCCGCGTGCACCGCCGTGGTTTCGCTGTTCGCCGGGGTGCTGTTCAGCCGCGCCAGCGAGGCGCACTTCATCGAGCTCGATCAACAGTTGCTGGATGCCAAGCTTGTTGGATTACGCAGGGCATTGCCGGATATCCAGTCAAGCGAACGTGATGCCCGGCTGGCCGACGAATTGAGCCGCCAGGCCGATCTGTCCCTGCGTATCAGTGGCAGCGATGGCCGCCGCTGGTATGACAGCTCCCCGCGCCTGCCGCCGACCTTGCCGCGCCAGCCCGGCTTGTCCACGGTGAGCCACGACGGCACCGACTATCGCGTGCTGAACGCGCCGCTGTATCCCGACCAGGCCGATTCGCCGCAGCTGACCCTGCTGCTGGACATCACCCATCACCAGCATTTCCTGCAACGCATGCAACACCTGATCTGGCTCACCGTCGGCCTGTCCGCCCTGGCCACGGCCCTGCTCGGTGCCTGGGCCGCACGCAGCGGGTTGCGGCCGCTGCGCCGCATGAGCGCGGTCGCTCGCGGGGTCTCGGCGCAATCGCTCAACGCACGCCTGCCGGAAGAAACCATGCCGCCGGAGCTTGCAGAAATGGCCCACCACTTCAACGCCATGCTCGGGCGCCTCGACGACTCCTTCCAGCGGCTCTCGGCCTTCTCCGCCGACATTGCCCATGAGCTGCGCACGCCGCTGTCGAACCTGCTGACCCACACCCAGGTCACCCTCACCCGTGAGCGCCCCCTCGAGGATTACCGCGAGGCGCTGCACAGCAACCTTGAGGAGTTGCAGTGGATGGCGCAACTGGTCAACGACATGCTGTACCTGGCCAAGGCCGACCACGGCTTGTTGATGCCCAAGCGCGAACCGCTTGAGCTGGCGGAGGAAGTGGACGTGTTGCTGGAGTTTTTTGCGCCCCTGGCCGAGGACGCGCAGGTGACCCTCAAGTGTGACGGCCATGCCCACCTGCAAGGCGATCGCAGCATGTTTCGCCGGGCGCTGTCCAATTTGCTGGACAATGCGCTGCGGTTTACCCCGGCTGGGGGTGAGGTTCGGGTGCGGATTGTCGATCGGCCCGAGGGCTTGGGGCTGACGGTGGAAAACAGCGGGGACGGGATTTCAGCTGATTTGCTGCCGAGGTTGTTTGACCGATTCTACCGGGCCGACCCGGCGCGCCATGAGGGCAGCAGTGAGCATGCGGGGTTGGGATTGGCGATCACCCAGTCGATCATCCGTGCCCATGGTGGGCAGATTCGGTGTGAATCAGAAAAGGGATGGACCAGGTTTGTGATCGAACTACCAAGGGGGAACTGACCTGATCCCTTGTAGGAGCTGGCTTGCCAGCGAAGAGGCCCTCGAAATCGATGCAAGATTCAAGGCCGCCTTCGCTGGCAAGCCAGCTCCTACAGGGTCCAGCGGTGTAACGGTTTACGAATAACGCAACGCGTGAGCCGGCTCGATCTTCGCCGCACGCCACGCCGGGTAAACCGTGGCCAAAAAGCTCATGACAAACCCCGCCGTGCAGATCAGCGCGACGTCTGCGCCCTGCAATTCAGACGGCAAATTGCTGACGAAATACACATCGGAACTGAAGATGTGCTGCCCGCTGACTCGCTCTACCCAACCCACCATTGCGCTGACGTTCAACGCAGCAATCACGCCGAGCACGCCGCCGATCAAGGTGCCGACGATGCCGATCACGGTGCCCTGGACCATGAAGATCGCCATGATCTGCCGTGGCGTGGCGCCGATGGTGCGCAGGATCGCGATGTCCGCGCCCTTGTCGTTCACCACCATGATCAAGGTGGCGATGATGTTGAACGCCGCCACCGCGACAATCATCAGCAACAACAGGCCAATCATGGTTTTTTCCATCTTCATCGCACTGAACAGGCTGCCCTGGGTGTGGGTCCAGTCGTCCGCCTTGTAGGCGCTGCCCAAGCCACTGGCGATGTCGCTCGACACTTGCGGCGCGGCGTACAGGTCCTTCACCGCCAGGCGCACGCTTTGCACCTGGTTCGGCGCCCAATGCTGCATCTGCGCGGCATCGGCCATGTGGATCAGCGCCATCGAACCGTCCAGCTCGGCACCGACCTTGAACACCCCGACCACGTTCAGACGTTGCATGCGCGGGGTGATCCCGCCAGGTGCGTTGCTGACTTCCGGCACGATCAGGGTGATCTTGTCACCGACATTCAGGCGAAACCGCCGCGCCGTGATCTCGCCGATCACCACGCCGAATTCGCCCGGCTTCAAGGCATCCAGGCGCCCCTGGACAATATGCTGGGCGACAATCGACACCTTGCCTTCCAGCGCCGGATCGACACCACTGACCTGGATCGGCTGCATCGAGCCCTTGTAGGACAGCATGCCTTCCATCTCGGTGAACGGCACGGCGGCCGTGACTTGCGGGTTTTTCATCGCGGCCGCCGCAACGGGCTGCCAGTCATCGATGGGATTGACTCCGACGATGGTCGCGTGCGGGACCATGCCGAGGATGCGTGAGCTCATTTCGCGCTGGAAGCCGTTCATCACCGACAGCACCACGATCATCGCGAGCACGCCCAGGGCGAGGCCGATCATCGAGGTCATCGAGATGAAGGAAACAAAGCGATTGCGGCGCTTGGCGCGGGTATAGCGCGTGCCGATAAAGATCGATAACGGTCTGAACATTCGCTGGGACACCGTATGAAAATAAAAGACCCGACGGGCTTTTCAGACCGTCGGGTGGCAAGCGGTCAGATAGGCGTCAGGCAACCTTCCTGCAAATGCAGGACGCGGTCCATCTGGCGAGCCAGGTTCATGTCGTGGGTCACCACCAGGAACGCCGTGCGCATCGAGGTGCTGAGTTCCAGCATCAGGTCCTGGATGCCCTGGGCGGTGTGGGAGTCGAGGTTGCCGGTCGGCTCGTCGAGCATCACCAGGCCCGGATTGTTCACCAGGGCGCGGGCGATGGCCACACGCTGGCGCTCGCCACCGGACAATTCCGCCGGCTTGTGCTCCAGGCGATGACCCAGCCCTACGCGCGTCAGCAACGCGGTGGCCCGTTGACGCGCTTCGGGGATCGCCGTCTTGCCGATCAGCAGCGGCATGCAGACGTTTTCCAGGGCGGTGAATTCCGGCAGCAGGTGGTGAAACTGGTACACGAAGCCCAGGGCGCGGTTACGCAGCAGCCCGCGTTTCTTTTCACTCAGCGCCGACAGCTCTTCGCCGTCGAGCCAGACGCTGCCCTTGGTCGGCGTATCGAGGCCGCCCAGCAGGTTGAGCAAGGTGCTCTTGCCCGAGCCCGACTTGCCGACAATCGCCACACGCTCGCCCGGGTGCAACTCCAGTTGCAGGCCCGCCAATACTTCCACCGACTCCGGGCCTTCCTCGTAGGATTTGCCCAGGCTGCGGCAGCTCAAGATTGCTTTATCACTCATGCCCGACTCACTCATAACGTAGCGCCTCCGCCGGCTGGGTGCGCGCGGCACGCCAGGCGGGATACAGGGTGGCGAGGAAACTCAGGACCAACGCCGCGCAGCAGACCATCACAACGTCCTGGCTCTGCACCTGCGACGGCAGGTAATCGATGAAATACACGTCGGCATTCAGGAACTTGTGGCCGATCAGGCCTTCAAGCGCCGAGATCGCGGCGCTGACGTTGAGCGCGGCGAAAATCCCCACCACCGCGCCGATGGCCGTGCCGACCACGCCAATCACCGTGCCTTGCACCATGAACGTGCGCATGATCGTGCCCGGCGTGGCGCCGAGGGTACGCAATATCGCGATATCGCTCTTCTTGTCGTTCACTACCATCACCAGCGTGGAAATGATGTTGAACGCAGCGACCGCGACGATCAGCAGCAATAACAGGCCGATCATGGCCTTTTCCATGCGGATCGCCTGGTACAGGTTGCCGTGCGTACGGGTCCAGTCGCGGGCGTAGAAACGGTCTTCACCCAGCTCGCGGGCGATGCTCCACGCCGTGCGTGGCGCCTGGAACAGGTCGTCGAACTTCAGCCGCAGGCCCTGGACCTGATCGGGTTTCCAGCGATGCAGGCGCGCCAGGTCCTGAAGATTGGTGATGCCCAGGTAACCATCGAGCTCGCCGGCGCCGACATGGAAGATGCCGACCACGGTGAAGCGCTTCATGCGCGGGAACATCCCGGCGGGGGTCACGGTGACCTCCGGTGCGACAAACGTCAGCTTGTCGCCGATGGCCGCGCCGAGCTTGGTCGCCGCCTTGTCGCCGATGACGATGCCGAACTCGCCCGGTGCCAGGTCGTCGAGTTTGCCCTGGGTCATGAAGTTGTCGATGATCGACACCTGGCGTTCCTGCGCCGGGTCAATGGCATTGAGCAGGACCTTGTTGACCTTGCCGTTGTTGGTCAGCAAACCCTGCATCTGCGTGAACGGCGCCACGGCCGCCACCTGCGGGTTCTGCTTGACCTTGGCGGCCAGGCCTTGCCAATCGCTGAGCGGCTCGCCGGATTCAATAGTTGCGTGGGGCACCATGCCCAGCACGCGGGTGCGCATCTCATGATCGAAGCCGTTCATGACCGACAGCACCACGATCATCACGACCACGCCAAGGGCGAGTCCGATCATGGAGGTCAGGGAAATGAATGACACAAAATGATTGCGACGCTTTGCACGGGTATAACGCGTGCCGATAAATACGAAGAGAGGTCTGAACATGTCGGGGCTTGTTCGGAGGGAAAAGGAACGTCCTTGTGGCGGGGGTCGATAACCAGCTTTACACTCAGACCACCGCCGCTACCATGGGTTCGCCATGTCGACATTAGATGAAGAAGATCGCCGCGAATACTACCGTATCGAGGACATGATCGCACTGGAAATTCGGCCCCTGTCTGCCCTGGAAGCCGCCGGGCAGGAAGTGTTGCAGGATGCGTCCCCGCTGTTCAATCTGCTCAGCGAATTGCACCTGAGCGAATTCGAGTCGCAGCACCTGCTGCGCCAGATCAGCGAGCGCGACCGCAACCTCGCGGCGTTCCTCAAATCCCAGAACAAGCGCATCGATCTGCTCAGCCAGGTGATCGCCATCACCGTGCTCGGGCAGATCGGCGACCCGCAGCCGGTGATCATCTCCGAAGGCGGCATCGACTTCCAGAACCCTTCCCCCATCGCCGCCGGCTCGCGCCTGTCGGTCAAGCTGGTGCTGATGCCCCAGGCCCTGGGCCTGTTGCTGCGCGCGCGGGTCACCCACTGCGACCGCAAGGGCGAGGGCTTTGACGTCGGCACCGAGTTCGAACACCTGACCGATGCCCAGCGGCAACTGTTGGCGCGCTACATCTTGCAAAAGCAGGCCCAGGAACGACGCCTGGCCCGCGAACTGAACGAATCAGGCATTTAAATAAAGGAATAATCGTGACCCTCATCTACGGCCACCGCGGCGCCAAGGGCGAAGCACCGGAAAACACCCTGACCAGCTTCCAGGAATGTCTCAAGCACGGCGTGCGCCGTTGTGAACTGGACCTGCACCTGTCCATGGACGGCGAGTTGATGGTCATCCACGATCCGACGCTCAAGCGCACCACCGACCGGCGCGGCAAGGTGGTCGAGCACACCGCAGCGGACCTGGTGACCTACGACGCGCGCAAGGGTGGTCCGGGCTGGATCAAGCCGTGCCCGATCCCGACCCTCGAAGAGCTGTTCGAAAAATGCGACTTCGAGCACTGGCAACTGGAGGTCAAGAGCGCTTCACGCACCCGCGCCGCGACGACCGTGCTGGCGATTCGCGAAATGGCCCAACGCCATGGCCTGCTGGACAGGATCACCATCACCTCGAGCTCGCGGGAAGTATTAAAAGCGGCGCTGGACCTGGTGCCGGACGTGTCCCGCGGCCTGGTGGCCGAATACGCCTGGCTCGACCCGCTGAAGGTCGCGCAAGGCTACGGCTGCGAGATTCTGGCGCTGAACTGGACCCTGTGTACGCCGGAACGTCTGCAGAAGGCGCAGCGCCAGGGGCTGCATGTGTCGGTGTGGACAGTCAACGAACCCGCGCTGATGCGCAGGCTCGCTGATTTCGGCGTTGACAGCCTGATTACAGACTTTCCCGGTTTGGCCACTGCCACGCTCGAGAATTGCTGAAATCGGTCTCCCCGGCCGGCTCAGGCCACCGGCCGGAGCCGCTCAAAAAAGCCGGTTGAGGCCGTCGTACGCGGCGACCCGATAGGCTTCGGCCATGGTCGGGTAGTTGAACGTGGTGTTGACGAAGTACTTCAATGTGTTCAACTCGCCCGGCTGGTTCATGATCGCCTGGCCGATATGCACGATCTCGGACGCCTGGTAGCCGAAGCAGTGAACGCCCAGCACTTCCAGGGTTTCACGGTGGAACAGGATCTTCAGCATGCCTTGCGGCTCGCCGGCGATCTGCGCCCGGGCCATGCTCTTGAAGAACGCCTTGCCCACTTCGTACGGCACCTTGGCCTGGGTCAGCTCCTGCTCGTTCTTGCCGATCGAGCTGATCTCCGGAATGGTGTAGATCCCGGTCGGCACGTCATTCACAAAGCGCCAGCTGCCGTTGTCGACAATGCTGCCAGCGGCCGAACGGCCCTGGTCGTGGGCGGCACTGGCCAGGCTCGGCCAGCCGATCACGTCGCCGGCGCCGTAGATATTCTGGATGCCCGTACGGTAGTTCTCGTCGACTTCGATCTGGCCACGACTGTTGACCTTCACGCCGATGTTTTCCAGGCCCAACTGGTCGGTGTTGCCGGTGCGGCCGTTGCACCAGAGCAAGGCGTCGGCCTTGATCTTCTTGCCGGACTTGAGGTGCAGGATCACGCCGTTGTCCACGCCTTCGACGCGGTCATATTCTTCGTTGTGGCGAACGGTGATGTTGTTGTTGCTGAAGTGATAGCTCAACGCCTGGGAAATTTCCGAGTCGAGGAAGCTCAGCAACTGGCCGCGGTTGTCCACCAGCTCGACCAACACCCCCAGGCCGCTGAAGATCGAGGCGTATTCGCAACCGATCACGCCGGCGCCGTAAACGATGAGTTTACGCGGGGTGTGGCCGAGGCTGAGGATGGTGTCGCTATCGTAGATACGCGGGTGATGGAAATCGATGTCGGCCGGACGATAAGGGCGCGAGCCGGTGGCGATGATGATGTGCTTGGCCACCAGTTTTTCCACCACGCCATTGGCGCAGACCACTTCGATGGTTTGCTCGTCGGCGAAGCTGCCGGTACCGAAGAACACATCGACACGGTTACGGGCGTAGTAGCCGGTGCGCGAGGCGACTTGCTTGGAGATCACTTTTTCGGCGCTTTTCAATACGTCCGGGAACGAGAACCAGCGCGGCTCACCAATGGCCCGGAACATCGGGTTGGTGTTGAACTGCATGATCTGCCGGACCGAGTGACGCAGTGCCTTGGACGGGATGGTGCCCAAGTGAGTGCAGTTGCCGCCGACCTGGCGACGGCTATCGACCATCGCCACCTTGCGCCCTGCCTTGGCGGCGTTCATTGCCGCGCCTTCCCCCGCCGGGCCGGAACCCAACACCACCACGTCGTAGTTGTAGACAGCCATGCGTACTCCTCAGAACAGGCCGTGGCGCCAGCGGCACCTGCGGCTAAATCACGCCAATCTGTGGCATGAAGGAACAATTTGGGGCCCATGCAGAACCCGGACACAGTCTATAGAAGCGTCAACGCCGCGCACATTAACCCTTGGTCGCGTCGTAGGCTAGTTTTGCCTGCACTACATCGCCAGGTTTCGATGCCCGAATCGCCGCAATCATTCGGCTTTTTCGCCACTCAGGCGTGCAAAAGCGTGACTGCTGCGTGTGACGAAACCTGTATCGGCCCGCATCACAAAAAATGCGCCGATGTCGTGTTGTTCCGCGTAGGCCCAGCCCTGCTCCGGGCCGAGGATCAGCAACAGCGTCGATAAGCCATCGGCCATCAAGGCTGAAGGATGAATGACCGTGACCGACGCCAGGTTGTGTGAGACCGGTGTACCGGTGCGGGCATCGAGAGTGTGGGAAAAGCGCTGGCCACCCTGTACGAAATAATGTCGGTAGTCGCCGGACGTGGACAGGCCAAAGCCGTCGACGGCGATGATGCGCTCGGTCACTTGTTGATCGTCCCGGGGTTCTTCCAGGGCGATGCGCCAGGGTGTGCCGTCCAGTTTTTTTCCGGCCGCCTTGAGTTCGCCGGTGGCTTCGGCGAGGTAGTCGTGGATGCCCATGGCTTCGAGCTGCGCGGCAATCCTGTCCACCGCATAACCGGCCGCGATGCTGTTGAAGTCGACTTCGACGGCGGCGTCCTTGCACAGCTGGTCACCGTCGATGCGCAGATGCTGGTGACCGACACGTCGGCGCGCCTCGGCCAGCGCTTGGGCCGTGGGGATTTTTTCTTCACGGGCCTGCGGGCCAAAACCCCAGAGGTTGAGCAGCGGCTCCACCGTCAAATCGAAGGCACCTGCGCTTTGCACTGACAACAGCTCGCCGACGCGGACCAATTCGAGGATCGGCGCGGGCATGACCTGACAGTGATTGGCGGGCAAGGCGTTGAAGCGTTCGATGTCCGAGTCGCTACGGTAGGTCGACATTTGCCGGTCGACTTCAGCCAGGATCTTTTCCACCTGAACCCGGACTTCTGCCTGGGCGGGAACACCGGGGCGGCGCACGTACTTGATCGACCAGGTGCTGCCCATGGTCGGGCCGCCGAAGCTTTCCATGGATTCGCCA
This sequence comes from Pseudomonas sp. MHK4, assembly GCF_054600775.1. Classification (NCBI taxonomy): domain Bacteria; kingdom Pseudomonadati; phylum Pseudomonadota; class Gammaproteobacteria; order Pseudomonadales; family Pseudomonadaceae; genus Pseudomonas; species Pseudomonas sp. MHK4. The sequence goes on along the minus strand of NZ_BAAIAK010000002.1, from coordinate 341,086 downwards.
TTGCCGCAGGCGGACAAGGTGCCCATCAACACAAACACAACGGCCTGCCACCTGTTCAACAAATCCCTCCACTCCCCACAGCACGTCCTGACACAACGCCAAGTGAGCCATTATGCGATAGAACTGAGGGAGCGGGCTTGCTCGCGAAGGCGGACCATCAGTCACTAATGATGTTGCCTGACACTCCCCATTCGCGAGCAAGCCCGCTCCCACAGTGGATTTGTGGTGTGAATGATATTGCGTGATTCAACGTTCCGCCATCTTCAAGGATTGGCTCCACCCTCCCCCCAGCGCCTTGTACAACGTGACCTGATTGATCTCCCGCGCCAACTCCAGCTGCGCCCATTTCTGCTGCGCATCGAACAACGACCGCTGCGCATCCATGGTGGAAAAATAGCTGTCCAGCCCCGACTCGAAACGCAGGCGAGACTGCCGGTAGGCTTCCTGATAGTCCCCCACCAGTTTTTTCTGGTACTCGACCTGGGTGAGCATCTCCTGTCGGGCATTCAGGGCATCGGCCGCTTCCCGAAAAGCGTTCTGCACCGTGGCTTCATAGGCCGCCGCCTGGCCGGCGAACCGGGCATGACTGGCATCGACCTGGGCCCGCCGCGCGCCGCCGTCGAGCAAGGGCAGCGACCCGGCCAGCGCCACCGACCAGAATTCCGCTGGACCCGTGAGCAATTGGGAAAATTCCCCGGTCAGGCTGCCCAATGCCGAGGTCAGGGAAAAGGTCGGGAAGTAGGCCGTGCGTGCCGCGCCGATATCCGCGTTGGCGGCACGCAGCTGCGCCTCGGCAGACATGATATCGGGCCGCCGCTCGACCAGCGCCGAAGGCAAACCTGCCGGCACGTCCAGCGTCGCCATCTGCTCCCCCAGCGCTCCGGTCGGCAGCAACCCCACCGGCACCGGTTGCCCCACCAAAACCCGCAGCGCATTGCTGTCCTGCGCCACTTGCATGCGATAGGTATTGACCTGCACCGCCGCCGTGTTGGTTTGCGCATCCGCCTGATGCACATCGATCCGCGCACTGGAACCGAGGTTATAGCTCTTGCGCAGCAACTGCCCGTAGCGGTCCTGGGATTGCCAGGTGTTCTGCGCAAGGTCGAGCAAATGCTGGTTGGCCTTGAGGCTCAACCAGGTGCTGGCGACCTCGCCGATCAGCGCCAGCCGCGCCGTCTGGTAATCCGCCTCGGACGCTTCGAAGCGCGCCCCGGCGGCATTGCGCTGGCTGCGGATACGCCCGAACAGGTCCAACTCGTAGGAGGTGAAACCCGCCGTTGCCTGATAGGTGTTGGCAATGCTGCCAGCGGTATCGCCGCCGCCGGGTGTGCGCACCAGCGGCGGCAATTTACTGCGACCGGCGTAAGTGTCGATGCCGATCGTAGGAAAAAGCCCCGAGCGCGCACTGTCATATCCCGCCCGCGCCTCTTCGACACTGGCCGCGAACTGGCGCAGGCTGCGATTGTTGGCCAGGGCCATGTCGATCAACTGGCGCAGGCGCTCGTCGACCACAAACCCGCGCCAGTCCTTATCGAACGCCTGCTTGCCGTTGCAACATTCACCGGCGGTATTGGCCGGCCATTGCTGGTCGATCGGTGCGTCGGGTTTCTCGTAGGTCGGTTCCAGCGAACAACCGCTGAGCAAAAACAATGTCATGAAACATGAAGTGGGCAAGCAACTGTTCATGGCGCGCACCTAAAAACGTTGGCCGAGCAAAGCTCGCAAGGGGGAAAGAAGCAACGACCACAGGCCCGACCGCCCGACACTGATGTGCGGCAGCGCCTGTTTGCGCGAACGCACACTGATTGGCCGCCACCTTGGTGCAGGGACGTAGGTCGGCGCCTTGACCGGCTTGGCGGGACGCGGCGCCAGGCGTTTTTCGCCGATCAACGAGCGCTGCAGCAGAGTGCCGAAGGCCTGCGCCGGTTGCGCTTTACTGACCACGTTGATGGTGGCGTCGCTGAACAGCCGGGCAATCAGTTGCCGCCGAAGTCCTTCGTCGAGGTCGGCAAACCTCAAGCCCAACTGGTCCTCGCCGTGATTGCGCATGACTTCGACATCAATCCAACCCAGCTTGTCGACCCACAACTGCCCGCACAGCCCCGGCTTGATCGAGGACGCGAAAGCACAGTTGAGCGACGCACCGCTGAGGGAAATATCCACCAGGCGCCCCGGCAGGACCTTGCCGCCGAAGCGAAAACCGGTGGGCTTTTCGAACGGAAACCGCTCTTCGCCATGCAACCGCGGCCGGTCGACACAGGCCACCAGGGTCGCCAGGTTGTACACCAGCGCGACCACCGTCCAGCACAGATTGAACAGCATGTTTCCGTCGAACGCAGCGGCGGTGCTAATGGCGATGTAGGCGCCGAACTGGGACAGCAGGGTCAAGGCCAGGAAGAAGCCGAACAGCTTCCAGTGGACCATGGTTTTCGTCCGGTCCAGGCCCTTGGCGGTGACTTTGAACGGCCTGCCGAAGGGACGAATCATGGCGCTGGCGATGGTGGCCGTGACCGCCAGGGAGGCAACAATCTGCGTGACCTCGGTAAAGATCGGCAAGGTTCGCCGGTCCGTCACCCAGGTCCCGTAGCCCCAGAACGCAATCAGTGCCGGCATGCCGAACGCGAGGAAATCCACCGGATTGGCGTAGAACCCGGCGATGCCGAAGTACCAGTACAGCACCGGTGACACCAGCATCATCAAAATGAAGGGTTTGGAAAACCAGTGCATCAGCCCATGGACATAGTGCAACCGGTCATTGAGCGTGTAGCCGCTGCCGCGCAACGGCCCTTCCTTGAGCAACGCCACCTGGATCGTGCCCAGGCACCAGCGCCCGCGCTGATTGATGTATTCGGTCAAACCTTCGGCAGACAAGCCAATGGACAGACGCTCATTCAACCAGCGGGTGACGTAGCCTTTTTGCAGCAAGCGGTAGGTCGTGTAGATATCTTCGCAGACCGACCCTGTAGGAAAACCGCCGACTTCGGTAATCAAATCGCGCCGCACCACGAAGGACGTACCCACGCAAAACGCCGCATCCCAACCATCCTTCGCCGGCTGGAACACATCGAAGAACACCCGCTGCTCATCCACCCAGCAGGCCGACGTGCCGAGGTTGTGCTGGATCGGATCGGGGTTGTAGTAGAACTGCGGCGTCTGCACCAGGCCGACCCTGGGGTCGTCGAACAGCCCCAGGGTGCGCAAGAGGATCGGCTGCTGCGGTGCAAAGTCGGCATCGAGCACCAGGATGTACGGCGCGTTGCTGAGGGCCGCCGACTGCCGCAGGCCGTTGTTCAGGTTGCCGGCCTTGGCGTGGGAGTTGTCGGGGCGCCGCGCGTACTGCACGCCCATCTCGGCGCAGTAGTCGCGCAGCCAGTCTCGCCGGGTGTCGTCGAGGACCCAGATGGTGAAGTTCGGGTAGTCGATGGCCTGGGCGGCGATAATGGTTTTTTCGAGGATTTCCAGGCCCTCGTTGTAGGTGGCGATGAAGATGTCCACCGCCGGCACCGCGCTGCCTTGCTGGCGCAGGCGTCGCTCGCCGACATCGGCCGCTTTGTGGTGATCGGTGCGACAGAGCATCACGACGATGGAAAACAGCGTGTAACCAATCGCCAGCATCTCGAAGAACAGGAAGGTGTAGGCCCAGACCGTGGCGAATCCGGAATGACCGTCGGGCAAGGTGTCGCGAATCCGCCAGGCCGCATAATTGATCAGCAAAAATGCCGTGATGGCACCGAAACCGACCCGCGCGGCCCATTGATCACGGTGGGTCAGGCAGGTGAACAGAATCACCGCCGCCAAGGTCCAGAAATTGATTTGCAGCAGTTGCAGCGAGTCCAGTGCCTGCATGTCAGTCAGCCTCTTGCGAACCGGTAAAGGGATTGACGCCGGTGGCGGCAATCGCCGCCCACGCCGTGGCGCCCAAGTGAGGCAGGTGGTAATAGAAAAAATCGTTGCTGACCGAGTCCGGGCCTATGGCCAGCCCGGTACTGATGCGCGCTTGCGGTGTGGCGAACAGCCAACCGTTGCCGGCCTGCTGGGCCAGCAGCACGCTCCACAGCGGCTGGGCTTTCTCACTCAGGCCGCTCAAGCGCGCCACCGCAGCGGCCTGGGCGGTGCCTTCGGTCCACAGACCATCGGGGTCGCGGTTGAAACCGTAACCTGCGCCGGCACGGTGAGCCTGGTCGATGAAGGCGAAGACTCGCCGCCAGTCCTTGGGCGGCTCATGCAGGGCGATCAAGGGCCAGATCTGCGCATCCAGCCCCGAGCGCACGCGGTCCGAGGTCTGGCCATCCGCGCCGGTGCCTATTAGAAAGCGCCCTTCCCGGGCATCCCATTGGCTCGAGACAAACTGCCGGGCAATCCGCGCCTGTTTTGCCGCCTCCTGATTCGGCGCCACCGCATCGAGTGCCGACCACGCCGCAGCGAGGTCGACGTTGTGCTCGGTGGATTTCCAGTTCTGCTGGACCTGTTTTTCAAAGTACCCGTAGTAGCCACCACTGAAGCCGGCGGGCGATTGCCCGTCGTAGGTGTTTTGTTGCGACCATTTCAAAGCTTTGCGCGCGGCTTCAAGGTATGACGCCTCGCCGCTCTGTCGATAGGCCTCCAACAGGGCCAGTGCCGCCCAGGCCTGATTGCCGGTGGCGCTGCTGACTTGATAGGCGTCCTGATTCCAGGCGTTGCGCTCGACACTCCAGTAGCCCGGCAACTTCATCGACGGCGCCGCCACCGGGCCGGCGGCGTAGGCGTTGCGCAGGCGTCCGTCCTGGTACTCCGGATCGTGCAGTGTGGCGAACGCCAATGCATCGGCGATCCGCCGCGCCGGCTCGGCCTTGCCGCAGGCAAACAGGGCAATGCTCGCCAGTGCGTTGTCGTAGGTGAACGCCACGCCGCGCAACGCCAAAATCGGCGCAGGCTGGCCATCCAGCGGCGGGTAACTGGCCACCAGCACTGGGCCCGCCGGCTGTGAAGTCACGGCCTGATCCAGCGCGGCGCAGGTCATGGCCGCCAGTTGCGGTCGGGCTTGCGCGGACCATCCGCTTGCCGCACCGGTCATCAACATCAGTCCCACCATCGCTCGCAATAAAATGCTCATGGCCGCGACACCTCGGCACTGGCCCACAACCCCGGGTTGCAGGTCATGGCGCGCTGGCTGTCCGTGAGGTCAGCGGCAAAAGTGCCGACCACGTACACCGAATTTTGCTCGGCATAAGGAAACGGCACGCTGTAGGTACTGGCGCGGATGTCCGAAGCGCTGGACAGCAACTGCACCACACTGGCCTTGAGCGGCTGGTCGAGGCCGCGGATTTTCACGGTGAGCACGCTGTCGCGGTCGATCTTGCTGGCCATGCGCTCGGGAAACACCGCGATCACGTAGCTCTGCGCGCAGTCGGTGGCGCGCAGCAGGGTCGAGCCGGCCTGCACCAGCGTGCCCTGGGGCGCCAGCAGTTCCTGGACGGTCCCCGGCGAATAAGCCACGACGTCGTAGCCCGCCATCAACTTGATCCGGTTCTGTTCGGTGTCGATCAATTGATTGAGATTGGCGAGCTCCTGCTGATAGGTCGCACGGTTACGCGCCTGATTCTCCAGGCTGAGTTTCAGGGTGGTCATCTGCGCGCTGAGATCGAACATGCGCAGCTGATCGGGATCGAGGTAGACCCGCTTGTTGGCGGCACTGACGTCACCATCGGTGATCCGCAACTGCGAACGCACCGACTCGGCCGCGCCTTGCAACGACGCCAGCTGGGCTTTCGACGAAGCCACCACCGCCCCACTGACCGCCCCCTGGACGAACAACTCGAGATTGCGCTCGACCGTTTCCTGGGCATCGATCAACCGCGCGCTGGCGGCACTGTTCTCGGCTTTCAGGGCTTTTTGCGTGTAGAGCTGGCGGGTATGGAAGGCGGCCTGGTATTGCTGGCTGGTTTTCTCCAGCTCCTCGTAATAGCGCTGATCGTGCTCGGCCTGGCTGACCGAAGACGACAACTGCTGCTCCAACGTCAGACGCCGAGTTTGCAGGGTCAGCAAGGTCTCCTGGTTCGCCCGCGGGTTTTCCACCACGGCAATCTTCTGGCCCTGGGTGAACGTCACACCGGGCTTGACCGCCAGGGAACTCACCACCCCATCGATCGGTGTGGTCAGCAAAATAACCGGCGCATTCAGAATCGCCCGGGTGGCAGAGGCCGACACAAGTGGCATGAGCAAGGTCGACAGCAACAGCCAGACAACAAACCCCAGCACTCCCAACCCCACCAGGCGCGGTAACAGCGACAACAACTTCGATCGTTCTTCCGCCATGTTCGACTCTCCCGATAGACCAACCGCATATCAGCCAGGCAATAGCGAGCCGTGACCGCGAAAATACTTTTGGCAGGGTGAGCAAAACGCAATTGATCTCTGGACGGCAATTAAGCCGACGCTGATTGATATGATTTTTATTGTGATGTGAGCGGGAATGGGATTCCCGTCTTTTTGGAGAGTTGCTGTGAAGCATGACGTTCGTTTTGCCCGAGGCAGAGCGGGCGGCGACATGGCCGACACTAGAATCAGTGCTTTGGGGTGTCAAGCAAATGTATTGAACATTTAAATGACGTCAAATATCTACCGGCCTGCGGATTGGATCCATGTAAAGCGCTCCAGCCGAATTGGCCAACAACCTCTTATTTTTACTGATGGTTTTTATTTTTTATTCCGAAATGAACTTTCTATTGAATTCGAGATAATTCTTAAATTTCAAGTGGAAAGATTAAAACGATATAAGCCACCCATGACTGGCTTGGGGGAACGGCCTGCATTCATGCTTTGGCGCCTTTCAGGGATCATATACAAATGAAAACGGCACCTTCTGGTGCCGTTTTCATGTCTGATCTTTTTGGCTTGGCGAACAGATCTCCCTTGGGACACGTCAGATTTTTACTGGAATTTACCTGGGCCGATTCCAGCATAGGACGGCCAAGTATTAAATTACCTAAGCTTCATTAGTGCGAACGCAATCGCTCCCCAAACCACAATGACGCACGTCAGAATGGCCTTCGCTTTTAGTAGTCGCCTCAAGCTCAAAGGAAAGTTACGGAAATCATCAGGATCAAGATCCCCTGCACGAAGTCTCGGCCCAGGCCACATCACCACAAAGGTGATCTTTGCAACTAACATAATCCGACTCAGCCATCCGCTTTGCATCAATCCTGCAGCGCTAATAACGATATCGCGACTACCGCTCAAGGCCTCAACAAAGCGCTTCAGGTAACAGCGACTCAAGTACAGACTGTAAAAGAAGCTCACGTAACTCAGGAGGATTGGGCCAGCCACAAGCCAAAAAGCTAGCCAAGACCCCCAAAATTCTTCGGAGGTCATGGCCAATTTTTCTCATAGAGTATTTCCCCTGCTAGCTCACCTCCTATACCGCCAGCAGTCGTGCCCCCCAATGCGCCAACCCCAACTACGGCTGCGACACAAACAACACCACCTATACCTGTAGTAGCCCCCAGCGCTGCGCAGATATAGGGGCTGGCCATATATGCCAACTCTCCTCCCAAATACCCTAAACCTGCCGAGCCCGCAAACTTACCCCCTTCAGTAAACTTAACCTTCTCGCAAGCCGTTCCAGAATCACCAACACAAACCTCCTGAATAGCCAACAGCGAAGAAACCCCACCAATCCCTATACCAATGAAACCACCGGTACTCATATACTTGGCAGCCCGACTGACCGCATTCACATGGGTCGCATAACCCGGTATCTGCCCCGGCGCCCCAGCCTTGTCCCAGTGGTGCACCAGGCTACGACTGGAAATGCCGAGGGCGGTCTTCAATTTGGGGTGATCACCCAAGGTGGTCACACCACGAAGGCGCGTGGAGTTCAGCAGGTGGGCGTCCAACTGGGCGAGTAGGCGCTGGCGCTCGGCAACAAACGGCTTCGATCTCAGGTTGCCATGCTGTCGATAGGTTTCCTGATGCAGGCGCTCTATCTCTTGGAGGGTATCGCGCAATCGGATCAGGTGCTTTTCCATCACCGCGGCGCTGACGCCGAGCCAGGTCGAAGTCTGACCAGTAAAACTGGCGATTTCCGCGCCGTGGCGAAACATGAACTCGGCTTCTTCGGACGTCAGCGGGTCGAGGGCTGCCTTGACCTGTTGCGCGGTCTGCATCAACTGGACTTCCTGATAGGTGCAGGAAGTGTTGTTCGGGTCGCTCAGCACGATCATCGAACCGGCCTTGAGGTCGCCTCGATCAGGGTTGAGCGCCTGGAACTTGCTCATGTTGGCGTGTTGGCGCGAGGGGAAAAGCGCGGCCTCCAGTTGTTCGCGGGTCATGCTGTGGGGGACAACGTAGAAGCCCGGTTCCGGTAGGTCTGTTCTGTTGAATGCAGCTGGAGCAGGATGACTTGAAGGGGTGAAACCGGATTGACGTGGCACTGCTGGCTGAGTGCTAGCAGTTGGAGTGATCGGCTCAGCCGCTCTTCTGGACACCGGCGCTGAAGCGTCCGCTTTCGTGTAAGTTGCCGTGAGCACCGAGGGGATCAGACCGGCTTTACAAGGGCAGTTGCTGTAGCTATCCAGCGTGCCAGCCATGGGCCTTCCATGACTGGTCATGTACGAGATGCCCCCGACGATCCGATACGTCTTTCTGTCCTTTCCACAGGTGACTCGATCACCATCGCAGGCGTGGGCAACGCCATACATCATGATCCGGGTGTCACCATCGAGAACTGTGCCGCCACAGGTGGTTCGGTCATTCAAACCGATGAAATGTCCTTCTCTCATTGAATTTCTTCTCCATGACTTCCGGTAGAGTCCAGAAGGCTTACGACGAGGGGTTGCGACCGTCATCTGCGTCAGCATTCAAGCAACGCCGCACTGAGACAGCCTTGGTCAGCGCCAGACTTGATCGCTCAGTCCGCGATAGATGGCAGAAAATCCTCAACCATCGACTCCCCTTCGCGCGCAACAAACACGAAGCCGTCCTGCGGCGTATTGATGATCTCGTCGCCATTGCTGAGCAAGCTGCCGACCAATGCCACATCATTGTTAACTTGCCCCGCGCCTGTGATGATCTGCGCCGTACTGCCATCTGCGTACAGGACCTCGTCGCCTTTGCGCGCTCCGCGCACCGACCGTCCATTTTCCAACACGAACTCCTGCAGTCCGGTCCCTTGCTGGATCACTCCGCCGTTACGGGTGTGGCTGCCCTCGGTGGCGCATCGGAAGATGGCGATGGCGGGATGAGCGTCAAGGTATGCCTGCTGTTCGCGAACAGTCGCCTGGGTTTGCTCATCGAATTGCGCAATGTGCTGCTCAGTGAAGTAGGGGTTGTTCAGACTGCGCAGATACTCTGGAGAAACAGCATTGCCATACAAGAACTGAAAGGGTGCATTCATTTCAAACTCCTTATCCTTGGAAGGGTGTTCAGAAATAATACGACGGACGCTAACAGCGTTGCGACCCTCACGGCAGGGTCAAAAAGACGATTCAGAAGTTTCTCCAAAAGAAACAATCCTTTTCCTACAAGAGTGTTTCTAAAGAGCATTTATTCCGTAAGAAAAAGTCTTCACGCACAAACAAAAACGCCCCGACCAAAGTCGGGGCGTTTTAATGTGCAGCTATAGGCTTAGCGCGGGAATGCTGGCGGGTTTACACCGGCCATGTCTTCCATTACGCGAACCACCTGGCAGCTGTAACCGAATTCGTTGTCGTACCAGACGTACAGTACAACGCGGTTATCCTGGGTGATGGTCGCTTCAGCGTCCACAACGCCTGCGTGGCGCGAGCCAACGAAGTCGGTGGAAACCACTTCCTGCGAATTGACGTAGTCGATCTGCTTGTGCAGGTCCGAGTGCATGGCCATCTGGCGCAGGTACTCGTTGATCTCTTCGCGGGTGGTGGCCTTTTCCAGGTTCAGGTTCAGGATGGCCATCGACACGTTTGGCGTAGGAACGCGAATCGCGTTGCCGGTCAGCTTGCCCTTGAGCACTGGCAGTGCCTTGGCGGCTGCGGTGGCTGCACCGGTCTCGGTGATAACCATGTTCAGCGGCGCGGCGCGGCCACGACGGCTACCCTTGTGGAAGTTGTCGATCAGGTTCTGGTCGTTGGTGAACGAGTGAACGGTTTCGACGTGGCCGTTGACGATGCCGAACTTGTCATTCACAGCCTTCAGCACCGGCACGATGGCGTTGGTGGTGCAGGAAGCGGCCGAAATGATCTTGTCGTCAGGGCTGATGTCGCCATGGTTGATGCCGTGCACGATGTTCTTCAGCGCGCCCTTGCCAGGTGCGGTGAGGATCACGCGGGCAGCGCCCGGGCAGGCCAGGTGCTGGCCCAGGCCGTCTGCGTCACGCCATACGCCGGTGTTGTCGACGATCAGTGCGTTTTCGATGCCGTACTGGGTGTAGTCGACTTCGGCCGGGCTCTTGGCGTAGATAACCTGGATCAGGTTGCCGTTGGCGGTGATGGTGTTGTTGGCTTCATCGATGGTGATGGTGCCATCGAACGGACCATGGACCGAGTCGCGACGCAGCAGGCTGGCGCGTTTGACCAGGTCGTTCTCGGCGCCCTTGCGCACGACGATGGCGCGCAGGCGCAGGCCGTCGCCGCCACCGGTTTTCTCGATCAGGATGCGCGCCAGCAGACGGCCGATACGACCGAAGCCGTACAGGACAACGTCGGTGCCTTTGCGGGCGGAGGCGTTCTGCTGGCCAACCACGTCGGCCAGTTCTTCACGGACGAACTGCTCGGCAGTACGGCCATTGCCTTCAGCCTTGAATTTGGCTGCCAGCTTGCCCAGGTCTACCGAAGCGGCGCCGAGCTTGAGCTCGCTCATCGCCTTGAGCAGCGGGAATGTTTCGTGGACGGACAGCTCGGTATCGTCGGTTTGACGGTGACGAGCAAAGCGGTGAGCTTTGAGAATCGCAATGACTGAACGATTGATCAGGCTGCGGCCATAGATCGAGCTCACCACATTGTTATTGCGGTAGAGCTGACCGATAAGCGGAATCATCGCTTCTGCGAGTGCTTCACGGTCGATCCATTCACCAAGACACTGGTCGGGCTTCTGAGTCACGGGAACCTTCCACATGTAGGGGCAGAAAAAAGGGGCTACATTATGCCGCCGTAAGCCTCGTGTAGCAATGCGCGCCTGTCGTGCGATCCGTAACAATTTTCCCTTCAAAAAAATCACGCATCGCTGGAACCCAATGAAACCGGGGCTTTCAGCGCAGTCAATTTTTTGGAGACAACGCTACCTTGTCCGTAACCCTCCGTAACACCTGCTGGTTTTACCACTACATATTCTGGTTTTTACGGTAAAAAACAGTGGTTTTTTGTCTTTACCACTACATTTCGCCAAACCTGCGTAATAGACACAGTCTGCAACTGACAGGCGGCACCCGGGACCGCTACAATTACCGACTTTGTCGCAACGCTTGGAGCTCAACCTTCCGTGCCCGTTCTGCGTCTACCGCTTCTCCCTGCCGCGGCAGGTAAACAGCACTGGGGCAACCTGCCCGGTGCCGCCCTGAGCCTGGCCATCGCCGAGGCTGCCAGCGCTGCCAAGCGCTTTACCCTGCTGCTCACCGCCGACAGCCAAAGTGCCGAACGGCTGGAACAGGAGCTGGGTTTCTTCGCCCCGGATTTGCCCGTACTGCATTTCCCCGACTGGGAAACCCTGCCCTACGACCTGTTCTCGCCGCACCAGGACATCATTTCCCAGCGCATCGCCAGCCTCTATAGGCTGCCCGAGCTGTCGCACGGCGTGCTGGTGGTGCCGATCACCACCGCCCTGCACCGCCTGGCGCCAACCAAGTTCCTGCTCGGCAGCAGCCTGGTGCTGGATGTCGGCCAGAAGCTCGACGTCGAGCAGATGCGCAGCCGCCTCGAGGCCACCGGCTATCGCTACGTCGATACCGTGTACGAGCATGGCGAATTCACCGTGCGCGGCTCGCTGATCGACCTGTTCCCGATGGGCAGCAAGTTGCCGTATCGCATCGACCTGTTCGACGACGAAATCGAGACCCTGCGCACCTTCGACCCGGAAAACCAGCGCTCCATCGACAAGGTCGATTCGGTCAAGCTGCTGCCGGCCAAGGAATTCCCATTGCAGAAAGAGGCGGTCACCCGCTTCAAGGCGCGCTTTCGCGAGCGTTTCGATGTCGACTTCCGGCGCTGCCCGATCTTCCAGGACCTGAGCAGCGGGATTACCCCGGCCGGTATCGAGTACTACCTGCCGCTGTTTTTCGAAGAAACCTCGACCCTGTTCGATTACCTGCCCCAGGACACGCAAGTGTTCTCCCTGCCCGGCATCGAACAGGCTGCCGAGAACTTCTGGAACGACGTGCGCAATCGTTATGAAGAGCGACGTGTCGATCCATCCCGTCCTTTATTGCCGCCCGCCGAACTGTTCCTGCCGGTGGAAGACTGCTTCGCGCGCCTGAAAAACTGGCCACGGGTAGTGGCGAGTCAACAGGATGTGGAAAGCGGCGCCGGCCGCGAACGCTTCCCTGCCCGGGAGCTGCCGAACCTGGCCATCGAAGCCAAGGCCACGCAACCCTTGGCGGCGCTGGCCGGTTTCCTCGACGAATTCCCCGGTCGCGTGCTGTTTACCGCCGAGTCCGCGGGTCGTCGCGAAGTGCTGCTGGAACTGCTCGAACGCCTGAAGTTGCGACCGAAAACCGTCGACAGCTGGCCGGACTTCGTCGCCGGCAAGGATCGCCTGGCGATCACCATCGCGCCGCTGGATGAAGGTTTGCTGCTGGACGACCCGGCCCTGGCGCTGGTCGCCGAAAGCCCGTTGTTCGGCCAGCGCGTGATGCAGCGCCGGCGCCGCGAGAAGCGCGCCGATGCCAACAACGACGCGGTCATCAAGAACCTCACCGAGCTGCGCGAAGGCGCGCCGGTGGTGCACATCGACCACGGCGTCGGTCGTTACCTGGGCCTGGCCACCCTGGAAATCGACAACCAGGCCGCCGAATTCCTCGCCCTGGAATACGCCGAGGGCGCCAAGCTCTACGTGCCGGTGGCCAACCTGCACCTGATCGCCCGCTACACCGGCAGCGACGACGCCCTCGCCCCGCTGCATCGCCTGGGTTCCGAGACCTGGCAAAAAGCCAAGCGCAAGGCCGCCGAACAGGTGCGCGACGTCGCCGCCGAATTGCTCGACATCTATGCACGCCGCGCCGCCCGGGAAGGTTATGCCTTCGCCGACCCGAAAGCCGATTACGCCACCTTCAGCGCCGGTTTCCCATTCGAGGAAACCCCGGACCAGCAGACCACCATCGAGGCGGTGCGCGAAGACATGCTCGCGCCAAAACCGATGGACCGCCTGGTGTGCGGCGACGTCGGCTTCGGCAAAACCGAAGTGGCCATGCGTGCCGCGTTCATTGCCGTACACGGCGGTCGCCAGGTGGCGATCCTGGTGCCGACCACCCTGCTCGCCCAGCAGCACTACAACAGCTTCCGCGACCGCTTCGCCGACTGGCCGGTGAGCGTGGAAGTGATGAGCCGCTTCAAGTCGGCCAAGGAAGTCAACGCCGCGATCGCGGACCTGGCCGAAGGCAAGATCGACATCGTCATCGGTACGCACAAGTTGCTGTCCGACGATGTAAAAATCAAGAACCTGGGGCTGGTGATCATCGACGAAGAACACCGCTTCGGTGTCCGTCAGAAAGAACAGCTCAAGGCCCTGCGCAGCGAAGTCGACATCCTCACCCTGACCGCCACGCCGATTCCGCGCACGCTGAACATGGCCGTGTCGGGCATACGCGACCTGTCGATCATCGCCACTCCGCCAGCCCGGCGCCTGTCGGTGCGCACCTTCGTCATGGAGCAGAACAAGAGCACGGTCAAGGAAGCCCTGCTGCGTGAGCTGCTGCGTGGCGGCCAGGTCTACTACCTGCACAACGACGTGAAGACCATCGAGAAATGCGCCGCCGACCTCGCCGAACTGGTGCCCGAAGCGCGGATCGGCATCGGCCACGGGCAGATGCGCGAGCGCGACCTCGAACAGGTGATGAGCGACTTCTACCACAAGCGTTTCAACGTGCTGATCGCCTCGACCATCATCGAGACCGGCATTGACGTGCCGAGCGCCAACACCATCATCATCGAACGCGCCGACAAGTTCGGCCTGGCGCAGCTGCACCAGTTGCGCGGCCGCGTCGGGCGCAGTCACCACCAGGCCTACGCCTACCTGCTGACGCCACCGCGCCAGCAGATCACCGCGGACGCGGAAAAGCGTCTGGAAGCGATTGCCAACACCCAGGACCTCGGCGCGGGCTTCGTGCTCGCCACCAACGACCTGGAAATCCGTGGCGCCGGCGAATTGCTCGGCGACGGGCAAAGCGGGCAGATCCAGGCGGTCGGGTTCACGCTGTACATGGAAATGCTCGAGCGCGCGGTGAAGTCGATCCGCAAGGGCGAACAACCCAACCTCGACCAGCCTTTGGGCGGCGGTCCGGAAGTCAACTTGCGCGTACCGGCGTTGATTCCCGAGGACTACCTGCCGGACGTCCACGCCCGCCTGATTCTGTACAAGCGCATCGCCTCGGCCACCGACGAGGAAGGCCTCAAGGACTTGCAGGTAGAGATGATCGACCGCTTCGGCCTGTTGCCGGAGCCGACCAAGAACCTGATGCGCATCACCGCCCTGAAACTGCAGGCCGAGTTACTGGGCATCAAGAAAGTCGACGGCGGCCCGCAGGGTGGTCGAATCGAGTTTGCGACACAAACCCCGGTCGATCCGCTGACCCTGATCAAGCTGATCCAGAGCCAGCCCAAACGCTACAAATTCGAAGGGGCGACAATGTTTAAGTTCCAGGTCCCGATGGAAAGCCCGCAAGAGCGCTTTAATACTGTAGAGGCGCTGTTTGAGCGCCTCATCCCGAAAACTGCTTGAAGGACGCCGCATGCGCCTGTTTCGCTCACTGACCTTGTTGACGATGTTAATAACAGCACTGGTCACCCCTTCGGTTTTTGCCGATGATCTGTATCAGATTGAAATGATTCTGGTACGGCAGAACGCCGTGCCGGCGATTGTCAGCCGTGCCGCGCCGGAAGACTGGGCCGCTGGCGCGCAAGCCGTCAGCCCTGACAGCCTGCGCACGCCGAGCCTGAATGGCGAAGTGGAAAAACTCACCGCCAGCAATGAATACACCGTGCTGCTGCACAAAGCCTGGCAACAGACGCTCGGTGAGGAAGCCACCAAAGTCGCGATCAGCGATGGCAAGGAGCAATTCGGCCAGTTCCCGATCGAGGGTACGCTGAGCATGAAACTGGGGCGCTTCACCGACGTCGACGCCGATTTCTGGGTCAACCAGATCAACGAAGAAGGCCTGGTCACCGCCAGCGAACGCCTGAAACAGGAAAGCCACACCAAGAATGGCCAGCTCAACTTCCTCGACAACGGCCACCTGGGCCTGCTGATCAAGATCACATCAATGACGGCGCCCGCTCCCCGGGAAGCCCCTGAATCCATTCCGGACTGATTGAAGCCCCCATGTCCGCGACGACCCTGAGCAAACCCCTGGCACCTTCCTGGGTCAGCCGATTCAAGGAACAGAGCCTGGAGCGCGGTCGCCGCTACGCATTGGAAAATCGCGTCAGGATCGTCGAGGTCGGGGACTCGACAATCACCGCGGCATGCGAAGGCTCTGGCGGTAACGTCTACCGTCAGACCATTCGCCTGCGCGAGTCGGCCAAAGGCACCTTGCTGATGGTCGATGCCACCTGCTCCTGCCCGGTCCACAGCAACTGCAAACATTGCGCGGCGGTGCTCCTGCAGGTCCAGGAAACCCTCGACTACCCCGCCGCTGCCAAAGACGCCGAACTCCTGGAAAAACTCCAGGCGGTGCTGGAAAACCGCAGCCCCAAGGCGCCACCGCAAGTCCTGGTGGACAACGTGCAACCGGTACCGCGCCTGTGGCTGGCGAGCATCGAGTTCAGCGCCTTCGAACCGCGCAACGGGCGGATGCAGCGCTACATCCAGCATCGCGCGGCGCTGTCCTTCAGTTATCTGGATGAATACGTTTCAGGCCAGAAGAATTCCGACATCCTGATTCGCCAGGAGACCCAGACCCTGCGGATAAAACGCCACCCGGAGGTGGAACAGTCCTACCGCGAACAGCTGCGAATCCTCGGCTTCAAGATTGCCACCCGGCAAAGCAAGGCCCTGCCGGAAAGCGCCGGTGAACTGTATGAAATGGTCAATGACAGCGCCTGGTTGACCTTCACCCTCAATGAACTGCCGAAGTTGCGCACCCAGGGCTGGGAACTGCTGATCAACGAGGACTTCGGATTCGACCTGACCGCCGTGGACGACTGGTACGCCACGGTCGAACAGGCGCCGGAGCGGGATTGGTTCGACCTGGAACTGGGGATCATCGTCAATGGCGAGCGGCTGAGCCTGTTGCCGATCCTGTTGAACCTGATGCGCTCGCACACCGAACTGCTCAACCCGGAACGCCTGGCAAGGCGGCGCGACGACGAGCTGATCCTGGTCAACATTCCCAACCGGCCGAACGCCGAGCACGGTCCCCTGCAAGTCGCCCTGCCCTTCGGTCGCCTGAAACCGGTACTGGCAACGCTCGGCGAGTTCTACCTGCAAGAGCCGGGTGAAACCACATTGCGCCTGAGCAAGGCCGATGCCACGCGCCTCAATTCCCTGGAAGACCTGCCGCTGCTCTGGGAAGGTGGCGAGCAGATCCGCACCTTTGCCCAGCGCCTGCGCGACATCAAGGACCACACCGCCGAAGCGCCGCAAGGCTTGAATGCGACCCTGCGCCCGTATCAGCTGGAAGGCCTGAGCTGGATGCAGTCGTTGCGGCAACTGGAAGTCGGCGGCATCCTCGCCGATGACATGGGACTGGGCAAAACCCTGCAGACCCTGGCGCACATTCTCAGCGAGAAAATCGCCGGACGCCTCGATCGCCCCTGCATGGTGGTGATGCCCACCAGCCTGATTCCCAACTGGCTCGACGAAGCCGCGCACTTCACCCCGCAACTCAAGGTGCTGGCGCTGTATGGCGCCAGCCGCAAAAAGCATTTCGACAACCTGGCCGACTACGACCTGATCCTGACCACCTACGCGTTGCTGCCCAAGGACGTCGAACGCCTGGCGGCGCAGCCGTTGCACGTTCTGGTGCTGGATGAAGCGCAATACATCAAGAACCCGAACAGCAAGGCGGCCCAGGCGGCCCGGGAGTTGAACGCCCGCCAGCGCCTGTGCCTGAGCGGAACGCCACTGGAAAACCACCTGGGCGAGCTCTGGTCGCTGTTTCATTTCCTCCTTCCCGGCTGGCTCGGTGACGTGAAAAGCTTCAACCGCGATTACCGCGTGCCGATTGAAAAGCGCACCAGCGAAGTACGACTGCAGCACCTCAACGGTCGGATAAAACCTTTCCTGCTGCGCCGGACCAAGGAACAGGTGGCCACCGAGCTGCCACCGAAAACCGAGATCATCCATTGGGTCGAGCTCAACGAAACCCAGCGCGACCTGTACGAAACCATGCGCCTGGCCATGGACAAGAAAGTCCGCGACGAAATCACCCGCAAAGGCGTGGCCCGCAGCCAGATCATCATTCTTGAGGCGCTGCTCAAGCTGCGCCAGGTGTGTTGCGACCTGCGCCTGGTCAATGACGCGACCCTTCCGGCGCGGGGCAGCACCTCGGGCAAGCTCGACAGCCTGATGGAGATGCTCGAAGAGCTGTTCGAGGAAGGCCGGCGGATCCTGTTGTTCTCGCAGTTCACTTCAATGCTGGCCTTGATCGAGGTCGAACTGAAGAAACGCGGTGTTGAATACGCCTTGTTGACGGGGCAGACCCGCGACCGTCGTACACCGGTGAAGGAATTCCAGAGCGGCAAGCGTCAGATCTTTCTCATCAGCCTGAAAGCCGGCGGTGTAGGCCTGAACCTGACGGAAGCGGACACCGTGATCCATTACGACCCCTGGTGGAACCCGGCCACGGAAAACCAGGCCACCGACCGCGCCTATCGCATCGGCCAGGAGAAGCCGGTGTTCGTTTACAAGCTGATCGCCCGCGGCACGGTGGAGGAGAAGATCCAGCACCTGCAGAAGGAAAAATCCGACCTGGCGGCGGGCGTGCTGGATGGGCGACAGGCTGGGGACTGGAAGTTGCAGAGTGATGATATCGAGGCGCTGTTTGCGCCGTTGCCGGATAAGTTGGAGAAATAGCGAGATACGAACTGTAGGAGCCGGCTTGCCGGCGAAGGCGGTCGTGAATTTTGTGTTGGGCTTTAGGGCCCCTTCGCTGGCAAGCCAGCTCCTACAAATCAGTCGCTTGTCGATCCTTTGAGCACCCGCGCCAACGTCGACCTTACCTTACCCATCCCCTCACTCAACGCCTGTTCGATCCCGGCCATGCTGATCACCGATGCCGACTTGCCCGCCGCTGGATTCACCACCAGCGCCAGGCAGGCGTAATCCAGTTCCAGCTCGCGGGCCAAGGCCGCTTCCGGCATCCCGGTCATGCCGACGATGTCGCAGCCATCGCGCTCCAGGCGCAGGATCTCGGCGGCGGTTTCCAGCCGTGGACCCTGCATGCAGGCATATACACCCTGGGCACTGAAACCGACGCCTTCGGCCGTCAGCGCTGCAATCAAGCGCTGACGCAGGGATTCACTGTAGGGGTAGCTGAAGTCGATATGGGTCACCGGCTCCAGGTCATCGGCAAAGTAGCTGTGCTCGCGGCCGCTGGTGTAGTCGATCAATTGATGTGGCACACAGAAATGCCCGGTGCCCATCGCCGCGCTGATGCCACCCACCGCGTTGACCGCAAGAATCGCTTCGGCACCGGCCTGCTTCAACGCCCAGAGATTGGCGCGGTAATTCACCCGGTGCGGGGCAAAACGGTGCGGGTGACCATGACGTGCGAGAAACAGCACTTCGTGGCCGGCGTACTCGCCGATCTGCACCTCGGCAGACGGCGCGCCGTAGGGAGTGTCCAGCGCCAATGACTGACGAATGTCCAAGCCTTCCAGCCGGGTCAGGCCGGTACCGCCGATAATCGCGTAGACCGTCATGGCGCCCCCCCGTTAATCGATAAGCTGAGCATCCCTCAGCGCGCCCACAGCGGCCAGCCAGCGCGGATCCTGGCGGTACTCGGTGCTCGCAAACGCCTGGCCGCGCATCCGCGCAATGCGCGCCGACGGCTTGACCTTCAGGCGCTGGGCGGCGCTCAGGGCCAGTTCGGCGGCCGCGCGGTCGTTGCACACCAGGCCCATGTCGCAACCGGCGGTCAACGCCGCTTCGATACGGCTGGCGGCATCGCCCACCACATGGGCACCGGCCATGGACAGGTCGTCGCTGAAAATCACTCCGTCGAATTGCAGCTCGCCCCGCAGGATGTCCTGCAGCCAGCGCCGGGAGAAGCCCGCTGGCTGGGCATCGACCTGTGGATAAATGACGTGGGCCGGCATGACGGCGGCCAACTGCTTGCTCAACTGGGCGAAAGGCACCAGGTCGTGGGCGCGGATCTGCTCGAGGCTGCGCTCGTCATTGGGGATCGCGACGTGGGAATCCGCCTCTGCCCAGCCGTGACCGGGAAAGTGCTTGCCGGTGGCGGCCATGCCCGCGGCGTTCATGCCGCGAATGAAGGCACCGGCCAAAAGCGCGGCACGCCGTGGATCAGCTTCGAACGAACGGGTCCCGACCACGGCGCTACGCTGGTGATCGATATCCAGCACCGGGGCGAAGCTCAGGTCCAGGCCTACGGCCAACACCTCGGTGGCCATGATCCAGCCGCACTGCTCGGCCAGGTATTCGGCATTCGGGTTGTCGGCAATGGCGCGCATCGCTGGCAGTCGCACGAAGCCCTGGCGCAGGCGCTGGACGCGCCCGCCCTCCTGGTCCACCGCCAGCAGCAGGTCGGGACGGATGGCACGGATCGCCGCGCTCAACTCGCGCACCTGGCGCGGATGCTCGATGTTGCGGGCGAAAATGATCAGGCCGCCTACTTCGGGGTGGCGCAACAATTGGCGATCTTCAGCCGTCAGCCAGGTACCGGCGACGTCCACCATCAACGAGCCTTGCAGGCCAGCAGTCATAGCAATTCCTTGATAACGATAAACCCGGCTCGCAGCGATGCGCCGCCCTGGGCTGTACCCGGGAGGTCGATGATCATGAGCGGGAACGGGTTCAAAACGAGAGTCGGCATGGGCGGCTAGCTTATCGGATGTAAGCTGCCGCGCCCACCCATGAGCGGTTAAACCTTGGCGGCAACCGGTGTCGATTTGCTACGAGGACGCAACTGCGCGGTGGCCATGGCCGAGTCGGTGACCCCGGACTCGGCACGCATGCCGGCCGCCAGGAACGGCACCATCAGGCGCATGACCTGTTCGATGGAGGTGTTGACCCCGAAGTCGGTTTCGGCGATGGCGCGCAAGGCCTTGATCCCGGACATGCTGAACGCAGCCGCACCCAGCATGAAGTGCACGCGCCAGAACAGCTCGATCGGCGGGATGCGCGGCGCAGCCTCGTTCACCAGCAGCATGTAGCGGCGGAACACCTTGCCATACATGTCTTCCAGATAACGACGCAAATGCCCCTGGCTCTGGCTGAAGGCCAGCCCGAGCAAACGCATGAAGATCGACAGGTCGTTGCCGCTGCGTGGTTGCACCACCAGGGCTTGCTCGACGAGGATTTCCAACAGCTCCTCGAGGGAAGGCTTGTTTTCAGGTCGGGCCTGGCGCCGCTCCAGCTCTTTATCGAGGCTGATGCAGAATGGCCCCAGAAAGCGCGAGAAGACCGCCTGGATCAGCGCCTTCTTCGAACCGAAGTGATAGTTCACCGCCGCGAGATTGACACCCGCCTTGCTGGTGATCAAACGCAATGAGGTTTCAGCGAAACCTTTTTCCGCGAACAACTGCTCGGCAGCATCGAGAATGCGTTCAACGGTTTCCGACTGGGCCATGGCTACTCCGCCTGACAAACACTTGTTTGAAACATACGTTTCAGCCCGTGCATTGTCAAGTCTGGCAGTTCGTTTCGGGAATGGTCGGTCAGTCATTTAACCACACAACCGCAAAGCTTCCATCAGCCCGTTGAGCGACCGTCTGGCGGCGGGCAAAAAAAGGGGCATTGCCAAGACCGTTCCACTGTATATAATCCCAGTCACTGTATAAAAAGACAGAGCGATCAATATGCTAAAGCTGACGCCACGCCAAGCCGAGATTCTGGCCTTCATCAAACGCTGCCTGGAAGACAATGGCTACCCGCCGACCCGCGCGGAAATCGCCCAGGAACTGGGTTTCAAATCGCCCAACGCGGCAGAAGAACACCTCAAGGCGCTGGCCCGCAAGGGCGCGATCGAGATGACCCCGGGCGCGTCCCGCGGCATCCGCATCCCCGGTTTCGAGGCCAAGGCCGACGACTCCAGCCTGCCCATCATTGGCCGGGTCGCCGCCGGCGCGCCGATCCTCGCGCAGCAACACGTTGAAGAGTCCTGCAACATCAACCCTGCGTTCTTCCACCCGCGTGCCGATTACCTGCTGCGGGTGCACGGCATGAGCATGAAGGATGTGGGCATCTTCGACGGCGACCTGCTGGCCGTCCATACCACCCGCGAAGCCCGCAACGGCCAGATCGTGGTAGCGCGGATCGGCGACGAAGTCACCGTCAAGCGCTTCAAGCGCGACGGCAGCAAAGTCTGGCTGATGGCCGAAAACCCCGAGTTTGCGCCTATCGAAGTGAACCTTAAAGATCAGGAACTGGTGATCGAAGGCTTGAGCGTCGGCGTCATTCGCCGCTAAAGGAGGCTTTATGCAGTTCCCACAGACACCACAGCAAGCCCAACTGCCGCTACTGTTCGAGGCGTTCATGGCACAGCCATTGGCGCCGATCCTGAAGGAAGTGGTCGAGTCACCCTGGAGCACCGAGCCCGAGGTCTTCAGTGAGCTGTCTCTGCGTGGTGCAGCCGGGAACTGCCTGAACCTTCTGGCGCCGATCCTGCGCGAGCTCAGCCAGGACCAGGATGCGCGCTGGCTGACCCTGATCGCCCCGCCTGCCAGCCTGACCCAGACCTGGCTGCGGGAAGCAGGCCTCAATCGCGAACGCATCCTGCTGCTGCAACCTCGCGGCGCCCAAAGCGCCCAGCAACTGACTTGCGAGGCCCTTCGCCTCGGTCGTAGTCATACAGTGGTTAGTTGGCTCAACCCGTTGAGTACTAACTCACGGCAACAGCTGATCAGCGCCGCCCGGACCGGGGACGCTCAAAGCTTGAATATTCGACTCGGTTAACGGCGCACGCTGAATGCGCGGGGCTTCTAGCAGGACGCAGAAGCCAATGGGAGGCAGTGCCGGTAAAAACCGACGGGCGGGGTCAATGAAGGACTCGCGGCCCCTCTTCCTTCTCAAAATCGCCTTCAACCAGGCGTCCAGCCATTTGCACGCCGACACTCAACATCGCCTTGGCGACCTCTACGTGTTGGCCTTGCAGGAACGCCTTGGCATCCTCGGAGAAATCCAAAGTAACCAGAGAACCCTCGTCCTCAGCCCTGCGCAGCTCGATTCGGCCGTCTGGTAACTCGACAATTTCTAGAAAGGACGTTGGCATAAAGGTCTGTTCTCCACGAAAGGCAGGCATTATATAGGCATCGGCCAGGCTTCGCTCGGGATCTTGACCAGATGCCATCGCGAAAAACCGCTCAGGGTGAAGCAAACAACCCTGCAGGTCGTTCGCTGCATTGCTTAATCCCTTAGCACTCGTTCAAGCCTTCGCGAAAACGGATGGCCAGGCTTTTCAGGTTTTGCCGCCAGCTCTCCAGCTCCTCGCGACCCAGCTCCTGAGGCGCTTCTTCCTCATCCAGGTTTACCGCCAGGATCAACGGCTGCGTCACATCACCCTTAGGCTTGTGCGGCGCTCGTGGCGGCTGAAACAACGCGGCATGGGCAGCCAGCAGCTTGGCCAGCCAGGTTTCCGGGTTGTTGGCCAGCTCGACCATCTCGGCCATTTCCGGAATAGCGATACTTTCCAGCACCTCGCGAGTCAGCAACGATTCGGCCCGGGAGGCATTGGCTTGAGGCAAACGATAGAAGCCGGCAATCTCGTGACACAGCCCCAGCAACGCACCGTACAGGTGAAACAAAGCCGACTCGCGCCCTGCCTGAATCAGCGCCAGGGAATTCATCGCCCGCCCCTCTTCGGCCTTGGCGAGAGCCTCCAGCGACAGGCCGGCGAAATAAATCTTCTGGTTGGTACGGGTATAGAGCTCGTGGGCCATGACGGCAGCCTCCACATCGAAATAATTGCTTCACGCAGGTACTGTAGGAGCGAGCTTGCTCGCGATGGTCGTCAACGATGACGCGGGAAGCCTGCCACCCCGCGGTGGTCTCAGGTTCATCGCGAGCAAGCTCGCTCCTACAAGGTCTTGCGATTCTACGCCTTCGCAGCCGGTCGCTTGTCCTCGACCTTCCACTTGCCACCGTCGTAGAACGCTTTCCAGCCAGTCGGCTTGCCGTCGACTTCGGTCTGCACGTACTGCTCCTTGGTCTTGCGGCTGTAACGGATCACGGCCGGCAGGCCATCCGGATCTTTCTTTGGCGCTTCGCAAAGGAAGTGGTACTTCGGATCGATCTCATCCTTGTGCGGTACGATCTCGATCACCAGCGGCGCACGGGTCTCGCGGTTTTTCGGGAACTGGCTGGCGGCCAGGAACAGGCCCGAAGCACCGTCGCGCAGGATGTAGGTGTCGTTGACCTTTTCGCATTTCAGCTCAGGCATTTTCACCGGGTCCATTTTCGGCGGCGCCGCGTCACCGCTTTTCAAAAGCTTGCGGGTGTTCTTGCAGGTCGGGTTGGTGCAACCGAAGAACTTGCCGAAACGGCCGGTCTTGAGCTGCATCTCGCTGCCGCACTTGTCGCATTCCAGGCTCGGACCTTCATAGCCCTTGATGCGATAGGTGCCTTCTTCGATTTCGTAGCCGGCGCAATCCGGGTTGTTACCGCAGATGTGCAGCTTGCGCTTCTCGTCCAGCAGGTAGGCGTCCATCGCCGTGCTGCAGATCGGGCAGCGGTGCTTGCCACGCAGCACCAGCGATTCCGATTCACCCTCGTCGTCCGCGGCGATTTCATCGCCCGGCACCAGGTTGACGGTCGCCTTGCAGCGCTCTTTCGGCGGCAGGCTGTAGCCCGAACAACCGAGGAATACACCGGTCGACGCGGTACGGATCTGCATCGGACGCCCGCAGGTGGTGCACGGAATGTCCGTCATCACCGGCTGGTTGGCCCGCATCCCGCCGTCCGGGCTTTCGGCCACTTCGAGTTTCTTCTTGAAGTCGCCGTAGAACTCGTCGAGTACGTTTTTCCAGTCGCGTTCACCCTGGGCCACATCATCGAGGTGCTCTTCCATACCGGCGGTGAAGCCGTAGTCCATCAGGTTGGAGAAGCTCTCGGCCAGGCGCTCGGTGACGATGTCGCCCATCTTTTCCGAATAGAAGCGACGGTTGTGCAGCGCCACGTAGCCGCGGTCCTGGATGGTCGAAATGATTGCCGCATAAGTCGAAGGACGACCGATGCCGCGTTTTTCCATTTCCTTTACCAGGCTGGCTTCCGAGTAACGCGCCGGCGGCTTGGTGAAATGCTGGGTCGGATCAAGCTTGATCAGCTTCATCGCGTCGCCCTGGGCCATGTCCGGCAGCACGTCGTCGTCGCCCGGCTTGGCGATTTGCGGCATCACGCGGGTGTAACCGTCGAACTTGAGGATACGGCCCTTGGCGCGCAGCTCGAAGTCGCCGGCACCGACGGTGACCGTGGTCGACAGGTATTGCGCCGGCAGCATCTGGCACGCGAGGAACTGGCGCCAGATCAGCTCGTAGAGCCGCTCTGCATCACGCTCCATGCCCGACAGCTTGCTTGGCTCGGTGTTGGCGTCGGAGGGTCGAATCGCTTCGTGAGCCTCTTGTGCGCCTTCCTTGCTGCTGTAGACGTTCGGGGTTTCCGGCAGGTACTTCTTGCCGAACTCGCCTTCAATATAGGTACGCGCCATCGCCACGGCATCAACCGAGAGGTTGGTCGAGTCGGTACGCATGTAAGTGATGTAGCCGGCTTCGTACAGACGCTGGGCCATCATCATGGTCTTCTTCACGCCGAAGCCCAGGCGGTTGCTCGCGGCCTGTTGCAGGGTGGAGGTGATGAACGGTGCCGACGGCTTGCTGCTGGTCGGCTTGTCTTCGCGCTTGACGATGCTGTAGCTGGAAGCCTTGAGCTTCTCCAGCGCGGCCATGGCCTGGGCTTCATTGAGCGGTTTGAAGGCTTCGCCCTTCTCGCGAGCGACGTCGAAACGCACGGTCGCACCCTTGGCGGTGCCGAGGTCGGCGTGGACTTCCCAGTATTCTTCGGGGATGAACGCGCGGATTTCCCGCTCACGCTCCACCACCAGCTTCACGGCTACCGATTGCACGCGACCGGCGGACAGGCCACGGGCGATCTTGGCCCACAGCAGCGGCGAGACCATGTAACCCACCACGCGGTCGAGGAAACGCCGCGCCTGCTGGGCGTTGACACGATCGATGTCCAGCTCGCCTGGCTGTGAGAAGGCTTCCTGGATCGCCTTCTTGGTGATTTCGTTGAACACCACGCGCTTGTAGCGGCTGTCATCACCACCGATGGCTTCGCGCAGGTGCCAGGCAATGGCTTCCCCCTCGCGATCCAAGTCGGTTGCGAGATAGATGGTGTCAGCATCCTTGGCGAGCCGGCGCAGCTCTTCGATGACCTTTTCCTTGCCCGGGAGGATCTCGTACTTGGCTTTCCAGCCATGATCGGGATCGACGCCCATGCGCGCGACCAGCTGCTTGCGTGCCTTTTCTTTCGGCGACAAGGCCGGCACTTCACCCGCAGCAGCCTTGCCGCGCTTGGCGGCTGGCTCTTTGCTGGCGCTAGCCGAACCGCTGGTGGGCAGGTCTCGGATATGGCCGATACTCGACTTCACCACGTATTCGTTGCCCAAATACTTGTTGATGGTCTTGGCCTTAGCCGGGGATTCCACAATGACCAGCGATTTGCCCATGGATCAGAAAATTCCTGAATTCGAGAAGTGAAAGGCGGTTGGCGCCTGACGCGGCACCGCTATATATAGTGGCTACAAGGTGAGGTCAAGCGCAGGGTTCTGCGCGCCCTGCCCTTACGGCTTCGGAAAAACGCTCGGTTCAGCTTGCACCAAAGCAAAGCGTGGCACCTGCTCGCCGTCAACTTCGACGGATTCCAGGAACATGCTCAAGGGGCGCACCCAAAAGCCGTAATCGCCATACAGGGCTTGGTAGAAGACCACTTCTTCCTCGGTTTCCGAATGCCGCGCGACACTGAACACACGGTACTGCGGACCTTTGTAATGTTGATAGAGCCCAGGTTGTATCGGCATGCTTCGGCCCTCACTCAAATCCGTTCAAAATAAAAAATAAAAAAATCCGCAAAAACAAAAACCGGGGCACTTGGCCCCGGCTTCCGTCAACGCAACGTTTAAACGCGTTCGAAGACGGTGGAGATGCCTTGGCCGAGACCAATGCACATGGTGGCTACCCCAAGGTTGCCGCCATTTTGCTTCATCACATTGAGCAAAGTGCCGGAGATCCGCGCACCGGAGCAACCAAACGGGTGGCCCAGGGCGATCGCGCCGCCGTGCAGGTTAACCTTCTCATTCATCTTGTCGAGCACTTTCAGATCTTTCAGCACTGGCAGGGCCTGTGCGGCGAAAGCTTCGTTGAGCTCGAAGTAGTCGATGTCGGAGATGCTCAGACCCGCACGCTTCAGTGCTTTCTGTGTGGCCGGTACTGGACCATAGCCCATGATCGCCGGATCCACACCTGCCACGGCCATCGAGCGGATCACTGCCATCGGCTGGATACCCAGGTCCTGTGCGCGCTGCGCCGACATCACGATCATGCACGAGGCACCATCGGTGATTTGCGACGAAGTACCGGCTGTCACGGTGCCACCCTTTGGATTGAAAGCAGGCTTCAACGCCGCCAGGCTTTCCAGGGTGGTTTCCGGACGAATGGTTTCGTCGTAGTCGAAGGTTTTCAGGAAACCGTTCTCGTCGTAGCCCTGCATCGGGATGATTTCGTCCTTGAACTTGCCTTCCACAGTCGCCTTGTGGGCGAGTTGGTGGGAGCGCACGCCAAAGGCGTCCTGCTGTTCGCGGGTGATGCCGTGCATCTTGCCCAGCATTTCCGCGGTCAGGCCCATCATGCCCGAAGCTTTTGCCGCGTACAGCGACATGTGCGGGTTCGGATCGACACCGTGCATCATGCTCACGTGTCCCATATGCTCGACGCCGCCAACCACGAAAACGTCACCGTTGCCGGTCATGATCGCTTGCGCAGCGGTGTGCAGGGCACTCATCGACGAGCCACACAGGCGGCTGACGGTCTGGCCGGCCGAGGTGTGCGGGATCTGGGTCATCAGCGACGCCATGCGCGCGATGTTCCAGCCCTGCTCCAGGGTCTGGTTCACACAGCCCCAGATCACGTCTTCGACTTCGCTCGGGTCGACCTTGACGTTACGTTCCAGCAATTTGCTGATCAGGTGCGCCGACATGTCCTCGGCGCGGGTGTTGCGGTGCATGCCGCCCTTGGAGCGGCCCATCGGAGTACGACCGAAGTCGACAATCACGACGTCTCTAGGATTCAAGCTCATAAGTTCACTCTCACTCTAGTTGGGGGCGCTTAACCGAAGAAGCTCTGGCCGTTCTTGGCCATTTCGCGCAGCTTCGCGGTCGGGTGGTACAGCGCGCCCAAATCAGCGTACTGGTCAGCCAGGGCAACGAACTGGGCCACACCGATCGAATCGATGTAGCGCAGCGCACCGCCACGGAATGGAGGGAAACCAATACCGTAGACCAGACCCATGTCGGCTTCGGCGGCGGTTTCGACGATGCCGTCTTCCAGGCAGCGCACGGTTTCCAGGCACAGCGGGATCATCATCCAGTTGATGATGTCTTCGTCGGTGACTTCACGCTGCTCAAAGACGATCGGCTTGAGCACTTCCAGCACCGACGGATCGGCGACTTTCTTCTGCTTGCCGCGCTTGTCGGTCTCGTAGGCGTAGAAGCCCTTGCCGTTCTTCTGACCCAGGCGCTTGGCTTCGTAAAGCACGTCCACGGCCGAGCGGCGGTCGTCCTTCATGCGGTCCGGGAAGCCTTCAGCCATCACGTCGCGACCGTGGTGGCCGGTGTCGATGCCGACCACGTCCATCAGGTACGCCGGGCCCATTGGCCAGCCGAATTTTTCCATGACCTTGTCGATACGCACGAAGTCCACACCGGCGCTGACCAGCTTGGCGAAACCGCCGAAGTACGGGAACAGGATGCGGTTGACCAAGAAGCCCGGGCAGTCGTTGACCACGATCGGGTTCTTGCCCATTTTCTTGGCGTAGGCAACGGTGGTGGCAACCGCCAGCTCGCTGGACTTCTCGCCACGGATCACTTCCACCAGCGGCATCATGTGCACCGGGTTGAAGAAGTGCATGCCGACGAAGTTTTCCGGACGCTTGAGGGCCTTGGCCAGCAGGCTGATGGAAATGGTCGAAGTGTTGGAAGCGAGGATGGTGTCCTCTTTGACCTGGGCTTCGACTTCGGCCAGAACGGCTTGCTTGACCTTCGGGTTCTCGACGACGGCTTCAACCACCAGGTCGACGTGTCCGAAGTCACCGTAGGACAAGGTCGGACGTATGCCGTTGAGCACTTCAGCCATTTTCGCGGCGGTCATGCGGCCTTTATCGACGCGGCTCACCAGCAGCTTGGCGGCTTCGGCCAGACCCTGCTCGATACCGTGCTCGTTGATGTCCTTCATCAGGATCGGCGTGCCTTTGGACGCCGACTGATAGGCGATACCGCCACCCATGATGCCGGCGCCCAATACGGCGGCCTGCTTCACGTCCTTGGCGATTTCGTCGTAGGCCTTGGCCTTTTTCTTCAATTCCTGATCATTCAGGAACAGACCGATCAGGCACTGGGCTGCCGAAGTCTTGGCCAGCTTGACGAAACCGGCAGCTTCGATTTCCAGCGCCTTGTCACGACCGAAGTTCGCGGCTTTCTGGATGGTCTTGATCGCTTCGACCGGGGCCGGGTAGTTCGGGCCAGCCTGGCCGGCCACGAAACCCTTGGCGGTTTCGAAAGCCATCATTTGTTCGATAGCGTTCAGCTTGAGTTTTTCAAGCTTCGGCTGGCGCTTGGCCTTGTAGTCGAACTCGCCGGAAATGGCGCGCTTGATCAGCTCCAGGGCGGCATCCTGCAGCTTCTCAGGAGCAACCACGGCATCGACGGCGCCGACTTTCAGCGCGTCTTCAGGACGGTTTTCCTTGCCGGCGGCAATCCACTCGATGGCGTTGTCGGTACCGATCAGGCGCGGCAGACGAACGGTGCCGCCGAAGCCCGGGTAGATGCCCAGCTTGACTTCCGGCAGACCGATCTTGGCCTTGGTCGACATGACGCGGTAGTCCGCTGCCAGGCACATTTCCAGACCGCCACCCAACGCGATGCCATTGATCGCGGCGACGGTCGGGACGTTGAGGTCTTCGAAATCGCTGAAAATCTTGTTGGCTTCGAGGTTGCCAGCCACAAGCTCTGCATCCGGCAGCTTGAAGTTGTCGACGAATTCGGTGATGTCGGCACCGACGATGAACACGTCCTTGCCACTGCTGACGATCACACCCTTGATCGACGCATCTGCCTTGATGGCGTCTACGGACTGACGCAGTTCGTTCAGGGTTAGACGGTTGAACTTGTTGACGGACTCACCCTTGAGGTCGAACTTCAGTTCGACGATGCCACTTTCAAGAGCCTTAACCGTGATGGCTTTACCTTCGTAAATCATCAACTGATCTCCACGATATGGAAGCTGAACAGTACACGTCGGACGCGGGTGAAGGGTTCGGCAGGACGTTAAACGTCGATGCTACGCCTCTCAACCCGGCACACCCGCCAACGCGATAGTCGGGATTCTGTAGGAGCGGTTTGTCGGACAAACGCTCAATTCATACGCCCGTTTGATTTGGGTACGTCACCTTCACGGAATTTCCGACAATTGTCAATCGCCCAAAACTCGGGTTGTAATGCGACTTCGCGGTCATATCCGTATCGCCAGTACCTGCAATACGCACAGGTATGCACAACCATTCATAGGATCAATCATTAGAAAATTCGCCCTAATTCACGGCAGCCTGTGTTTAACCGGCTACGCTGGCGGAACCTGGGGAAAAAAGTGAACGCTTTTGGCGAATGCCCAGCGTAAGATCAGCCCACACCGAATTACCGGCCTGCCTGGCCAACCCCCGCCCGATGAAGTTGTCGGGCTTTTTATTGCCTGCCAAAAAAACCCCTGTAGGAGCGAGCTTGCTCGCGATGGACCTGAGAACGCCGCGGGGTGTCAGGTTTCAAACGTCATCGTTGACGTCCATCGCTGGCAAGCCAGCTCCTACAAGGGTGGGGATTCAGGCCAGGGCCTTGAGGGTGGCGTCGATGTGCTGCAAGACCTCGGCTTCGCCCTTCTCGCCCCAATACAGGGTGATCATCTGCTTGTCGGCCTCGACCTTGTAGACGTTGCCCGGCAATTTTTCGAAATGATTGAGCAGCAGAGGATCGTCGCAGGGTTCCTGCCACTGGTTGACCCACAGACCCGGCGATTTTTGCCAGTAACTCCAGCACGCCGGTTGATTGCCCAGGCGTGGTCGATGGTACTGCGCACAAGGGTTTGGCGGCTCCTGGGCGAGCCAGTGTGGCCATTCCTGCGGCGCCAGCTGCATGGCCAGGCCAATGCGTCGCGCCTCCATGCGCAGGGCCATGCGGCCGCTCTGCTGGCGCGAGGGTCGCAGCCATGCCAGCGGGCTGAGTACCACCAACAGGATTGACACCACTATCCAGACCGTCATATCTGTACTCCCGATTCTTGATGAGCACATTGAGCCACTTTGGAACCAATGCGCTTGAAACCAGCCATACTTACCAATATTGCAATCCTCAGGAGGAGCACCTCATGCCCTACAACCACATCCTGGTCGCTGTAGATCTGACCGAAGAGTGCGACCCTGTCATCCACCGTGCTCGCGAGCTGTCGGTGAGCAATGGGGCGAAATTGTCCCTGGTGCATATCGTCGAGCCGATGGCCATGGCCTTTGGTGGCGATGTGCCGATGGACCTGTCACAACTGCAACAACAGCAGTTCGACCAGGCCAAGGAGCGTCTCGATCGCTTGATCCTGAAATACCCTGAGCTCTCCAGGGAATACAGCCACCTGACCTACGGCCAGCCACGCCAGGAGATTCACCACCTGGCCAAGGAGCAAGGGTGCGACATGATCGTGGTCGGCAGTCACGGCCGCCATGGCCTGGCACTGCTGCTGGGCTCCACTGCCAACGACGTCCTGCACGGCGCGCCTTGCGATGTGCTGGCAGTGCGCCTGCAAAACAAAAGCTAAAGCAAACCCCTGTAGGAGCGAGCTTGCTCGCGATGGTCGTCAACGATGACGCTGGAAGCCTGGTAACCCGCGGCGCTCTGAGGTTCATCGCGAGCGAGCTCGCTCCTACAGGGGATTGCATTCCATATGAAAAGCCCGGCGTTCACGTGTGTGAAGCCGGGCTTTTTTGTTACAGGATCAATCAGGCATCCAGTTCGGCCCAGCGCTCGACCATGATGTCGAGTTCAGCCTGCAACTGCGCCAGCTGGGCGATCACCGCAGCGGTTTCCGCCGCCGGACGCAGGTAGAAGCCGGCATCGGCCATCTGCGCCTCAACGGCAGCAATCTGCTGCTCCATGGCTTCGATCTGCCCCGGCAACGCTTCCAGCTCGCGCTGCAGCTTGTAGCTGAGCTTCTTCTTCGCCACCGGCGCTTCGGCTGCTGCCGCGACTGGCGCAGGCTCGGCCTTGACCACGGCGGAGTTCAGGTCGGCCTTGCCGGACTTGCTCTCGGTCACGCCCAGCAGGCGCGGCGAACCGCCCTGGCGCAGCCAGTCCTGATAACCACCGACGTATTCGCGAACCAGACCTTCACCTTCGAAGACCAGGGTGCTGGTGACCACGTTGTCGAGGAATGCCCGGTCGTGGCTGACCATCAGCACGGTGCCGTTGAAGGTCAGCAAGACCTCTTCGAGCAGCTCGAGGGTTTCCACGTCGAGGTCGTTGGTCGGTTCGTCGAGCACCAGCAGGTTCGCCGGCTTGCTGAACAGCTTGGCCAGCAACAGGCGGGCACGCTCGCCACCGGACAGCGCCTTGACCGGCGTGCGGGCACGCTGGGGGCTGAACAGGAAGTCACCAAGGTAGCTCAGCACGTGGCGGCTCTGGCCGTCGATATCGATGAAATCGCGACCTTCGGCGACGTTGTCGATCACGGTTTTTTCCAGGTCCAGCTGGTGGCGCAACTGGTCGAAGTAGGCGACGTCGATCCGGGTGCCCTCTTCCACCTTGCCGCTGGTGGGCTGCAGGCCACTGAGCATCAGCTTGAGCAGCGTGGTCTTGCCGGTGCCGTTGGCGCCGAGCAGACCGATGCGGTCGCCGCGCTGCAGCACCATCGAGAAGTCCTTGATCAGGAACGGACCGCCCGGGTGAGCGAAGCTCACGTTCTCGAGCACCATTACCTGCTTGCCGGACTTGTCAGCGGTTTCCAGCTGGATGTTGGCCTTGCCGGTGCGCTCACGACGCTCGCTGCGCTCGACGCGCAGGGCTTTCAGGGCGCGAACGCGGCCTTCGTTACGGGTACGACGGGCCTTGATGCCCTGGCGAATCCACACTTCTTCCTGGGCCAAACGCTTGTCGAACAGCGCGTTGGCGGTGGCTTCTGCAGCCAGTTCGGCTTCTTTGTGCACCAGGAAGCTGGCGTAGTCGCCGTTCCAGTCGATCAGGCCACCGCGGTCCAGTTCGAGGATGCGGGTCGCCAGGTTCTGCAGGAAGGAACGGTCGTGCGTGATGAACAGCACGGCGCCCTGGAAATCCTTCAGCGCCTCTTCCAGCCAGGCGATGGCACCGATGTCCAGGTGGTTGGTCGGCTCGTCGAGCAGGAGCAGGTCCGGCTCGGACACCAGGGCCTGGGCCAACAGGACACGACGACGCCAGCCACCGGACAATTCGGCGAGGGTCTTGTCGGCTGGCAACTGCAGGCGACTCAGGGTGCTGTCGACCAGGGTCTGCAAGCGCCAGCCGTCGCGGGCTTCGAGGTCGTGCTGGACGTGCATCAGCTTGTCCAGGTCGGCATCGGTGACGCAGTTCTGGCTCAGGTGGTGATATTCGGCGAGCAACGCGCCGACACCGTCCAGGCCTTCGGCAACCACGTCGAACACTGTCCGCTCGTCGGCTACCGGCAATTCTTGCGGCAATTCGCCAATCTTGAGACCGGGTGCGCGCCAAACCGAGCCGTCATCGGGCTTCTGGTCGCCCTTGACGAGCTTCATCATGCTGGACTTGCCAGTGCCGTTGCGGCCGATGATGCACACCCGCTCTCCACGGGCGATCTGCCAGGACACCTTGTCCAACAACGGCATAGCGCCGAAAGCAAGGGACACATCGCTGAATTTGAGCAGGGTCATGAGCTTCTCCAAAAACCGGGCGCGCATTCTACCTGAAACGGGGCTCCAGCAGGCCGGCATTTTCACCTTGGTAGCACTCTGCACAACAAATGTTGCGAACTGATGCAGACAGCCCGGCAAAGCTTTCGCCCATTGCTGGCAAAAGGCTAAGCTACGAATAATTCAGTGCAGGCGTCGCCGGCACTTGTCATGTTTTTTCTGTCCGGACGTCTCATGCGCAGTCGCCTTCTCAATCTTTTGTCGTGTTTTTTACTGTCTGCCGCTGCCGTTCAATCCGTCCAGGCGGTGGACCTGTCCACCCAACGCCAGTACTACGATGAAGCCAAGCGCGCCCTGGCCAAGGGCGACACCGGTCCGTATTTCCGTTACAGCCAGGCCCTGGCCGACTATCCGTTGGAACCTTACCTGGCCTACGACGAGCTGACCGCGCGCCTGAAGACCGCAAGCAATGCCGAGATCGAGAAATTCCTCGCCGAACACGGTGACCTGCCCCAGGCCAACTGGATGAAGCTGCGCTGGTTGCGCTGGCTGGCTGAACGCGGCGATTGGGCGACGTTCGTCAAGTATTACGACCCCAAAATGAATTTCACCGAGCTGGACTGCCTGAACGCCCAGTATCAGATCAGCCACAACCAGAAGACCGAAGGGTACGCCAACGCCAACAAGCTCTGGCTGACCGGCAAGACTCAACCGGCGGCCTGTGACGCGCTGTTCGGCATGTGGGCGGCCGAAGGCCAGTTGACCGAGCAGAAGCGCTGGGAACGCACCAAGCTCGCCGCCCAGGCGCGCAACTACCCGCTGGCCAACAGCCTGGTCAATGGCTTGACCACCCTCGCCCCGCGTGGCCGCCTGCTGATCGATGTGGCCCAGAACCCGGAGTTGCTCAATTCGCCGTCGCGCTTCACCCCGGCCGACGAACCGATGTCCGACGTGGTCAGCCTCGGCCTGCGCCGTCTCGCCCGCCAGGACCCAGACCGGGCCATGAGCCTGCTTGACGGTTACGCCAGCAGCATGCATTTCTCCCGCGACGAAAAAGTGGCGATCGCCCGGGAAATCGGGCTGACTTTGGCAAAACGCTTCGACAGTCGCGCGCTGGACATGATGACCAAGTACGACCCGGAGCTGCGTGACAACACGGTGTCTGAATGGCGCATGCGCTTGTTGTTGCGCCTGGCGCGCTGGGACGATGCCTACCAGCTGACGCGCCGCCTGCCCCAGGACCTGGCCACCGCCAACCGCTGGCGCTACTGGCAGGCCCGCAGCCTCGAACTGGCGCAACCGCAGAACCCCGAAGCGCAAACCCTCTACAAGAACCTGGCCCGCGAGCGCGATTTCTATGGTTTCCTCGCCGCCGACCGGTCGCAGTCGCCCTATTCGCTGAACAATAAACCGCTGGTGCTCAGCCAGGCGCTGATCAACAAGGTGCGCAACACCCCCGGCGTGCGTCGCGCCCTGGAATTTCATGCCCGCGGGCAGATCGTCGACGGTCGCCGCGAGTGGTATCACGTCAGCCGCCATTTCAGTCGCGACGAAATGGTCGCCCAGGCGAAACTGGCCTACGACCTGAAATGGTATTTCCCGGCGATTCGCACCATCAGCCAGGCTCAGTACTGGGACGACCTGGACATTCGTTTCCCGATGGCCCATCGCGAAACCCTGGTCCGTGAAGCGAAGATCCGTGGCCTGCATCCCAGTTGGGTATTTGCCATTACCCGCCAGGAAAGCGCCTTCATGGACGACGCCCGCTCCGGTGTCGGTGCCAGCGGCCTGATGCAATTGATGCCGGGAACGGCCAAGGAAACCGCACGCAAGTTCAGCATTCCACTGGCCTCGCCGCAGCAAGTGCTGGACCCGGACAAGAACATTCAGCTCGGCGCCGCCTACCTGAGCCAGGTCCACAGCCAGTTCAACGGCAACCGCGTCCTCGCCTCCGCCGCCTACAACGCCGGCCCGGGCCGCGTGCGCCAGTGGCTGCGCGGTGCCGATCACCTGAGCTTCGACGTCTGGGTGGAAAGCATCCCGTTCGACGAAACCCGCCAGTACGTGCAGAACGTGCTGTCGTATTCGGTGATCTACGGCCAGAAACTCAACTCACCGCAACCGCTGGTGGATTGGCATGAGCGGTATTTTGATGATCAGTGACAGGCGCCCCTGAGCATTGCGCTGGTCTTGCGGGCGCCTTCAATTGTAGGAGTCCGGCTTGCCGGCGATGGCGTCCTTGAACGTTGCGCTGGTCTTTCGGGCGCCTTCGCTGGCAAGCCAGCTCCTACAACGGTCGCCAGCTCATTGAGTGCTGCATGCAACATCCAGCAGCGTCGATTCATGCCGCTTCATGTCCATCACTGAACTGCAACGCCGCCAACCGCGCATACAACGCATTGTTCGCAATCAGCGACTGGTGCGTTCCCACCGCCACCAGTTTCCCTTGATCCATCACCGCAATACGATCAGCGTTTTTTACCGTGGCCAGGCGGTGGGCGATGACCAGGGTGGTGCGGTTTTTCATCAGGCTCGGCAATGCCTGCTGGATCAGGTGCTCGCTTTGGGCGTCGAGGGCGCTGGTGGCTTCGTCCAGCAGCAGGATGGGCGCATCCACCAGCAGCGCGCGGGCGATGGCCAGGCGCTGGCGCTGGCCGCCGGACAAGCCGAGGCCGCCGTCGCCCAGATGGGTCTGGTAGCCGTTGGGCATGGCT
This sequence comes from Pseudomonas sp. MHK4, assembly GCF_054600775.1. Classification (NCBI taxonomy): domain Bacteria; kingdom Pseudomonadati; phylum Pseudomonadota; class Gammaproteobacteria; order Pseudomonadales; family Pseudomonadaceae; genus Pseudomonas; species Pseudomonas sp. MHK4. Next base: position 304,889 of record NZ_BAAIAK010000002.1, on the reverse strand, counting down.
TCGATGAAGTCATGGGCGTAGGCGATTTTTGCCGCCTCCCGCACCTCGGCCGAGGTCGCGGTCGGGTTGCCGTAGCGCAGGTTGTCTTCGATGCTGCCGAAAAACAGCGCCGGGGTTTGTGAGACCAGGGCGAAGCAACGCCGCAGGTCCAGAGGATCGAGTTGGATCAGGGGCACGCCATCGAGCAGGATGCGGCCTTCGGCGGGGTCGTAAAAGCGCAGCAGCAGGTCATACACCGTGGATTTGCCAGCCCCGGACGGCCCAACCAACGCCAGGGTTTCCCCAGCCTGGATGGTCAGGCTCAGGCCGTCGACGGCATAGCTTTCGGGGCGTGAGGGGTAGCAGAAACGCACATCCTGCAACACCAGGTCACCCCGCACCCGTTCGGGCAAGGTCACCAGGCCCGTGGTCGGTGGCTGGATGATGTTCTGCGCCCGCAGCAACTCGGCGATCCGCTCCGCCGCGCCCGCCGCGCGCTGCAATTCGCCGATCACCTCACTCAAGGTGCCGAAGGCGCTGCCGACGATCAGGCTGTAGAAAACGAATGCCGCCAGCTCACCCGCGGAAATCCGCCCGGCAATCACATCCATGCCGCCGACCCAGAGCATCACGCCGACGGCACCCAGCACCAACACGATCACCAGGGTAATCAGCCAGGCCCGCTGGAAGATGCGCCTGCGCGCCGTGTCGAACGCCTCTTCCACGGTGACGGCGAAACGCTGCTCATCCTGGGCCTGGTGGTTGTAGGCCTGCACGGTCTTGATCTGGCCCAGGGTCTCGGACACATAGCTGCCGATATCGGCAATCCGGTCCTGGCTCAGGCGCGACAGACTACGCACCCGCCGGCCGAAAATCAGGATCGGCGCGATCACCAACGGCAAGGCAATCACCACGATACTGGTGAGTTTTGGATTGGTGACAAACAGCAAGACGATCCCGCCGATCACCATCAGCAAGTTGCGCAGGAACAGCGACAGGGAGGAGCCGATCACCGATTGCAGCAGCGTGGTATCGGCGGTCAGGCGCGACTGGATCTCGGAGCTGCGGTTGTCCTCGTAGAACCCCGGGTGCAGGTAGACCAGATGATTGAACACCCGGCGACGGATGTCGGCGACACAACGCTCGCCGATCCACGACACCAGGTAAAACCTGGCAAAGGTGCCGACCGCCAGGCCGATCACCAGCAACATGAACAAACCGATGGACTGGTTGAGCAAATGCGGCGACTGGGTCATGAACCCTTGGTCCACCAGCAGGCGAATGCCCTGGCCCATGGACAAGGTAATGCCCGCCGTGACCACCAGTGCGAACAGGGCGCCCAGCGCGTGCCAGCGATAAGGCGCGATGAAACGACTGGCCAGACGAATTGCACGACGGTGACGAACTGTGAGCATTTGCATCTTCCACAAGGGAGCAATTGATAGGACCAGCGTACACCGCCCCATGGGGAAAACGGCTGAATCAGAATGAGTCAGGTTAATTATGACCGTGCAGTCTAGTGCCTAGATGCTATTGGTCTAAAGTTGAGGTAGCCATGTCTGGATATTTCTGGTCGACTGGCGATGCCGTTCAGGAGCGATCGCAGGGAGCTGTCACAGCCTGGTCACCTAGCGGTTCTACACTAGGCACACAACCTGATGAGGAGACAGGCCATGTCCTTGCAACAACGCAGCGATGACAAGATTGAAGTGATCCGCACGCAGCCAGACCAGTCTCTGGGGTGCTCGATAATCGATGAACAGGGCCGCGAAGTACCGATCACTGAAAACATGATCCAGCACGCGTGCAGCGAACTGGAGAAGCGATTGGTCAAGCCTGCCGAAGAAAAGTGATGTAGCCACCGACTTCATTGACCCGGCCCTTGTTGAGGGCCGGGTTTTTTATTGCCTGATCTTCAGATTACCGTTGCGCCAAGTGCCGCCACGATCTGTTGCAACGCTGGCGCCTCCCCATCAATGCGCACCTGCAACCCGTCGATCTCGCGCCGCGAGGGATAGTTTTTGCGCAGCCCATCGAACGCCGCCCGTTGCTCGCTGACACTGCCGACAAGGCTGCGGCGAAAATCCGCGTCGTCCCGGCGCGGGTCGTACACACCACGGCACAACATTGCCAGGGCCCAGGCCGGATCGGTGTCGGCACTCAAGGTCAGCTGCGACAGCCAGGGGGCTGGCAGCAAGTCGCTCAGGCTGACCTCGGGCGCTTGCCCAAGGAACTCGCAGTACGCCTGATAGATCTGCGCCGTGCCGCGCTGCTTGCCATCGAGGCTGTAGCCGGCAATGTGCGGCGTGGCCAGCACGCAGAGTTCGGCCAGGGCCACGTCGACTTCGGGCTCGGCCTCCCAGACATCGAGTACCGCCTGCAGGTCTTCGCGCTGCAGCAGGACCTGGCGCAACGCGCGGTTGTCCACCACCGGGCCACGGCTGGCGTTGATCAGCCAGGTGCCAGGCTTGAGCTGGTTCAGGCGTTTTTCATCGAGCAGGTGCCAGGTCGGCTGGGCACCCTGTCGGGTCAGCGGGGTGTGCAGGCTGATCACGTCGCACTGCTCGATGATCTGTTCAAGGCTGACGTAATCGCCCCCTTCAGCGGCCTGGCGCGGCGGATCGCAGGCCAGCACCTTCCAGCCCAGCCCCTGCAGGACCTTGACCAGCCGTCCACCCACCTCACCGGCACCGACCACGCCGTAGGTGCGCTGGGTCAGGTCGGCGCCTTCGATTTCAGCCAGGGTCAGCAGGCTGCCGAGCACGTAATCGACCACGCCCCGCGCGTTGCAGCCCGGCGCACTGGACCAGGTGATGCCGGTTTGTTGAAAGTATTCCAGGTCCAGGTGATCGGTGCCGATGGTGCAAGTGCCGACAAAGCGCACCTTGCTGCCTTCCAGCAACTCACGGTCGACGCGGGTGACCGAGCGCACCAGCAGCACGTCGGCCTGCTCGACCGTGGCGCGGTCGATGGAACGCCCCGGCACCCGGCGGATTTCACCGAAACGTTCGAAGAAGGCGTCTAGCAGGGGGATATTCTCGTCGGCAACAATCAGCATGTCAGGCTCCTTTGGCGGATCGGCAGTGTAGGCGTAGTTGGCGTCTACCGCCTAGCTCGATGCCCCTGCAGGAGCGAGCTTGCTCGCGAAAAACCTGAGGACGCCGCGTTTATTCAGGCAGCCCTCGTCATCGTTGACCTCCATCGCGAGCAAGCTCGCTCCTACAGGGGGAGGCAATAAGTTTCCGGGGGAATTACAAATCCCTAACACAGTCTTTTCCTGACCGCTGCGTCAACGCGTAGAATGCGCACCCGCGCAGCAAATATATTTGGACGTTTTGCCCTTGAATTCCGTGACCGACCACACCACCAGCCCTTCCCTATCCCGCCCCGCCCGGGTCCGCCTGGAGCTGAAAAACCTGCTCGGCCTGGCCTTGCCGATCATGATCGCGCAGCTGGCCACCACCGCGATGGGCTTCGTCGATGCGGTGATGGCCGGTCGGGTCGGGCCGCGCGACCTGGCGGCGGTGGCGCTGGGCAACTCGATCTGGGTGCCGGTGTTCCTGCTGATGACGGGCACTTTGCTTGCAACCACGCCGAAAGTCGCCCAGCGCTTCGGTGCCGGAACCCACGGCGAGATCGGTCCGATCGTGCGCCAGGCGCTGTGGCTGGCCCTGGTGGTGGGCCTGATCGCGACCGGCCTGCTGCTGTGTGCCGAACCGGTCTTGCGCGTGATGAAGGTCGATCCCGAACTGATCGGCCCCTGCATGCAGTACCTGCACGGCATCGCGAGCGGCCTGCCGGCGGTCGCGCTCTACCATGTGCTGCGCTGCTTCAGTGATGGCCTGGGGCGCACCCGCCCGGCGATGGTGCTGGGCCTGTGCGGCCTGGCGCTGAACATTCCGCTGAACTACGTATTCATCTATGGCCACTTCGGTGTGCCGGCCATGGGCGGCGTCGGTTGCGGCTGGGCCACGGCGATCGTGATGTGGGTGATGGCCCTGGGCATGGCCGGCTGGGAGCGCTGGGCGCCGGCGTACCAGTCGAGCCAGCTGTTCAGCCGTTTCGACTGGCCGCAATGGTCGGTGATCAAGCGCCTGCTGGGCATCGGCCTGCCCATCGGCATTGCCGTGTTCGCCGAGTCGAGCATCTTCGCGGTGATCGCCCTGTTGATCGGCAGCCTCGGCGCCACCGTGGTCGCCGGGCACCAGATCGCCCTGAACTTCAGCTCGCTGGTGTTCATGATCCCCTATTCCCTGGGCATGGCCGTGACCGTGCGCGTCGGCCAGGCGCTGGGGCGCGAGCAACCCCGGGAAGCGCGCTTCGCCGCGGGCGTCGGCATGGGCACGGCGCTGGCGTACGCGTGCCTCTCGGCGAGCCTGATGCTGTTGCTGCGCGAGCACATCGCAACCATCTACACGGCGGACCCGACGGTGATCAGGGTGGCGGCGATGCTGATCGTGTATTCGGCGCTGTTCCAGTTTTCCGACGCGATCCAGGTCACGGCCGCCGGTGCATTGCGCGGCTATCAGGACACCCGGGTGACGATGATCCTGACGCTGTTCGCCTACTGGGGCATCGGCTTGCCGGTGGGCTATGCCTTGGGCCTGACCGACTGGTTCGGCACGCCAAGCGGCCCGAGCGGCCTGTGGCAGGGCTTGATCGTCGGCCTGAGCTGCGCGGCGCTGATGCTGTCGATCCGCCTGACGCGCAGTGCGCGCAAGCGCATCCGCACCAGCCTGAAATAACCTTGTAGGAGCGAGCTTGCTCGCGATGGTCGTCAACGATGACGCTGGCTTTCAGAATGCCCGCGTTGCCCTCAGGTCCATCGCGAGCAAGCTCGCTCCTACAGGGATTTTTGGGTCAGCCGGATTTTTTGCGAATCCAGTAGAGATAGGTGCCGGCGTCTTCATGCTGCCCCACCAGTTCATGGTCAAGAAACACGCAGAACTTGGGGATGTCGCGGCGGGTCGACGGATCGGTGGCGATCACCTTGAGCAGGCCACCGGGCACCAGGTCACGGATATGCTGGTGCAGCATCATCACCGGCTCCGGACAATTGAGACCGGTGGCGTCGAGGGTGCCGTCTACCGGCGTATCAAGCAATTCACTCATGATTCACTCCTGAAACTTGCCGGCATTGTCGCCCATTGCCGGGTGTTCGGTCATCTGCGGCATTACGCCACCCCCCCTGTAGGAGCGAGCTTGCTCGCGAAAAACCCGAGGGCACCGCGGGGTATCAGGCTTCCCGCGTCATCGTTGACCTCCATCGCGAGCAAGCTTGCTCCTACAGGGGGAGCCACGCTTATCAGCGGGACTTGGGTTTTTTCACGTCCAGCCGACGCAGGTGGCAGGTCACTTCTTCACGGTCGTGGTACAGCTGCTTGCAGCCGATTTCGACCTTGATCCCCCGCGCCTTGAAGCCGTCGGCGATGCGTTCGAGCAAGCGCTTCACCTCGGCATACCGCTGTTTCATCGGCAACTTGAGGTTGACCACCGCCTCGCGGCAATGCCCCTCGCCGATCCACTCCTCCAGCATCGCCGCGTTGCGGGCCGGCTTCTCGACGATGTCGCAGACCATCCAGTCCACCGGCTGCTTGGGCTTGAAGGTGAACCCGTCGGCCATCAGGTGCTGCACCAGGCCGGTGTCCATCAGGCTTTCAGCCATCGGGCCATTATCGATGGCGGTCACCAGCATGCCGCGGTTGACCAGCTGCCAGGTCCAGCCGCCAGGGGCTGCACCCAGGTCGACGCCGGTCATGTCGCTGTGCAGACGCTCGTCCCACTGATCGCGCGGGATGAAGTGGTGCCAGGCCTCTTCGAGCTTCAAGGTCGAACGGCTCGGCGCCTCGCGGGGGAATTTCAGGCGCGGAATGCCCATCGGCCACATCGCCGAGTTGTTCGACTCCGCCAGGCCAACAAACACTTCACGGCCGCTCTTGAACGTCAGCAACAAGCGCGGCTTGCTCGCATCGTCCACCAGCTTGCCGGCGCCGGTCAGCGCCTTGCGCAGCGGGCCTTCGAACTTCTTGCAGAAATTCGACAGCTCCTTGCCATCATTGGTGTCGACCACTTCCAGCCACAGGCTGCCGCAGGTCGGGAAATCCGCCAGGTGCGCGAGGAGCACGCTGATGCGATCGCTTTCCGGCAGATCGATGAAGATCCCCCGGGCCCATTGGCGCGGGAAGATCAGGTTGGCGAAACGCTGGCCACGCATCAGGCGCTCGGCGCCGTCTTCTTCGGTGCAGACAAATTCAGCGCAGGCAGTGGCAGCCTTGGCCTTGGCATAACCGGCCACGTTCAGTTGTGCGGCGAGGTCGGAAATCTCGGAACAGACTTCGCCTTCGAAGCCCGGCCGGCAATGCATAAAGAGGGTGTTCATTCTTACTCCTGGGCAGATGGCGAGACATTCAGCCACTGCGCGATGCCCAGGCTTGCTCTACAGCAAAGCCTGTCACGAAAACCGGCGCATGATAGCCGAGTTCGGAACCTGGGGTCTGTCCATAGAGTCCAGTTATTAGCCAGCTACTTAAAACAGGGCTAGGTTTAGTGCTCTGCCCGTTCCCTCTGTCCGTAGCCGTGCGGACTCAAAGGAGTGACCGTAATGCCGTCCCTCGATAGCCTGAAGACCCTTAAAACCCTGCAAGTCGACGACAAGACCTACCACTATTACAGCCTGCCGGAGGCCGCCAAGAGCCTGGGCGACCTCGACGCGCTGCCCATGTCGCTCAAGGTGCTGCTGGAAAACCTGCTGCGCTGGGAAGACGCCAAGACCGTCACCAGCGCCGACCTCAAGGCCATTGCCGCCTGGCTCAAGGAGCGCCGCTCCGACCGCGAAATCCAGTACCGCCCGGCGCGGGTGCTGATGCAGGACTTCACCGGCGTGCCCGCCGTGGTCGACCTGGCCGCCATGCGTGCGGCGATGGCCAAGGCCGGCGGCGACCCGCAGCGCATCAACCCGCTGTCGCCGGTGGACCTGGTGATCGACCACTCGGTGATGGTCGACAAATTTGCCACCAGCAGCGCCTTCGAACAGAACGTCGACATCGAGATGCAGCGCAACGGCGAGCGATACGCCTTCCTGCGCTGGGGCCAGAGCGCCTTCGACAACTTCAGCGTGGTGCCACCGGGCACCGGCATCTGCCATCAGGTCAACCTAGAATACCTGGGCCGCACCGTCTGGACCAAGGACGAAGACGACCGCACCTACGCCTTCCCCGACACCCTGGTCGGCACCGACTCCCACACCACCATGATCAACGGCCTCGGCGTACTCGGCTGGGGCGTCGGCGGGATCGAAGCCGAAGCGGCGATGCTCGGTCAACCGGTATCGATGCTGATTCCCGAAGTGATCGGCTTCAAGCTCACCGGCAAACTCAAGGAAGGCATCACCGCCACCGACCTGGTGCTGACCGTCACCCAAATGCTGCGCAAGAAAGGCGTGGTCGGCAAATTCGTCGAGTTCTACGGCGACGGCCTGGCCGACCTGCCCCTGGCCGACCGCGCGACCATCGCCAACATGGCGCCGGAGTACGGCGCCACTTGCGGCTTCTTCCCGGTGGACGACGTAACCCTGAGCTACCTGCGCCTGTCCGGCCGACCCGACGCCACGGTCAAGCTGGTCGAGGCCTACAGCAAGGCCCAGGGCCTGTGGCGCCTGCCGGGCAAGGAACCGCACTTCACCGACAGCCTGGCCCTGGACCTGGCCAGCGTCGAAGCCAGCCTCGCCGGCCCCAAGCGCCCGCAAGACCGCGTCTCGCTGCCGAACGTCGCGCAAGCGTTCAGCGACTTCATCGGCTTGCAACTCAAACCCACCAGCAAGGAAGAAGGCCGCCTGGAAAGCGAAGGCGGCGGCGGTGTGGCGGTGGGCAATGCGGACATGGCCGGCGAAGTGGATTATGAATTCGAAGGCCAGACCATTCGCCTGAAAAACGGCGCGGTGGTAATCGCCGCCATCACCTCCTGCACCAACACCTCCAACCCGAGCGTGATGATGGCGGCCGGGCTGCTGGCGAAAAAAGCCGTGGAGAAAGGCCTGCGCCGCAAACCCTGGGTAAAAAGCTCGCTGGCCCCAGGCTCCAAAGTGGTCACCGACTACTACAAGGCGGCCGACCTGACGCAGTACCTCGACGCCCTGGGTTTTGCCCTGGTCGGTTATGGCTGCACCACCTGCATCGGCAACTCCGGCCCCCTGCCGGAGCCCATCGAAAAAGCCATCCAGAAGGCCGACCTGACCGTGGCCTCGGTGCTGTCGGGCAACCGCAACTTCGAAGGCCGGGTCCATCCGCTGGTGAAAACCAACTGGCTGGCCTCCCCGCCGCTGGTGGTCGCCTACGCCCTGGCCGGCACCGTGCGCATCGACCTCAGCCGCGAACCCCTGGGCGAAGACCAGAACGGCCAGCCGGTGTACCTGCGCGACATCTGGCCCAGCAGCCAGGAAATCGCCGAGGCGGTCGAACGGGTCAACACCGCCATGTTCCACAAGGAATACGCCGAAGTGTTCGCCGGCGACGAACAATGGCAAGCCATCGAAGTGCCGCAAGCCGCCACCTACGTCTGGCAGGACGACTCGACCTACATCCAGCATCCGCCCTTCTTCGACGACATCGGCGGCCCGCCACCGGTGGTCAAGGACGTCAGCGGCGCGCGCATCCTCGCCCTGCTCGGCGACTCGGTGACCACGGACCACATCTCCCCCGCCGGCAACATCAAGGCCGACAGCCCGGCAGGCCAGTACCTGCGGGAAAAAGGCGTGGAACCGCGCGACTTCAACTCCTACGGCTCACGCCGCGGCAACCACCAGGTGATGATGCGCGGCACCTTCGCCAACATCCGCATTCGCAACGAAATGCTCCACGGCGAAGAAGGCGGCAACACCTACTACATCCCCACCGGCGAAAAACTGCCAATCTACGACGCCGCCATGCGCTACCAGGCCTCCGGCACCCCGCTGGTAGTCATCGCCGGCCAGGAATACGGCACCGGCTCCAGCCGCGACTGGGCCGCCAAGGGCACCAACCTGCTGGGCATCAAGGCCGTCATCGCCGAAAGCTTCGAACGCATCCACCGCTCCAACCTGGTGGGCATGGGCGTGCTGCCACTGCAGTTCAAGCTCGACCAGAACCGCAAGAGCCTGAACCTGACCGGCCGCGAAACCCTGGACATCCTCGGCCTGACCGGCGTCGAACTGACCCCGCGGATGAACCTGACCCTGGTCATCACCCGCGAAAACGGCAACCGGGAAAAAATCGAAGTGCTGTGCCGGATTGATACGCTCAATGAGGTGGAGTACTTCAAGGCGGGGGGGATCTTGCATTACGTGCTGCGGCAATTGATTGCGTCGTAACCGCGTGACTAAAAGTGTTGATGCTTCAAGCGCCGTCACCTCGGTACCGGCGCCTGAAGCCCCTTACGACCCGCCCCCAAATTGGATGGCCTGATATTTCAACCGAAAACTACTTGGGACCCAGTGATAACGCATAAGCTCAAGAAATGGAAACCCCTGCCGATAGTCAGGGCAATACGCTGTGATAGGGTATTTTAAAATTTGTCGTTACGGGTTTAGCGTATGAAAGAGATTTATCTATTGATCGAGCACGGCATTGATCAAGGCGAGGTGTATGTTCTTGGTTGGTTCGATGACAAGAAAAGGGCGAAGGAAATCGCCGAGGAAAAAGAGTGGGAGGCTTATCGCGAAAGCTTGAAAACAGGGCACGCCTGGTCAAGCCACAAGCCGCTGGCGCCAGACCAGACTGAATACCGTCGATTCTGGATCAAAGAGGTTTCCAGGTTTGATCGAGTTCCTGTCCCAAGGTCCTCTGCCGTTCATTGAATCTCGACCCTGTGCTGATGCTCCCCGGCACGACCTTTGGTTCCGATAGTTTATCTCCCTGATTTCGAATGTATTCAGGCCCCTGTGGGAGCTGGCTTGCCAGCGATGACGGCCGCCCGGTTGACGAATCTGCCAAAAGCCGCCAAAACAAGGAGCCGTTCATGCTCGTATTGCCCTGGCCGTACCTGACACTCCTGTCTGCCGGGTACGTCCTGGCGCTCACCTATGGTCAACTGACCGTTCATGCGAGCACTGTTTTCATCCTCTTGCTGCTCGCCGGCTTTGCCGTCCGGCAACAACGCTTTCACTACGGTCAATACCTCGGCCATGCCCTGTTCATTTTCCTGAGCCTCACCCTTGCCCTCCATTGGTGGCCGGGGTTTTACAACGCCAGGATAATCGACCAGGTTCGTTTTACCGAGAACGCCGCCCCCTTTTCAATGAACCTCAATCTGGACAAACCGCTGATCGGTTTCTGGCTACTACTCGTTTGCCCATGGATCGTCGGTCGACACTCGCTCGCTCAAATTGTAAAGGCGAGCGCTTTGGCGTTGAGCATGACCGCATTTGTCACGCTAGCGGCCGCCTGGTTGCTGGGCATCGTGGAGTGGTCACCAAAATGGCCGGCGCAAGCATGGCTGTGGCTCAATAACAACCTCCTGCTGGTGACGCTGGTGGAGGAAGCCATGTTTCGCGGCTACCTGCAAGGCGGCCTGAGCCGGCGCTTCGCCCACCTGCCCCACGGCGAGCACTTTGCCCTGCTGGTCGCTTCGCTGCTGTTCGGGCTCGCGCATTGGGGCGCCGGCTGGGAATGGGTAGTGCTGGCTAGTCTGGCGGGCATGGGCTATGGACTGGCGTATCGCTTCGGCGGCCTGGCGGCCGCCATCGCCACCCACTTTGGTTTGAACCTGCTGCACTTCGGATTGTTCACGTACCCGATGACCGGCTGACGCGAGGGTCATTTTGCGACGTGCCATTGATTATCGAAAAATAATTTCAACAAATCGCTAATGAGGCCGATACAGCACTTAGAGCCTTGCGGATTAAATAGCCATGCGTAACAACCAGCCAATTACACAACGCGAACGGACCTTCCCGGCCCAGCAACGGTTGATCTCCACCACCGATGCCAAGGGCATGATCACCTACTGCAACGACGCTTTCGTCGAGATCAGCGGATTTTCTCGTGAGGAACTGATCCGTGCGCCGCATAACCTGGTCCGTCACCCCGACGTGCCGGCCGCGGTGTTCGCGCACATGTGGGCGACACTCAAACAAGGCTTGCCATGGATGGGCATTGTCAAGAATCGCTGCAAGAACGGTGACCACTATTGGGTTAACGCCTATGTGACACCGATCTTCGAAGGCAATCAGGTGATCGGTTACGAGTCGGTGCGGGTCAAACCCACCGCGGAACAGATTCGCCGTGCCGAAGCGCTCTACCAACGCATCAACCAGGGCAAGTCGGCCATCCCTTCGACCGATAAATGGTTGCCGGTCCTGCAGGACTGGCTGCCCTTCATTCTGGTCAGCCAGTTGAGCTTCATGATCGGCGCTTCGCTGAACTCGCAGTGGGGCTTTGCCCTGGCAGCCGGTCTGTCGGTGCCGTTGGGCCTGCTGGGCCTGAGCTGGCAGCAACGCGGCCTCAAGCGCTTGCTACGCCTGGCCGAGCAAACCACGTCGGACCCGCTGATCGCGCAGATGTACACCGACAGCCGCGGCGCCCAGGCACGCCTGGAGATGTCGATCCTCAGCCAGGAAGCGCGCCTGAAAACCTGCCTGACCCGTCTGCAGGACACTGCCGAGCACCTGACCGACCAGGCCAAACAGTCCGACGCCCTGGCACACGACAGCTCCAGCGGCCTGGAACGCCAGCGCGTGGAAACCGAACAGGTGGCCACCGCCGTCAACCAGATGGCCGCCACCACCCAGGAAGTCGCCAGCCACGTGCAGCGCACCGCCGACGCCACCCAGCAAGCCAATCGCCTGACCGGCCGCGGCCGCGACATCGCCGGGGAAACCCGCGAAGCCATTCAGCGCCTGTCGGTGGTGGTGGGGGAAACCGGTGCGACCGTGACCCAACTGGCCAAGGACAGCAACGAAATCGGCGGCGTGGTCGACGTGATCAAGGGCATCGCCGACCAGACCAACCTGCTGGCACTGAACGCGGCCATCGAAGCGGCGCGTGCCGGCGAGATGGGGCGTGGTTTTGCGGTGGTCGCTGACGAAGTGCGCCAACTGGCCCAACGCACCAGCGAATCCACCGGGCAGATCCACGCCCTGATCGCCAAGCTCCAGCAAACCGCCGGCACCGCGGTGCAGACCATGGAAGCCGGGCATCGCCAGGCTGAAGAAGGCGTGGCGCGCGTGCTGGAAGCGGACCAGGCCCTGGTGGGGATCAGCGAGGCGGTGGCCAACATCACCGACATGACCACCCAGATCGCCGCCGCGACCGAAGAACAAAGCGCCGTGGCCGAAGAAATCAGCCGCAACATCAGCAACATTTCGGCACTGGCGGACCAGACCTCGGAACAGGCGCAGAACTCGGCGTTGTTGAGTGAAGAGCTGACCAAGACGGCCAACACGCAATACTCGTTGGTGGAGCGGTTCAACCGCTGATTGATGCTGGAAAAACAAAACCCGGATTGCGAGAGCTTTCGGGTTTTTTGTTGCCCCTGTGAAAGTGATGTTGCCTGACAGGGCCTCATCGCTGGCAAGCCAGCTCCTACAGGGGTCTGCGTTGCACAACAAAACCTGTAGGAGCTGGCTTGCCAGCGAAGAGGCCATGGCTGCTGGCGGGAATCTCACCGAAGAAATTCAGCCACCCGGCTCGCCGCCGCCGCCAAATGCTGCTCATGGGTAAACCCCGAAGCCTTCAACGGCTTCAAATCATGATCCCCTGCCGCCAACCAAAAAACCTCGATACTCGGCGATAACGCATACCCCTCCACCGCCTCCCGATTGCCCAACGCATCCCGCTCCCCTTGCACAATCAACGTTCGCGTCTTCAATCCAGCCAAATGCTCGACCCGTGGTTTCTCCGGTTTGCCCACCGCGTAAAACGGATAGCCCAGGCACACCAGCGAGTCCGCGCCCAGCTCATCAGCGAGCAAACTGGCCATGCGCCCGCCCATGGACTTGCCGCCAATGGCCAGCGGCCCAGTGACATGACGTCGCACTTCGCCGTACACCTCCCGCCAGCACTCCTGCAGTTTTGCCGCAGGATTGGGCGGGCGTTTGCTGCCATCGAGCCGACGTTGCGCCATGTAGGGAAACTCGAAGCGCAGCACGTTGACGCCGTGGACGGCAAGGCGTTGAGCCATGTCGCTCATCCAGTCGCTGTTCATCGGCGCGCCTGCGCCGTGAGCCAGGATCAGGGTCGCCGAGGCCTTGCCCGAAGCCGCATCCCACAGCCATCCATGTTCGTGCACGCACTTCGCCCATTGATCCCCGTCAATACCGGCCTTGTGCCCTTTGTCCATGCTTGCCTCGCTTTTAGTCTGCCTATAACTCCGGCCGAAGGGTGCGCTGGCACACTTGGGCTGAACCGTGGATGGGGAACCATGAACACTTCTATCAGTACCGCCTACAACTATAAGGTGGTCCGCCAATTCGCCATTATGACGGTGGTATGGGGCATCGTCGGCATGGGGCTCGGGGTTTTTCTCGCTGCCCAGTTGGTCTGGCCCGAACTCAACTTCAATTTGCCCTGGACCAGCTTCGGTCGCCTGCGCCCGTTGCACACCAACGCGGTGATCTTCGCCTTCGGCGGCTGCGCCCTGTTCGCCAGTTCGTTCTATTCGGTGCAACGCACCTGCCAGGCCAAGCTGTTTGCGCCGAAAATCGCAGCGTTCTGTTTCTGGGGCTGGCAGCTGGTGATCCTGCTGGCGGCCATCAGCCTGCCGCTGGGCTACACCAGTTCCAAGGAATACGCCGAGCTGGAATGGCCGATCGACATCCTGATCACCATCGTCTGGGTCGCCTACGCCGTGGTGTTCTTCGGCACCATCATGCAGCGCAAGACCAAGCACGTCTACGTCGGTAACTGGTTCTTCGGTGCGTTCATCGTCACCGTGGCGATCTTGCACATCGTCAACAACATGGAGTTGCCAGTCAGCTTCACCAAGTCGTACTCGCTGTACTCCGGCGCCACCGACGCGATGGTGCAATGGTGGTACGGCCACAACGCCGTGGGCTTTTTCCTCACCGCCGGTTTCCTCGGGATGATGTATTACTTCGTGCCGAAACAGGCCGAGCGCCCGGTGTATTCCTATCGCCTGTCGATCGTGCACTTCTGGGCGCTGATCACCCTGTACATCTGGGCGGGGCCCCACCACCTGCACTACACCGCGCTGCCGGACTGGGCGCAGTCGCTGGGCATGGTGATGTCGCTGATCCTGCTGGCACCGAGCTGGGGCGGGATGATCAACGGCATGATGACCCTGTCGGGCGCCTGGCATAAGTTGCGCAGCGATCCGATCCTGCGCTTCCTGGTGGTGTCGCTGGCGTTCTACGGCATGTCGACCTTCGAAGGGCCGATGATGGCGATCAAGACGGTCAACGCCCTCTCCCACTACACCGACTGGACCATCGGCCACGTTCACGCCGGCGCGCTCGGCTGGGTAGCGATGATTTCCATCGGCGCGCTGTACCACATGATCCCGAAAATCTTCGGTCGCGCGCAGATGCACAGCATCGGCCTGATCAACGCGCACTTCTGGCTCGCCACCATTGGCACCGTGCTGTACATCGCCTCGATGTGGGTCAACGGCATCGCCCAGGGCCTGATGTGGCGTGCGGTGAACGAGGACGGCACGCTGACCTACTCCTTCGTCGAAACCCTGGTGGCCAGCCACCCTGGCTTCGTCGTGCGGCTGGTGGGCGGGGCGATCTTCCTCAGCGGCATGTTGCTGATGGCCTACAACACCTGGCGCACCGTGCGGGCCTCGCAGCCTGCCGAAGCCGCCGCTGCCGCGCAGATGGCCTGAGGAGTCCGCCATGAAACACGAAACTATCGAGAAAAACGTCGGCCTGTTGCTGCTGCTGATGATCCTGGCCGTGAGCATCGGCGGCCTGACCCAGATCGTCCCGCTGTTCTTCCAGGATGTGACCAACAAACCGGTGGAAGGCATGAAGCCCTACACCGCACTTCAGCTGGAAGGCCGCGACATCTATATCCGCGAAGGCTGTGTCGGCTGCCATTCGCAGATGATCCGCCCGTTTCGCGCCGAGACCGAACGCTATGGGCACTACTCGGTGGCCGGCGAAAGCGTCTGGGATCACCCGTTTCTCTGGGGCTCGAAACGCACCGGCCCGGACCTGGCCCGGGTGGGTGCGCGGTACTCCGATGACTGGCACCGCGCGCACTTGTACAACCCACGCAACGTGGTGCCGGAATCGAAGATGCCGGCCTACCCGTGGCTGGTAGCCAACGCGGTCGACAGTGGCCACACCGAAACCAAGCTCAAGACCATGCGCACCCTGGGCGTGCCCTACACCGACGACGACATCGCAAGCGCGGCCGAGTCGCTCAAGGGCAAGTCCGAGATGGACGCACTGGTCGCCTACCTGCAAGTGCTGGGCACTGCGATCAAGAGCAAGAGGTGAGCCATGGTCGTTGAAATGAGCACTGGAATGATCCGCGGCCTGGGCACGGTCGTGGTGTTCGTGGCCTTCGTCGGCCTGACGCTGTGGGTGTTCAACGGCAAGCGCAGCGCGCAATTCGCCGAAGCGCGCCTGCTGCCGTTCGCCGATGAGCCACACCCCGAGATCCCCGAAGAATCCGCCACAAGGAGCACCCGGCCATGACCACTTTCTGGAGTACGTGGATCTGCGTACTGACCATCGGCAGCCTGATCGGCCTGACCTGGCTGCTGATCGGCACCCGCAAGGGCGAAACCAAGGGCAGTGTCGACCAGACCATGGGCCACAGCTTCGACGGCATCGAGGAGTACGACAACCCGTTGCCGCAATGGTGGTTCATGCTGTTCGCCGGCACCCTGGTGTTCGCCGTCGGTTACCTGATCCTCTATCCCGGCCTGGGCAACTGGAAAGGCATCCTGCCCGGCTACGCCAACGGCTGGACCGGCGTGCATGAGTGGGAAAAGGAGATGGACCGCGCGGACGCCCGATTCGGGCCGATCTTCGCCAAATTCGCCGCCATGCCGGTGGAGGAAGTGGCCAGGGACCCGCAAGCGCTGAAAATGGGTGGCCGCCTGTTCGCCTCCAACTGCTCGGTGTGCCACGGCTCGGATGCCAAGGGCGCGTACGGCTTCCCCAACCTGGCGGACAGCGACTGGCGCTGGGGCGGCGACGCCGACACCATCAAGACCACCATCCTGGGTGGACGCATGGCGGCGATGCCGGCCTGGGGTGAAATCCTCGGCGAAGCGGGAGTGAAGAACGTCGCCGCCTATGTCCGCCACGAACTGGCCGGGTTGCCCTTGTCGGCGGACAGCAAGGTTGACCTGCAAGCCGGACAACAAGCCTTCAGCAGCACCTGCACCGCCTGTCACGGGGCCAACGGCCAGGGCACCGCAACCATGGGCGCGCCGAACCTGACGCACCCGGCGGGTTTTATCTACGGCACTGGCCTGACCCAGCTCGAGCAGACCATCCGCCACGGTCGCCAGGGCCACATGCCGGCGCAGAACGAGTTGCTCGGCAACGATAAAGTACAGTTGCTTGCAGCTTATGTGTACAGCCTGTCGCATGGATTGAATACAGAAAACCTGCAAGTCGAAGGCAAAAAGTAATAGTTCGCAATCCCCCTACTGCCGCATTCTTTCGGATGCGGTAGTTCCCCGCCCCTTTGCGACCCATTGTCGCACCCTCTCCAACCTCACCTTTCGTATCCCCGGATTCGGGTCTACGCTTGGTCGATGCGGACTGGCCCGTGCCGGTTCCAGGTCTTGCTTGCGCGATGTGTTCACCGAATCGGCTGATTGAAAGGCCGCAAAGGCAGGTAGATACCGGCTGTCGTGCCAAATGCCGTCGGTCGGCCGACCAGGCCTTTTCAACACACCCCGTTACAAGGGACCTGAACCCCCTCGCATTTTCCGTTCCCTGCGACATTTTGTCCGAGGCCAATTTTGACCCTACGCGGCGCATGGAAAGGCCGCAGAATCAGCATTTGAACGCATTGACCCAGGTCATGGCGCGTTGCAATGACCCCCTGCTTTCTACATACTTGCGGCCGATTTTTAATCCTAATAAAACACCCAAACCGTGGAACCTTAGAATGAGCACAGCAATCAGTCCGACTGCTTATAACTATAAGGTAGTCCGCCAGTTCGCCATCATGACGGTGGTCTGGGGGATCCTTGGCATGGGGCTCGGTGTCTTCATCGCCTCGCAACTGGTCTGGCCGGAATTGAACTTCGGTCTGCCCTGGACGAGCTTTGGACGCCTGCGCCCGTTGCACACCAACCTGGTGATTTTCGCCTTCGGTGGTTGTGCACTGTTTGCCACTTCCTATTACGTCGTGCAGCGAACCTGCCAAACGCGACTGATTTCCGACAGCCTCGCGGCCTTCACCTTCTGGGGTTGGCAAGCGGTGATCGTCGGCGCCATCGTTACCTTGCCGCTGGGTTACACCACCACCAAGGAATACGCTGAGCTGGAATGGCCCCTGGCTATTCTGCTGGCCATCGTCTGGGTCACCTACGGTCTGGTGTTCTTCGGCACCATCGTCAAGCGCAAGACCAAGCACATCTATGTGGGCAACTGGTTCTACGGCGCCTTCATCGTCGTGACCGCAATGCTGCACATCGTCAACCACATGTCGCTGCCGGTCAGCCTGTTCAAGTCCTATTCGGCCTACTCGGGCGCGACTGACGCGATGATCCAGTGGTGGTACGGCCACAACGCCGTAGGTTTCTTCCTGACCACGGGCTTCCTGGGGATGATGTACTACTTCGTGCCGAAACAGGCCGAGCGTCCGATCTACTCCTATCGCCTGTCCATCGTGCACTTCTGGGCGCTGATCACCCTCTACATCTGGGCCGGCCCGCACCACCTGCACTACACCGCACTGCCAGACTGGGCCCAGTCCCTGGGCATGGCCATGTCGATCATCCTGCTGGCGCCAAGCTGGGGCGGCATGATCAACGGCATGATGACCCTGTCGGGCGCCTGGCATAAGCTGCGCACCGACCCGATCCTGCGGTTCCTGGTGGTGTCCCTGGCGTTCTACGGCATGTCGACCTTCGAAGGTCCGATGATGGCGATCAAGACCGTCAACTCGCTGTCGCACTACACCGACTGGACCATCGGCCACGTACACGCCGGCGCGCTCGGCTGGGTCGCGATGATCTCGATCGGCGCGATCTACCACATGATCCCGAAACTGTTCGGTCGCGTGCAGATGCACAGCATCGGCCTGATCAACACGCACTTCTGGCTCGCGACCATCGGTACCGTGCTGTACATCGCTTCGATGTGGGTAAACGGCATCACCCAGGGCCTGATGTGGCGTGCAATCAACGACGACGGCACCCTCACCTACTCGTTCGTCGAAGCACTGCAGGCCAGCCACCCTGGCTTCATCGTGCGTGCCCTGGGCGGTGCGTTCTTCGCCACCGGCATGCTGTTCATGGCCTACAACGTATGGCGTACCGTACGTGCCTCGAACCCGGCAGAAGCTGAAGCTGCCGAACAGATTGCTGTAGTTGGAGCTCACTGATGAAGCATGAAGCAGTCGAGAAGAACATTGGCCTGCTGGCCTTCTTCATGGTTATCGCCGTCAGTGTCGGCGGCCTGACCCAGATCGTTCCGCTGTTTTTCCAGGATGTCACCAACAAGCCGGTCGAGGGCATGAAGCCCCGCCCAGCCCTTGAACTGGAAGGCCGCGACGTCTACATCGCCAACGGTTGCGTCAGCTGCCACTCGCAGATGATCCGCCCGTTCCGTGCTGAAACCGAACGTTACGGCCACTACTCGGTCGCCGGTGAAAGCGTGTGGGACCACCCGTTCCTGTGGGGTTCCAAGCGTACCGGTCCGGACCTGGCCCGTGTCGGTGGTCGGTACTCCGATGACTGGCAGCGTGCGCACTTGTACAACCCGCGCAACGTGGTGCCTGAGTCGAAAATGCCGGCCTACCCGTTCCTCGTGGAAAACAAGCTCGACGGCAAGGACACCGCCAAGAAAATGGAAGTCTTGCGTACGCTCGGCGTTCCCTACACCGACGAAGACATCGCCGGTGCACAGGATGCTGTGAAGGGCAAAACCGAAATGGACGCGCTGGTGGCCTATCTGCAAGGCCTGGGCACCATCATCAAAAGCAAACGGTGATCTAAATGGATATCGGGATGATTCGTGGCCTGGGCACCGTAGTCGTGATGGTGGCCTTCGTCGGTCTGGCGTTGTGGGTATTCAGCCCCAAGCGCAAGTCGGAGTTCGAAGACGCTACCTTGCTGCCTTTCGCGGATGATCCCGAAGCCATCAAGCACGTCGAGCAAGCTTCTAGGAGTAACAAAGAATGACTACATTCTGGAGTCTGTATGTCACAGTCCTCAGTCTCGGTACGATCTTTTCCCTGACCTGGCTGTTGCTGTCGACCCGCAAGGGCCAGCGCACCGAGGCGACCGAAGAGACGGTTGGCCACTCCTTCGACGGGATCGAGGAGTACGACAACCCCCTGCCGAAATGGTGGTTCATGCTGTTCGTGGGCACCATCATCTTCGCCCTGGGTTACCTGGTGCTGTACCCGGGCCTGGGCAACTGGAAAGGCCTGCTGCCGGGTTACAACTACCTGGATAACGAGAAGCAGACCGCGTTCGCCAACGGCCAGACCGGCTGGACCGGCGTTCATGAGTGGGAAAAGGAAATGGCCCGGTCGGACGCCAAGTTCGGGCCGATCTTCGCCAAATTCGCTTCCATGCCGATCGAAGAAGTGGCCAAGGATCCACAGGCGCTGAAAATGGGCGGCCGCCTGTTCGCTTCCAACTGCTCGGTCTGCCACGGTTCCGACGCCAAGGGCGCCTATGGCTTCCCTAACCTGACCGACGCCGACTGGCGCTGGGGCGGCGAAGCGCAAACCATCAAGACCACCATCATGGGTGGCCGTCACGCAGTGATGCCGGCGTGGGCTGAAGTGATCGGCGAGCAAGGCGTTGCGGACGTTGCCGCGTTCGTCCTGACCAACCTCGACGGCCGCAAGCTGCCGGAAGGCACCAAGGCCGACCCGGTTGCCGGGCAGAAACTGTTCGCGGCCAACTGCGTGGCGTGCCACGGTCCGGAAGGTAAAGGCACCCCCGCGATGGGCGCGCCCAACCTGACCCACCCGGCCGCGTTCATCTACGGTTCGAGCTTCGCGCAACTGCAGCAGACCATCCGTTACGGCCGTCAGGGCCAGATGCCTGCGCAAGAGCAGATGCAGGGCAACGACAAGGTTCACCTGCTGGCCGCGTACGTCTACAGCCTGTCGCATGGCGAGAAGGCCCCGGCGGAAGATGCCCAGTAAGGCAAACGCTTGATGCAACAAATGAGGCCCCGTCATCTGACGGGGCCTTTTTTTATCTGTCGAACAATGACCGGCGGTCGAGCGTTCGTACGACGACGTTGCGGGACACGCAAGTAGGTAGTAACGTTGCTACATCAGAACATTCAGGAGGCGCAGGCATGATGGCCATCACCACTATTTCCAGCCGTGAATTCAACCAGGACACAAGTGGTGCCAAAAAAGCCACGCTTGAGGGGCCGGTTTTCATCACTGACCGAGGCAAACCGGCGCATGTACTGCTAAGCATTGAGGACTACCAAAAACTGACCGGCACCAGCGCCGATATCGTCGAACTGTTGGTCATGCCGGAAGCGGCAGACATCGAGTTCGAAACCGAGCGTGCCGTGATCACTCACCGCCCCGTGGATTTGTCCTGATGTATCTACTCGACACCAATGTGATTTCCGAGCTGCGCAAACCCCAGGCTGACGCCAATGTCGTCGCCTGGGCCAAAAGCATCATCGCACCGCGCATGTTCATTTCAGCCATTACCTTGAAAGAACTGGAGACCGGGGTCCTGCGCATGGAGCGTCGCGATCCCGCCCAGGGAAAGGTCTTGCGCACCTGGCTCAAGCGCCACGTCCTTCCCGCTTTCGATGCCCGGATCCTGCCGATCGATGCCGCCGTGGCGCTTCGCTGCGCCAGGTTGCACGTTCCGGATTGCGCCAACGAAGCAGACTCCCTGATTGCCGCGACGGCACTGGTCCATGGGTTGACCGTGGTCACCCGCAACGTCAGCGACTTTGAATCCAGTGGTGTGCAGTTGATCAACCCATGGACCGATTGAGCGCTGACAGTCACAAAACCGTCCATAATTCTCAAGTCAATTGATTCAAGTCATTACACCATCGATTAAATTCTCCCAACGTGACCAAAGGTCGCACCCTTGAGCTAGAGCGACAGGCGTATCATTGGGCCACTGCGACACCTCTTTTTGACCGCGGTCGGCACGTACTGACCGAGGCATTTTTCCACTGCCGTGGGATGCAATGATGAGCAACCAGATTCCGGTACACGACGTCACCCCGCCCGCCAAGAACGCGAACAACAGCGTCGACCTCTACGCCTCCAGGGAAAAAATCTACACCCGCGCCTTCACCGGCCTGTTTCGCAATTTGCGCATGGCGGGCGGCGCTTTCCTGTTCCTGTTGTATTTCGGTACGGTGTGGCTCAACTGGGGCGGGCACCAGGCCGTCTGGTGGAACCTGCCGGAGCGCAAGTTCTTCATCTTCGGTGCCACCTTCTGGCCACAGGATTTCATCCTGCTGTCCGGCATGCTGATCATCGCCGCCTTCGGCCTGTTCTTCATCACGGTGTACGCCGGCCGGGTCTGGTGCGGCTACACCTGCCCGCAAAGCGTGTGGACCTGGATCTTCATGTGGTGCGAAAAGGTCACCGAGGGCGACCGCAACCAGCGCATCAAGCTCGACAAGGCGCCGATGAGCGCCAACAAGTTCCTGCGCAAATTCAGCAAGCACGCTCTGTGGCTGCTGATCGGATTCGTGACCGGCATGACCTTCGTCGGCTACTTCTCGCCGATTCGCGAACTGGTGATTGAGTTCTTCACGGGCCAGGCGGATGGCTGGTCGTATTTCTGGGTCGGTTTCTTCACCCTCGCCACTTACGGCAATGCCGGCTGGCTGCGTGAGCAGGTGTGTATCTACATGTGCCCGTACGCACGTTTCCAGAGCGTGATGTTCGACAAGGACACGCTGATCGTCTCCTACGACCCGCGCCGTGGCGAAAGCCGTGGCCCGCGCAAGAAAGGCATCGACTACAAGGCCCAGGGCCTGGGCGACTGCATCGATTGCACCATGTGCGTCCAGGTCTGCCCGACCGGGATCGACATCCGCGACGGCCTGCAGATCGAGTGCATTGGCTGCGCCGCATGCATCGATGCCTGCGACGCGATCATGGACAAGATGGAGTACCCGCGCGGCCTGATCAGCTACACCACCGAGCACAACCTGTCCGGGCAGAAAACCCATAAACTGCGCCCGCGCCTGATTGGCTATGCCGTGGTGCTGATGGCGATGATCGGCGTGCTGGTGACCGCGTTCTTCATGCGTTCGCTGGTCGGTTTCGACGTCAGCAAGGACCGCGTGCTGTACCGTGAAAACGCTGAAGGCCGGATCGAGAACGTCTACAGCCTGAAGATCATGAACAAGGACCAGCGCGACCACAGCTATGTGCTCGAGGCCACCGGCCTGCCGGACCTCAAGCTGCAAGGCCGGCGCGAGATCAAGGTGGCGGCTGGCGACATCATCAGCCAGCCGGTCGAACTGTCGGTGGCGCCGGAACAATTGCCGTCGAGCACCAACGAGGTGAAATTCATCCTCAAGGACGCCGACGATGCCAGCATCCACGTTGAAGCCAAGAGCCGATTCATCGGCCCACAAAATCGTTGAGAGAAGTGATCATGCCCGCAGCAACTGCCGCAAGTCCCTGGTACAAGCACCTTTGGCCGTGGATCATCATCGGGATCCTGGCCTGCTCGGTGACCCTGACCTTGTCCATGGTGACCATCGCGGTGAAGAACCCGGACAACCTGGTCAACGACAACTACTACGAGGCCGGCAAAGGCATCAACCGTTCGCTGGACCGTGAACTGCTGGCGCAGACCCTGCTGATGCGTGCCAGCATTCATCTGGATGACGTGACCGGTGAAGTCGACCTGCGCCTGAGTGGCAACAGCCAGCCTGCGACGCTTGAACTGAACCTGATTTCGCCGACGCAACCGGAGAAGGACCGCAAGATCACCCTCACCCGCAGCGACACCGAAACGGGCCGCTACATCGGCCAGTTGAGCGACAAGATCGAAGGCCGCCGCTTCATCGAATTGCTCGGCAGCCAGGACGACCACATCTGGCGCATGTTCGAGGAAGAACTGGTCAACCACGACAAGGCGCTGCTGCTGGGTGACGAGCCGCTGCAAGGCGCGGAAGACCTGAAGAAATAGAAAGCTGCGCTTCGCGCATCGCTGGCAAGCCAGCTCCTACAGGATCGCGTGACTCCTGTAGGAGCTGGCTTGCCAGCGATGGGGCTCTCCCGGACGATATAGATTCCAGCTCATGAGTACTCCTACCCCCTGCTACCACTGCGCCCTGCCCGTCCCGCCCGGCAGTCGCTACACCGCCATCGTGCTCGGGGAGTCACGGGAATTCTGCTGCCCGGGCTGCCAGGCCGTGGCCGAGGCCATCGTCGCCGGTGGGCTGGAAATCTATTACCAGCATCGCAGCGAAACCTCCGCCAACCCCGAAGCGCTGCCTGTGCAATTGGTCGATGAACTGGCGCTGTACGACCGCGTCGACGTGCAGCAGCCCTTCGTTCGCCACGAAGGTGAACTGGCTGAAACCACGCTGCTGATCGAAGGCATCAGTTGCGCCGCCTGTGGCTGGCTGATCGAGAAACACCTGCGCACCTTGCCCGCCGTTGCCGAAGCTCGGCTGAACCTGTCCAACCATCGCCTGCATGTACGCTGGGCGGACGCGCAATTGCCACTGAGCCGAGTGCTCGCCGAGCTGCGCCACATCGGCTACGCCGCCCATCCCTACCAGGCCGACCGCGCCAGCGAACAACTGGCCAGCGAAAACCGCCGGGCCCTGCGCCAACTCGGCGTGGCCGGGCTGCTGTGGTTCCAGGCAATGATGGCGACCATGGCCACCTGGCCGGAATTCAACATCGACCTCAGTCCCGAGCTGCACACCATCCTGCGCTGGGTCGCGCTGTTCCTGACCACGCCGATCGTGTTCTACAGCTGTGCGCCGTTCTTCAAGGGCGCCATGCGCGATCTGCGCACCCGGCACCTGACCATGGACGTGTCGGTTTCGCTGGCCATTGGCAGCGCCTACATCGCCGGGATCTGGACCTCGATCACCGGGGTCGGCGAGCTGTATTTCGATGCGGTCGGCATGTTTGCGCTGTTTCTGCTGGCCGGGCGCTACCTGGAACGGCGCGCCCGGGAACGCACCGCCGCCGCGACCGCGCAGCTCGTCAACCTGCTTCCCGCTTCATGCCTGCGCCTGGGTGGCGACGGCCAGAGCGAGCGCATCCTGCTCAGCGAACTGCGGGTTGGCGATCAGGTGTTGGTGCATCCCGGGGCGATCCTGCCGGCCGACGGCAAGATCCTCGACGGTCGGTCGAGCATCGACGAATCGCTGCTGACCGGCGAATACCTGCCGCAACCACGCACCCCGGGCGATGCCGTCACCGCCGGCACCCTGAATGTGGAAGGCCCGTTGACCGTCGAAGTCCTGGCCCTCGGCCAGGACACCCGCCTCTCTGCCATCGTGCGCTTGCTCGACCGTGCCCAGGCGGAAAAACCGCGCCTGGCGGAAATCGCCGATCGCGCCGCGCAGTGGTTCCTGCTGCTGTCGTTGATCGCCGCCGCCGCCATCGGCCTGCTGTGGTGGGAGCTGGACCCTTCGCGGGCGTTCTGGATCGTGCTGGCGATGCTGGTCGCGACCTGCCCCTGCGCCCTGTCCCTGGCGACGCCCACCGCCCTCACCGCCGCCACCGGCACCCTGCACAAGCTGGGATTGTTGTTGACCCGCGGGCATGTGCTGGAAGGCCTGAACCAGATCGACACGGTGATTTTCGACAAGACCGGCACCCTCACCGAAGGTCGCCTGGCGCTGCGTTCGATCCGCCCCCTCGGCGCCCTCGACAGCGATCAGTGCCTAAGTCTCGCCGCGGCCCTGGAGAACCGCTCCGAACACCCGATTGCCCGCGCTTTCGGACGCGCGCCGCTCGCCGCCGAGGACGTTCACAGCACGCCGGGGCTTGGCCTCGAAGGGCGGGTTGGCGTTCAACGCCTGCGCATCGGCCAGCCCGGTTTTGTCTGCGCACTCAGCGGCGCTGCCGTGCCAACCATTCCGGACGAAGCCGGTCAATGGCTGCTGCTCGGCGATAGCCAGGGGCCGCTGGCGTGGCTGGTGCTCGACGACCGTCTGCGCGCCGATGCCCCCGCCCTGCTGGCGGCCTGCAAGGCACGCGGCTGGCGTACCTTGTTGCTGTCGGGCGACAGCTCGCCGATGGTCGCCAGTGTCGCGGCTGAACTGGGTATCGATGAGGCTCGCGGCGGCTTGCGCCCGGACGACAAGCTGCAGGTCCTGCAACAACTGCACAAGGAAGGCCGCAAGGTGCTGATGCTCGGTGACGGGGTCAACGATGTGCCGGTACTGGCCGCCGCCGATATCAGCGTGGCCATGGGCTCGGCCACGGACCTGGCGAAAACCAGCGCCGATGCGGTGCTGCTGTCCAACCGCCTCGATGCCCTGGTACAAGCCTTCAGCCTGGCGCGACGCACCCGTCGGGTGATCATCGAGAACTTGCTGTGGGCCGGGCTGTACAATGGCCTCATGTTGCCGTTCGCCGCCCTCGGCTGGATCACGCCAGTATGGGCCGCAGTCGGCATGTCGATCAGTTCGTTGACCGTGGTGCTCAACGCCCTGCGCCTGACTCGCCTGCCGAGCGCGCCGGCTGCCCGCACCACGCCAGCAACCCGCCCGCTGCCGGCCTGAGCCGCGCGGGCATGGAGTCCAGATGCCAGCTCTCTACGTGATGATTCCGGCCGCGCTGTTGATCGTGGCCATCGCCGTCTACATTTTTTTCTGGGCGGTCGACAGCGGTCAGTACGACGACCTTGACGGCCCGGCCCACAGCATCCTGTTCGACGACCAGGACCCGAACCACACCGCGGCAGTCGACGAGGCCAGCGGCCACCCGCCCAAACCCGACGACAAGGCGCCGCCCCATGCTTGAATTGGCGCCCCTGCTGGTATCGGCGCTCATCCTCGGCCTGCTCGGTGGCGGGCATTGCCTGGGCATGTGCGGCGGCCTGATGGGCGCATTGACGCTAGCCATCCCCAAGGAACAACGCAGTCGACGCTTTCGCCTGCTGCTGGCCTACAACCTGGGGCGCATTCTCAGCTACGCCACCGCCGGCCTGCTGATCGGCCTGGCCGGCTGGGCGGTGGCCAACAGCCCGGCAGCGATGTTCATGCGTGTGCTCGCCGGCCTGCTGCTGATCGCCATGGGCCTGTACCTGGCCGGCTGGTGGAGCGGGCTGACGCGCATCGAAAGCCTCGGTCGCGGCCTGTGGCGACATATCCAGCCGGTGGCCAACCGCCTGCTGCCGGTGTCGAGCCTGCCCCGAGCACTGCTGTTGGGCGCGCTCTGGGGCTGGCTGCCGTGCGGCCTGGTCTACAGCACCTTGCTGTGGTCGGCCAGCCAGGGCAATGCGCTGGACAGTGCGCTGTTGATGCTGGCGTTTGGGCTGGGCACCTGGCCGGTATTGCTTGCCACCGGGTTGGCGGCCGAGCGGGTGACGGCGTTGTTGCGTAAACGCAGCGTGCGCATGGCGGGTGGGTTGTTGGTGATGTTGTTTGGGGTCTGGACGCTGCCGGGGCCGCATCAGCATTGGCTCATGGGGCATTGATCCGCGGCGCGCCCTTCGCGAGCAAGCCCGCTCCCACATTTTGAAATGCGTTCACCCTGTGGGAGCGGGCTTGCTCGCGAAGGGGCCCGCACAGACAACACAACTCCACACCCTTGACGCAAATCAAGATGCCCCACCACCCCGCCCCCTAGAATGGCCCACACTGCCAGCCTATCCGGGGGAATGCCCGCATGATGCTCGACGCCATTCGTTGGGACACCGATCTGATCCGCCGTTATGACCTGGCGGGACCGCGCTACACCTCCTACCCGACCGCCGTGCAATTCCACAGTCAGATCAGCCCCTTCGACCTGCTGCATGCCCTGCGCGACAGTCGCAAGGCCGTGCGTCCGTTGTCGCTGTATGTGCACGTGCCGTTCTGCGCGAACATTTGCTACTACTGCGCCTGCAACAAGGTGATCACCAAGGATCGCGGTCGCGCGCTGCCCTACCTGCAGCGCCTGGAACAGGAGATCCAGTTGATCGCCTGCCACCTCGACCCGATGCAAAAAGTCGAGCAACTGCACTTTGGCGGCGGCACACCGACCTTCCTCAGCCACGATGAACTGCGCCAGTTGATGGCGCACCTGCGCAAACACTTCAATCTACTGGACGACGATAGCGGCGACTACGGCATTGAAATCGACCCCCGCGAAGCTGACTGGTCAACCATGGGCCTGCTGCGCGAACTGGGTTTCAATCGGGTCAGCATCGGCCTGCAAGACCTTGACCCGGCCGTGCAACGCGCGGTCAACCGCCTGCAGAGCCTGGAGGAAACCCGCGCGGTGATCGACGCCGCCCGGACCCTGCAGTTTCGCTCGATCAACATCGACCTGATCTACGGACTGCCCAGACAGACCCCGGAGAATTTTGCCCGCACCGTCGACGAAGTCATCAGCCTGCAACCGGACCGACTCTCGGTGTTCAACTACGCGCACCTGCCGGAACGCTTCATGCCGCAACGGCGGATCAACAGCAACGAGCTGCCGACGCCGGCGCAAAAACTACAGATGCTGCAGGGCACCATCGAACAGCTGACCGCCGCCGGCTACCGCTACATCGGCATGGACCACTTCGCGCTGCCCGACGATGAACTGGCGATTGCCCAGGAAGAATCGACCCTGCAACGCAACTTCCAGGGCTATACCACCCACGGACATTGCGACTTGATTGGCCTCGGCGTGTCGGCCATCAGCCAGATCGGCGACCTTTACTGCCAGAACAGCAGCGACCTGAATCAGTATCAAAATACCCTGGCTTCGTCGCAGCTGGCCACCAGTCGTGGCCTGCTGTGCAATGCCGATGACCGTCTGCGCCGCGCCGTGATCCAGCAGCTGATCTGCAACTTCAGCCTGGAGTTCGCCAACATCGAACAAGCCTTCAACATCGATTTCCAAGGCTATTTCGCCGAACTTTGGCCGCAATTGCAGTGCATGGCCCAGGATGGCCTGATTGAGCTCGACAGCGAACGCATCACTGTGTTGCCGGCTGGCCGCCTGCTGGTGCGCTCGGTGTGCATGGTGTTCGATGCCTACCTTGCGCAACACAGTCACCAACGGTTTTCCCGAGTGATCTAGACCCTGCGACAAATCCGCCGCGTGCTGGCCTCAATGTCCTACAGTGGGTTACCCTTACGTCTTATGTGTGTTTTCCCACAAGGATTGAAGAAATGTCCGAGCCAGTAAAATTGCGCGCTCACACTCAGGCACATTGCAAGGATTGCAGTTTGGCCCCGCTGTGTTTGCCACTTTCTCTGAATCTGGAAGATATGGATGCGCTGGACGAAATCGTCAAACGGGGTCGCCCGCTGAAAAAGGGTGAGTTTCTGTTCCGCCAGGGTGACAAGTTCGACTCGGTCTACGCCGTGCGCTCCGGCGCCCTGAAGACGTTCAACCTGAGCGATGGCGGCGAAGAACAGCTCACCGGCTTCCACTTGCCGAGCGAGCTGGTCGGGCTGTCGGGCATGGACACCGAAAAGCATCCGGTGTCGGCGCAGGCGCTGGAAACCACTTCGGTGTGTGAAATCCCCTTCGAACGTCTCGATGAACTGGCCCTGCAACTGCCGCAGTTGCGCCGTCAGCTGATGCGCGTGATGAGCCGCGAGATTCGCGACGATCAGCAGATGATGTTGCTGCTGTCGAAAAAGACCGCCGACGAGCGGATCGCCACCTTCCTGGTCAACCTGTCCGCACGCTTCCGCGCCCGGGGCTTCTCGGCCAATCAGTTCCGCCTGAGCATGTCGCGCAACGAAATCGGCAACTACCTGGGCTTGGCGGTGGAAACCGTGTCGCGGGTGTTCACGCGCTTCCAGCAGAACGAACTGATCGCCGCCGAGGGCAAGGAAATCCGCATCCTCGACCCGATCCAGCTGTGCGCCCTGGCCGGTGGCTCCCTCGAAGTCTGATTCGGCCGATCGCGGCTGAGCGAAACGGTTCAGCCGCCGTTATACTGTGTCGTTTGCAGCCTGCCAGGACACCTTCGATGGTCTTCGACTCCTTCGACATCAAATCCCTCATCCGCCCCGTGATCGACTTTCCGAAGCCCGGCGTGATCTTTCGCGACATCACCCCGCTCTTCCAGTCGCCCACGGCCCTGCGCCTGGTGATGGACAGCTTCGCCCACCGCTATGTCGAGGCGGATTTCACCCACATTGGCGCGATGGATGCCCGGGGTTTCCTGATCGGTTCAGTGCTGGCCTATCAGCTGAACAAGCCGCTGGTGCTGTTTCGCAAGCAAGGCAAGTTGCCGGCCGACGCTCTGGCCGAAGGTTATGCGACTGAATACGGCGAAGCCTTTCTTGAAGTGCACGCCGACAGCCTGTGCGAAGGCGATTCGGTGGTAATGTTCGACGACCTGATCGCTACAGGCGGTACCCTGATTGCGGCAGCGAACCTGGTTCGGCGCATGGGTGCGCGGGTTCATGAAGCGGCGGCGATTATCGATTTGCCGGAGCTGGGTGGTTCGCAGCGCCTGGAAGACATGGGGATTGCGACGTTCTGCCTGACGCAGTTTGCCCTGACCGATAAATAAGTAGCGCCTGAAAGGGCCTCTTCGCTGGCAAGCCAGCTCCTACAAAAATTCGTGGACGACGCCTATCTCTGTAGGAGCTGGCTTGCCAGCGAAGGCGTCAGTCGCAACACCACAAGACTTAGAGCCCCATCTGCTTGCTGATGATCTCGTTCATCACTTCCCGCGTGCCCCCGCCAATCGAAAGAATCCGGTTATCCCGGTACAACCGTTCCACCAGGCTCTCGCGCATGTAGCCCAGGCCACCGAGGATCTGCACCGCATCGTGGGTGATCCGGTCCGCCGTATCGGTGGCAAAATTCTTGGCCATGGAAATCTCCTTGATCACGCTCTTGCCCGCCGCCATCTTCGCCGCTTGCCGGTAGGTGAATTCCCTTGAGACTTCCAGCACCGTGGCCATGTCCGCCAGGCGATGCTTGATCACCTGGAACTTGCCGATCGGTTTACCAAAGGCTTCACGCTCGCGCGCCCACTTGAGGCTCTCCTCCAGGGCCAGCTGCGCAGTCATGTTGGCCATCAATGCCAGGGCCAGGCGTTCGTTCTGGAAGTTGCCCATGATGCAGGCAAAGCCCATGTTTTCGCTGCCGATCAGGTTGCCTACAGGCACTGGGCAATCATCGAAGAACAGTTCGGCCGTGTCCGACGCCCACCAGCCCATTTTCTTCAATGGCCGTCCGACGGTGAAACCCGGGGTGCCCTTCTCGATCAACAACAGGCTGATGCCGGCGAAACCCGGCTCGCCGGTGCGCACCGCGACGGTGTAGAAATCCGCCCGGACACCGCTGGTAATGAAGGTTTTACTGCCGCTGACCCGGTAGAAGTCGCCATCACGCACGGCGCGGGTTTGCAGGTTGGCGACGTCGGAACCGCCGCCGGGTTCGGTGACCGCCAGGGCGCTGATTTTTTCGCCGGACAACACCTGTGGCACGACCCGGTCACGGACTTCAGGCCTGGACCACTTGAGAATCGGCGGCAAGCCGATGTCCAGCGACCCCAGCCCCGCCACCAGGCCACCGGAGCCACAGCGCATCAGCTCCTCACTGGCGGCGACCTTGGCGAACACATCGCCCTCGTGGCTGCCGCCCAGGCTCTGTGGATAACCGATGCCGAGGATGCCCGCCGCGCCGGCCTTCAGATAGAGTTCACGGGGGAAGTTTTCGGCTTCTTCCCATTGGTCGATGTCCGGAAGAATCTCGCGCTCGACGAAGCGTCTGACGCTGTCGCGAACCATTTGGTGGCTGGGGTCGAAGTATTCCTCGAAGGCAGGCATCGGCGAACTCCACTGAAGGGTTCAGCGAAGTTAACCGAGCGCTTGCTTGGCTTTCAACAGGAATGAGTGAATCAGACAGACCGGGGTGCGCCCTTCGCTGGCAAGCCAGCTCCTACAGGATCGCATGATTTCGGATCAACCCAATTCTGTAGGAGCTGGCTTGCCAGCGAAGGCGTCAGTCAAAATACCGCGCACCTTAGAGCGAAATCGGCTTGCGCCCCGCAAACGAATGAGCCAGCGTTCCGCCATCCACCAACTCCAACTCGCCCCCCAGCGGCACGCCATGGGCGATGCGTGAAGCGATCAGGCCTTTGCTGCTGAGCAACTGGGCAATGTAGTGTGCGGTGGCTTCACCTTCCACCGTCGGGTTGGTGGCGAGGATGACTTCGGCGAATGTACCCGCCTCCTCGATCCGCGCCATCAATTGCGGAATGCCGATGGCCTCCGGCCCCAGGCCGTCAAGCGGAGACAGGTGCCCCTTGAGCACGAAGTAGCGGCCACGGAAACCGGTCTGCTCCACGGCGTAGACATCCATCGGCCCTTCCACCACGCAGAGCAAGGTGTCGTCACGCCGGGTATCGGCGCATTGCGGGCAGAGGTCGTCTTCGGTCAGGGTGCGGCACAGGCGACAGTGACCGACCCCCTCCATGGCCTGGCTCAGGGCCAGTGCCAGGCGCGAGCCGCCACTGCGATCACGCTCGAGCAATTGCAACGCCATGCGCTGG
This sequence comes from Pseudomonas sp. MHK4, assembly GCF_054600775.1. Taxonomy (NCBI): domain Bacteria; kingdom Pseudomonadati; phylum Pseudomonadota; class Gammaproteobacteria; order Pseudomonadales; family Pseudomonadaceae; genus Pseudomonas; species Pseudomonas sp. MHK4. The sequence goes on along the minus strand of NZ_BAAIAK010000002.1, from coordinate 273,119 downwards.
GCGGTTTTCTGACCCACGCCGGGCAAAACTCGCAAGGCGTCGATCAGTTGGCGAATCAAAGGGCTGAAGCTCATGGGGAAAAGTCCGACGAAAACAACGAGACGCGGTTTATACCCGCGCCTCCGTTGAGCGTCAATTATTGCGCGGGCGCGACCCGTACCACCAACTTGCCGAAGTTGCGGCCTTCAAGCAGGCCGATGAACGCATCGGGCGCATTCTCCAGGCCATCGACCACGTCTTCGCGGAACTTCACCTTGCCGTCCCGCACCCACGGCGCCATCGCGCTGATGAATTCCGGCTGGCGATCACCGTAGTCGTCGAACACGATGAACCCCTGGATCCGCACCCGCTTGGTCAACAGCGTGCGCTGCAACAGCGGCAGGCGGTCCGGGCCGCTCGGCGCTTCGCTGGCGTTGTAGGACGCAATCAGGCCGCAGAGCGGAATTCGTGCCTTGGGGTTGAGCAAGGGCACCACCGCGTCGAACACCTTGCCTCCGACGTTCTCGTAATAGATATCGATGCCCTTGGGGCACGCCTGCGCCAGCTCGTCGACGAAGTCCGGGCTCTTGTGATCGATGCAGGCATCGAAGCCCAGCTCTTCGACCACGTAACGGCACTTGTCCGCGCCACCGGCCACGCCGACCACCCGCAGGCCCTTGATCTTCGCCACCTGGCCCACCACCGAACCCACGGCGCCAGAGGCCGCCGCGACCACCAGGGTCTCGCCTTCCTTTGGCTGGCCGATGTCCATCAGGCCCATGTAGGCAGTCATGCCCGGCATGCCGAGCACACCCAGGGCCATGGACGGGCTGGGCAGCCCCGACGGTACCGGAATGATGCTGCGACCGTCGTTGTTGCTGTGGCTCTGCCACCCCGTGGCGCCGACCACCAGGTCGCCTTCATGGAACTTGGGATGGCGCGAACGCTCGACCCGACTGACCGCACCGCCGGTCATCACCTCGCCGATTTCCACCGGTGCGGCGTAGGACGGCGCATCACTCATGCGCCCACGCATATAGGGATCCAGGGACAGATAAAGGGTCTTGAGCAGCACCTGACCCTCTTCCAGATCAGGGAGCGCGACCCGCTCCATGCGGAAGTTTTCCGGTGTTGGCGCGCCGACCGGGCGTGAAGCCAGGACGATTCGTTGGTTGAGGGTCATGGGGTCGGACATGGCAGCGTCTCCTTTGATCGATGAGGTACGGTGATATAGGGAGCAGACCTTTGTGGCGGTATGGCGTTCGATGTTTGTTCGGTTGGACCGAGGGGACTTTATCGCCAGCAGGCTGGCTCCCACAGGGATCACCTCGATTCTGTGGGAGCCAGCCTGCTGGCGATAGCGACCGGGCAGACACCGCACCTCTACCTGCCAGAAACAAAAATGCCAGGCGCGATGCCTGGCATTTTTTGTAACTCATCTGAGGCCTGAAGGCGAATCAGAATGGCAGTTTCATGCCCGGTGGCAGTTGCATGCCAGCGGTCATGCTGCCCATTTTGTCCTGGCTGTTGGCTTCGATCTTGCGCACGGCGTCGTTGACGGCCGCGGCGAACACCGCCTCGAGCATTTCCTTGTCATCTTCGCTCAGGCCTTCGACCAGGCTTGGGTCGATGGTCACGCGCTTGACGTCGTGACGACCGGTCATCACCACAGTAACCATGTCGCCACCGGCTTTACCGGTGACTTCGGCGTTGGCCAGCTCTTCCTGCATCTTGGCCATTTTTTCCTGCATCTGCTGTGCCTGCTTCATCAGGCCGGCCATGCCACCTTTCATCATGGGAATCACCTCGAAAGTACTTGGATTAAACGGCGCCCGGCCCGATCGGGCGAGCGCCTTCAGTTATTAGCCCTGACTGGCCAGGGCCTCGACAGGTTCAATAGTATCGTTACGGATCACCGCACCGAACTGCTGCATCATTTGCTGGATGAACGGATCACCGTGGATCGACTCCTCGGCCTCGCGCTGACGATCGGCACGCCGACGGGACGCCGCCTGGGCCGGGGTTTCCTGCTCGGGCTTGATCAGCTCCATGGTCAGGGTCAGGGTCCGCCCGTGATACTGGTTCAACGCTTCGTTGAGGCGCCGTTGTTGCGTAGCGTTGAACAAGGCGCTGTGGGCCGGGTCCAGGTGCAGCAACCAGTTGTCGCCATCGACCGCGATCAGCGTGCAGTTGGCGGCGATGCTGCCGGTCATGCCGGAGATCGGCAGGTTCGGGAACAACTCCAGCCATTGCAGGGCCAGGCCGGTAGCGGGCGCTGCGGCAGGCTCAGGCTCGGGCTCTGCGGCCGGCTCGGCGGTGTGCTCGCTGGCCAACTCGTCGAGGTAGCTGTAGGCCGAGTCCATGTCTGGCTCGATGTAATCTTCGTCCAGCGGCGGCTCGTCATCCAGGTCCATGCCCGGCGTGGCGGCATCGACTTCGGCTACCGACGGCTCCGGTATGGGCGCGGCAGCCCACTCCGGCGCGTCCGGCACCACGCTGTCCGGCGTCGGCAACGGCATCGGCGGCAACTCGGGCTGCTCGCTGGTGGTTTCCAGCACCGGCTCGACGGCGGGCTGCTGAACGACTGCAGGTTCGACCGGATCATTCCACGGCAGGTCGACCACCTCTTCGACCACGACCGCCTCGACCACGGGCTCTGGTACCGGCTCGGACACAACAGCGGGAGCCACTGGCGCAGGTGCCGGAGGCATCGCAGCAACGGGCGCAACGGCTGCTGGCGCAACGATCGGCGTGGCAGCCACTGACTTGGCGGAATCAACCGTGGCCTGGCTGATCCCCACTGGCTTTAGCGGTTGTCTTGGCGCGTCCGCGCTGTCGGCGGGGCGGAACGCCAGCATGCGCAACAGCACCATTTCAAAGCCACCACGGGGGTCTGGCGCCAGCGGCAGGTCGCGGCGGCCGATCAGGCCCATCTGGTAATAGAACTGCACGTCTTCGGCCGGCAAGGCCTGGGCCAGGGACAGCACCCGGTCGCGGTCGCCATGACCGTTGTCGACGCCTTCAGGCAAGGCCTGGGCAATGGCCACACGGTGCAGCACATTGAGAATTTCCGAGAGCACCCCGTTCCAGTCCGGACCCTGTTCGGCCAAATGGCGGACTGCTTCGAGCAAGGCCTTGGCGTCGCCCTCGATCAGCGCATGCAATACGTCGTAGACCTGGCCGTGATCGAGGGTGCCGAGCATCGCCCGCACGTCAGCGGCCATGACCTTGCCTTCACCGAAGGCGATCGCCTGGTCGGTGAGGCTCATGGCATCGCGCATCGAACCATCGGCGGCGCGACCGAGCAACCACAGCGCATCGTCTTCGAACGGCACGTTCTCGACGCTCAGCACGTGGCTCAAATGCTCGACGACCCGCTCCGGGGTCATGTTCTTCAGGGAGAACTGCAGGCAACGCGAGAGAATCGTTGCAGGAAGTTTCTGCGGATCAGTGGTGGCCAGGATGAACTTGACGTAGGGTGGCGGCTCTTCGAGGGTTTTCAACAGCGCATTGAAGGAATGGCTGGAAAGCATGTGCACTTCGTCGATCAGGTAGACCTTGAAGCGCCCGCGACTGGGGGCGTATTGCACGTTGTCGAGCAGCTCGCGGGTGTCCTCGACCTTGGTGCGGCTGGCGGCGTCGATCTCGATCAGGTCGACGAAGCGGCCTTCATCGATCTCGCGGCACACCGAACACTCGCCACAGGGCGTTGAAGTAATACCTGTTTCACAGTTCAGGCATTTGGCGATAATCCGCGCAATGGTAGTCTTGCCGACTCCGCGCGTACCGGTGAACAGGTACGCGTGGTGCAGCCGCTGGCTGTCCAAGGCATTGATCAGAGCCTTGAGCACATGGGTCTGGCCGACCATTTCGCGGAACGAGCGCGGACGCCATTTACGTGCAAGAACCTGATAACTCATCGAAAACCGTCGCAGCGAAGGAAGCAGAAGCGGCTAATGCTAGCGGAGCAAGGCACAAATTGCATCCGGTGCGCTCGTCTAATCTGGCTAAGCTGCACTTTGGAAGGATTTATCGGAGCGTTTATGCGGCTGGGCTTGGGGGCACTGCTGTTGATCAGCCTGGACGGCGCGGCCGCTGACGCGCCGTTGCGCTTCGTGATACCTGACAGCTGGGCAATGCCGATGGTGCAACTTGAACGCGGGCGACCGACCCAAGGCATCCTGTATGACGTGATGCTCAGTCTCGCCACCCAGGTCGGCGTACCGGCGCAGTTTCACGTATTGCCCCGTGGCCGGGTACAGACCGCCATGGAACAGGGCGAGGTCGACATTCGCTGCTACGCCGCGCAGTCATGGACGCCGAACCAGTCCGGCGACTATATCTGGAGCATTCCGCTCTGGACTCAACCCGACCTGCTGATCAGCCGGCCTGACGCAATGACGTCAGTCACCCCGACACAGTTGCCACATCAATCGATCGGCACGGTTCTCGGTTATAGCTACCCAACCCTGCAACCGCTGTTCGACGCCAACCGGCTGCACCGCGACGATGCACGCAACCAGGAACAGGTGCTGGAGAAGCTGCATGCCGGGCGCAACCGTTATGCGGTCAGCAACCAATGGACCCTGGACTGGTTCAACCAGCGATTGCTGCCGCAGCAACAACTGCAAAGCGTGGCGCTCCTGCAGGAACAACAGGTCGGCTGCTACGTACGCAACGACCCCAAGGTGCCGGTGCAGCGCATTCTGCGCACCCTGCTGCGGATGAGGATGTCAGGGGAGATCGATGACATCATTCGGCTCTACATCGGTGGCAAGGCTGAAGCCAGGCCGTGACCGCAGACGGGAGCATCTGCCATTGCCTGTGCCCAGGCCTTGGAGTCGGAAACAAATCGCGTACGACAAAAAACCGCGATGGGCAGACGCCATGACAGCACAGGAAAAATGGTTTCATGGAAATAACGCGAGAGAGGGTCTCGCGGTTCGTTAAGGTGGTAACCCCACCAGCCACACCCCGGCACACAATGTCACCGCTGCGGCTGCTCCCTTCCAGGCCTGACCGGGTTCACGGCTGATCGTTGCGGGGGGACCGATGGGGTCACCATAACGACGCTCACCTGACGGCGAGCCGCGCCATTGTACCTATCTGAGACGAACTTACAACCGTTCCAGTGGATTAAAAAACATGAACCGGTTCAAGGACATGCAATGAACTTGAAAATCTCGTAGTGGAGATCGAGATCCGTACGCATGCCCCTGTAGGAGCTGGCTTGCCAGCGAAGGCGGCCTAAAGTTCACCCAATCACTACTGTGGGAGCCGGCCTGCCGGCGATGGTCGTCAACGATAACGCGTGTCAACTGACTCACCGCAGCGCTCTTGCGTTTTTCGCTGGCAAGCCAGCTCCTACAATTCCCAATCGGCCTTGGCAATCTGCAGCCCATGCAACCCCTTGTACGCCGCACGCTCCGGCTGGCTCCAGCCCTCGAGCAACGCATCATCCAGGCGATAGACCTCCACTCCCAACGGGCGGCACACGCTCAGGGGGTCCTGCGCATCCGGCCCCCACATGGCCAGCGACAGATCGCCACCCGGACAGGTCGACAATGCGCAGAGCAAATCGATTTCGGCAAAGAACTCAAGGTAATCGCCCTTCTGCGCCGGACAGGCCTTCATGAAATACATGTCGTCGTGGTTCAGCCCCGTGCACTGGAAGATGTTCAGCACGTCATGCACGTCGAATTCGGTCAGGCCGTGGGGCAGTACCGCGCGGGTCAGGTTGGAATGACAGTGATGATGAAAGTCCTCGCCGGTGAGCATTTTGTTCACATAGGGATCGCAGCGGGTACCCAGCAAATCGTGCAGGCGCCCGCCATGTTCATCGATACCGTACCCGGCTAGGCTGTCGTCAGTGATGGTCACCAACGGTCGCAAAAAAGGCAGGTTCGACCACAGCCTGTCATGGGTGCTGACGTGCGCCCCCTGCAACTGCCGGGTCCGCGCCGCCCACAAGCGTTCACGCGGATCGTTGGCGTTCCAGACATTGAAATCTCCCACTTGCGGTCCGACCGGCGTGGTGATGCGAAACACGTGGCCGGCCGGGACCTTCCAGGCACGACCGGTGCGAATGGGCACTTCGAACGACTCGACCAAGGCGCGCCCGTCCTTCGCGTCGCGAACCCGCTCGTAGAAGGCCTTGTCCACCTGCAAGGCCGAGCCTTTGCTGACTTGATAGGCCGCTGGATAGTCTTTGTACATGGCACAGATCCTCGATCAGTGATGGGACGAAGGGACAAGCATTTGCAACAGCAGGTGTTCGGAGTCGTCGAGATACAGGTTCATGGCGTCTTCAGCCCCACGCTTGTCACCCTCGATAAGCAACTCATGGATCTGTCGATCGCGAGCAAGCCAAGGCGCCTGAAAACGTGATTCATCGGGGGCGCTACAGAACACCAGGCGCAATTGCGCGACGACGTTGGTAAAGAACTCGTCGAACAAGGGGCTGTGCATCAGCCCGACGATATGTTGGTGAAAGGCCAGGCCATGGGTGCCGACGGCGCGCCAGTCCTCGCGCTCCCGGGCGAGTTCGGCAGCCTCCAGGGAATCGAGCATGCGGTCAGACTGATACTCGCGCAGCGGCTGGCTGACATTGATGGCCTGCAATTCCAGCGTGCGACGAACCTGGAACAGGTCCCGCACATCCTCGATACCCAATCGGCGCACCATGACACCCTTGTTGCGCACATAGCGGGTCAGCCCCTCCTGCCCCAAGCGGTGCAGGGCCTCCCGAATGGTATTGCGCGAAGCGTTGTAGGCTGCCACCAGATCGTTTTCCACCAAGGCCATGCCGGGCAGCAAGCGTCCACCGATGATGTCGGCGCGTAGTTCCAGGGTGATGTGATCGGCCAGTGACAGTCCGCTGCTCATACTCGTTACCTCGGATTGTTCAACAATCGGTAAATAATGAGTAATCACTATTCGTGCCATATTCCATTGGCTTTTGAATCATGTTCGACGCATCTGCATGCTTTTTAGAAATAGAAGTACAGTCACCATCCAATTTTCATTGGTTAATATGGCGCATCGATGTGGAGATATCAGATGCGTTACTCGCAGGACCATAAAGCCCAGACCCACAAACGCATCATCAAGGAAGCTTCCGTACGCTTTCGCCGCGACGGCATCGGCGCCACTGGCCTGCAGCCCCTGATGAAAGCGCTGGGCTTGACCCACGGTGGCTTTTATTCACACTTCACGTCCAAGGACGAATTGGTGGAAAAAGCATTACAGGCGGCCGGGGATGAAGTGGATGTCAGGTGCGCGGAGCTTTTTGCCCAGGACCGCCCGCTGGAGGCATTCATCAACGCCTATCTGTCGCAATGGCACCAGTCTTCGCCCCACGAAGGCTGCCCACTGCCCACCATGTCTTCTGAACTTGGCATGCGCGGCCAGCCGAGCCCCACTTCAGACGCAGTACTCCATGCACGACTGCGCCAGATTCAAGGCACGCTCGAGGGCGAAAACACCGAGCACCGCAGCATCGTCATCATGTCCACGTTGATCGGCGCGCTGCTGCTTTCGCGCAGCGTCGAGAATCCCGAGCTGGCCGCCGAGATCCTCGAGGTGACACGTACCTACCTCAATCGATCCGGGGCTAGCCAACCCAGCGCTTGAACAGCACGCTGGCATTGACCCCGCCAAATCCGAAACCATTGGACAGCGCATACTCGATCGCCATGGGTCGAGCCTGGCCGTGGACAATGTCCACGCCCTCGGAAGCCGGGTCCGGGTTATCGAAATTGAGGGTCGCCGGCACAATCTGATCGCGGATCGCCAGCAGTGTGAAAATGGCTTCGATCCCGCCGGCGGCACCGAGCAAATGCCCGGTGGCCGACTTGGTCGACGTCACGGCAATGTTGTTGTTCGCACCGAACAACGCCTTGATGGCTGCCAGCTCCCCCAGGTCGCCCACCGGTGTCGAGGTGGCGTGCGCGTTCAAGTGCTGAACCTGCTCCGGCAAAATCCCTGCCTGCGCCAATGCCAGAGACATGGCCCGGCGCGCGCCACTGCCATCCTCAGGCCCCGCGGTCAGGTGATAGGCGTCGGCGCTGGTGCCGTAACCCACCACTTCTGCCAGGGGTTGAGCGCCCCGGGCCAAAGCATGTTCCAGGGATTCGACCACCAGCAGTCCCGAGCCCTCGCCCATGACAAAGCCGTCGCGATCGCGGTCGAACGGTCGCGAGGCGCGCTCCGGGGTGTCGTTGAAGCCGCTGGACAAGGCACGCGCCGCGGCAAAGCCGGCGAGACTGACCCGATCGATTGCCGCCTCCGCGCCGCCGCACACCGCAACATCCGCCTCGCCGCAACGAATCAGCCGCACCGCATCGCCAATCGCCTGGACGCCGGCCGCACAGGCTGTGACCGGCGCCCCCAGCGGGCCCTTGAACCCATGCTGGATCGACACATGACCCGCCGCCAGGTTGACCAGGAACGAAGGGATGGTGAACGGCGACAAACGTCGGGGCCCACGGCTGTCCGTCGTGCGCACCGCATCGGCAATCGCGCCGAAACCACCGACGCCGGAACCGATGATGGTTGCCGTGCGCTCCTGGGCCTCGGCCGTTTGCGCCTGCCATCCCGCCTGCTCGATAGCCTGACGCGCCGCCTCCATGGCGAACAGGATGAACCGGTCCATCTTCTTCTGTTCCTTGGGCGGTGTGGCCCGATCCGGATCAAAACCCGCCTCAGGATCCTCTGCCAGGGTCGGCACGGCCCCACCGACGCTGGTCGGCAGATCCGCCACCACCTCGGCTGGCAAGTTGCGCAACCCCGAACGCCCGGCCAACAGCCGCGCCCAGACCGCTTCGACGCCGCTACCCAGCGGAGACACCAGCCCCATGCCTGTCACTACCACTCGACGATCACTCATACCGCAACCACCTCATACCGGTTCGCCCGCGTCATTTGTAACGCGCGGCAGCCTTGCTTTTGGAAAGGTTAGGCGCCATGACGAGACGCGCCGCCACAAATGCATCCCAGTCGCCAGCATTCGGCAGTGAAGGAATGGTCACCAGTTCACCCTGGTCCAGACCCGCCAGGGCGGCATCGACCATCTCCCCCGCCTCCATGACCATCTCCTGCGGAATCTGCGAAGCATCGATACCCGAACGCTCCCAGATCTCGGTACGCGTTACCCCTGGCAACACAGCCTGGACCTTGACACCGGTGCCGTCGAGCTCAGCGTTCAGCGACTGGGTCAGGCTCAACACATAAGCCTTGCTCGCGCTGTACGTCGCATTGAAACGCTCGGGAAACAATGCCACCACCGATGCAATGTTGATGATCGTGCCCCGACCTGCCTTGGCAAAACTCGCCGCCGCAGCCGAAGCCAAACGCGTGACCGCGGTGATATTCAACTGAATCATGCGCTCCAGCTGGTCCAGATCGGCATTGGCCAACAACCCATCCGCCGCCACCCCCGCATTGTTCAGCAACAGGCTGATGCTCGAATCACTGCGCAGACGCTGCTCAAGCTTCAGCACGTCATCCTTCTGCGTCAAATCCGCCTTGAGCACCTCCACCTGCACACCATGGGCATCGCGCAACGCGCTCGCCGCCGCTTCAAGCCGCTCTTGATCACGGGCGACCAACAACAAATCAAAACCACGCGCCGCCAAACGCTGCGCGTAGACCGCACCGATACCGGAAGAAGCACCGGTGACGAGGGCGGTACCTTGGGACTGAAGGGAAGTCATGACGTTGCTCCAGGGAGATGCCAGAGAATGGATAAGCGCCGAATCTCAGCGCGCTTCGACGAAACAGGTATTTATTATATGCATAATCTAATTAACATATGATAGTCGTAATTTTTTCACTGCTGACGAAAGGCAAAACCGCGCCGCATTCGCCAGAACGCAAAAAGGCCGGTCAATGACCGGCCTCCAAGGCTGGGTTACAAGCTTAGTTCACCTGAAGCTTCTCGCGATTCTTATCCAGGAGCGCCTTGCCGAAACCCTTCACTTCGAGCAACTCCTCGACGGATGCAAACGGCCCATTACTTTCACGATACGTAACAATCGCCAAAGCCTTGGCCTGCCCCACCCCGGACAACTCACGCTGCAAGGTCGACGCATCGGCCTTGTTGAGGTCCACCTTGATCAATTGCGAATTCGCGGAAGCCTCCATCGTCACCGGAGCCTTGGAAGCCTCCGGCTTGGCTGCAGGCGCAGCATTGGCAGTGATAGAGGCGCTGGTGAGCAGGGCAAAAACCAGGGAATAGAAATAGCCTGTACGCATAAATGACGCTCCATGACATCGTTTGAGGAAGCAGCTTTTCCGCAGCTGCCTCCTCAAGTTAGGTGATCTGGGGAGGGTGTCAAAAGTGTGTCTATTGCGGGATGTGAGACAATCCGCGATCAGGCCAAGTCATGATCAACAAACAGTCAACGCACTAGCGACTGACCTGCTTCGGATTAGGCGCATCAGGGCGAATGACGTTGGTGTCGCCCGCACTCAACCACGCATTGACACTGGCCACGCTACCTTCCGAGAGCTTTCCAGCCCAACGGTTGAGCGCAAACAGGTTTATGACAAAATCGTATTGGGCCTTGAGCAGATCGCGACGCGCCTTGAATTCGTTCTGCACACTGGCCAATACATCCACAGCGTTCACCACACCATAGGTAAACGCCTTCTGAGCAGCAATGCTGGACTGGCTGGCCGAAGACAGCGCATTTCGGCTCGCGCGAATCTTCTCGACACTGGATTGAGCGGTCAGGTAGGCATTAGTGGTTTCCTTGACCACTTGGCGCCTGACGCCTTCCAGCTGCTCCTCTGCTACTTGCTGATCGTCGTACAAGCCACGAACACGCGCCGAGGTGGAACCACCGCTGTATAACGGCACTTTCACACCCAGGGTGGCGACGTAGCTGTCGCTGCGCGGGGTCTGCGTGTTGTCATACCCCACATCACTCTGCTGGCCGCTCAAACTGAACGTCAGGGACGGATAATGCCCCCCCTTGCCTTCACGCACCGCCGCTTCAGCCGCTTCGACACCGCTCTGGCTAGCCTTCAGGGCCGGGTTACCACTCTCTGCCAGCTGCAACCAGTTATCCAGGCTTTCCATAGGCGCCCGGAACTCCACATCACTGCGCACGCGACTCAAGCGCTCATTGATGGGTCGCCCTACCAACTCGGCCAGCGCCGCGCGACTGAGGCGCACCTGGTTACGCGACTCGACTTCCTGGGCCGCCAGGCTGTCCACCCGTGCCTGCAGGTCCAATTGATCGGTGATCTTGGCCATTTGCCGGGCATACAACGCATTGACCTGGTCGAGATTCTTTTGCGTCGCCCGCCGCTCGGCCATGACCAGCTCCAGATCGTCATCGGCCGCCAACGCGATGAAATAGCGCTTGGCCAGATCCACCGTAGCCTCAGCCTGAGCCTCATCGGCTTCCGAGACCTTTTGCCGGCTGACGCTCTTGGACTTCTGCCAGCTTTCCCAAGCCTGCTTGTTATAGATGTATTGGGTCAGGCTCAACCCATAATTGTTGTTGTCATAAATTTCCCGGGAAGCGTCGTCCTTGCGCAAGATCCGGTTATAGCCGCCGTTGGCCGAGACCTGTGGGAGCAAACCACCCAGCGCGGCGCGCTGCTGTTCGGACGCGGAACGAGCCTTGGCGTAGGCCGAGATGATGCGCGGGTCTTCCAACCGTGACTCGCGATACAGCGCCATGAGGTCAACCGAATAATCATTGGCACTGACACCGCGCTGTTCCTGCATGGGCGCCGCTTGAACCTGACAAACCGATAAACCGAGGAGCACAACGGGTAACAAACGCACAATCATTCCTCGATCATCGACTTGGCGAACATGTTGCGAGCCGGTTTCAGGAGGTACTGCAGCATGGTTCGATCACCCGCATTGATCAGTACTTCGGCCGGCATACCTGGCAACAACTTGCGATCGCCGAGCTTTTTCGCACCATCGTCGGTGAGTGTCACCCGCACCAGGTAATAGCTGTCACCCGAACGCTCATCGGTCAAGCGGTCCGCGGAAATTCGACTCACCTCGCCCTCGATAACCGGCGTGGTCGCATTATTGAATGCGGTGAAGCGAACGTCCGCCGTCTTGCCCAACGAGATTCGATCAATATCATTGGTGCCGACGCGCGCCTCGATCACCAACTGGGAGGCTTCGGGCACGATGTCCATCAAGGGTGTTGCCGAGCTGATCACACCACCAACGGTATGCACCTTCATGTCCAGCACCATGCCACTCTCCGGGGCCCGGATGACAATCCGCGAGAGCCTGTCCTTGAGTGCGCTGACTTTTTCCTGCAACTCAAAGACCTGGCTCTGCACATCGGCAAGGTCTTTCACCACCTCGGAATTGAAGTTCTTGGTGAGCTGAACAATCTCCAGTTGCGTCTCGTTGATCTGCAAACGGGTGGTCAGGATGTTCGACTTGTGGTCGGCCACTTCCGACCTGAGCATGTCCAGCTTGCGCTCCTGCTCCAACAACCTTTGCTTGTCGACGAACCCTTGGGCCAACAGCTCCTTGAGCTCAGTGATCTCACCACTGTAGGACTGCTCCAGCCCCGCCTTGGTACGGACCATCGTCTCCAGACCGGTGATCTGCTGACTGAGCTGTGCGATGCGCTCTTTCTTGACCGCTATTTCCCCAAGACGCGAACCACGCCGAGCATTGAACACGTGGATTTCGCCCTCCAATGCCTCCTGCGCGCGCTGCGAATCAGGGCCATCAATCGACACCGTCGGCAACGCCGGCAAGTCATCGCGTTCAGCTCGCAAGCGGGCTTCCCTGGTTTTGGCGGCAATCAGCTGGCTACGGGTAGACTCATATTCGGAACTGATTTGCGACTCATCCAGCACAATCAACGGATCGCCTTGGTGCACCAGGTCACCATCATGCACGAGCAGCTCCTTGACGATGCCCCCCTCCAGATGCTGAACCGTCTTGCGATAGCTCTGGACGGTGACCTGCCCACTGCCATATACGGCGTTATCCAACGGAGCGAAGGCGGCCCAGCCGCCAAAAAGACCAAAGGTCACAAGCACAATGCCGAGACCAAGCCTGCGTATATTTCGGTCAGAAGTAGGCACCTCATCGAGTTCATCATCGTTGAGGGTTATCAGGGTAGTACGGGTCATCAATGGATTCCTTTCACGCGCCGGCCGAAGCCGCATCTGGAGCGGCCGCTTGGGCTACCCGCTGCTGAGTCTTGGCTTGCTGAGCCGCCAGCTCGGCAATAACTTGCTCCCGCGCCCCATACAGACTGATGGTGCCGGCATTCAGCACCATCACGCGATCGAGCCGGGCAAGAATATTGGGGCGATGGGAAACGATGAACACCGTGGCACCGGTTTCCTTGATTTTCTGCAAGGCGACACCCAGAGCACGCTCACCGACATCGTCAAGGTTGGAGTTGGGCTCATCCAGCACAATCAGTCGCGGGCTACCGTAGAGAGCCCGAGCCAGGCCAATGCGCTGGCGCTGACCGCCAGACAGGTTGACACCGCCACTGCCGATGACCGTGTCGTAACCGTCGGGGAGCATCAGGATCATTTCATGCACACCCGCGACCTTTGCCGCGTGCACGGTTTTCTCGGCATCAATGACTTCAAAACGGGCAATGTTTTCGCTGATACTGCCCTCGAACAACTCGATGTCCTGCGGCAGGTAGCCCACGTGCGGGCCCAGGTCGTGCTTGTCCCAGGTACTGATATCCGCACCGTCCAGGCGCACAACGCCATGTTGTGACGGCCATATCCCCAGCAACGCCCGAACAAGTGTCGACTTGCCCGCTGCGCTTGGTCCGACAATGCCCACCACGGTACCGGCCGGAGCGACGAAGCTGATATTACGAATAACGGGAGCTTTCGCGCCCGGCGGGGTCACGATCAGGTTCTCGACTTGAATATGCCCTTGCGGCGCGGGCAACTTCATGCGCTCAGGTTCGGCACTGAGCTTTTCCAGGGTCTCGTTCAGACGGTTGTACTGCACCCGGGCAGCGACAAAGCCCTTCCAGCTGCCGATCATATGGTCGATAGGGGATAAAGCGCGCCCGAGCAACAGCGAACCGGCCATCAACAAGCCCGGTGTTATCTCGTGGGTGATCACCAGGTATGCACCTAGCGCCAGCATCATGGACTGGGTCCACTGACGAAACGTCTTGGACACCGATGTAATGATGCCGCTCTTGTCGCTGGCATACGACTGCAGCCTCAATACCTTGCGCTGGCGCTTGGCCCAGCGGCTCATCAGGGTGCGAAGCATCCCCATTGATTCGATGACCTCGGCATTGCGCAGCGTTTTGGTGGTGTGCAGGGAGGCTGCAACGTTTTCCTTGTTGGCCTCTACCAACGCCCTGCCAGTGAAGCGCTGGTTCAACACAGCCAGGCAGATCAGTACGACCGCGCAACCAACGGTGACCCAACCATATAAAGGGTGGAACATGAACATGACCGCGACATAAATTGGCAGCCACGGCGAATCGAAGAATGCGAACAGGCCGTTGCCGCTCAGGAACTGGCGCAGGGACGTCAGGTCATTGAGCGACTGCGCCGACGCATCCATTCCGCCACTGTCCAGAGCCCTGCGGAAGCTGGCTCGATAAACATCATGGCTCAACAGCGCATCAAGCCGGTTGCTGATACGCACCATGATCCGCGAACGTACCCACTCCAGTGAACCCAAGGTCAACATCAATACCGTCAGGATGAGTGTCAGCATCACCAACGTAGAGACGCTACTGCTGGGCACAACGCGACCGGAAACCTGGATCATGAAGAACGTCGGAACCAACATCAGCGCATTAATGAACAAACTGAAGAAACCGACGGAAATAAAGCTGCTCTTGCAAACCTTCAAGGCAGCCTGCAAGTTGTTTTCGGGTAGGCGACTCATAGCATCCATACTGTCTGGGAAGGCGTAAAGCGCGGGAGTGTACCACCCACCTCCGGCACCGGCAGCCAGAAAAGCGCCTAGTAAAGGAAGTTTAATGATGGAGGCGACGAATGACGCCAGCTGGAATTAACCCCCCTTCTTACCGCCCCCCTACCGCCGACACTTCCTCTCGACTAAATTGATAAAGTGTAACAATCCACCCTTATATTGACTGACGGGTCAAAACCACCTTTAGGCACCCGGCAGCAAGTCAATTTTCTTTAGGGCGCACCAGAAAATATTTTTTTGCGAAGCGAGAATCGAGTCGACCACTGGTCAAGACAATTCGTTTTTTTGCCTCTAACATAGCCCCCAATTTGCATGCCCAGCCGAACACCCAGATCATCAGGCGGGCTCAAAAGCACAACTAGCATGATCCACCCAAAAACGCATGACCTGCTTTTTACTGACTTCCCAAATCCATGAACATACTGTCTGCCAATCAACATATTGTCGGTCTGCGTCAACCTGCCGTGCAAGATTTTACCCAGCCAAACACCAGATCCGGGCCATGAAGTTGCGCCGCGAGATTTCGGCCGTCGCATCAGGTAAGACGGGCGTTTGCGTCGATCAGCGAGGGGACGGATGCCGTATTTCACGGGGTTCAGACAAGTTTTTTGGCAAGACTCAAAAATTGGATCACGCCGAAAAACCGACCGCTTCCCTTGCCATGAAAAAATTGTTTCGAGACAGGATTGTTTAAAAAATCCAAATAGCTTAATCTTCCTGCCGTCAAGGAAGCCACCAATCCGCCATTAGCCTTTATTTATATAGGCCACATGCGTTCAACAGATACCTGTCGAACCCTGTTTGGATTATCCAGTTCAAGGATTGAAGGAGTTTTACCGCGTGTCTTCGCAAAGCACTGATGGACTTAAGATCACGTCCCGGGTCACTCTTCTTGAGCCAGGGATGTATATCTTTCGTTATGCCTCACAAACCAGTACAGACAAAACTGTTTGCATAGCGCTTCAACAAGCGCCCCTTGGCAAAGGTCTTATCGACTTTTTTCCAGCCGAGGGCGTTAGCAAAAACATGCTGACCAAACTGGGTGACTGCATCATCGGTCGCGTCAAAAACGGCGTAACTACCGTACTGATTACCGAATACCACTTGGCCAATGTCCAAGTCGATCCTGTTGATCTGCGCATCGACCGAATCGACACTTCCGCCGCCATCATGCGCAACTTCGCGCCCCCCGCCCCCGCCAAAGAAACCAGCAGCGAGTTACAGCCTGCGGTTGCGCCGGGGACTTTAAAATTGATCGGCCATATTCAGTCCCGCGGCGACGTCACTGCCACCCAAGAGTGGCTCGGTGAGCGCCAAGGCACGACCGGCATTGAAGGCTTCCTGGTTGACTGGGCAGACCGTCCCGATGGCGTTGACCTGGCGTACACCAGTACCGTCGCCGGCTCAGGCCCCAGCCCCAAAGTTCTTTCCGGTCACTATTGCGGTACCCGCGGCAAGGCCGCGGCCCTGATCGCTGTCGGCTTCAGCCTGACCGGCCCCAACAGCAGTCGCTATCGACTGGCTGGCGAGGTCGCCTTCGCTGGCGCCGAACCGCAACCCATTGTTGCTGACCAGATGTTTTTCGGCCCGAGCGGCCAGGAACCCCTGGTTGGTATCAAGCTTTCCATCTTCGCCCATCCTGAGATCAACGCTCCCCGCTATAAGTCTCCCTGGGAAAACCTTGCGACTACGCAAACATATAGCCATGAGGGCCAACTGGCCTGATCTACAGGAATTGAAGCATGCAATACGATAACCCGTTCTTGGCCGCCGACGTCAAAGACGCCCTGACTGCAAACACCAGCATCTCCAGCAACACTGCTGACGCCATCTCGCAAATCCTCAATCTGGATAACGCAGAGACCGTAGCTATCGGTTCGTGGGATGGTGTGGGCAGCGTCGTTGCCCCAACCGGTTCCAACGCCCAGGCGATCTTCGCTGACATCGCTGGCGCTGCCGGTACTGATGTCACTGTTGACCTGACCACCGAAGGCCTGGCCGACGCCAAGGCATTTGTCTTCGCCAGCGACGCCAACCTGACCCTGGACTTCACCGCTGCTCCAGCCGTGAACCTGTTCTCCGCTGATCTCCCAGCCGATGACATCGATCGCGTAATCGTCAGCGGCAACGGTAGCGACCACATCACCGTTGGCGACGGCAACACTACTGTCGACACTGGTGCCGGCAACGACACCGTGACCCTGGGTAACGGTGACAACGTGGTTATCGCCAACAGCGGCGACAACCAGATCTCGACTGGCACTGGCCGCGACACGATCTACACCGGTACTGGCAACGACACCGTCGATGCTGGCGAAGGTTATGACGTGGCTCATGTTGCAGGTTCGCGTGCCGATTTCGCAGCATCCGTATCGGGCACCTCGTTGAACCTGAACGGTGGTGATCACGCCGTCAGCACTTCGAATGTTGAATTCATCAGCTTCGACAATGGCGAGTCGATCGTTGTTGCCAGCACCGATGAAGAAGCGGCTGCTCTGCGCCTCTACAATGGTCTGCTGGGTCGTGACGCTGACGCAGGTGGCGCCGAGGCTTGGGGCAATTCTGCTTCCGGCATTGCACTGACTGACATCGCGCAAGACTTCCTGGGCTCTACCGAGTTCCAGAACAACATGAACAGCGAGTTCATTCAAAGCGTGTACTCCACTCTGCTGGGCCGCGATGCGGACGCTGGCGGCGAGGCGGCATGGCTGAACGTGCTGGCTCAAGGTGCAAGCCGTGCCGACGTCATTGCTGGTATCTCCGGCTCCAACGAAGGCCAGGGTGCAAGCGCAAGCGCCGACGACAGCGATTTCGTCAAGGCGCTGTACACCAGCGTACTGGGTCGTGAAGCCGATGATGCAGGTCTCGATAGCTGGGTTGCTGCACTGACTGCCGGTGTTGACCGTGCCTCGATCGCACAAGACATCAGCAGCTCGGCCGAGTCCAATGCCAAATCGGCATCCGACTTCATCGATGAGCTGTACACCAACGCACTGGGTCGCACCGCAGACGCGGAAGGCAAGGCTGCCTGGACCAACGCTCTGGAGCACGGCGCTACCCAGGCTGAAGTGGCCATCGGTATCGTCGGTTCCGACGAAGGTATCGACCACAACGGCAACGTGGTTGTAGTACACGGCGTAGCGTAACGCTGCACCTTGCAACAAGCCTGAATATCTCCAGCCGCAAGGCTGGAGGTATTTGAAAAGGGGCTCCTTCTCGGGGCCCTCTTTTTTTGTCTTCACAGCGAAACCCAGATAACCATGTCAAAGCATATAGACCATAAGCCGGGATCGCTTATGGACCACTTCCATCGCGACCGCCAAGCCGGTCTCCATGACAGTGCCGAGGCTCACCTCGAATGTGCCTTGCATACCCCCGAATATCGTTCCGAGGCCCTGATCTGGAAAGGGATCGAGGCCTTGCAACACAAAGACCCGCAGCGCGCCTTTCTCTACCTGAGTGGTGCAGCCCATCAGCTACCTCAGCGTACCGACGTTCGCGCACTGCTCGCTCGCAGCCTCCTGGCGCAAAACAACGCCAATGCAGCGACGCGATTACTCAGCGCCGCGTGGCGCGACCAGCCCCATGACCCAACGTTGCGCATGACCCTCTGGCAAGCGCGCAGCCAGTGCGAACAGCCGGCAAAACTTTGCCAGCTGATCCTGGCCCACCTGCCCGAAATCAACGACAGCAACGAACTGAAACTGGTGCTTGGCCTGCTGGCCGCACTACCCCATGCACCCAAAAACGTGGGTGTGGTGCGCTATGACACCGAGAGTGGCGAGATCCGAGGCTGGGCACTGAACCTGCGCGCCCCGCAAACACCCCTGCGCCTGCAACTGCAAGCCAACGGACGCACGACGCAGTTCCCGGCCGACTCAGCTCACCCTCTGCTGCAGCAGGCGGGAATCAGTGCGAACCATGGCGGCATTCAGGTTCAGGTCCCACAACCGACCCCGGAACTGCATATCCGCTTCAAGGATGGCGCCGCTCTTCTGGGCAGCCCACTGTCGGTACTTGCCCCCTTCGTTCCGCCGACGCCAGTCCCAGGCAACGTTGCCCGGCAGCAACCCGTCGATGTGCTGGTCCCCGTGTACGAAGGCCTTGCCGAAACCCTGGAGTGCATTGACAGCGTGCTGCGCAACCGCGGCCTCAACCAGACCGAACATCGATTGGTGGTGCTGGACGATGCCAGCCCGAACCGGGCACTGAGCCAAGCCCTCAAGAATCTGGCCGCCAGCGGCCAGATTCACTACGTGCGCCAACCGACCAACCTGGGCTTTATCCGCAACACCAACCGCGGCATGGCCCTGAGCCCGGAGCGAGACGTGGTTTGGCTGAACGCCGACACCCGCGTCAACGGCAACTGGCTAGACCGCCTCCGCGCGGTGGCATACGAGGCCGAAGACATCGCCTCGGTCACCCCCTTTACCAATAACGGCGAACTGATGAGCTTCCCGCTCAGCCGCGTCAGCCAGGACATGCCCAGCGCCGAACAACAGGCGCAACTGGACCACTTTGCCAGCCAGACCGACAGCGCTGCTGTCGAGATCGAAACGGGCTGCGGCTTCTGCCTGTATATAAAG
The DNA here is from genome assembly GCF_054600775.1 of Pseudomonas sp. MHK4. Classification (NCBI taxonomy): domain Bacteria; kingdom Pseudomonadati; phylum Pseudomonadota; class Gammaproteobacteria; order Pseudomonadales; family Pseudomonadaceae; genus Pseudomonas; species Pseudomonas sp. MHK4. The sequence goes on along the minus strand of NZ_BAAIAK010000002.1, from coordinate 253,619 downwards.
CGCAACGCGCTGGATCAAGTGGGCTACCTGGACGAGGTCCACCTGTCGCGCGGCTACGGCGAGGAAACCGACTGGTGCCTGCGTGCCCGCACCTTCGGCTGGCGACATATGGGCGCCCCTCGGGTATTCGTCGCGCACCAGGGCGGCATCTCTTTTGGTGATGAGAAGATCCTGCGCGTGGCCCATAACAACGCCATTCTAAGGCGGCGATACCCCGATGCCGAATCGCGCTACAGCGCCTTTTGCCTGCGCGATCCATTGCAACCCGCTCGCCAGGCGCTGCAGCGAGCTCGGTTGGCGCAGTTGCGCAGCTGGATGTCCAGCGAGAAAGGGTTCCCGGGAACACAGGACCTTTCTATCGAGAGTGACCTCCCCTCGACCGCGCCCCTGGCTTTGAAATACCTCAATCGCGGTCAGGACACCGAGGTGACTCTGCTTGCAGCGCTGCCCGGCCTGCCACTGTCACTGGAATACCGGCTGCCTACAAATGCAACGCAACTGCTGGCCGATTTGCAATCACTGCCACTCCAGCAACTGACCTATCAGCAACTCGCCGGCTGCCCCGTAGAACTGTGTGATTTACCGGCCCAGCTGCAACGGCCTTACCAGATCAACTGCCGCGACGACCGCTTGCTTGCCGAACAGGGTGACCTGTACTGGCGGGGCTTCGCCAATCAGGCACAAAGCGTTCAAATGGTTTGGCAAGCACTGAATGCCCGCTATAACGCCGCGCTGCCCCAGGCAAAAGTACAGCGTTCAGCCCCACCCGCCCCCCGCCCAATGAAAACCCGCGCCGTACCCAGCACGCTCTTGATCGCCGATCGGCTGAACAACGCCGATGTGGCGCAGCGTTGGCTCAAGCTTGGCCAACGCATCAAGCGCGAGCAACACCCGTGCCTGCTATTGGTGGTCGGAGAAAGTCCTTGGCTGAGCACACTGCTGTCGACCGGTGCGGTACAGGCATTGGCCCAACTTCCAGGCCTGAACATGACCGAAACCCTTGCCTTGGCAGGGTGTACCGCCGCCCTCAGCCTGGACCCAGCCCCTGGATCTGATTGGGCCGCAGCAGCCCTGGCTAACGAACATGGCTTGGCCCTTTACGCCGAGCCTGGTGATGTCGCTCTGGAAGCCGGTGCCTTGCCAGTGTCTCAACTGTCCGTTTTCTCGACCCCAGCCCCCGCGCCAGTGGATGCCCTATGAATAGCATGACCCTCACTCCACACTCCGAATACCAAGGCGAGATCACCGGGCTATACGGCGACGTGCTACAGGGTTGGGCCCTGGACACGGCCCGACCTGATGCACGCCTGGTGATCGAGGTCCTGGTAGACGGCGCAGGCGTGGCCCTGGCTCGGGCCGATCAGTTCCAACCCAACGCCACCACGGGAGATCAGTTCAACGGCTTTGCCGTACAACTGAAGGACGCCTGGTTGAACAACGCGAGCCGGATCAACATAAAGGTCGCTAACCAAACCGACCTGCTCGCAGGCAGCTTGCAACTGCCCGGCCGACCCGCCAACGAGCCAGCCGCCATCGCCTCCCAGGTCTGGTACAACGGTGGCTTGGGCCTCAGCGGCTGGAGCTGGGATCCGCAAGCCCCCCATCGGCACATGCAGGTCATTGTGCGCGAAGAAAGCCAGGTCCATGCCCGAGTGACCTGCGACCAGCGCCATGTGGCCTTGGTCAATCGCAGCAGCGCTGACCATGGTTTCACCATCGAGCTGCCCTGGTTGTTGGCCGACGGTGAGCCCCATGTCCTGCACATCGAAAACGACCTGGGCCAGGCTCTCTCCGGCAGCCCGGTTACGCTGTGCTGCTGGCCCCAGGGCCTGGAAGGACTTCTGCACGATCACGCAAAGTCACCCAATCCCGACACTTTGAAATTGATCACTCAGTTGGCCAGCGAACAAAACCGCTGGGCACCCAAAAGTGCCGGCTTCCACCATTACGCGCAGTGGTTCGAGTGCTTTCAGCAGGCCGAACCGATGCCGGCCCGGTTGCCGCCGGGCAAGGTCGGTGTATTGCTGATCAGTGCCGGTAACCAGCGAGATGATGCCGTCACTCTGGCCAGCATCCACCAGCAACGCATGGCCGTCAGTGAAGTCGCCGAAGGCCGTATCGAGAACATCCTGCCGGCACTGCTCAAGCTGTTGAGCACTGGCTGCAACACCATTGTCCCGGTCCAGGGTGGCGATCACTTGCCCAGTCACGCGATCGACCATTTGCATGCGACCTTGAGTGGCGGCGGTGCCTGGGCTTTTGCCGACTGTGATCGCGACGGCCCTTCATGGGAGCGCAGCCTGCCCTGGCTGAAACCGGTGTGGGATGTCGATCTGTTTATCGGCGCAGACCTGTTCAGCCCCGGTGCGGCGTTCAGTGCAGACATTCTCCAGCACGCACTGTTGCTACTCACCCCCGACCATGGCCTGCAGGCACTGGATTGGCATCACTTGCTTGCAGCTGTTGCCCTGGCCAGCGAGCGGCGCAAGGCAAGGGTGGTGCACCTGCCAAAGGTGCTTTACCACCGTCAATACCATTCACCGGCAAGTCCCGCTGACGCACCAGCCTCGCCAGATCGCCGCGAAGCGATGGAATGGCTGAGCCAAGGGCTAGCGCGCGGTGCACGCGTTCAATCATTACCGAACTACCCCGGCCTATTGCGCACCCATTGGCCACTGCCGCGGACACTGCCAAAAGTCAGCCTGATCGTACCGACACGCGATCAGGTCGGCCTCTTGCGCACCTGCATGGAAGGCCTGCTGGGCAACACCGATTACCCTGACCTCGAAATAATCGTGGTGGATAACCAGTCCAGCGACCCGGCCGCGCTCGAGTACCTCGCCCAATTACCGGCGCTTGGCGTGAAGGTATTGGCCCATCCCTATCCGTTCAACTACTCCACCATCAACAACCGCGCGGTAGAACTGGCCAATGGCGAACTGATTGGCCTTGTCAACAATGACATCGAGATCATCGAGCCTGATTGGTTGAAAGAAATGGTCAGCCAAGCGATTCGCCCAGGCGTCGGCGCCGTCGGTGCAAAACTCCTATGGCCCAATGGCATGGTGCAGCACGGTGGTGTTGTGGTGGGTATCAACGGCCTGGCTGCGCACACCGGTAATAACCTCCATCAGGACGATCCAGGCTACCTGGGCATGAACCAACTGGCTCGGCAACAAAGCGCAGTCACTGCTGCCTGCCTCCTGCTACGCAAATCACTGTACCAGGCACTGGGTGGACTGGATGAACGCGCCTTCCCCGTGGCCTTCAACGACGTCGACTTGTGCCTGAAAATCCAGCAAAGCGGGTTGAACCTGATATGGACCCCCTTTGCACAACTCATTCATGCCGAGTCTGCGAGTCGCGGCAAAGACCAAACCCGGGAAAAACTAGCCCGCGCCCAGCGCGAGCAACAGGGGTTTATTGAGCGCTGGTCTTTGGCGGGCCAGCATGACCCGCACTACCATCCGGCATTAAGCCTGGACTATCAGAGTGGTCCGTTTGGAGGATTGGCGTTACCACCAAGGACGAACTTGGCTCGGGAAAGCGCTCCTCGATTGATTCGTCCAAAAGTACTGCAGATGGAACAGCAATTTTTTAACTCCTTGCACATTCATAAGGAAATGGCGTGATGAAAATCGCGGGCGCAGCTACTGGTGACGTTAGTCAATTGGACTCAAAAGTCCTTCTCGCCGAACAGACAGCACAAGAATTAGCTCTTGAAATCGGCACATCTTCAAACAAAGTCATTGAGCCTCAAGAGCAAATGAAAAAACAAAATAGCGGAAACATCGCAAACTTAACTGTGCCTGAACAAGCAATATTAGAGACAACCCTTGAAAACGATATATTACTAAACAAAATTTTTGAACTCCAAGAAAAGCTAGAGCAACTAGAGTCAAATAAAAATACATTTAGCACCGAATCCCGCAGCATCGGACACGGTGAAATCCTGATTAAAGAAGTCGAACACGAAAACGAGATTTTAACCACGCAACTGTTGAAAACCCAAGAATTTCTTGAAACAACCTTATCGAACAAAGAACTTCTTAAGGAAAAATACAGCCTGCAAACCGCTAGACTTCAAAAACTAACAATCAAACTTTCCAGCCACTGGGAAGCAGAAAGCTTTGAGGCCAAGAAAACTAGCGGCGAAGAAACTACAAAAACAATAAAATGGAAATTTCATAATCTATACCTCGGAGAGCGATTTTTTCCACAGCTGAATTTCACCACCGAACTGATAGAAACTCATGTAAACCTCAGAATTGAGCGTTCCGTTCGTGGCAGCAAACAACCCTGCCCCCTACTACGCTGGCCAGACTCCTTTGCTCTTGAAGACACCCTTCCTTGCATGCCTATAGCGGGAACAAGTAACCAAGGGACAAACGCAGCAATATCTGAACTGGGCGCATCTGACTGGGTTTTCCTTCTGGACCTCGTTAAAAAGCTCATCGATTATGCTCAAAATCCATTAGAAAGCACGCCTGAAATTATTAAGCACTCGTCCTTTCTGATCGGCCTGAAAAAATTATATAACACGCTTAAATCCTGGCCTTTGCAACTGCGATACGACCACGCCAGCATTAAAGAAATAGACGGGCGCGCCAATTATGCAGGATTGAAATTCAATCTGACCGGTTTAAGTTTCGGAGAAAAACACTGGCCATCACTAAACTACATACTGTCCACAGTCGATGACCTCCGCATGACATTCGGGACTAACCCCAGATTGGAGTTCCCAGACACCGGTTCGAAAAATGTTTTGTCCAGTTGGTACGCAGAGCAAAACGATGAACACGGCCAACGCTTTGAATTGCGATTTGCGCAACCCAACATAATGGACATGCGAGTTTGGAACTCACTGGAAAGCCCTGACCAACTTCTGATTACAGCACTAATAAGCCGTATGCCTCGCATGCTATCACAGCACAAGAATAATAAGATACGTAATGAGAATCCACTTATAGACTGGATTGCACTGGCGGAATCGCTCAGAACCAATCTTGCCTATAATACTATTCCACGCATGCGCCGCAACAAAAAAACGGCTTAAACTACAACATTGCTCTGCACAAAGAACTCAGGATCCTTATGAATAGTGAAACCAAGCTAAGTTTATTAGCATTAGCCAACGCGGCGATGAGAGAAAAAGATTACACTAAAGCTATATCGCTGTATAAGTCCGCGATCAAAGAAAATGCCTCACTCAGTGAACAGGTTAACTTCAATATTGCCTTGGCTGAAAACCGTTTAAAGAGGCAATCCCAGCCAGTTTTATCGTCCGTATTGAAATCGGAAAAAGAATCGCCTGCACCCGTACAGATCGCAGTGACGGTAGAAAAAAAATCCCCTGCATTTGCGCAAACTGCCGTTCCAGAAGTACCAAAAGCACCAACAACTAAAGAAGCTAAAGAAGCTAAAGAAGCTAAAGAAGCTAAAGAAGCCAAAGAAGCCAAAGAAATAAAAGAAATAAAAGAAATAAAAGAAATAAAAGAACATCCCGCGCCATCGCCGGCGGCTGTAACAGTGGAGAATGCCCCCCCTCCCCCTCCACCACCAACAAATATTCAATTCTCACTAATCGAAACAAACACAACAATTAAACCTGGTCTGAGGGGACATATCGACGTAGTGGACCAGAACTTCGTTCACGGGTGGATCTACGATCAAAACACCTTGGATGAATGTATTCATCTGGACCTTTATGCCGACAATGTAAAGCTAGCAACGACGAAAGCTGAGCTTATCCGAAGGGACGTCCAAAACGCCGGAGGTAAAGCCGAGTGCGGATTTAAGCTAGAGCACGGAAAACATACCAATATGGTTGGATTTTCAGAGTTACGCATTTACGTATCAGGCACAACAGATTTGGCCTTCTCCCAAATCATAGAAGTGAACCTGCTATCCGCGCAAGTAGCTGGCATTTCAAAGCTGGCTAAAATCATAAAAAGGGAATTGGCTACACACTCAGACCCTTCAATGCTTTGGCTATCTTCGACACTGATCCCGAAGCTAATGGAAAAGACACGAAAAGGGGAAGTAGAGAAGTCACAATCGAAACACAAAAACTACAATTACTTAACTCAGCCTAAATCTGATGTAGTTAGCGTAATCATTCCTGTGTATGAAGGATATGAGGAAACACTGAACTGCATAAATAGCGTGCTATCTTCAAAAAATGAGCACGCCTATAAACTGACGGTCATCAACGACTGCAGCCCCAATGAAAAACTTACTCAAAAGCTGAGACGTCACTCACAACACCATAAGTATGAGCTGGTAGAAAACAAAAACAACCTAGGATTCGTAGGCACCGTTAATCGGGGCATGCGCCTGGCCGATAAGAATGATGTCATCCTCTTAAACTCAGACACATTAGTACCTAACAAGTGGTTAGACCAACTGGTCACCGCTGCATATTCAGATCCTATCATCGGTACAGTCACGCCATTCTCAAACAATGCAACCATTTGCAGTTACCCAAATTTTTGCCAAGACAATACGTTACCGATCGGACATGATGTAAATTCGCTAAACTCCGTATTCCACGGTTTGAACAACGGAAAGGTCTTAGACCTACCCACAGCACATGGCTTCTGCATGTTCATTAAACGCGCCGTCATCAACGAGGTGGGGGTATTTGATGAGCATAAATGGGGGAAGGGATACGCAGAGGAGAATGACTTCTCGCTGCGCGCGGAGCAACACGGATGGAGAAACGTACTCGCTGTTGATACATTCGTTCAGCACTTGGGTTCGGTTTCATTCTCCTCAAACACCGAGGAGTTTGTTCGTAAAAACCTGAAGATACTGAATGGCATTTACCCAGACTACGCTGCCAGGGTATCTCAGTTTATCGAAAATGACCCCGTGCGAAAGTATAGAAATACTATATCTCGAGATATTCTCTTCCATAAATTAAACAGATTAAAAACCAACTCCAAAACCCCTGGAAATTTTGTACTGTTTGTTTCGCTGACAATAGGTGGCGGCACCCAGGTAGCAACTGACGAGCTTTCAAAGCATTTGACAAAAGAGGGCGCCCCCACCCTGATGCTCACATCTCCCGGACCAGATATCTGGCGGCTTTCGCATACTAAGTGGGATATATATCTAGATTACAAAAACCCACACGAAATCGAAGAACTGATCAATGACCTGAAAGCGCTAGGCGTATGGCATATCAATTACCACAACACAATTGAATTTAGCAAACATGTCTGGGACCTGCCTCACCAGTTAGGTTGCGAGTATGACGTCACGGTTCATGACTATCTTTCAATTTGCCCCCGTGTAAATCTCATAGACAATACACGAGCATACTGTGGAGAGCCGACTGCTGTTGATTGCAATGCGTGCATCAAAAAAAATGGCGCTCACGAAAGTTCTGCCTTGCAGATCTCCGACTTCAACTCTGACATTAGTCAGTGGCGGAATTTTTATGAGGATCGATTCAGCAGTGCTCGCAAAATTTTTGTGCCAAGCAACGACGTTGGCAAACGCCTTAACAAGTATTTTAAAGACTTGGAAATCTTGGTGCGGCCACACCCCGAACCTGTAAAAAATATACTGATAAAAGGTGCATGCAAAACAGAGACTATCAATGTAGCTTTTCTTGGCGCCATTGGAATTCACAAAGGCTATGACTATCTACTGGGATGTGCAAACTACGCAGCGGAAAAAAACCTTCCCATTAAATTCCACGTTATTGGATACACCAAAGACGACCAAGAAGTAAGCAAACTTCCGAATGTAGTTTTGCATGGGCAGTATACAAGATCCGAACTTCCCCATTTGCTAAAAAAATCAGGATGTCGCATAGCAGCAATCTTGAGTGTATGGCCAGAAACTTTTAGCTACACATTCAGCGAGGCTTTGGAGTGCGGCTTGAAAATTTTAACTTTCAACATGGGCGCCCCGGCGGAGCGATTGCCAGCTGGATGCGGCGGTGTTGTAGAGCTAGGGGATGATTATGAGAAAATCTGTTTGAAAATAACCGAATTATCGTCTCTACCAGAAGTAAAAATAACCACAGGTAAAACATACCCAAGCTATCTATCAGAATACTATGACTTTGAATCTATCAATTAAGATTGATAGTTGCATTGACCAGCACAATCCATATTAATAGGATTTAACATAGCGGTGCTGGGACACCTTGAGAAGCGGAGTGAAAAAGACATGGACGCAAAATCCCCGCAACTGGTAAACGTTGCATAAGTGCCCATGCCTGAGATAGCAGCCGTGTGTTTTAGTTCCGCAGGTATGAAGCGCGGTGGTTGCCAGTCAACCGCCGTACACCCAGGATCGACCGTTGAGAGTCACCATTGTCAATATTGTTTTTTACAGCAAAAAGTGCCATATTGGGTTAGGCACGCAAATTTTATGCTTTTAATAAGTTGATTGCTTAGGTGGATTATGAGTGGTGTGACATTCAGTATTGAGAAAAATAAAGACTTTGATCTGCGATGGTTTTTAGATTCGATAAAATTCGATACTGACAGATTACAGCGAGGTGAAACAATAATCGAGGGCTGGGTTATTGGTGACGAAAACCACGCGACTGATTCAATAATTATTGAGAAAAATAATCAAACGATTGAGTTCCCTTTAAATATATCGCGACCAGATGTAGTTAATAAATTCTACCCGATCGACAATGAAACTGGCGGCTATAGACCCGATCTAAAATGTGGATTTAGAGTATCGATTGATTTTAGTCAGGAAATTTTAAAACTTGGCGTAAAAATAAATCATAAAACGCATTGGGCCGCCAGCATCAAACCAAAAAAACCAGACACTTTAATTGGTGCAACTGGATGGATTTTTCTCGACAACGATACAAATGAGAGTGTACCCCAGTTTCTTGGAGAGAAAAAAGTTTCGGAAAGCTGGACACGAGATTGGAAAAATTACTTTCTATCTACCTCAGAATACTTGAACGAACTGTGTAAATACACTTTTCTTATTGCCCCCTCCAAAGAGGAAATTCTCCAAGAAGAATATCCATATATTAGAACAAAAGAAACTCTCGCTGAAAAATTGATACTGAACTTTGGTGACCATATCACATGGCCTGCTGCAAAGCTGAAGGATCAGAAGTATCTTTGTTACGACATGGCAGAAACACACTGGTCTGACCACGGCGCTAACATAGCACTATCTAGCTGCTTGTTAGACATGGAGGAAAACCATCTGAGTAATATAAACTCAACATACAACGTAGTTTCTATCAGAGGAGACCTAGGGGACAAAGTCACTCCTGCAGTGAGGTCAGTTCGACTTAAAACGATCACATCTAACTCCGCAGCCTTACTTACAGATAACAAAATTGTAAATCATGGAAACATAAAAGTTTTTAAGAACAGCGCCCCCTGCTCAAACAAAAAACTTTTAATCTTTGGCGGCAGCTCAGCTAACTTTATGCTACCCCATGCCGCCAATATATTTGGAGAGGTTATGTTTGTGCATTCAACAGGCTCCATTGACAAGAGCATCGTTGAGAGGTTTTCACCAGACTTGGTTATACTTCAAACCAACCAAAGGTTCATTGCCACACCTCCAAAACCTTTTATTAACAATGAAATATTTATAAAAAAAGTCAAGACACCTATTTAACAGCATCTATGAATAGACACCATTTATCCCCCTCAAAAAAATGAAATATTATTATTCAGCTTATGGTATAACTTAAACGGGAACGTCGGGAACTTGCCTAGTATCTATATTGATAGTGAATTGAGTGACAATTCATTTATCTATTCATAACGACATCTTGTGCGTCCAATGTCATTAAGAAGTTATGCGCATGACCCGACCGATTTCCACCTTCGCATAAATGCTGGCTGATATCCCGCTGCGATCCACAAACCTTACATTCAACAAGTTGCTTCCGACTGCTGGCCACTCCCTGGACAAGGAACTGACGATGCGCCCTTACTCCAAATAATTGTGATGCTGAGGATATTTTGCAGTTCTGTTATTTACTTTTGATGAAAAAATTTATTTCTTAGGCCCTACTTCTGTTTAGCAACATACTGTTTTTGCTGCCCGGCGAAAATGACGGGATACAGATCCCGTCTGCTTGCCGAAGTTAAATAAGATCAGGCCGCCAGTTTGTCCCTGTTCTAACGACTCGCGCGGGAGCTCCTACCGCAACGCAATTGTTGGGTATCACACTAGTAACGATAGATCCCGCCCCGATAACCGAATCCTGCCCAATGGTTACACCTTTCATTACATTAACCCCGGCAGCAAGCCAAACGTGGTTTCCTATTATGATATCGCCTGCTTGGTTAATACGATCTCCAGTCTCTATATCATAAATTGTGTGCATATCGCTTGCCATCATCAGCACATTATTAGCGATCAAACATTTTTCGCCGATGGTGATTGATGCAGGCTCATGCGCATAAATTTTAGATTGAAAGGTACATGAAACTCCTTCGCCAATCTTGATCTGTGCTGAATTTACGCAGTAAATATCGACCTTATTCATCTTGCAATTCTTGGAAATTTTGATAATGCAATTGCTACCTACTCGTATTAATGCATCTTTGAATATACAGCCACTTTCTATCGTTACAATATTATTATTACCACTGATCGAAATTTTAGCGTCAGACTTCTCATTCGAACTACTATCAATAGATATTGTGTTGTTCAGCCCTGAGTCAAGTACAGTTATAGACACGTGATATCCTGTTGTAAGAGTTCAACCAAGTTCTGAGTCAACTGGCTTTCCCAGAAAATCTTAAGTAGCCTCAAATTGGTGGTAGAAGCATTGTTACTAGGTTTGAGCTAAACATGTGCAATGGTTTATTGCTGGTAACTGGTATTCTACAGCAGTCACGGCGGGAATAAACCTTGATATCTTTACTTACACGCACCTACATCACCATACTTTCCAACTGCTCGCCGACATGTTCGTCAATGGTGCGCTAACCCAGTCACGGATGCGCATCGGGGGAATGCATGAATGACCTCAATATACAGTATCTTTGTTGGCATCAACTGCCGTTTTTCTTGATACTCATTCAACGCAAAACCGCCAACTTTCGATCCACTCAACGCTGACTGGTCAGCGCGGTTTGCTCCGAAACTCACGACCTTGGACTGCAGCTTGTGCATACCGGGTCATCTGGATGAAGGCAGGTCCACGAAGCATGCCCTGAATTATACCGAATCAGGCCCTCGTAGCGTCAAACTTAATGCGGCCGATTGGGCACTTGGACTGACAGGTTGCCAAAAGATTTTAGAGAAACCACTGACTTGGGGCTGATGTAGACTTTTTAGGTTTTTTCGCCAGAGCCCATCATGAATACGTGCCCCAGAGTTAAGTCGGGAGAGCAGTATCGAGGACGCAGATTACAGCATTCAATTAAGAGATCATGATAACACCAAAATACAATTTGACACCTCAGCACCATGAAATGCATCAAACACCCGCCACAATGCTAGAAAACTAAGCGCATAGAACTTTACTAAAAACGATGATTCTGATCTCCGGCGCATTGACCCACACCAGCAATTAACGAAAATCTTCCGCTCCAACTTATCATGACACGAAGAAAAATTCGAACATATTTAAAAATATTTACACCGCCCAATATCCGCAAAACTTCGACATCAGTTCTCAATCCCACTGATAGCTCAGCACGACTACGGCCCTCACTGGAGCGACAGGCATTAAAAATCATCTCTGAAAAATATTGCCTAGCAATGGCATTCATCCATTTCGTTTTCAACAGACAACCTAAGCTCCACCCTTAAAAAGGTTATATTAATTTCATAGCTCGCAACCTGCATCCAGTATGTTTTTTTTACAAATCACCTCTATATCTGTAATAATAAGCGGGCATTTCAGACTTTAACCGCCAAGAGATATTACGGATGATCTTAATCACAGGCGGAGCCGGGTTTATCGGCTCCAATTTCGCTCAGCAATGGTGTGCACATAGCAGCGAGCCTATCTTGAATCTGGACGCACTGACCTATGCCGGTAATTTGGCGAACCTACAGTCGTTAGAGAATTCGCCACAGCATACATTTGTCCATGGCAATATCCTGGACGCCGAGCTCCTAGCACGCTTGTTCTCCGAGTACGCGCCCCGCGCAGTGGTCCATTTTGCAGCTGAGTCCCATGTGGACCGCTCCATTCACGGGCCGGAGGCATTCGTCGAAACCAACGTGAACGGTACGTTCCGCTTGCTGGAGGCCGCACGGGCTTATTGGTCGGGTCTGGACGCTGAAGCCAAAAGCGCCTTCCGTTTTCTTCACGTCTCCACCGATGAGGTCTACGGAACATTAGGTGCGGACGATCCCGCATTTAGCGAAACAACCCCGTATGCGCCTAACAGCCCCTATTCGGCCAGCAAGGCTGCAAGCGATCACCTGGTGCGGTCGTATCACCACACCTACGGCATGCCGGTGCTGACCACCAATTGCTCCAACAATTACGGTCCTTTCCACTTTCCGGAAAAGTTGATCCCGTTGATGATTGTCAACGCACTCGCCGGCAAGGCGCTGCCTGTTTACGGTGATGGGCAACAGATCCGTGATTGGCTCTTTGTTGAAGACCACTGTGCAGCCATTCGTCGAGTTCTTGAAGCAGGGACTCCAGGAGAGGTTTACAACGTCGGCGGCTGGAACGAGAAGGCCAACATCGACATCGTGCACACCGTCTGCAATTTGCTGGACGAGTTGGCCCCGGCAGCAGGGCGCGGTGTTCACCATGCGTTGACCGGTGCCCCGGTTGAACGTTATGTAGAATTGATCACCCACGTCACTGATCGCCCCGGCCATGACCGTCGCTATGCCATTGACGCGCGCAAGATCGAGCGTGAGCTGGGCTGGTTGCCCGCCGAGACATTCGAGACGGGTATCCGCAAGACAGTGCAATGGTACCTGGCGAATCAGCCTTGGGTGAACGGCGTGCTCGACGGCAGTTATCGGGAATGGGAAAAACTGCAATACAAGACCGAACACGCATGAAGATCTTGATACTGGGCAAAAATGGTCAAGTGGGCTGGGAGCTCCAACGCGCCCTCGCCCCTTTGGGCGAGGTGATTGCGCTCGATCGCCAGGGTGAGAATGGATTATGCGGTGACTTGGCAGACCTCGAAGGTCTGGCAGCGACTGTTCGACGAGTAGCGCCCCAGGTGATTGTCAACGCAGCGGCTTACACCGCCGTGGACAAGGCCGAAAGCGAGCCAGAGATCGCCTTTCGTATAAACGCCGAGGCCGCCGGTGTCCTCGCGAGGGAGGCTGTGGCTCTTGGTGCCTGGCTGGTTCACTACTCCACTGACTATGTATTTGATGGCAGCGGTGACCAGCCCAAAGATGAAACCACCGATGTAGGGCCGTTGTCCGTCTACGGTAGCAGCAAGCTTGCGGGTGAAGCAGCTATTATGGCTTCGGGCGCCAAAAGCGTCGTGTTCAGGACCAGTTGGGTCTACGCAGAGCGTGGTAACAACTTCGCGAAGACCATGCTTCGACTGGCGCAGGAACGCGAACAACTGAACGTCGTCGACGATCAGATCGGAGCGCCGACCGGCGCAGACTTGATTGCCGACGTGACAGCACATGCCATTCGCTTGCTGATGTCAAACGACAGTTACGCCCTGGCAGGGATCTATCACCTGACGGCGAAGGGCGAAACCTCATGGTGCGGATTCGCGCGCCATGTGCTGGAGCATGCCGAAAAGGCAGGCATTCCTCTCAAGGTCAGCGCCGCCCACATCGGCGCAATCATGACCGAGGCGTACCCACTGCCCGCAACACGACCACGGAACTCACGCCTTGATTGCAATCGGCTGGAGTCGACTTTTGGCCTGAGACTGCCCCATTGGCAAATCGGCGTCACGCGCATGCTGAATGAAATAATCAACTAGGAGGCAACATGGCACGTAAGGGAATAATTCTGGCGGGTGGATCGGGAACTCGACTGCACCCCGCGACTTTGTCGATATCCAAGCAACTTTTGCCGGTTTACGACAAGCCGATGATTTACTACCCGCTCAGCACATTAATGCTGTCAGGTATCCGCGACATTTTGATTATTTCTACTCCCCAGGATACCCCTCGCTTTGAACAGCTGCTGGGCGACGGTAGCCAATGGGGCATCAATCTTTCCTATGCCGTGCAGGCGAGCCCAGATGGTTTGGCACAGGCCTTTGTAATAGGCGCCGATTTTATTGGCAACGATCAATCGGCACTGGTTCTGGGCGACAACATTTTCTACGGTCACGATTTCCAACCGCTGCTCGACAGTGCCATGCAACGTGATACGGGCGCGACGGTGTTCGCCTACCATGTGCAGGACCCTGAGCGTTATGGCGTTGCGGAGTTTGATTCGGCTGGCCGTGTACTGTCGCTGGAAGAAAAACCTCTCGTACCGAAATCCAGCTATGCGGTGACCGGCCTGTATTTCTACGACAATCAAGTAGTTGATCTGGCTAAAGAGCTGCGACCGTCACCTCGGGGCGAGCTGGAAATCACAGACCTCAACTCCCTGTATCTTGATCAACAGAACCTGCATGTGGAAATCATGGGCCGTGGCTATGCATGGCTTGACACCGGCACCCATGACAGCTTGCTTGAGGCCAGCCACTACATTGCAACCCTTGAAAGGCGCCAAGGCTTGAAAGTGGCCTGCCCTGAAGAAATCAGTTTCCGGGCAGGCTGGATCGATGCGGAACATTTACTGCGCCTGGCGCAACCATTGGCTAAAAATGGTTACGGCAAGTACCTGCAAAACCTGCTGAAGGACAAGGTGTATTGATGCAAGGCGTTCAACTGGCGATTCCTGAAGTCGTATTGATTACTCCCAAGGTGTTTGGGGATGAGCGCGGATTCTTCTATGAGAGTTTTAGCGCGGGTGCCTTTTACGAGGCCACGGATCTCAAGCCCAACTTTGTGCAGGACAATCATTCCAAGTCGGTGAAAGGTGTTCTGCGCGGACTGCACTACCAACTGCCCCCGCACGCACAAGGCAAGCTGGTACGAGTCGTTCAAGGCGAAGTCTTCGATGTGGCGGTGGATATCCGCCGTAACTCCCCTACATTTGGCCAATGGGTAGGTGAAATTCTTTCTGCCGACAACAAGCGCCAACTGTGGATTCCACCTGGATTTGCCCACGGTTTTGTCACCTTGAGCGATACGGCTGAATTCCTCTACAAGACGACCGATGTCTACACGCCATCTTGCGAGCGGTGCATCATGTGGAACGACCCTGAGATTGGCATCGACTGGGGATATGACGGCGAGCCTATCCTGTCTGGAAAGGACCAGCTTGGTGTCTTGCTCGCCAATGCCGAAGTCTTTTGAAGGTTTGAGCTGAAGTAATAGCAAGTGCTGCACAAGCCCCACCGGAAAATCTCAGGTGGGGCTTTCAATGTTTGGCATTAAAAGCGTGATGCGCTAAACACTATGCGAAACATTCAGGGCTCCAAGCGACGCTGCTGGTAAATCCAGTCGACAATATCGCCGTCAGGGGTGTAGCCGCTGACCGTGTCACGCAGTAGCTGGCGTACTCGTGTGTAATCATCCTTTTCAACGGCGCTGAGCAGTTCCGACAGTTTATCCTTGAGTACTTCCCAGGGCAGGTGATCTTCATTGGCGCTCATGATCATCGGGTGCTGGGTGGCACTTACGTTGTCGCCAATCAGCAGCTCTTCATAAAGCTTCTCGCCGGGGCGCAGTCCGGTAAATTCGATCGAGATATCGCCCTGGAGATTTCTCTCCGAGCGGACACTCAAACCGGACAAATGAATCATCTTCTCTGCCAACTCGACAATCTTCACCGGCTCGCCCATATCGAGCACGAACACATCCCCGCCCTGCCCCATGGAGCCCGCCTGGATCACCAGTTGCGCGGCCTCCGGAATGGTCATGAAATAACGAGTGATTTTCGGGTGAGTGACCGTCAATGGTCCGCCAGACTTGATCTGCTTATAAAACAGCGGAATCACCGAACCTGAAGACCCCAGCACATTCCCGAAGCGAACCATGGTAAAGCGCGTCTTGTTGACTCTGGACACATTGGCCTTGTCGCCGAACAGCACCGGCGCAATCTCATGACTCAAGGCTTGCAGCATCAATTCGGCCAGACGCTTGGTACTGCCCATCACATTCGTGGGACGTACCGCTTTGTCGGTGGAGATCAGTACAAAGTTGGAAACACCTGCCTGCAACGCGGCCTGAGCGGTGTTGAGCGTACCGATGACGTTGTTCAACACACCTTCTGCAATATTGTGCTCGACCATGGGCACGTGCTTATAGGCCGCGGCGTGGTAGACCGTGTCTACATCCCAGGTCTTCATCACATCCACCAGCTTGTCCTGATGACGTATGGAGCCGAGTATCGGCAACAGTCGGATTGGGAACGTCTGCCGGGATCCACGCTGCTCCAGTTCCGTGAGAATGCTATAGAGGTTGAATTCGCTGTGATCAAACAATAAAAGCGTGGTCGGGGCCAGCGAGAAGATCTGCCGACACAGCTCCGAACCGATCGATCCCCCAGCTCCTGTCACCATGACTGTCTTGCCTTTGATGCAGTGCTCGAGCAAGTCCGGTTGTGCAGGCACCGAATCGCGTCCCAGCAAGTCAGCGATATCGACTTCCTGAATGTCTTCGACCTTCACCCGGCCACTGGCCAGGTCGCTAAAATTTGGAACACTGCGAATATGCAGCGGGAAGCGTTCCAGGAAAGTCAGAATCTCCCGACGTCGTGCACGGGTCGATGATGGCAGCGCCAGAAGAATCTCCTGAGCACCCGTCTCACTGATCATCTGCTGTATATGCTTGGGTTTGTAGACCTGCAGACCGGCAATCACCCGATCCGCGATGCTTTGATCGTCATCGATAAACGCCACGGGCCGCATGACCCGCCCCATGCGAAGCGCCGCAACCAGCTGATTGCCAGCCACTCCCGCACCGTAGATCGCGACCTTGGTGAGGCCGTCATCGCGACTTGTAAAAGGTACATGCTGCGCGCCCGCGAACCAGTCGCCCATGAAGTAATGGCGCATGCACAGACGTAGCCCTCCAATGATAACGAGGCTTAACCACCAGTAGTTGAAGACGATGGATCGTGGCACCACTGTCTGGTGATTGCTGTACCAATAGACCACGAGCGCCAGGATCAACGAGGAAAGACTGACTGCCTTGATTATGGCAATGAGCGCGTCATTGCCGAAGTAGCGCATGACTGCGCGGTACATGCCGAACCTGATGAATAGAGGTATGGCGACGAGAGGGGCACTGACAAACAACCATAAATGAACCCTGAAAGGGTTGTACATATCGTCGATACCCAGCCGCACGAGGAAAGCCAACCACAGAGCCCCCCAGACCAGAATAATGTCTGTGGTGACCTGTATCAGTCGCTTGCGGCGCCTGGGAAGCCCTACGAGGCCTGCCCTGACCTTATCCATGAAGTCTTCAAACACCACTGCCTTCTCCCCTCAACTGCCCTATCACCGTAGTGGCCTTGTAGGCCATCTTATCCACTTCAGAATCGAAATGATCGAACTGTCACTCAGGGTTTCACCGGTGGGGTTTCAAGTTCACCCGCGTGAAACTTGATGGCCAGCGCAATTAATGGAGCATAGGCCAGAATCAATCCCACCCCTGCGTTCAGGCCAAAATGTGTAATGCCTACTGCAATAGGCAACAACCAAAGCAAATTGATCGCCCCCACGACCGCTGTAACCATCAAATGGCTGCCAAACCGACGAGAGGCGAACTGATAGGCGTGACTGCGATGCGCTTCATAGACCTTGTCGCCACGAAGCAAGCGGCGAAAAAGAGTGAACGTTGCATCGACAATGAACACGCCCAGCAGGATCAGCCAGCCCCACAGCAAGTCTGCCGAGACCCACGCTGCCTGGAGTGAGAGCCCCCCAAGGACAATCCCCAGAAAACCACTCCCGGCGTCCCCCATGAAAATTTTTGCGGGGGGGAAATTCCAGACCAGGAAACCGGCTACGGCGATTGCCAGCAATAACGGAGCCCAGATCAAGTGCGCCGCATCACTCACCCAGTACAACAGACAAGCCCCGAGACAAACACAAATCGCCTCGACACTGGCAATTCCGTCGATACCGTCCATGAAGTTGTAAAGATTGAGCAGCCACACCAGATAAAACACCGCTAGTACATGACCCAACCATCCAAGGTCAAATGCATACCCGAATAACTCGACAACGGGCAAGCCACCGAGCCAGAACAGCAACCAGATAGATGCAGCGAAATGCCCCAACAAGCGCCAACGGGCGGCGATGTGTCCGTGGTCGTCCATGAATCCGATAACGGCAATCAGGGCACCGGCGCCAGTAATGCCGAGAAACGCCGGGAAGGTCATCAACTTTGCAAACCAAAGTATGAACAGCGCCAAGGTAAAGGCCAGGACAATTGCCACTCCTCCACCCCGAGGCGTGGGTATCGAGTGGGAGCTGCGCGCATTGGGGATATCCATCAGGCTTCGCGCCAGGGCATAACGACGCAGAGCCCAAGTCAGGGAAAAAGACACAGCGACAATGACAGGGATAAACCAGCCATAACTCATGATTGATGGGAGTCCAGAAAATGTTGCGCCGTCAGGGCCAAAGCTTGATCGAGTGTGACCGGAGGTATCCAGCCCAATAGTTGGCGGTTTTTGCTGATATCAACTTTCAAGGACCCAAGAACACGGTCAGCCAGTGCTCGCTTGCCAAGTAACGTGGCAATACCACTCATGAGTCGCGCCGGTACGGGCAACAATCTGGCTGGCTTGCCCAAGGCGGTCGCTAACTTGTGCAACAGTTGCGTGGTCGAGACGTCTTCACCGTCGCTGACCAGGAATACTTGATTGGCGGCCGCCGGATGATCGGAACAGGTGAGGATCAAGTCCACCAGATTGTCTACGGCAACCAGGCTACGCCGATTGTCAACCGCGCCAAAAGGTAACGGAACGCCACGATACAACCAACGCATCATACTGAGAAAGTTGGCTTTGACGCCGGGGCCATAGACCAATACGGGACGGATGATGACCACCTCCATCCCCGTGGTTGCGGCGAGCTCCATCAACCCTTTCTCTGCCTCAAGCTTGGAGATGCCGTAAGGGTCAATGGGGGCTGGTACATCATCTGCCCGGTATACGGCGCCAGGCTGAGTGCCTTCCCCATTGACCTTGATGGAACTGATGAAGATAAAACGCTTCACTCCGCACGCCGCAGCCTGACGGGCAAGGTTCAGAGTAGCCTCGACATTGACTTCACGAAACGCCGCCAACGGGTCCAAAGCCACTTCATTCATGACGTGAACCCGAGCAGCCGCATGGACAACTACATCGACGTTTGTCAGGGCAGTCGTCCAATCGTTTGTGCCATCGAGGTTGCCCAACCGCAGCGAACGCACACCCACGGGCAGCGTGGCGGGCGGCGTCCGCAGAGGCGCCATGACAGAACATCCAGGGATCTGCACCAATCGATTGATCAACGCCCGCCCCAGAAATCCGCTGCCGCCGGTAACCAGAAATGCCCTAGATCTCATGAATGGCCCTTGGAATACAAATAAACTTCAATGCCCGGGCAATGTGCCGCAATCTTTCAAAGCAGTGAGCGATAAATCTCGGCATAGGATTTTGCCATCGAATCAGAAGAGAACACCGTTTCGAAACGCCGCTGCGCTGCCTCTCCCATCGCTGCCGCCACATCCGGTTGATTCCAGAGCAGGGTCATTGCCGCGGCCAGCGCGACAGCATCACGGGGAGGCACGACCAAACCGGTCTCCCCTGCGATGTTGATG
The DNA here is from genome assembly GCF_054600775.1 of Pseudomonas sp. MHK4. Lineage (NCBI taxonomy): Bacteria > Pseudomonadati > Pseudomonadota > Gammaproteobacteria > Pseudomonadales > Pseudomonadaceae > Pseudomonas > Pseudomonas sp. MHK4. The sequence continues at coordinate 233,825 of NZ_BAAIAK010000002.1, read as the reverse complement.
TAAGTGGTACCGGAACCAATTTCACAGGAAATCATCGGCTTGCCGTACATCGCCCCTTCAAGCAAAGAAATCCCGAAAGACTCAGAGCGCAGGTGTGAAGGAAAAACGAACGCGTAGCACAGCTGCAGAAGAGCAGCCTTGTCTTCGTCAGGCAACCCACCCAGGAAATGCACATTGGACAGGCCCAATTGCTTGGCCTTGGCCTTGAGCTCAGCCTCGAGCCCTCCTCCTCCCAGAATGACGACGGGGAGTTGAGTCGTTTTGGCGGCCTCTAGCAGGTAGTCCAGCCCCTTGTAGTAACGCAACGCACCGACGAACAGGAAAAAACGCTCTCCCAGGCGCGCACGCCACAATGCTAGTTTCTCGGCCGAAGGCGTAGGGTAGGTTTTACGGTCCAACCCATAAGGCACGACACGAACCTTGTCTTTGAAACGCGTTAATACCGGACTACTTTGAGCATAGTTGGGCGAAGAAGCAACGATGCAGTCAACACTGGACAAGAAGCGATTCATCAACGGTTGATAAAGCTTGAGAAGCGTTTTTTGCTTGACGATATCCGAGTGATAACTGACGACAGCTGGCTTGTTGATTCGACTGACAAAGTGCACCAGGTCCATGTAAGGCCATGGGAAGTGGTAGTGAACAATGTCTGCCTTTTTCGCCAGCTCGGCAAAATCCTTGAACGCCGATAGCGAGAAACCGGTGGAGGCGATATGCAAATCGAGTTTGGAGCGATGAGTTAAATGGTGCCCTACCCTTTCATTGCGCGCCGCACCTCGCTCACTGAGATAAAGCACTTCAGATTCAAACCCGTGATGGATCCCGCCCTCGGCAATCTGAAAAATGACTTGCTCAATTCCACCCATGGTCTCCGGATAGTACGTCTTGAAGAAGTGCAGTACCTTGATCATTTCCCCTTGATCACCTTCTGGTAAACCTCAAGTGTTTCCATTGCACAGCGCTCCCATGAAAATCTGGCCGCATGCAGCAAGCCTTGCTCGACGGCACTGGCACGCCACATCTCATCTTCCAGACCTCGCTGAATGAGCTCGGTCAGTGTTTCCGTGTCCTGGGCGTCGCACATCAATGCGGCTTCACCGGCGACTTCCGGTAACGAAGAGCTGTTTGAGCAGATCACCGGGACACCTGAGCTCATCGCTTCAAGTACCGGCAATCCAAACCCTTCATAAAGCGATGGAAAGGTAAATAGACGAGCCCCGGCGAACAACAACGGGAGATCTTCACTGGGTACAAAACCCAGGTAATAAGCCCAGCCCTCGCGTTTTGCACTTTCCAGACGCTGGTGAATGTTCTCGTTGCGCCATCCATGATAACCGGTCAGCACCAACGGCCAGCGCTTGCGCACATCGAGCGGAAGCCGGGAGTACGCATCAAGCAGCGTCTCGATGTTCTTGCGAGGCTCGATTGTCCCGACAAACAGGCTATAACCACCCACCTTGAGACCATGACGCGAAAGCGTGCTAGTGAGTTCTTCCGTGTTACGAGGATGAAACTCTGCAGAACTGGCGAGCGGTACCGTATGGATACGCTCGATAGGCCAGGAAAAGTAATCAGCTAACTCTTTGCGCGTGTACTCGGAGTCAGTGATCAGCGCATCTGCCCGCTCCAAAGTGGTTTTAAGCTCTTTCTGCAAATAGCGCACAAGCTGCGGCGCATGGCAGTGAGACCAGGTAAAGGGCGACAAATCGTGGAAGGTTGCAACACTGCGGCCGGCAAAAGGCGGCAGATAGTAGTTAGGGCTATGGTAAAGAAAATCACCATGGCCTTTTAAAGCGTGCTTCCTGAGCAATGGCATCAGGAGCCGATAGGCTTCGACCGCCAGGAAGTTTTTCTGCACGGCCCGTTTCAGGCCGTAACCGCTGCCTGACGCTTCGGAAGCCGTTGGCAACGCGGGTAAAAACCGGCGACCGGCAAAAAACTGCAGGTCGGTAATTTCCGGACTCTGCTGCAGTCGCAGCGCCAATTCATAGGTGTAACGACCAATACCGGTTAGCGGGAAGCGAACCGGTTCAACAGAGAGAATTAACTTCATTTAATCAGCCGTCAGCATCCAGTTCAGGGTTTCGCCCAAGGATGGCGTTGCCCAGCCAGGTACTAGCGCCAGCAATCTGGAGTTATCTCCGCACAGGGTCGTTACCTCATTGGCACGTACAAAGGCAGGATTCACCTCGACCTCGATATTGTGCCCGGTAAACCCTTTGCACAACTCGATGACCTCACGCAGCGAATGGGTATACCCCGAACTGACATTGATCGTCTGACCAAGCGGCCTCGCTTCAATCAATCCCCGATAAGCAGCCACTAACGCACGAACATCACTGAAGTCGCGCCAGACATCCAGGTTGCCCAGTTCGATCCTCTGCGCCTTGTGGCGGAAATGAGAAACTATTTTTGGCAACAGGAAGTTTTCGGCCTGACCAACACCTGTGTAGTTGAAAGGACGAGTGATGACGATCGGTAGACGGTCGTGCCAGAGGTTGACCATGTACTCCATGGCCAACTTGCTGACCGCATAATCGTTGGCTGGCGCCGGAGGGGTGGTCTCCGACAACAAGCCCCCCGATGCGTTGCCATAGACGTTGGCGCTACTGGCAATCAATACGCAATCCGGCGTCTTGCCACTGGCTGCGATGGCTTCCAGCAAATTACACGTGCCAATCAGGTTTACCTGATAGAACGCATCCGCTGCGCCATGCCCAACAAACGCCAATGCTGCGAGATGCACCACAACGTCAGGCTGAATCTTTGCCAGCAACGCACGCAAACCCGGGCCATCGGCCAAGTCTACCTGATGATAATTTTGCTCTTCGGAGGGCTGACTGCCCAATCCGAAAACCTCGTAGCCATGAGCTCGAAGTTCAGCAGTCATGTAACGACCGGTGAAGCCTTGAATACCCGTAATCAGCGCACGTTTGCCAGCATCGATCATCAGAACGAGAATCCTTGTTCATTACGACGCAGGTCAGCATCAACCATCATGCGGCACAGCTCTTCCAGGGTAGTTTTTGGCTCCCAACCGAGAACTTCCTTGGCTTTGGCCGGGTTACCGATCAGCAACTCAACTTCAGTCGGGCGGTAGAATTTCGGGTTGATCGTGACCAGCACCTTGCCAGTTGCTGCATCAGTGCCCTGCTCGTCTTCCGCAGTACCGGCCCAGGAAATGGTGATACCCACTGCCTTGAATGCCATGGAAACGAAGTCGCGAACAGTTTCGGTGCGATTGGTCGCCAACACGAAAGTATCCGGCTCATCGGCCTGCAGCATGCGCCACATACCTTCCACGTACTCCTTGGCAAAACCCCAATCGCGCTTGGCGTCCAGGTTGCCCAACTCCATCTTGTCCATCAGACCCAGTTTGATCTTGGCTACGGAGTCGGTGATTTTGCGAGTTACGAACTCACGGCCACGCAGCGGAGACTCGTGGTTGAACAAGATGCCGCTGGTAGCGAAAATCCCGTATGACTCACGATAGTTGATGGTCATCCAGTGAGCGTAGAGCTTGGCCACGCCATAAGGGCTGCGCGGGTAGAAAGGCGTGCTTTCGATCTGCGGGATAGCTTGCACCTTGCCGAACATCTCGGAGGTAGATGCCTGGTAGAAACGAACCTTCGGATTAACGATACGAATGGCTTCAAGCAGGTTTACCGCACCCAGACCGGTGATTTCCGCGGTAGTGAGCGGCTGCTCGAACGAAACCCCTACGAAGCTCTGCGCTGCAAGGTTATAGACCTCGGTAGCTTCTGTGGTTTGAAGCAGACGGATGCTGGCCGACAGGTCAGTCAGGTCATACTCAACCAAATGCAGATTAGGGTTGGACTGAATGCCCAATTCCTCGATACGCCAGAAATTGACAGAGCTGGTACGACGGTAAGTACCGTATACGGTGTACCCCTTCTCCAGCAGCAGTTCCGCCAGGTAGGCGCCGTCTTGACCTGTAATACCAGTGACAATTGCTTTCATTCGAGCTTCTTAACTCCATTTTCGACGCCGTTAAGGCATGCCAGACCAATTTCATTCCGCGTAGCACGGTGTTGAACAGCGCAGCGAGACCACGCGACCCGTCATCATACAGATTAGAATGGCGCCCCTCGACCTCAACATCAAGATGAACGCCATAAAATATAGCGACGGATCTTTTTCGTCGCCCGGCGTTTAGCCCTGACCAACGCTAGTTCGTCATCGGCCGCCAACGCGCCGAAATAGCGCCTGGTCAGATGGCCGAGACCCGCGGGAGCAAGCCACCCAGCGCAGCGCGCTGCTGCTCGGACGCGCAACGAGCCTTTTTGTAGGTCGAGATGCTGCGCAGATCTTCCAACCGTGGCTTGGGATGCAGCGCCATCAGGTCAACCGAATAATCATTGGCTCTGCACCGCGCTTTCCTGCAGGGGTGCTGCTTGAAACTGACGAACCGATAATCCATGGAACACAAGAGGTAACAAACCCACACTCATTCCTGGCCCATTGACTGGGCGAGCATGTTCGCGAGCTCGCTTCAGGAGGTTTCGCAGCATGCCTAAACAATCCGCCCACTCGCACCAGTGGAAAGTACACGCACAGAAATCCTCCTTCCCCCCCGATTACCGCAGCGAAGAAAATCATTGTAAGGTAAGGTAGGCAGGCGAAATCAACGGAAGACTGCTGAAACCTTCTGCATTACAAATAAATATCACCACGATATTTTTCCGGCCTCAGGTTCAACGCCCTCAATAAACGAATAATTAAACTAAAAACATGACCAACATACCCGAACAAATAAACCTGATCCCAGCGCAATCGAGAGACATTAACTGTCGCCTTCTGATAGCACTTGAAGCTTTCACGATACTCATCTTATCAGCTCTAACTTTCTGGTCCGTTAGACCTTTGGTTGAAGAGTGGGACATGTTCGTAGCCTTCAACAACCGTGGACTCGGCCTTCTCACGGAATTTCTCCCTTCCACTGCGATGCGACCACTGCATTTCACGGCTTTTGCCCTTCAGTGGATTATGGGTCACGGGCAAACTTTCGGGGTAGCTGCGGGCACCGCCGTAATATTGGTGGCGCGCTATTTCGTCACCCGCTGGGCCGTATCTCCACTTTTAATTGGGTATGAGCGCTGGATTATTTCAACGCTCGCTGCAGCGCTTGTATTATGGCCAGGCGTCTGGCTTGGACGTTATGGTCCGGCACAACTAGCTGCTGTTCTTTTTTTTGCGGCCCTGGGCTTTGCAATCCGGTTATCTCACAGATGGTCCATCAAGATGGCTATCGGCTGCGCCACCTCCGTATTGCTACTGTTATCAATGTATCAGGGCTTGGTTTTATGCTTGCTCGCAATACCGCTATTTTCGTTTATGTGGTGCAACAGCGATAATTCACTACTGCCTGATCTCCGAAAGAAAATCATCAATGCATTGCGCCTTTGGGTTACGCTTGGAGTAGGATTTGCCCTGTATGGCGCGTACTGTTTATTTATTTCCAGCAAAATTGGCAGTGACGGCTATGAAGCGACACTGGCAGGCGACGGCGCCAGACTGCTTACCATCGTAGGACTTTTCACCCATATCAAGTCAGCATTTATTACCGCATTCGGAAACTCGCTCCTCCTGCCATTATTTTTATCTATAGCTCTATATTTGAGTAGAGATGCAATAATTCATCTGCCAACATTAAAATCCAAAGCATCCACTTTCGCATTTATCAATTTGCTTGTAATTTCATTACCCCTGTTTTCGCTAATCTACGTTAGCTCATTGCACATTCACGACATCGATCGGGTTCTTTACCCTGTTTCAGTAGCCTTCGTTCTCGTGTGCCTTTCAGTCTTGAGCAGCTTTAGAAAAAACAAAACAATCAAATCAAGCCCAAGCACTGCCTCGGTTGCCGTAATAGTCCTTATAGCCGCCAGCACCTCGATTGCATTCGGAACACGACAATACGGAGAAATACAACAAAGTGTTCTAAGACAGACATTGGTTGCATCTGAAAAAAACAACAACTCGTCGATAGTCATCCGGGACACTACTGGTGTGCTCGGAGATGTCTATACTTTATATGTAGGCGCCCTGAGTAGTGCAATGTCCGCCCTTGGCAAGAGCATCAACGGCACAGTATGCACCCCTATATCGGTTGACCGCATACATCCGGTAGCCCAACGTTTTCCAGTTGTATCCACACCTCGATGTGAAGAGATGCCACCCCCCCCCACGCCCCCCCTCGTTCTAACCGCTCGATGGGAGAACGGGAGCATCATTGTTGAATAGCAAGCCTGACATTTTCCAGTAGCCTAATGAAACCAGACATCCATTTAGGCGAAAATGCTCGCCAAACAGAAGTGTCTGATGAACAGGTAGTGCCATATTTTTTGATGAAGCTCGAGGCCGCAAGGCCTCGTGCTCAATCGAGACTATAGCGCTACCTAATCCTGCAGGTCGCCCGGCGCGCCGGTTGACTGATTCCAGCAGCCACAAGGTACATATCGCAGAGCAGCGCATTCATGCCTTCGCAGCAGAAGTAGAGGATTGCAAGCCTGGAAACGTCACGGACCACTCTGATCACGCTGCCCCATAAAACTTGACCGAAGGGACCGACCTCGTTGATGGTGGCGCGGTTTGCGGCCTCCGCTTAGGTGGTAAGTTTATACCCCCCCAGTTATTCATGACCGTGCGGCAGGCATTGCTATTAATTCCTGCTTTCTTGCTGCTGCTTCCAAAGGCCTCGCCACAGAGGCCGCGCAAACCTTCAAGGCTGGCACCTCCGTCCTCGAGCGCATGTCCAACAGAATGGCAAGTCCCGCAATAGTCTATGCCCGAGAGACCCACATTGTGCCGGAACGCAAAAGTGACGCGCATGACGCGCAGCGATACCGATTCAACAGTGGGACGGAACAGGCTCAAGCCGAAAAAAACCGTTGTGTCGGGGTTCAGGTGGCCCACTACAGCCGGACGCCGGGGACGAATAGTGAATCAGCTGCCGAAGGCGAATCAGACTATGCTGCGAGCAACCGACTGAAAGCTGCAAAGAAAAAACTAGAAAGGGTGACACGCCCTTGCCTCCCACCTAAAATGGCATGTTTTTTATAAACTGGTGTTTTTAATGCGCAATGATTCGGTAAGTATCGCCCTGTCAGACATCATCGCCGCGACAAGGCGATACGCTTTGGTAGGAATGCTTGGCTGGCAAGACGTTCGTCAGCGTTATAGAAGGTCTGCACTGGGGCCGTTCTGGCTGACCATCAGCATGGGCGTGATGATCGGCACCATCGGTGTCGTTTTTGGGCAGATATTCAAATCACCCATCCAGGAGTTCCTACCTTTCCTGGCGGTTGGCATGATTATCTGGAGCTTCATCTCAACCGTCATAATTGATGGATGCTCCGGCTTCATTGCTGCCGAAGGGATCATCAAGCAACTGCCGATTCCCTTATTCACCCACATACTGCGCTTGATTTGGCGAAACATGTTGATTCTGGGTCACAACATCGTGATCTTCCCGCTGGTGCTGCTCGCCGTCGGAAAACCGCTGACGTGGATTGCGCTAGCCAGCCTCCCCGGTTTGGTCCTCGTACTGATAAATTTGGCATGGATCGCATTGCTGCTAGCCGTCTTGTGCGCACGTTATCGCGATCTTCCACAGATTATCGCCAGCCTTTTGCAGGTTGTTTTCTATCTTACACCAATCATGTGGATGCCAAGCTTGCTGCCAGAACGTGCAGGTCTTTATCTGCTAGACCTGAACCCGGCCTATCATCTAATTTCCGTGGTACGCTCGCCGCTTATAGGGGAGATGCCAACCGACAGCAACTGGTGGGTTTCGCTCGGCATGGCCGCCGTTGGATGGCTCATCGCACTCGCAGTCTATGGCCGATACAAGCGCCGTATTGCTTACTGGCTCTAAGAAGAAATATTAATGTCCTCTATTGAATTCAAAAATGTTTGCGTGGACTTTCCGATCTACAACGCCAACGGCCGTTCTCTGAAGAAACGACTGATCCAGGTCGCAACAGGCGGACAACTGGGCTCTGACCAGCAAGGTCGTGTAGTCGTCCGAGCCCTGGAAGACCTGACATTCACATTCAACAAAGGTGATCGTGTCGGTCTGCTCGGACATAACGGCGCTGGTAAAAGCACCCTGTTGCGCTTGCTGAGCAGCGTTTACGCACCCTCTTCGGGCACCGCTCGAATCAATGGTGAAATAGGATCGCTCATCGACATCTCCCTGGGCATCGACCCGGAAGCGACAGGCAGGGAAAACATCTTTCTGCGTGGCGGCCTCCTGGGAATGACCAAGGCCGAAATAGCTGAAAAACTCGATGAAATTATCGAGTTTTCGGAGTTGGGTGATTTCGTGGACATGCCTTTGCGCACTTACTCCACCGGCATGCACTTGCGCCTGGCGTTCGCCGTATCTACCACCGTGAGGCCAGAAATCCTGCTAATGGATGAATGGCTATCGGTAGGCGATGAAGGCTTCAAGCAAAAAGCCGAAGAAAGAATGAATGAGCTTGTGAAGTCGACCAATATTCTGGTCATTGCCAGCCACTCCCGTGAACTGGTCATGCACACTTGCAATCGAGTGCTATGGCTGGAACACGGAAAGATAAAGATGGACGGCGATGTGGAAACAGTTACTGCCGCCTATTTTGGAGCCTAAGCACTGATGAAGACGATAAAACGCGAAAGCATCGATGTCGGCACCGTACTTTCATCTGCCTCCAAAAGAATGCAAAGTGCCAGCGGCATTTTGCCGAAAGAGGACCACTCCGCGGATCTACCCGTAGAGCCTCAAACCGTCGTTGAGAACCCTCAACTCGTCACCGAGAAGCCCCGTGCGCACCGCACCAGAATCAAGGCCGGAACTAAACGAACAATGCGATTTATTGCAAAACACGTTTATAAGTGCTTGAAGCCGCTGGTCAAGCCAATCGCCTTTCGTACTCGCCAATATTTTCTTGCTGGTTTTAACGATGTATCCATCAACTTTGCCCAGCAACAACAAGCAAGCACTCAAGCGCTACTCTCACAATTCGAAGCGCTGGAACACCGGATTGCCTCAATTGCAGCGACCCAGCGACTGACTGCACAGCAATTAGATCAAATCTCACGCACTCAGCAAGAAGTACCTGTTGATCTGCTTCAGCAAATGAAAAGAATTGAAGAACTCGCAAGTGCTCAGCTAGGAGCGCCCGGGGATCTGCTTCAGCAAATCAAAAGAATTGAAGAACTCACCAGTGCTCAACTAGGAACGCCCGGAGATTTGCTTCAGCAAATGAAAAGAATTGAAGAACTCACCAGTGCTCAGCTAGGAGCGCCCGGGGATCTACTTCAACAAATCAAAAGAATTGAAGGACTCATCGGTGCCCAGCTAGAAGTACCCGCCGATCTACTTCAACAAATCAAAAGAATTGAAGAACTCATCGGTGCGCAGCGAGAAGCACCCGCCGATCTGCTTCAGCAGATCAAAAGAATTGAAGAACACATTGGTGCTCAGCTAGAAGCCCCCGTGGATCTGCTTAAGCAATTCAAAAAAATTGAAGAACTCATTGGTGCTCAGCTAGACGCACCCGTGGATCTTCTTCATCAAATCAAAAGAATAGAAGAACTCCTTGGTGCTCAGCTAGACGCACCCACGGATCTGCTTCAGCAAATCAAACGAATCGAAGAATACACTTACGCCTCTGCCCGACGCATCGCCGTGAATTGTGGCCCCGATGAAATAATGATCAGGAGCGAAATCGGTTTTGTTCTTTGCTCAGCAAGCGATCATGCATTGATCTCGATTCTGCTCGAGGCCGGGGAGCTAGAACCCGGCACGCGTAAGCTTATCCAAAAGATACTGAGGCCTGGTGATAGCTATATCGACGTGGGTGCCAACATAGGCATGCACATGCTCGCGGCTGCTCGGGCCATGCAGGGTTCCGGCAAGATAATTGGCTTCGAACCGTTTGGCCCCACGAAAGCCTTGATCGACAAAACGATGTGGATCAATGGATTTTCGAATATCGCTGAAACCCATCAAGTGGCCGTATCGAACAAGTCAGGTTCGCAGTTACTTAATATGGGAGCAACAAGTGGCCACCACTCTCTATTTGAACTTGACACCCCGACAGCCCTTGCAAAACCGCCCGTGCAAGTCGACTTGACCTCACTGGATGAAATCATAGATCCAGATCTTACGATTCACCTTCTGAAAATTGATGCAGAAGGCGCAGAACTGGACGTTATTGATGGAGCCGCACGACTGCTGAATAGCAATCCGCAAATCAAACTAATCGTAGAGCTAGGCCTTTCTCATCTGGAACGAGCAGGCCATACCATTGAAGATTGGCTTGAAAAATTCAGAAAACTGGGTTTCGACTACCAAATCATCGATGCCAATTCCGGTGAACTTGAGGCTTACAGCTTTGAGAAACTCAAAGCTTCGGAATCAGTAAACCTGTTTTTCGCTAAGGCAAAAAACGCCCAATCTAGTGGAACCAAAGCATGAAGAATGAAATCATTGTTCTAGGCGCTGGCGGTCATGCTAAAGTTTGCATTGAGCTGCTAAGGGCACAAGGCGACGTAGTCGCTTTTTGCATCGGCTCCTCCGACAGCTCAGACACTTGCGTGGGCGTCCCAGTACTTAAATCCGATGATCACCTTGAAACACTGAGGAAGGAAGGGTATTGGAAGGTGTTCGTGGCCCTTGGCTCCAACGCGTTGAGAAGTCGACTGGCTCAGGCGGCCATTGACCTGGGCTTCGAGTTAGTCAATGCACTCAGTCCAAGTGCCGTTATTTCCCCGTCCGCCAAGATAGGCAAAGGTGTGGCCGTAATGGCTGGCGCCATTGTGAACGCCGAAGCCTCAATTGGTGACTTGTGCATTATTAATACTGGAGCGACGATTGACCACGACTGTAAAATCGGACGTGCTGTTCATATCGCCCCACAAGCAGCCCTTGCAGGCAATGTAGAGATCGGTAAAGAGTCATTTGTGGGTATCGGTACCAAAATCATTCCAACAATTTGCGTTGGTGAATTCGTGATGATTGGTGCAGGAAGTGTGGTTATTTCGAATGTCAACTCGAAGACCACAGTCGTTGGCGTTCCAGCCAAAACTATTAACACTTGAAGGACGAAGGCATGACACGTATTTCTGTCGCACAACCAAAACTGGCTGGAAACGAACGCAAGTATGTACTCGACTGCCTTGACACCAATTGGATCTCATCAAACGGAAAATACATCGGTGCATTTGAAGAGAGCTTTGCCAAATTCTGTGACGTCAAACATGCAATAGCGACGAATAATGGTACGACTGCACTCCATCTCGCACTGGTAGCTCTGGATTTGCAACCCGGGGATGAAGTCATCATTCCGACCGTTACCTATATCGCCACGGCAAACGCTGTACGTTATTGCGGCGCAATCCCTGTTCTAGTCGACGTCTGCACCGAGACCATGAACATCGACCCACTAGAAATCGAAAGTAAAATAACAAACAAAACCAAGGGCATTATTCCTGTTCATTTGTATGGTCACCCGGCCCAAATGGACCAGGTTAACGAAATCGCTCACAAGCACGGGCTCTGGGTTGTCGAGGATGCTGCAGAAGCACACGGCGCCGAAGTAAATGGCAAGAAAGTCGGCACCTTGGGCACATGTGCCACCTTTAGCTTCTTCGGTAACAAGATTATCACCACTGGTGAGGGTGGGATGGTCACCACCAATGACGATGAGCTGGCAGCAAAGCTTCGACTGCTACGTGGACAAGGAATGGACCCGCATCGTCGCTATTGGTTCCCGGTGGTCGGTTACAACTACCGAATGACGAATATCCAGGCCGCTATTGGCTTGGCTCAAATGGAAAACATCGACACTGCCCTGGCTGAGCGCAACCGACTCGCCGTCTGGTACAATGAGGCACTTCACGACCTGCAAGACAAGATCGTACTTCCAACTCAAGCCAGCTGGGCGAAGCAAGTATTCTGGATGTACAACATTTTCTTGCGCGACGGAGACGAGAATAAGCGCGATACCGTAATGAAGATGCTGGACGATATGGGCATCGAAACGCGGCCGGTGTTCTACCCAATGCACGTACTGCCACCTTACAAAGAAGAAGGCATTTACCCAATTGCAGATCTATGGTCCGGCCGTGGCATTAACTTGCCAACACACCAGGATTTGACTCAGGAAGATATCCTTCGCATTGCGGATAGCTTGAAAAAGGTCCTATTGTAAAAATGAAAATCGCACTGTGTTCTACAATGGTGCCATTTGTTTTCGGCGGAGGCCGAAACATCGTGGATTGGCTTGCGGCCACACTAAAGGAAGCAGGCCACCAAGTTGAAATTGTCTATCTACCAGAGATAGACAACCCCGACACATTGTTTCAGCAGATGATGGCATTCCGCTGGATAGACCTTCAGTCGGCCGATCGGATAATATGCTTCCGACCGCAAGCTCACTTGATTCCGCATCCACATAAAATTCTGTGGTTCATACATCACGTGCGCATTTTTTATGACCTCTGGGACTCCGAGTATCGCCCTTATCCCGACGACGAAAAGTTTCGCGGCTTTCGCGACGCATTGTATTCCGTTGATGATCTAGCTTTGCGTGAAGCAAAAACTGTGTTCACCAACTCGCAAGTTGTATCGGCAAGGCTTAAACATTACAACGGGGTGGATAGCGAAGTTTTGTATCCTCCGGTTTTTCAACCTGAGCGCTACCATTGCTCCGGTCAAAACGATGAAATAGTTTATATATGCCGACTGGAACACCATAAACGCCAGCACTTGCTGGTAGAGGCTATGGCGCTTACCAAGACACCGGTACGATTAAGGCTTTTAGGCTCAAGTGCCGGGGCCGATTATCCCAGGTCGATAGAAGAAAAAATCAACGAAACCGGCCTATCCGGTCGGGTTTTTCTGGAAAATCGTTGGATCACCGAAGAAGAAAAAGTCGAGCAGTTTTCAAAATGTCTAGCGGCCGCCTATTTACCGGTAGACGAAGACTCCTACGGCTATCCTAGCCTGGAAGCCAGCCACTCCTCAAAAGCGATTTTGACCACGACGGATTCTGGCGGAGTTTTGGAACTGGTACAGGATGGTTTCAATGGCCTTATTGCTGATCCGACTCCAGAATCCCTCGCAATAGCAATGGATAAACTTTACCTGAGTCGGGCCAATACTGAAGCCATGGGCATCAATGCCAAACAACGGTTGACTGACTTGAATATTTCCTGGAAACACGTTCTAGAGCGACTCCTAGCATGAAAGTTTTGGTTGTCAACAACATGGCGCCTTTTCTATGGGGTGGTGCCGAGGAACTCGCTGCCAATTTGCAGAAGCAGTTGATAATTGCAGGACACGAGTCCGAAATCTTGCGCATTCCATTTCAATGGGAGCCTTCGACCACGATACCCTCACAGATGTTGATGGCGCGCGCACTTGAGCTGATGAATGTAGATCATGTAATCGCTCTTAAATTCCCGGCCTACTTGATTCAGCACCCACGCAAAACGTTATGGCTTGTGCACCAGTATCGCCAAGCCTACGATCTGTTTGATGTAGGTCAAACAAATCTACCACCTGGGCAAAGTGGGCACGATATTCGCTCCACCATTCAGAATGCAGATAACGAATGCTTTGCCCAGAGCAGGCATATCTACAGCATCTCTGAGAACACCCGCCAGCGCCTTCTGAAATACAACGGGTTTGACTCCACTGTGTTGGTCCCTCCCGTAAATGATCCAGAATCATTCGTTAACGGCACCTACGGCGACTATATTTTCGCTGGCGGTAGAGTCAATAGTATGAAGCGTCAGTATCTGCTCCTGCAGGCTTTAGCCAAGACAGATAAACGCGTCAAATTAATTATTGCCGGGCCACCGGACTCTCCAGCAGATGCGGCGAAATTGATTGATATGGTCCAGGCACTGGGCGTAGCGGACCGCGTTCGCCTGGATTTACGCTTTTTACCACGCGCCACCTACGTTGAGTACGTAAATGGTGCGATGGCTGTTGCCTATATACCATTCGATGAAGAGATGGGGTATGTGACCATGGAAGCTGCTACTGCCTCCAAGGCACTAATCACCACCAATGACAGCGGTGGCGTACTAGCATTGGTCAAGGACCGTGTAACCGGTTGGGTGGCAGAACCTACCGTTGAAAGCCTAGCCGCTGCCATGAGCGCTGTAGTCGCAAGTAAATCCATCACTGTCGAATACGGGGCTGCCGCAAACGCACTCTGGAATAGCCTGGGAGTCAATTGGAATGAAACCATCGAGGCGTTGCTGAAATGAAGTTTCTAATTTTCACCCCAGCCATTCAGACCTCGGCCATTGGCCGAATGACTAGCCTAGTCACACATGCTCTATTATCTCAAAAACATGAAGTCGTTGTTGTACGCACGGAAAAGACCGGCCATCTGGACTCCGCAACACATGACTTCGGCTGCAATATTATTTCTTGGTTAGACACGGCCGAAGTCGAGGCCAATATAGTTCGTGCCGACATCTGCATTCATCAAATTGGAGATAACTACGAATTTCACCAGGGCAATATTGAGTGGCTAGCGCGCTTTAGTGGCATTGTTTGCCTACATGATTTTTACTTGGGCCATCTTTTTTGGGACTGGTCTCAACACAACACCGAGCAGGCTCAAAAAGTACTGAAGACTTATTATTCGGACGAGACCGCGGAGCGCTTTTATAGCGTTAATGGTCATGAAGAATTCATCGAGTTTACCAAAAATCATTCCCCGATGACGGAGTGGGTTTGCTCGATGGCAACCGGCGTTGTAACTCATAGCAACTGGGGTTGCGATAGAGTATTGAGTTCTTGCCCCGGGCCTGTACGAGTAGTGCCCTTGGCTTACAACTCTCCTGGCCTTGCATTAGCTGGAACAAAGCAAAAGCGCTCGCCAACGACCAAGCTCAAGCTGCTGACTATTGGCCATGTGAACCCCAATAAGAGAGTTGAAAGCTGCATCAAGGCCATAGGCGGCAACCCGACGCTTCGAGAGACAGTGTCTTATCGACTGGTCGGGGCCATTCAGCCTGAAATGAAAGTTAAAATCCTCGAACTCGCGCAAAGTCATGGCGTAGACGTCGAGATTTCTGGTGAGGTTGACGCGGACACTTTGGCAAACGCCATCATTGATGCAGACCTGGTAAGCTGCTTGCGCTGGCCTAGCCTGGAGGCGGCATCTGCCTCGGCAATCGAAGCGATGCTTTACGGAAAAACCACAGTTGTCACCAATACAGGTTTTTACAGCGAGCTCCCCGACCAATACGTTTTAAAAATAAACCATGTCAATGAAATTGAAGAGCTTGAAGCAACGCTACTGTCTCTTCATGCAAACCCTGACCTCTTGGAAGTAAAAGGCCAGCAAGCGCAGGAATGGGCAAAATCGACCTTCACGGCTGAAAACTACGCACGTCAATTAGTCGATATGAGCGCCGCCAGCATTAGAACCAGCTCCACCCTGAAGGCGGCATCGTATTACGCCGCCATACTTCATGGTTGGGGTGCTGACACCAGTCTTTTACAAAACAATGAATCACTTGCCCCACTGGCTATCTTTAACGAGTGCTACCAGCACTAATCATCTGCTGTACCTCTAGTTGATCGACGGATGTTGAACCGTCGATCAACTATAAGCAGTCTTCAGCCTTTGAATAACTTACGATCTTGTCTTTCCAGCTGAGGGATAGGCACGTCCATGGGTCCGGCTATCCCGCGATCAAGCCGCCTCAGTCATCGTGCGGGGGCAAATGCCCAGACCTTCATGACCAAGTAGTTCAATACCGGCACCACAAGGATCACCATTACCAAACCAATACTGTAATGCCAACCCAGGTATTCAACTATCGAGGTGATCAGAAGGGTGAGCGCCAAAGATACCAGGGACACGAAAAGGAAGCGCCGGTAACCCAGGAAGCTCACGGGGATCTTGAATGTAAACCGGCTGTTGAGCGTGTAAGACATCAAATTGGCAAATACAAATGCCACACCATTAGCGACAAAGGCTGGTGGCGCGAAGACCTCCATCAATGCAATGACGATACCGGCATGCACTGCTGTGTTCGCTACGCCAACCAGACCGAAGCGTATGAATTCATGGTACTTCGCAGGAATGATCACGTTATTCACTTGATCACGTCACGGACAATATATACCGGCCGATTCTTGGACTCTGCAAAGATCCTGCCCACATACTCGCCGAGAACGCCAATCCCGATCAGCTGCGCACCACTGGCGAACAGCACGGTAATCATGATTGAGGCGTAACCAGGAGTGTCAGCGCCAAAGAACAATGTCTTGATTAACAGATAGCCTGCGTAAAGGAATGACAAAGTTGAGACCGCAAAGCCCAGATAGGTCCACACTCGAAGAGGCACAGAACTGAAGCTAGTAATACCTTCGAGCGCGAAGTTCCACAACTTCCAGGTGTTGAAGCTTGTGGTGCCGTGCTCGCGGGGGGCCACCTTGTACTCCACCGTAGTGGTACGGAAACCTACCCAGGCGAACAGGCCTTTCATGAAGCGGCGGGTCTCAGGCAACGTCTTCAACGCTTCGACCACCTTGCGATCCATCAAGCGAAAATCGCCGACATCGGCCGGGATATCGATGTCGGAAATACGGTTGTGGAATTTGTAGAAGTAGTTGGCACTCAGCTTTTGAATGGCACGGTCGGTTTCACGGTCGACCCGCTTGGCCAGAACCACCTCAGCGCCCTCCTCCCATTTTTCAATGAGTTCAATGACCACTTCCGGTGGATGCTGAAGATCGGAGTCAATCGGAATCACCGCATCACCGGTCGCGAAGTCCAGCCCTGCAGAAATGGCAGCCTCCTTACCGAAATTACGCGACAGGTCGACAATTGTCAGGTATTGGTTTTTCGCTTTGGCCTTGATCAGTTCCTCGTAGGTCTGATCACGGCTTCCGTCGTTAATGGCGATGACTTCAAGATCGTACCGGTCTGCAAGCGGCTCAAACACTTCATTGATTCGATTGAAGAATGCCTGCACGCCCTTTTCTTCGTTGTAAAAAGGAGACACTAGGGAAATTTTGCGTTTTTCTAAAGTTATCATTGAGTTTCACGCACCCGGTGATTTAGACGGCAGATATGGGCAAAGTCGATTTCGGTACATGTTGGCTGATCATTATCAGGAAACAAGGCTTTCACCTGTTCCACTTGCGGATAGTCGCCTTTGACGAACACATACAAGGAGTGGTCCGGTGCTGATGCAGCAATTTCAGCCTTTGTGCTCTCGACGCTACAATTGGAGTTCGCGCGAGATACATAGCCAGTATTGATCTTGATGCCATGCACAACGGCATAGCGCATAGTGGGCATCAAGGTGTTGAGAATCAGCTCGGAACGCCCACAGCGGAACTTTGGAAAGAAGTACAGATACTGAATGTCGCTGGTGACTTGTTCATCCCACGCAGACTGCGTCAATACAAGAGAAGCCGGACGTTTGGCGGTATCGACAAGTCGATGGCGCAGGTTAGTCAGGTCAGCCATTTGCAGCAGCACCAACAAAACCATGCACACCGAAAATAAAACCGGGCTAAGTTTCTTGTACAGGGTCGCGATTGCAAAGATAACGACACAGTATCCGACCGGCCAAAAGAAACGCCCGGAGGCCCGGAACTGGGAAGTGATTCGATCCATGAACGACGGATAGTGAATGGTTACTACTTGGTGGACGCCGTAATAGACGGTGTCGGACAACGCATAGGCAGCAAACAGAAACATTAGCCATGTCAATGCCCGGTGTTGCGAAAAACTCCCCACAGCGGCCTTGCGGTTGAGCACGACGCTCAATGCAAATGCCAGGAGTACGCCGAGGCCGATGTAGTTGAATCCTTCATACTGGCCCGGCATTTCCGGGTCGGGAAAGTTCAGGTATTTTCCGCCGTGAAAGGGCGATAGCAGATTCATCGAATAAATGCCAAAGCCCCCCTCCTTGCCTACTGAAGTCTGATCCATAGGCAGTATGGTAAGGAATAAGCTCGCGCCGATTATCAGGAACGGAATTAGCGCCCGACCCATTTCGGCTGGCTGGAATCTCGCACGATTGCACAGGCAACTGACCACATAGATGGCGCTGGCCATTACAAATAAGTAAATGTTGATATAAAAAGCAACTACCAGCAGCAGTGACCAGGCAATTCGCTGTGGTTCGCTGGTCCTCCTGCACCGGATGTACAGTGCCAAAGAGGATAATAGGATCCAGTGCGACATCAGCGAGATATGGCCCAACCGCGTCGTCAGCGCCGGGAACGTCAGCAAGCACACGACCAAGGCTAGCAAAGCAAGCCATGACTTTATCTGCAGCTCCCGGAGTATCCACCACGCGCATATTGCCTGACCGACGAATGCCAAGGCCACCCAGGCTCCGAAGGGGTTGAATGGAGCAAAACTGGCAGGTACGAAGAGCTTGAGTAAAAGCGCATACAGGGGTATCGCGTCTACAAACGTTGCCCGGGTGCCTTGTGGATAATTGATGCTATCGAAGCTCAGCAGCGGATAGCTGAACGGCGCGCTGAAAAACGCATTGAAACCAGCAAAATATTGAGTGACGTCATCAACTTCGGTCAACCAATAAGAAGAGGTCCCTAAGACGAAACCGGTGGGAAAGTACCGCCAGACAAAAAATAATCCAATCGCCAGAGCCACTGCAAAGCCGGCCCTCCCCGTTGAGTCAAGCTTGAAATCCATAATCAAAAGGTCCTGAAATTCATACTAAATAATGGCTGGCGCGTTAGAACGCGCACTTATCAATCTCGCCAATGAGCTGCTGCGCACTGCCTTTCCAGGTCAGCCAAGGCATTTCTCCGGACTGCGGATGCTGGTTGTGTTCATACAACTTCAGCCATTCGGTCAAGCGATCAGCAATATCCTGCGCAGTGGTCCCCTTGAAGTACCAGGCGAACTCGCCCGCCACTTCATTGAATACAGGCAGATCCCTTGCGATTATAGGAAGCTTGTATTGTGCCGCTTCGATCAATGGCAAGCCAAAGCCTTCGCCATATGAGGCGGCCACCAAGCAGTCGCAGTGGGTATAGAGGTGTTCCAGGTATTCGTCGCTTACCCCTTCGAGCCAGAGTAGCCGTCTTCCCAATTCTGGATGATTTACAAGTCTGGTCGCAAGGTCATCCACCAGCCAGCCATGCTTGCCCACAATGATCAGGTTTGCCTGAACACCAGCAGCCCAAAGCAGCTCAAATGCATCAAGGGTCTGCGCATGCCCTTTGCGGGGCTCCAATGTACCGACCATCAGAAAGTTCGGGGATGCCTCCAGCGACTCGATCCGCAGCGCAGGATTTTCCGGAAAACCAGTGGAAGGCATTGACTGATCAATATCGGCGCCCAGATGGAACGCACCAATACGAAATGGACGCTTGCGTGGTGGCGCATTTTTGTCCAGCCACTTGCCTAGGTCGTCAGCGACTGCATGGGATATACAGATCGCGCCGTCGTACTGGGCTACGGCATGAATCCATTTCATATAGTGCGCTTGCAGACTTTCAACAAAACAGTGAGGAAGCTGCAGAATCAGGAGATCGTAGACCACGAAAAAGATGCTGACCCCATGGGCGCGCATCGTATCAAGGTACGTTTGTTTGTACGGAAGCACGTCCATGAGTAGATCCAGACACAGGTAGACGTCCCCTGCCCGGTAGCTGATCGCCTCGTCGTGGCCTGCTTCGCTAACGTCTTTACCCATGAACATTGTGGTGAAATGCGTCGCGTGGCGGTAAAAAGTCTCCCCCACCTTGGTGTACACGGGCTTGATTTCATAACCTTCGGGAGGATTGTTCAACCATTCCGCCAAAATGCTGCGCACTACTCGCTGAATCCCACTCTTGCCATCATGCTTGCACAACTCCGAGATATCGACGAACAGAGTTGGCTTGCCGGCCAGACCTTGCAGCGAATAATCGATTACCTTGGCTAGCCGCTGAATGTCCACAGCGCCTGTGTGCAGGTGCCCGGTATCCACCAGCGCGTCGATCAGCGCTCGTGTACCGTCTCCTGTTGACCGGGAGGTATCACTGCGATTCTCTAGCCGCTTAAATTTCGCCAAAGCTTGCTCAAACGCCGCTACAGCTGCCTTTCCGGTACGGTCCCAGGAGAAATGTTCTGCGCGCTGCAAGCCATGTGTTACCAGTGCAGCGCTGAAAGTATCGTCTGTCAGCGCCTGACGAAGTTTTCCGGAAATGGCATGGATATCAAACGGGTCGAAGGTCGCCTCTTCCCAGCCAATCACTTCCGGCACGCTGGACGTATTGGCACCAATCACTGGAGCACCACACTTCATGGCCTCAAGCGGTGGCAAGCCAAAACCTTCATGCCATGAGGGGAACACGTACACATTGCACAAATTGTACAGGGCGACCAACTCAGCGTCGGTAATGTAGCCCGTAAACACCAGGTCGGTCTGGCTCAGGCCTTGCTCATGGGCAAGTTTCTGGAAGTTGTAGATGTGGGACTCGGGCATTTTTCCCGCAAACACCAACTGAACATCTTGCAGTTCCGTCTTTATGACGGCGAAGGCCTTGATCAGTTGCGGCAGGTTCTTACGGTCATCGGCGCCACCGGAATACAGCACGAATTTTTGTCGCAGGCCGAATTTTTTATCGAGCGCGTCACGCTCAGCCATGCTGAGAGAAATCGGCCGGAAGACATCGTCCGCCGCAGTGGAGACGTTGACTATGTTCGCGCCGTCCAGCGGCAGCAACGACAACGCTTCTTCTCGGGCGAAATCGGAGATGGAAAGCAGCAAACCGTAATCCTTGAAAGTAGCCACTTTTTCCAGGTAAAGCTTTTTATAGCCGGGGTTGCTGTCCAGATACTGCTTCGGGGTGACCATCGGGATCAGGTCATAGATGGTGGCGCTGACAAGAGCATGAGTGTCCAGTAGAGGACTGCCGATGACCGCATCGTCCACGTAGCCTTCTATCGCGCTGGTGACATGTACAACGTCAGGTTTCAGGTCATCGATACAAGCTTGTCGAATCCGTTGCGCCATTTCTTTTCTGGCAGTGTTTGCTGGATCGTGTTCACAAACAGGCCCTTGGCTATACCACACACGAATGTGGCTTTGCGGCAGTAGCCCGATGAAGGCGGTGCGGATGCTGTCAAGGCTCTCGCCGAGCATACCGTTGAGCACCAGGTAAACTTCATTTTCACCACGATTACGCACGATAGCTTGCGCCAGGGACAAGCTGTAGCGACCAATACCACGGAACTGGTTTTCAGTCTGTGCGCCCTGCATGTCAATTACGATACGCATTATTTCTGGTCCTTAATCATGGCTTCCCTGAGGGCACTCTCGATAGTCCGGCCCCGTTGAGTCAGTGGTGCGTGATCAATCGCACCATCTGGAAGTCCATTGGCAGTCGCTGCCGCAACGGCGTTAAGAGTGCGCTGATGCAAATGACGCAGCTTGGCCAGCAGCCATGGGCTGCGATTCAAGATCGCCATAAGCCGGCGCTGGATTACAGGACGGCGAGCCAGATAGAGCCGAGCGTGGGGAACTGCGCGGAGCAACACTTGGCTCAGCGAAGACCTGCTGGAACGAAATGGCCAGCGGATGGCGCGAACCATGAAGCGGAATGGCGCCGTAATGCGCCACGACGTGCTGCTGCGCACGGCTTCAAGTTGCTGCTCGTACGTAGTGGCGCGCAGTTGCCAGCTGTTTGCATTGCCCAGTGCTTTATTGAGTTCAGCCTGCAATACATCCGTCTTGGCCAGTGCTGAATCCAAGCTGTTTTTGTAACGCTCCTGCATTTGCAGTAGCTGTTCGACTTGAAGACGCTGGATGCTGTCCAATGCTTTCAGGTAATCCGCACGGCCTGTCGACATCTCATCCTCTATTCCTGAAAGTTGGCTTCCCAAAACGCAGTCATCGTGAACTGCCAATGGACCGAACGGTGCGCCATAGGTCGCATCAAACACACAATTGAATACGCGGAGCAGTTCGGGTGGTGCCTGCTTTTGCGCCACGACGGCACAGTCGGGGCGGGTAGTCGACAGCAATTGCCACAAATCAACCTTGCTACTTTCACCCTGTAGCACGGATGCTTCCTGAAAAAGCACGATCCTGGATTTGGCAAAACCACTGTGCTCAGCCAGAAACGACAGCAGCAGGCTCGGCAACGGGCGCTGGTGGGCCGGGTCCATGTAGAAATGGTCGGCACCCACCACCACGCTTTCGACGCTGGGGCTTTCAAGGATCAAAACCCCGGCAGGACGCAGCACCCTCAGCGCTTCAGCGATCAGCTGTTGCAAGACAGGGAATTCAACATGTTCGGCGATTTGGAAGCCGGTTACGGCAACGAGACTGTTATCAGGCAGCTTCTGCAAAGCGCTGAGCGCGTCATCCTTGCGCACTGGCAGCTCCAGCATGCGACATGCTTCAAGCATACCGTCATCGAGATCTACCCCTGAAGGCGCATAGCCCTCGCGACCAAGCAGCTCAAGCCACTCGCCGCGTCCACAACTCAGAGCCAGGATGGGGTAGTCTTGATAAAGCTCTTTCAAAGGCGCAAGAAATGGAAGGTACGCTTCAAGTCGTTGGCTGATCAATTCTCTGGAACCGCGATTCTGCCCTTGAAAAGCTCTCGAAAAACCATAACCCATCAATTGCACTCCACGGCAGGAGGCATCATGGAAAATCCGACAAACGTGCTTTGCGAACTATTGACTACGTTAAACACCTGGATTAAACCCACCCACTCGTAATGTGATAAATGATTGTCCGCTGTATGTATTTCGACGGCCATAGAATACGATCCCGTAGCCGAATTCGTGATCCGCTTCGAGGTCATCAGCTTTGGAGGCCAAATGCTGCGTGTTGTTGCCAAGCACTGGCTGCCCCCCAGCCTGTCCTTGGTCGGATAACCAATGACCACCTCCGGGCTGGCACTGTGCAACCCTTTGCCGATGGGCAAGGAAACGCTTTCTCCGGCCGACAGGTACTCGATACTAACATCACCGCTGTCGAATCGGGTCTGTATGGAGCCGAGGTGCAGCTCGTGCACCGGTATCATTGCGTTCAATTTTTGGCAATCAAGGCGTGTGGAAGACTTCTTTTGTGCTGGAAGTAGCAGTCAGTGATCGACAGCGCTTCGCCCTCGATTAGAATTCCAGGACGAATTGTGCCGTGTCCACGACGAAAACAACATGCCTTGCATGCCACTGGAGTGGGTGTGGACAGGCTCATCGAAATAATCACCTGTCCCACCCCAACGCCCGATGCGCCACATCGGGCGAGGCGACTCACTGAAGTGTTTCCCTAAGCATGTGCGGGTCACCACCTGGCAGGTGCGCCAGGTCGTGTATCGACCATCGAAGAGCGAAGAGCGAAGAGGCATCAGGCCTCTACAATTAGCAACTCGATCTCTTTCAAGCGAGCCCACATCAGGTCCTGATTCCCCTTGGCCTCGACGTTCAGTCGCAACAATGGCTCAGTATTAGAACCCCTCAAGTTGAAACGCCAATCCGCAAACGAGATGCTGATGCCGTCTGTCCTATCGAGCTCAGGATTCTCAGGCAGGTAATGAGCCAATACTTTCTGCAAGGTAGCAGCCACATCTTCAACCCGGTAGTTGATCTCACCGGTGCATGGGTACGCCTCAATACGTTCATCTACCAACTGAGCCAGAGTCTTACCCGTTGTGGACATCAAAGCCGCAACCAACAACCATGGAATCATTCCACTGTCGCAGTACGCAAAGTCACGGAAATAGTGGTGAGCGCTCATCTCCCCACCGTAAACAGCATCCTCGGCCCGCATGCGTTCCTTGATGAAGGCGTGCCCGGTCTTGCTCTGCACCGCAATGCCACCGGCCTGTTGAACTTGTTCGATGGTGTTCCAGGTCAGGCGTGGATCGTGGATGATCTTGCTGCCTGGGTGCTGTTTCAACAGCATCTCTGCCAAGAGACCCACCAGGTAGTACCCTTCGATGAAGCGACCATCGGCATCGAAAAAGAAGCAGCGATCAAAGTCGCCGTCCCAAGCCAGCCCCATATCGCACTGGTTTGCCAGCAACGCCTGGCGCGTCAGCTCGCGGTTTTCCGGAAGCAATGGATTGGGCACGCCGTTAGGAAAGTTTCCATCCGGCTCGTCATTGATAAATACCCACTGAAACGGGAGCTTGGCAGCCAAGGCATGCAATACGGGACCCGCCGCACCGTTGCCCGGGTCTGCGAGGATCTTGAGCGGCTTTAATGTACTCACGTCCACGTAGCCGATGAGATGGTCAATGTAAGCAGTCTTGTCGAAAGCTTCACGAACCAGGCCCGGAGCATCGGCTACGACTCCCAGATCACCGTTTTCCACTCTGACGCGCACTGCATCCAGACCGGTATCACCGCTGATTGGACGGGATTCGGCCTTGACCAGCTTCATGCCGTTATAACCCTTGGGGTTATGGCTGGCGGTGATCATTACACCGCCGTCGACCTTGTAGTGACTGGTGGCGAAGTAGACTTCCTCGGTGCCACAGAGCCCAATGTCGATTACATCGGCACCGGCCTCGGTTATGCCGCGTATCAATGCGGTTGCGAGGGGCGGGCTTTCGAGCCGCATGTCCTGGCCCACAACAAATGTTTTACCTTGCAATTCAGCAACGAGGGCACGCCCTATCCGATAGGCGATTTCTTCATTGAGTTGCGAGGGGACCTGGCCACGGATGTCATAGGCTTTAAAGCATTGCGTCACGATAGGAGGGTACATACTGCTCACTAACTGAAATGTCCAATGCCGCCCGGAGGCGGCAACGGCAAGAATGGACCGCCAGGGCCTGATGCCGCTAGCGCGCTGACCCCGCAAAGCGCGGGATTTCAGGTCCAGTGTCGTTACTTATCGACGCGACCGTAGTTGTCCTCGAAACGAACGATGTCGTCCTCGCCCAGATAATCACCGCTCTGTACTTCGATCAGCACCAGATCAATCACACCCGGGTTTTTCAGGCGGTGTTTGTGACCTGCGCGAATGAAGGTCGATTCATTGGTATGGAGCATCAACTCTTTCTGATCGTTGACGACGACTGCAGTACCGCTGACCACGATCCAGTGCTCACTGCGGTGGTGGTGCATCTGCAGCGACAGGGATGCGCCAGGCTTGACCACGATACGCTTGATCTTGAAGCGCTCACCGTTTTCCAGTGTCGTATAGGTACCCCAGGGACGGTGCACAGTGCGGTGGAGCAAATGTACGGTGTGGCTGGATGCCTTGAGCTGGTTGACGATATGTTTTACGTCTTGTGCGTGATCCTTGTGGGCAATCATCACCGCGTCAGGTGTATCGATCACCAGCAGGTCTTGCACGCCAACCAGCGCAGTCAGGCGCCCTTCACTGTTCACGTAGTTGTTACGCGAGCCGTGGGACAGCACTTCACCTTCAAATCGGTTGCCGTTCTCGTCAGCATCGGTCAATTCACTGACCGCATTCCAGGAGCCGATGTCGCTCCAACCGATATCGCACGGAACGGTAGCTACTTTGGACGAACGTTCCATCAACGCATAATCAATGGAAATATCTGGAACTTCCGCAAACGAGTCTGCATCAAGCGCCAGACAACGGTACTTGTTGGAAGAGGTCAGCCGCGAAACTTCGATCGTTCTGCTAACTGCCTCTACGACTTCCGGAGCATGCTGGCGCAACTCTTCCAGCACCGTGCCCACCCGGAAACAGAACATCCCGGAGTTCCAGAAGTAATTACCTGCGCTGACATAGCTTTGTGCAGTATTCAGATCCGGCTTTTCAACGAAGCGCGCAACCTTCAAACCACCCTTCAGTGGCGCGTCCTTTTGCGCTTCAATGTAACCAAACCCGGTTTCAGGATATGTCGGCTGAATACCGAACGTTACCAGCCAGCCTTCGGCTGCAAGCTTCGTAGCGCTGACCACTGCCTCGGCAAAGGCTTTTTCGTCCTGGATCAGATGGTCGGCAGCCAACACCAGCATCTGCGCATCCGGGCCATGGGTGGCTTCCAGCTGCAGCGCAGCAGCGGCGACGGCAGCCGCTGTATTACGGCCGAAAGGTTCCAGAATATAGCCCTGAGCGAGCTTGGCTTTGTTGACCGCACCGTACTCGTCTTCGGTCTTGAACAGGAGCTCACGGTTGGTCACCGTAAGAATCTCCACAACACCTTCCAGGCATGAAGCGCGCAGGAAGGTTTTCTGGATCAGATTCTGACCATCTGGGAGCTCCATGAACGGCTTGGGATGAGCTTCTCGAGAAACAGGCCACAACCGGCTACCTACTCCACCAGACAAAATTACGGGAATCAGTTCCATGCTCTAAGTCCTTAATCCCCCTTCTGGCAGATGCAACCAGCAAGCGGGGCTCAGTTATGTTTCCAGTCATTCCTGCATCATAGTCTCTAGCAGGATTGACAGCTCTAAGTCGTTCCAAACCTTTTATAGGCTACCCGCAGTCGCTTTTCTGGCGTTCCTGCACGGCTCCTCAACTCTGTGGAGGCTGCTCGGCAATGACGCCCTTCTCAAGAAAAAACAAGTCAACTGAGATCGAAATGTAGCGCCGGACCAGGGTCGAATACTTCTGCTGGCCATTCTACAGCTAGTACTGGGAATTAATAACTCATGCGCCGACAGGAGACAAAAAAATCATTTGAAAACAAATAAATACTACCCCTTCGAGCATCCGAAATTGCAGATCTATCCGACGACGCCATAAGTGATGACTTTGTACAACGCGATCAAACAAGACGCTTGCGCGAGGCTCTGGAGGAGCGTGCCAGCAACCAGCCAATAACCGGACCAATCACCATGCCAGCCAACAACGCAATCACCGTCACCACCGAAACAGGCAGTTGCGGGCCCGCCCATCCCAGGAACAGCAGCGTAACCGATTGCTGGTTCTCGAGAACGAACGCCAGGATTGCCAAAATCAGCAATAGAATGAATACCGCGAGCAATACGCGCTTGAGGTTACGCATCAGCGCCTCCTTGAAGTGCAACTGATATCAAAACCCCTCCTCCTCATCCTCGTTCACACGATCACGCAGTTCCTTACCCGGCTTGAAATGTGGAACGAATTTACCGTCAAGGCTGACGGACTGGCCGGTTTTTGGGTTGCGGCCTACGCGCGGCGCGCGGTAGTGCAAGGAGAAGCTGCCAAAACCACGGATCTCGATACGATCGCCGGTGGCCAGGCATTGGGACATTTGCTCAAGCATGGTCTTGATGGCCAGCTCCACATCCTTGGATGAGAGCAGCCCTTGATGGGTGACAATTCGTTCGATCAACTCCGACTTCGTCATAATTTTCCCTTCTTTTTCAAGCAGCTAGATCAGCGCTTCAAAGGTTTTAGCACGCTCTGACAAATTTGAACAGCCCCATCCCGTACCCTGTTTTTTCTCCTTTACCTGCAAATAACCAGCATCGTCCGCGTGAGAAAGCCCGCAGGATTGAAGCCGAAGAAAAATCCCTCCTCTTCCTTGGCGTCATCTGACCTTGCCACGACTTTATAGCCAGCACCTTTGCATTCTTTGGCTGCGCGCTTTTGACACCGCTCCCATCCCGACCCCAGCCCCGAGCAATCGATCTCGACACCGCTGACCCCACGCACGGCATGCGTTCTTGCACTGGTGGCACACCCTGCCAATGCCAGCACCGCTATGACGACTACGAGCCTTTTCATTCACATCCTTATGCCAGGCACTCTGCCTGACCGTCGTTTACCCCAAGCTAAGACTAGCTGCAAATAAGCGATTGATCCCACTAAAGAAACAGACAGTTTTGGCGAATTAATGTTTCGCGGCTTGCGCACAGAAGATCGTGACCAAGGGACAGGGACCAAATTTCAGGCACAAAAAAGGGCGACCGAAGTCGCCCTTTTTTACAGAAAGTCAGAACTTAGTTCTGTTTTTCCGCTTGTGCAGCACGCAGCAGGTCACCCAGGGTGGTGGCTACTGGAGCATCCGAACCAGCTTGCGGCTTGTCGCGCAGGCTTTGGATGGCTTCTTTCTCTTCTTCAACGTCTTTCGACTTGATCGAGAGCTGGATTACGCGGCTCTTGCGATCAACGCTGATGATCTTGGCTTCTACTTCTTCGCCTTCTTTCAGAACGTTGCGCGCGTCTTCAACGCGGTCACGGCTGATTTCGGAGGCTTTCAGAGTCGCTTCGATATCGTCGGCCAGGGTGATGATGGCGCCTTTGGCGTCAACTTCTTTCACGATGCCCTTAACGATTGCGCCTTTGTCGTTCTCTTGAACGTACTCGGAGAACGGATCGCTTTCCAGTTGCTTGATGCCCAGGGAGATGCGCTCGCGCTCTGGGTCAACCGACAGGATAACGGTGTCCAGCTCGTCGCCCTTCTTGAAACGACGAACAGCTTCTTCGCCAACTTCGTTCCAGGAGATGTCGGACAGGTGAACCAGGCCGTCGATGCCGCCGTCCAGACCAATGAAGATACCGAAATCGGTGATCGACTTGATGGTGCCGGAGATTTTATCGCCCTTGTTGAACTGGCCAGAGAAATCTTCCCATGGGTTAGATTTGCACTGCTTGATGCCCAGGGAGATACGACGACGCTCTTCGTCGATGTCCAGAACCATAACTTCCACTTCGTCGCCGACTTGTACGACTTTCGAAGGGTGGATGTTCTTGTTGGTCCAGTCCATTTCGGAAACGTGTACCAGACCTTCAACGCCTTCTTCCAGCTCAGCGAAGCAGCCGTAGTCGGTCAGGTTGGTTACACGAGCGGTAACGCGAGTGCTTTCTGGGTAACGGGCTTTGATAGCAACCCATGGATCTTCGCCCAGTTGCTTCAGGCCCAGGGAAACACGATTGCGCTCGCGATCGTACTTCAGAACCTTGACATCGATCTCGTCGCCAACGTTGACGATTTCGGAAGGATGCTTGATACGCTTCCAAGCCATGTCGGTAATGTGCAGCAGGCCATCGACGCCACCCAGATCGACGAATGCGCCGTAATCGGTGAGGTTCTTGACGATACCTTTGACTTGCTGGCCTTCCTGCAGGGATTCCAGCAGAGCTTCGCGCTCGGCGGAGTTCTCGGCTTCCAGGACGCTACGACGGGAAACGACAACGTTGTTGCGCTTCTGGTCCAGCTTGATGACCTTGAATTCCAGCTCTTTGCCTTCCAGGTGCGTGGTGTCGCGCACTGGACGGACGTCAACCAGAGAACCTGGCAGGAACGCACGGATGCCGTTAACGTCGACAGTGAAGCCGCCTTTAACCTTACCGTTGATAACGCCCTTGACCACTTCTTCGGCTGCGAAGGCTGCTTCCAGAACAATCCAGCATTCAGCGCGCTTGGCTTTTTCACGGGACAGCTTGGTTTCGCCAAAGCCGTCTTCTACCGAGTCCAGCGCAACGTGAACTTCGTCACCGACGTTGATAGTCAGGTCGCCAGCGTCGTTGTAGAACTGCTCAAGCGGGATGAGTGCTTCAGACTTCAGGCCAGCGTGAACGGTTACCCAGCGAGCTTGGTAATCGATATCAACGATAACACCGGTGATGATGGAGCCTGCCTGAAGGTTCAGGGTTTTTAGGCTTTCTTCAAAGAGTTCCGCAAAGCTTTCGCTCATTTTAATTCCTGTTGATGAGGGCGAAGAATACGCCCATCTCCACACCCCAGACGGTGTGGGTTAGTTTCATTTAGAAGAAGCACCACAGGACTATGACTGGTCCCCTGCAGCCTTCTTGTCACCCGGCGATATCGCGAATGGCGATCTCGCTCATGATGCGTTCCAGCACCTGGTCGATGGATAATTCCGTGGAATCCAGCTGTATGGCGTCAGCCGCCGGCTTGAGCGGGGCTACCGCTCGCTGGGTGTCACGCTCGTCGCGAGCACGTATCTCATCTAGCAGACTAGACAGACTAACACCCTCGACCTTGCCCTTCAACTGCAAATATCGACGACGTGCCCGCTCCTCGGCGCTGGCGGTCAGGAAAATCTTCAGCGGCGCATCCGGAAACACCACCGTGCCCATGTCGCGACCGTCGGCCACCAGGCCCGGCGCTTCCTGGAAAGCACGCTGGCGCTGCAGCAGCGCCTCACGCACCGCGGGCAATGCAGCCACCTGGGAGGCACCCGAGCCGACGCTTTCGGTACGGATCACATCGCTGACTTCGTCACCTTCCAGGATGATGCGCTGCAGTTGACCTTCGGTCGCCGCGATGAACTGCACATCCAGGTGAGCGGCCAGTTTCTTCAGCAGCTCTTCATTGGTCAGGTCGACGCCGTGGTTGTGGGCAGCGAATGCCAACAGGCGGTAGAGCGCACCGGAATCCAGCAGGTTCCAGCCCAGGCGCCTGGCCAGTATCCCGGCTATGGTGCCTTTGCCCGAGCCGCTTGGCCCATCAATGGTAATGACCGGTGCAATGCTCTTCACGACTGAGCCTCTTGGGCAACGCGGATTCCAACCTGCGCGCACAGCGCGAGGAAGTTGGGGAACGAGGTCGCGACGTTGGCGCAGTCATGGATGCGGATCGGCGCAGTGGCGCGCAGCGAGGCAACGCTGAAGGCCATGGCAATCCGATGGTCGCCGTGACCATGGACTTCACCGCCACCGATCGAACCGCCGTCGATGATGATGCCATCCGGGGTCGGTTCACACTTGACGCCAAGCGCCAGCAAGCCGTCCGCCATGACCTGGATCCGGTCCGACTCCTTGACCCGCAGCTCTTCGGCGCCACGCAGCACGGTACGCCCCTCGGCGCAGGCAGCGGCGACGAACAACACCGGGAACTCGTCGATCGCCAACGGAACCAGCGCCTCGGGAATCTCGATACCCTTGAGTTTAGCTGCTCGTACGCGCAGGTCCGCTACCGGCTCTCCGCCGACTTCACGCTGGTTTTCCAGGGTGATGTCTGCGCCCATCAGGCGCAGGATGTCGATCACGCCGGTGCGGGTCGGGTTGATGCCGACGTGCTCCAGCACCAGCTCCGAACCTTCGGCGATCGACGCAGCCACCAGGAAGAACGCCGACGACGAAATGTCGCCCGGCACTTCGATGTGGGTCGCGGCCAGCTTGTTGCCGGACTCGACCGATGCGGTGGCTCCGTCGACGCTGACCGGGTAGCCGAAGCCGCGCAGCATGCGCTCGGTGTGGTCGCGAGTCGGTGCAGGCTCGGTGACGGTGGTCTTGCCTTCGGCGTACAGACCCGCCAGCAGCAGACAGGATTTAACCTGGGCACTGGCCATCGGCATGGTGTAGGTCAGGCCCTTGAGTTTGTTGCCACCACGAATGGTCATCGGCGGACGGCCTTCAGCGGCGGTCTCGATCACGGCGCCCATCTCACGCAGCGGGTTGGCCACGCGATTCATCGGGCGCTTGGACAGCGAAGCGTCACCTGTCAGGGTGCTGTCGAAGTCCTGTGCCGCCAGCAAGCCGGACAACAGGCGCATCGAGGTACCGGAGTTGCCCAGGTAGATCGGGCCCGGCGCTGGTTTCAGGCCATGCAGGCCAACACCGTGAATGGTCACACGACCATGGTGCGGGCCTTCGATGACCACGCCCATGTCACGGAACGCCTGCAGGGTCGCCAGGGCGTCTTCGCCCTCGAGGAAGCCTTCGACTTCGGTGACGCCTTCGGCCAGGGAGCCCAGCATGATCGAACGGTGGGAAATCGACTTGTCACCTGGTACGCGAATCCGACCGGACAGGCGGCCACCAGGTTGAGCCAGGAAAATCAGATCGTTGGAATTCATAGCGTCCACATAGGCCCGACGGGCCAGGATTTTACTGAAATGCTCGCGGGCAACCCGGGCGCGGGTGAAAACGCCCAACAATTGGTGCCCATCCCCTGCATCGACCGCGTCGCGCAAGGCGTCGAGGTCGCTGCGAAATGTATCGAGTGTGCGCAGGACAGCTTCGCGGTTGGCGAGGAAGATGTCATGCCACATGACCGGGTCGCTCCCGGCGATTCTCGTGAAATCGCGGAAACCGCCCGCAGCGTAACGGAAGATCTCAAGATTTTCATTGCGCTTGGCCAGCGAGTCGACCAGGCCAAATGCCAGCAGGTGCGGCAGATGACTGGTGGCCGCCAACACTTCGTCGTGGCGCTCGACCTGCATGTGCTCGACATCGGCGCCCAGCTCGCGCCACAGGCGATCGACCACGGCCAGGGCTTGCGGATCGGTCTGCTCCAGCGGCGTCAGGATCACTTTATGGCGACGGAACAGTTCGCCATTGGAAGCTTCTACCCCGCTCTGCTCGGAACCGGCGATCGGGTGGCCCGGCACGAAACGCGCCGGCATGCCGCCAAAAGCTTCGCACGCCGCACGCACGACATTGCCCTTGGCGCTGCCGACGTCAGTCAGGATCGCTTGCCCCAGATCCATGCTGGCCAAACGGCCGAGCATTTTTTCCATGGCGAGGATCGGCACAGCCAGCTGGATCACGTCGGCGCCCTGGCAAGCCACCGCCAGGTCATCTTCGCAACGATCCACCACGCCCAGCTCAACCGCCAGTTTGCGCGACTGTGGGTCGAGGTCGACCCCGACCACTTCGCGGCACAGGCCACTTTCACGCAAACCCTTGGCAAACGAACCGCCGATCAACCCCAGGCCGACCACCACCAGGCGTCCGATCATGGGCTCAGCAGATTGCAATGCAGTGACATCAACCACGGGCCAGGACCTTGGCCAGCGCCTCGAGGAAGCGGCTGTTTTCCGCCGGCAGGCCAATGGTGATGCGCAGGTGGTTCGGCATGCCGTAGTTGGCCACCGGACGCACGATCACGCCTTCGCGCAGCAGTCCCTGGAAGACCGGGGCCGCCACCTGAGCGAGGTCAACGCAAATGAAGTTGCCTTTGGATGGAATCCAGGCCAGTCCCAGATCACGGAAACCCGCTTCCAGTTGCTGCATGCCGGACTCATTCAAACGACGGCTTTCAGCCAGGTATTCGGCGTCCTGCAGCGCAGCGCAAGCAGCGGCCAAGGCCAGGCTGTTGACGTTGAACGGCTGGCGCACGCGGTTCAGCACATCGGCCACCACGGCGGTGGACAAGCCATAGCCGACGCGCAACGCCGCCAGGCCGTAGGCCTTGGAGAACGTGCGCGAAACCAGCAGGTTCGGGTAAGCCGCGAGGAAGTCCAGGCCGTCCGGCAGGTCGCTGCCTTCGGCGTATTCGATGTAGGCCTCGTCCAGCACCACCAGCACGTGCTCCGGCACGTCCTGGAGGAATTCGTCCAGCGCCTCGGTATCGAACCAGGTCCCGGTCGGGTTGTTCGGGTTGGCGATGAAGACCACACGAGTATTGGCGTCGATGGCCGCGAGCATCGCAGGCAGGTCATGCCCCCAGTCCTTGGCCGGGATCACTTTGGCCTGGGCGCCGACGGCCTGGGTCACGATCGGGTAGACCGCAAACGCATGCTCGCTGAACACCGCGTTGAGGCCCGGCGCCAGGTACGCGCGGGCGACCAGCTCCAGGATGTCGTTGGAACCATTGCCCAACGTCACCTGGCTCAGTTCGACACGGCACTGCTCGGCCAGCAAGGTCTTGAGCGCAAAGCCGTTACCGTCCGGATAACGGGTCAGTTCGGCCAGCGCATCACGGATGGCGGCCAGGGCCTTGGGGCTGGGGCCCATCGGGTTTTCATTGCTTGCCAGCTTGACGATGCTGGCCGGATCGAGATCCAGCTCACGCGCCAGTTCGTCCACGGGCTTGCCCGGAACGTATGGCGAAAGTTGTTGCACGCCCGGCTGTGCCAGAGCGAGGAAATTGCCACTCATTTGCTACCGCCCCTTAGAGAACTGCTTTCGGGTAGGAACCCAGCACTTTGAGTGCCACTGCTTCCTGACTGATCTTTTCCAGCACACCTTTTACCAGCGGATCGCGGTGGTGGCCGACAAAGTCGATGAAGAACACGTAGGTCCATTTGCCGCTGCGCGAGGGACGAGTCTCGATTCGCGTCAGGTCGATGCCGTTGTCATGGAACGGCACCAGCAATTCGTGCAGCGCGCCCGGCTTGTTGCTCATCGAGACGATGATCGACGTCTTGTCGTCGCCGGTCGGCGGCACTTCCTGGTTACCGATCATGAGGAAGCGCGTGGAGTTGTCCGGACGGTCCTCGATCTTCTCGGCCAGACGGGTCAGCCCGTAGAGGCCGGCCGCCATGTCACCGGCAATCGCTGCCGAGTTCCACTCACCCTTGACCCGCTTGGCCGCTTCGGCGTTGCTGGAAACCGCCACGCGCTCGACATTCGGGTAATGGGCGTCCAGCCACTTGCGGCACTGGGCCAGGGACTGGGCATGGGAGTAGATGCGGCTGATGCTGTCGGTCTTGGTGTTTTCGCCAACCAACAGGTGATGGTGAATCCGCAGCTCGACTTCACCGCAGATCACCATGTCGTGCTCAAGGAAGCTGTCGAGGGTGTGGTTGACCGCGCCTTCGGTGGAGTTTTCCACCGGGACCACGCCAAAGTTCACTGCACCGGCCGCCACTTCGCGGAACACTTCGTCGATGGCCGCCATCGGCTTGCTGATCACGGCGTGGCCGAAGTGCTTCATGGCCGCCGCCTGGGTGAAGGTGCCTTCAGGGCCGAGGTACGCCACTTTAAGCGGCTGCTCGAGTGCCAGGCACGAGGACATGATTTCGCGGAACAGCCGCGCCATCTCTTCGTTGCCCAGCGGCCCCTGGTTGCGCTCCATGACTCGCTTGAGCACCTGAGCTTCGCGCTCGGGACGATAGAACACCGGCACTTCGCCTTCGGCCAGCGAGGCCATCTTTACTCGCGCAACTTCCTGGGCGCAACGTGCGCGCTCACTGATCAGCTCCAGGACTTTTTCGTCCAGGGCATCAATGCGCAGGCGCAGTGCCTTGAGTTCTTGCTCAGACATTAGCCGTGTTCCTTCTCGAACTCTGCCATGTACGCCACCAGCGCGTTGATCGCATTGATGTCGACGGCGTTATAGATGGAGGCGCGCATGCCACCCACGGAGCGGTGGCCCTTGAGGTTCAGCAGGCCACGCTCGTCGGCACCGGCCAGGAACGGCTTGTCCAGACGGTCGTCTGCCAGGCGGAACGGCACGTTCATCCACGAGCGGTCCGACTTGTTGATCGGGTTGCTGTAGAGGCCGCTGGCGTCGATGAAGTCGTACAGCGTGCGCTGCTTGACGTCATTGAGCTTGCCGATGGCCTCGACACCGCCCTGCTCCTTGAGCCACTCGAACACCAGGCCGGACAGGTACCAGGCCAGGGTCGGCGGAGTGTTGTACATCGAGCCGTTGTCGGCCGCGACCTTGTAGTCGAGCATGGTCGGGCACTGGGAACGGGCGTGACCCAGCAGGTCTTCACGCACGATGTTGACCACGATGCCGCTCGGGCCGATGTTCTTCTGGGCGCCGGCGTAGATCATGCCGAAGCGCGAGACATCCACAGGACGCGAGAGGATGTCCGAGGACATGTCGGCCACCAATGGCACGTCACCGGTCTCGGGAATCCACTGGAATTCCAGACCGCCGATGGTTTCGTTCGGGGCGTAGTGAACGTAGGCCGCGTCTTTCGACAGCTTCCATTCGTTCTGGCCGGGAATGGCGAAGTAGTCGTACGGCTTGGCGGTGGCGGCAACATTGACGCGGCCAAAGCGCGACGCTTCTTCGATGGCTTTCTGCGACCAGATACCGGTGTCGATATAGTCCGCGCAGCCGTTTTCCGGCAACAGGTTCAGGGGAATCTGGGCAAATTGCTGGCTGGCGCCACCTTGCAGGAACAGCACCTTATAGTTCGAGGGGATATTCAGCAGATCACGCAGATCCTGCTCGGCCTTGGTGGCGATGGACACGAACTCATCGCTGCGATGGCTCATTTCCATGACCGACAGGCCCTTGCCGTGCCAGTCGAGGAGTTCACCCTGGGCGCGCTGCAGGACAGCTTCGGGAAGCGCCGCAGGACCGGCACAGAAGTTATAGGCTCTCTTGCTCACATCCAATCTCGCTCTGATTTGGTGGTATCACGCAATAAATCGCAACATCAATCAACACCCTGTAGGAGCGAGCCTGCTCGCGAAAAACCCGAGGACGCCGCGGGATGCCAGGCCTCCCGCGTTATCGTTAACGTCCATCGCGAGCGAGCTCGCTCCTACAGAAGGGACATAATTATTCAAAGGGACAAACAACAAGGGGGCGAATTTTCATCCGCCCCCTGTTTACCCGCTTATTCCTGTGGTTCTTCGTCAGCGGCGGCGTCGAGTTGCTGGTCCTCGACGATGTCGTCGATCACGACATTGCCTTCGAACCCGGCACCTTCTTCGCCTTCCAGCTCTTCACCTTCGACTTCCGACGGCTCCTGGACCCGCTCCAGGCCGACCAGCGTTTCATCGCTGGCCAGCTTGATCAGGGTCACGCCCTGGGTGTTACGACCCAGGCTGGAGACTTCGTCGACACGGGTACGCACCAGGGTACCCTGGTCGGAAATCAGCATGATCTCCTCGCCATCGAGCACCTGGACCGCGCCGACCAGACGGCCATTACGATCGTTGCTGACCATGGCGATCACGCCCTGGCCGCCACGCTTGTACTCAGGGAACTCGGTGATCGCGGTGCGCTTGCCGTAGCCACGCGCCGAAGCGGTGAGGATCTGGCTGCCTTCTTCCGGGATCAGCATGGAAATCAGCTTCTGCCCTTCCGGCAGACGCATGCCGCGCACACCGCGGGCGGTACGGCCCATGGCGCGAACATCGGATTCCTTGAAGCGAGTGACCTTGCCGCCGTCGGAGA
Organism: Pseudomonas sp. MHK4; assembly: GCF_054600775.1. Classification (NCBI taxonomy): domain Bacteria; kingdom Pseudomonadati; phylum Pseudomonadota; class Gammaproteobacteria; order Pseudomonadales; family Pseudomonadaceae; genus Pseudomonas; species Pseudomonas sp. MHK4. The sequence goes on along the minus strand of NZ_BAAIAK010000002.1, from coordinate 197,098 downwards.
ACAGCATGACTTCGCGCTCGCCATCGGTAATGGCCGCGGAAATCAGCACATCGCCTTCGTCCAGCTCCAACGCGATCAGGCCGACGCTGCGTTGACGGCTGAAGGATTCCAGCGGGGTCTTCTTCACGGTGCCGTTGGCGGTGGCCATGAAGATGAAGTGACCTTCGGTGTATTCCTCGACCGGCAGCATGGTGGTGATGTATTCACCGTCATCCAGTGGCAGCAGGTTGACCAGCGGACGACCACGGGCCGCGCGGGATGCTTCAGGGATTTCGTAGGTTTTCAGCCAGTACACCTTGCCCTTGCTGGAGAACAGCAGCAGCGTGGTATGGCTATTGGCAACCAGCAGGTGAGCGATGTAGTCCTCATCCTTGACGCCGGTCGCCGACTTGCCTTTACCGCCACGACGCTGGGCCTGGTACGCAGCCAGTGGCTGGGTCTTGGCATAACCACCGTGGGAGATGGTCACGACGCGATCTTCTTCCGGGATCATGTCGCCCAGGGTCAGGTCGAGACGGGCATCGAGGATCTCGGTGCGACGCACGTCGCCGTATTCGGCGCGGATCACTTCCAGCTCTTCGCGGATCACTTCCATCAGGCGCGTGGCGCTGTTGAGGATGCGGATCAGCTCGCCGATCTGGTTGAGGATCTCTTGATACTCGGCCAGCAGTTTTTCGTGTTCCAGGCCGGTCAGGCGGTGCAGGCGCAGTTCCAGGATGGCCTGGGCCTGCTCTGGCGACAGGAAGTACTTGCCGTCGCGCAGGCCGTATTGCGGGTCGAGGTTTTCCGGACGGCACGAATCGGCGCCGGCACGTTCGACCATCGCAACCACCGCAGTCGATTCCCAAGGCGTGCTGATCAGCGCTTCCTTGGCTTCCGACGGGGTTGGCGAAGCCTTGATCAGGGCGATGACCGGGTCGATGTTCGACAGGGCAACCGCTTGACCTTCCAGGATGTGACCACGTTCGCGCGCCTTGCGCAGTTCGAACACGGTACGGCGGGTAACGACTTCGCGACGGTGGCGGACGAAGGCTTCCAGCAGGTCCTTGAGGTTCAGGATGCGTGGACGGCCGTCGATCAGCGCGACGATGTTGATGCCGAATACCGCCTGCAGCTGGGTCTGGGCGTAGAGGTTATTGAGGATCACCTCAGGCACTTCGCCACGACGCAGCTCGATCACGACGCGCATACCGTCCTTGTCGGACTCGTCGCGCAGTTCGGTGATGCCTTCGAGTTTCTTCTCTTTTACCAGCTCGGCGATCTTCTCGATCAGACGGGCCTTGTTCAGCTGGTAAGGCAGTTCGGTGATGACGATCTGCTGGCGACCACCGACCTTGTCGATGTCTTCGATCATCGAGCGGGCGCGCATGTAAATGCGTCCGCGACCGGTGCGGTAGGCTTCGATGATACCGGCACGACCGTTGATGATCGCGGCGGTCGGGAAGTCCGGACCAGGGATGTATTGCATCAGCTCGTCGACGGTCAGCTCGGGATTGTCGATGAGCGCCAGGCAACCGTCGATGACTTCACCGAGGTTGTGCGGCGGAATGTTGGTCGCCATGCCCACGGCGATACCGCTGGAGCCGTTGACCAGCAGGTTGGGAATACGGGTCGGCATGACCGCCGGGATCATTTCGGTGCCGTCGTAGTTCGGCACCCAGTCCACGGTTTCCTTATGCAGGTCGGCCAGCAGCTCGTGCGCCAGCTTGGTCATGCGCACTTCGGTGTATCGCATGGCCGCGGCGTTGTCGCCGTCCACCGAACCGAAGTTGCCCTGGCCGTCTACCAGCAGGTAGCGCAGGGAGAATGGCTGCGCCATCCGAACGATGGTGTCGTACACCGCGGTATCACCGTGCGGGTGATACTTACCGATCACGTCACCGACAACACGGGCAGATTTCTTGTACGGCTTGTTGAAGTCGTTGCCCAGCTCGCTCATCGCGAACAGCACGCGCCGGTGCACGGGCTTCAAGCCATCGCGCGCATCCGGCAGTGCCCGCCCGACAATTACGCTCATCGCGTAGTCGAGATAGGACTGCTTCAGCTCGTCTTCGATATTGACCGGGAGGATTTCTTTGGCCAGTTCGCCCATGAGAAGCCTGATTCCTTTTTCTGGTGAAACTTCGTCACATCCATATGGGACGAACGAAGCTCGCCGCTGCAGGCTGAGTGCCGTGCACCGACTTACGACAAATCAACGAGTTATGCCATGGATCTGCGCAGTAAAGGTCGCCCCGCGGGACAACCTTGGAAACCGCCGGATGTTATCACAAGAGCCGCCACGCACCTATCCCCCTGATGCGCATGGAGCATAGTTAGTTGACCGATGACAGGCTTGAAGGGGATCTGAGAGGCTTAGAGCCGAGTTGAATGCTGAATTGGGGGTTGATTCAGGCTAATTCACTGGCTTTCAGGGCCTCTTCGCGGGCAAGCCCGCTCCTACAGGGATCTGTGTCGATCACAAACCCTGTGGGAGCCAGCCTGCTGGCGATGGCGTCCTTTCGAACACCACGGCAATCAATGCAGGCGCTTGCGGCACATCAACTGGGTCATCTTCGCCGTATCCGGGCGCTCGACGATGCCTTTTTCGGTGACGATCGCATCGATCAGGTCCGCCGGGGTCACATCGAACACCGGGTTGAACGCATCGACATCGGCGCCGAGCCGCTGGCCGCCCACCTCCAGCAACTCACGCCCGTCCCGCTCCTCGAGCACGATGTCGTCGCCACTGGCCAGGTTCATGTCGATGGTCGAGCTCGGCGCCACCACCATGAAGCGCACGCCGTGGTGCATGGCATTGACCGCCATTTGATAGGTGCCGATCTTGTTGGCCACGTCGCCATTGGCTGTAATGCGGTCCGCGCCGACGACGACCCAGGTGACACCCTTGATCTTCATGATGTGCGCCGCGGCGGAGTCGGCATGCAGGGTCACCGGAATGCCTTCGTTGGCCAGCTCCCAGGCCGTCAGTCGCGAGCCTTGCAGCCATGGACGGGTTTCGCTGGCATACACGCGCTCGACCATGCCCTCGATGAAGGCACCGCGAATCACCCCCAGCGCCGTGCCAAAGCCACCGGTGGCCAGGGCGCCGGTGTTGCAGTGGGTCATGATCGCCTGGGCGTTGCCCTGGTGTTTGCGGATCAGGTCGACACCCAGTTGCGCCATGGTCAGGTTGGCTTCGCGGTCGCTTTCATGAATGGCCAAGGCTTCGGCTTCCAGCATAGCCAACGGGTCCGCGTGTTTTTTCAGGCGATCCAGACGCTCGCGCATGCGACCCAGTGCCCAGAACAGGTTGACCGCGGTCGGACGGGAATCGGCGAGCAGCGCAAAATCCTCCTCCAGCGCCGCCTGCCAGTGGCCGCCCTCGGCAAAACGGGCACGCGCGGCCAGTACAACACCATAGGCGGAACTGATGCCAATGGCGGGCGCGCCGCGCACCACCATCGTGCGTATGGCCTCGGCCACTGCTGCCGCACTGGTGCAGGCGATCCAGGTTTCCTCGAACGGTAGAACACGCTGGTCCAGCAGGTACAGGGTGCCATCACGCCAATCGATGGCCTTCACCTTCTCAGCAGCCAACAGTCGATCGCGCATCAAACACCCCGCAGTCAGAAACAAAAGCCGCCGATTATAGCGATCCCCCGGCGAAGACGCTCGGGTATACTTCGCCATCCTTTACAAAAGCCCTGGAACCGATCCTCGATGCCCAACACTGCCCCTGCGCTCGATCTGTTGTTGCTGCCGACCTGGCTGGTACCCGTCGAACCCGCTGGCGTCGTGCTCAAGGATCATGCCCTGGGCATCCGCGATGGGCGCATCGCCTTCATCGGTCCACGCAGCGCTGCCCTGCAGCTTAACGCAACCGAAGTGCGCGAATTGCCGGACATCCTGCTCAGCCCCGGCCTGGTCAATGCCCATGGGCATGCGGCAATGACCCTGTTCCGCGGCCTGGCCGACGATCTGCCGCTGATGACCTGGCTGGAAAACCACATCTGGCCGGCCGAAGCCAAGTGGGTCGACGAGGATTTCGTCAGCGACGGCACGGACCTGGCCATTGCCGAGCAACTCAAGGGCGGCATCACCTGTTTCTCTGACATGTATTTCTTCCCGAAGGTTGCCAGCGAGCGTGTCCATAACAGCGGCATTCGCGGGCAAATCGCGATTCCGATCCTCGACTTCCCGATCCCGGGCGCCAGCACGGCGGACGAGGCGATCCGCCAGGGCGTCGAGTTGTTTGGCGACCTCAAGCATCATGAGCGCATCAAAATCACCTTCGGCCCCCATGCACCCTACACCGTGGGCGATGAAAACCTGGAGAAAATCCGGGTGATCGCCGAAGAGCTCGACGCGTCGATCCACATGCATGTGCATGAAACCGCCTTCGAAGTGCAGCAGGCGCTCGAACAGCGTGGCGAACGCCCGCTGGCCCGCCTGGCGCGCCTGGGCTTGCTGGGGCCGCGCTTCCAGGCGGTTCATATGACCCAGATCAGCGAGGAAGACCTGGCGATGCTGGTAGAAAGCAACACCCATGTCATTCACTGCCCGGAGTCAAACCTGAAGCTGGCCAGCGGTTTCTGCCCGGTGGAGCGCTTGTGGCAGGCCGGCGTCAACGTGGCCATCGGCACCGACGGCGCCGCCAGCAACAATGACCTGGACCTGCTGGGCGAAACCCGCACCGCCGCCCTGCTGGCCAAGGCCGTCGCGGGCTCGGCCACGGCACTGGGCGCCCACAGCGCCCTGCGCATGGCCACCCTCAACGGTGCACGCGCACTGGGGATCGAAGCCGAGGTGGGCTCGCTGGAAGTCGGCAAGGCCGCCGACATCGTCGCGTTCGACCTCTCGGGCCTGGCCCAGCAGCCGGTCTACGACCCGGTTTCGCAGCTTATATATGCATCCGGTCGCGATTGCGTGAAACACCTATGGGTCGCGGGCAGGCAACTGCTCGACGACCGCCGCCTGACGCGAATGGACGAACAGCAACTCGTCGCCACCGCCAAGGCCTGGGGCCAGCGCATCAGCGGCCGCAAAGAATCGTAAGCCCCCCGGACTCAACCCGGGGCTACAGGATTTTTCAAGTTTTAGAGGACTTAAACCATGAGCAACGTCGACTACGCCGAAATCGCCAAATTCGAAGCCCTGGCCCATCGCTGGTGGGACCGCGAGAGCGAATTCAAACCGCTGCACGACATCAACCCGCTGCGGGTCAACTGGATTGACGAGCGCGTCAACCTGGCTGGCAAGAAAGTCCTCGACGTCGGTTGCGGTGGCGGCATCCTCAGCGAAGCCATGGCCCAACGCGGCGCGACCGTGACTGGCATCGACATGGGTGAAGCGCCGCTGGCGGTGGCACAACTGCATCAGCTGGAATCGGGCGTGAACGTCGAGTACCGGCAGATCACCGCCGAAGCCCTGGCCGAGGAAATGCCGGAGCAGTTCGACGTGGTCACCTGCCTGGAAATGCTCGAACACGTTCCGGATCCGTCCTCGGTGATCCGCGCGTGCTTCCGTATGGTCAAGCCGGGCGGCCAGGTGTTCTTCTCCACCATCAACCGCAATCCGAAGGCGTACCTGTTCGCCATCGTCGGTGCCGAATACATCATGAAGTTGTTGCCGCGCGGCACCCACGACTTCAAGAAATTCATCCGCCCTTCCGAGCTCGGTGCCTGGAGCCGCATGGCTGGCCTGACCGTCAAGGACATCATCGGCCTGACGTACAACCCGTTGACCAAGCATTACAAACTGGCGTCCGACGTGGACGTCAACTACATGATCCAGACCCTGCGCGAGGAGTAAGCCGATGCGTATCAGAGCAGTTCTTTTCGACATGGACGGCACCCTGCTCGACACCGCGCCGGACTTCATTGCGATTTGCCAGGCGATGCGTGCCGACCGCGGTTTGCCGCCAATCAACGACAAGCACATCCGCGACGAGATCTCCGGCGGTGCCAAGGCGATGGTCGCCGTGACTTTCGCCATGGACCCGGAGTCGCCGGGTTTCGAGGAGTTGCGCCTGGAGTTCCTCGAGCGCTACCTGGTTGGCTGCGCGGTCCACAGCAAGCTGTTCGACGGCATGGGCGAACTGCTGGCCGACATCGAGAAGGCCAAGCTGATCTGGGGCGTGGTCACCAACAAGCCACTGCGTTTTGCCGAGCCGATCATGCAGCAGCTGGGGCTGGCCGAGCGCTCGGCGCTGCTGATCTGCCCGGATCATGTGAAGAACAGCAAGCCCGACCCGGAGCCGTTGATACTCGCCTGCAAGATGCTCGACCTCGACCCGGCCAGCGTGCTGTTCGTGGGCGATGACCTGCGCGATATCGAATCGGGGCGCGATGCCGGTACCAGGACGGCGGCCGTGACGTTCGGCTACATCCACCCGGACGACAACCCACGGCATTGGGGCGCGGACGTGGTGGTCGATCATCCGCTGGAGTTGCGCAAGGTGCTCGATAGCGCCCTTTGTGGCTGCTGAACCGCTTTTGTAGGAGCCCGGCTTGCCGGCGATGGCAATCTGAAGCCGCCATCGCCGGCAAGCCGGGCTCCTACAAGGCCCGCGTATTCTGATTGGTAGAGGTTTTTATGTTTAATTATTCCGCCCGCCCCGATCTGCTCAAGGACCGGGTCATCCTGGTGACCGGCGCTGGCCGTGGCATTGGTGCCGCTGCTGCCAAAACCTACGCCGCCCATGGCGCCACCGTCCTGCTGCTGGGCAAGACCGAAGCCAACCTGACCCAGGTCTACGACGAGATCGAAGCCGCCGGCCATCCGCAACCGGCCGTAATCCCGTTCAACCTGGAAACCGCCCTGCCCCATCAATACGATGAGCTGGCCGCGATGATCGAGAGCGAATTCGGCCACCTCGATGGCGTGCTGCACAATGCGTCGATCATCGGCCCGCGCACCCCGATCGAACAGCTGTCCGGCGAAAACTTCATGCGCGTCATGCAGGTCAACGTCAACGCCATGTTCATGCTGACCAGCACCCTGTTGCCACTGCTCAAGCTGTCCCAGGATGCCTCGGTGGTGTTCACCTCCAGCAGCGTCGGCCGCAAGGGTCGCGCGTATTGGGGCGCTTACGGCGTCTCGAAATTCGCCACCGAAGGCCTGATGCAAACCCTGGCCGACGAAGTCGACAACGTGGCACCAGTACGCTCCAACAGCATCAACCCGGGGGCCACCCGCACCAGCATGCGCGCCCAGGCGTATCCGGGTGAAAACCCGCTGAACAACCCGACACCCGAGGAGATCATGCCGGTCTACCTCTACCTGATGGGGCCGGACAGCACCGGCATCAACGGCCAGGCGTTCAACGCCCAGTAATACCGTACGTCGCATTTGTGCCGCGTCGACTTCCCGACGCGGCGTTGCCGTAACAGTGTCTTTTCAGTCAAACAACCGTCGCAGATTTTCTCTCGCCCAGTTTAGTGCTTATCAACCTATTGATTTAGAAAGGATTTCCTAAAAATTAGGGAAATGGCACGACTTTCGCTCTGAATTTGCCCCGACTAGCTGCGGAAAAGCAGAGGGGGCGATGCCAAATCGCAGATTACTAATCTGCGATAAAGCAGATTAAGCTTGTACGAAATGTCCTACGGGACTGACGGACCAGTATGACGCGCAGCCCAGCACTGCTCGCACCCAGCTTGTAAGACAGCCTTACTGCTCAAGGGCGCACGCCATATGAAACCACCTTCCCAGACCAACGCAATTGACTTCGACAGCGCCAAATTGCAACGCCTGGGTTTTGGTCAGCAGCCCCCGATTCTGGAGAGGCCCGTCAGCGTTGCGCAATTGCGCCAGCAATTGAACCTGCAACTGCAAACCAGCCTTGAGCCGCAACGCATACTCGGGCTGTTCTACCGAGAAATCCAGCGACTGGTACCGCTTGATGCCTTGAGTTACCAGCACAAGAGCAGTGACTTGCGCCTGGAATTCGGCCAGCGGGGCCACCACTCGATCAGCTACAGCCTGAGCCACGAAGGCGAGCACCTGGGCGAACTGGTCTTTCGCCGAAACCAGCGATTCAGCGAGCAAGAACAGGCCAACCTCGAGTCCCTGCTGGCCGCGCTGCTCTACCCGATGCGCAATACCCTGCTGTACCGCGCCGCCACCCAAAGCGCGTTGCGTGACCCGCTGACGGACACCGGCAATCGAATCGCCATGGACCAGACGCTGCAGCGGGAAATCGAACTGGCGCGACGGCATATGCAACCCTTGTCCCTATTGATGCTGGACATCGATCACTTCAAGCAGATCAACGACACCCATGGCCACGGCGCCGGTGATGACGTGCTCAAGGCGGTGGCCGCCTCGATCAAGAATCAATTGCGCAACGTCGACATGGTGTTTCGCTACGGTGGCGAAGAGTTCCTGATCCTGCTGTCCAACACCAGCCGGGAAGCGGCGGCCCTGGTCGGCGAACGGCTGCGATGCGCAGCGCAGACCGAGGATTATCCGGCCGATGGCTGCACGGTTGAGCTGACCGTCAGCCTTGGCTGCTCGACCCTGCTGCCCGGAGAATCCGCGGAGAGCCTGCTGCGCAGGGCCGACAGCGCATTGTATGTGGCCAAGCGCGAGGGGCGTAATCGCTTGACGATGGCGGGGTGATATCCCGGCACAACCTACCGCACCGCGCCACGCAGCTCACCCACCATGGCCTGCAGCCTGGCCGGCTGCGCCGCTTCAACGGCCACCACAGGCCCCGCCACCAACGTCACTCGCGACCACAACCGACGAAACAGCCCCTTGCCCGGATCGCGGCTGAAGAAGCTCCCCCACAAGCCCTGCAATGCCAGGGGAATGACCGGCACCGGGGTTTCCTCGAGGATGCGCGTCAGCCCGCCCTTGAACTCATTGATCTCGCCATCGGCGGTCAATTTGCCCTCGGGAAAGATGCACACCAACTCGCCGTCCTTCAGATATTGGGCGATGCGCTTGAAGGCCTTTTCGTAGATCTGGATGTCTTCCTGACGGCCCGCGATCGGAATCGTCCCGGCGGTGCGAAAGATGAAGTTCAGTACCGGCAAGTTATAGATCTTGTAATACATCACGAAGCGGATCGGCCGACGCACCGCACCGCCAATCAACAAGGCATCGACGAACGACACGTGATTGCACACCAGCAACGCCGCCCCCTCATCGGGAATCAGGTCGAGGTTGCGATGCTCCACGCGGTACATGGAATGGCTGAGCAACCAGATCATGAAACGCATGGTGAACTCGGGCACGATCCTGAAGATGTAGGCGTTGACGCCGATGTTGAGCAACGACACCACCAGGAACAACTGCGGGATCGACAGCTTGGCCATGCTCAGCAGGATGATCGAGACAATCGCCGACACCACCATGAACAGCGCGTTGAGAATGTTGTTGGCGGCAATCACCCGGGCCCGTTCGTGCTCGGCGGTGCGTGACTGGATCAGGGCGTACAGCGGCACGATGTAGAAACCACCGAAAACGCCCAGGCCGAGAATGTCGAGCAACACCAGCCAGGTATGGCCAAAACCGAGAATTTCGATCCAGCCATGGCCGTCGATGCTGTCCGGGATACCACCGGAATGCCACCACAGCAACAAGCCGAAAACAGTCAGGCCGAACGAGCCGAACGGCACCAGGCCGATTTCCACTTTGCGCCCGGAAAGCTTTTCGCAAAGCATCGAACCCACGGCGATGCCCACCGAGAACACCGTCAGGATCAAGGTCACCACGGTTTCGTCGCCGTGCATCCACTCCTTGGCATAGGCCGGGATCTGCGTCAGGTAAATCGCCCCGACAAACCAGAACCATGAGTTGCCGACAATCGAACGCGACACTGCCGGGGTCTGCCCCAGGCCCAGTTTCAGCGTGGCCCAGGACTGGCTGAAGATATTCCAGTTAAGGCGCATCTGCGGCGTGGCCGCGGCCGCCCGCGGGATACCGCGGCTGGCCAGGTAACCGAGTACGGCGATGGCGATGATCGCAGTGGACACGATCGGCGCGTAATGACTGGACGACATCATGATCCCGGCGCCGATGGTCCCGGCCAGGATCGCCAGGAAGGTGCCCATTTCCACCAGGCCGTTGCCACCCACCAGTTCGTCTTCATGCAAGGCCTGGGGCAGGATCGAGTATTTCACCGGCCCGAACAGCGCCGAGTGCGTGCCCATGGCGAACAGCGCCACCAGCATCAACGACAGGTGATCGAACAGGAAACCCGCCGCGCCCACTGCCATGATGGCGATTTCCCCGAGCTTGATCAGGCGGATCAGCGCGTCCTTGGCGAACTTCTCGCCGAACTGCCCGGCCAGCGCCGAGAACAGGAAAAACGGCAGGATGAACAGCAACGCACACAGGTTGACCCAGATCGAACGGTCGCCTTCGATCGACAGCTTGTACAGGATGGCGAGGATCAACGACTGCTTGAAGATGTTGTCATTGAACGCCCCGAGGGACTGGGTCACGAAGAACGGCAGGAACCGCCGGGTGCGCAGCAAGGTGAATTGCGAAGGGTGACTCATCGTCCATGTGTCCCTGAAGCTTGAGAGTGGGTAGCGAGTGGCGTGGATACAGTGATTGGAATGTCGCACGTCGATCCAGGCCACACATTACCTAAACTTTGCCGGTTATTTCTTCAATCCTGCAATGCACGGCGAGACAAACAGCTCGCCGCGCCAGGCACCCTGCACCGTACGCCTGGCGACGATCAGCCACATCACGATCAGCAGGCTCACCAGCACACAACCGAAAACACTGAAAAATGTCAGGTGCAGCGTGCTGGCCAGTTTCAACGTTGCCAGAGAATAGACGCCCAATGGAAAGGTGAAACCCCACCAGCCGAGATTGAAAGGAATGCCGGCGCGCAGATAACGCAGGGTGATCAGCACGGCCATCAGCATCCACCACAGGCCAAAACCCCATAACGTGATCCCGGCGACCAGGCCCAGCCCCGCCGCAATTTCACCGACGCCAGGCAAACCGTTGGCGGCGAAGATTGCCGGCGCATCGGCGCCCAGCAGCAACATGCCCAGGGCACCAGTACCAATCGGCCCGAGCGCCAGCCAGCTCGAAGCAGCCATGTTTTCGTGGGGCAGCTTATGCAGCGCCATGCGCAGCAGCAGAATGGTCAGGATGCTGAATGCCACCGGCAGGGAAAATGCCCAGAGCACGTAGCTGGTCACCAGCATCACCAGTTGCGAGTGGGCATCGACCAGATGCGGCGCCAGCAGGCCTCCGCTGGCCGCCGCCACTTCCGCCGCGACTACCGGCAATAGCCAGACGGCCGTCATCTGGTCAATGCTGTGTTCCTGGCGGGTGAACATCAGGTAGGGGATCAGTACCCCGCACGCCAGCGACATCGCCACATCCAGCCACCACAGCGTCTCGGCCAGGGCAATCACGCCGTCGCCCCAGCGCGGCAAGCCGAACACCAGGAAACCGTTGATGATGGTCGCCAGGCCCATGGGAATCGTGCCGAAAAACATCGAGACCGTGGAGTGACCGAAAATCCGCCGCGCCTCATCGAAAAACAGCGCCCAGCGCGCCGCGTACAGCAGTGAAAACAACAGGAATAGAACGATATTGAACAGCCAGAGGCCTTCGGCAACGGCGTGCAGAACGGGATTGGCGATGGGCAATTGCGCCAGGGCCAGGGCCAGCACGCCGGTGCCCATGGTGGCGGCGAACCAGTTAGGGGTGAACTGGCGAATGACCTCGCGCGGGTGCTGCAAATGGCTGAACGGTTTGATACCGGGCTTGATGGTGTTGGGGCATGTCATGGCGAACTCCTCTTCCTCTGGTGAGGTGGAGTCCATCATAGATCCGGATCGAATATCGATATAACGGGTAATATCTCTAACTGTTATCTATTTTGTAGATAAGCACTCAATTGCCGCACCTTGGCGCCGCGCCATCAGCAAGGCGCCGACGGACAGGATGATCAGCCCCGCACCATAACCATCGGCAGTCGCCACCAGGCCGAAGGTATGGGTCAGGTTCCCGGCCAGGAACGACGGCAGGCAGAACGCAAGGTAACTGAGCGCGTAATACGCCGACATCAATCCGGCCCGCTCATGGGGCAAGGCCAGCGGCACCAGACTGCGCACGGCACCGAGGAATCCGGCACCGAAGCCACAACCGGCGACGAGTGTGCCAAGGAAAAACAGGGGCAGACTGGCACTGTGTACGCCCAGCAGGATCAGCATGATGCCGATTGGCAGCAAGCCTGTGCCCAAGCGCAGCGCCTTGGCGGCGGATTGATTGCGCAAGGTGAAAATCATCAAAGCACCGGTCAAGGTCAAGGCCGCGACCGTTGCTCCGCCAATCAGGTTCGAGGTCGAACCGGTGGCCGTACGCACCAGCGACGGCGCCAGTGATGCGTAGAAACCGCCGAGGGCCCAGGTCGCCACATTGAGCGGCAACACCCGCCACAGGGTCGAGCGCGCTTGCACGGGTACATGCAGTGTCGGGCGCAACGATGCCCATGCCCCGGGCTGTGGCGATACGCTCTCTGGCAAACGCCAGACATACACGGCCTGCAACACAAACAAGGCGAGCAGCAGCCAGTAGGTCAACCGCAGGGGCGCGGGCGCGAACTCCGCCAGCAGGCCACAACCCATGCCGCCCATGGCCATGCCGAGCAAGGGCGCAACGCTATTGATCAGCGGCCCGTGCTGGCGATCGACATCCAGCAAGGTGGCGCTGAGCACGGCTGTCGCCATGCCGGTGGCGAAACCTTGCAGCACCCGGGCACCGATCAGCCAGGCGACGTTATCGGCGTAAATGAACAGCAGCATCGCCACGCTGTTGAGCACGACAGCCGTGAAAATCACCGGCTTGCGCCCCAGGTAATCCGAGAGCGAACCCACCGTAAGCAGCGCGGCCAGCAGGCTGAGGGCATACACACCAAAAATCAGGGTAAGCATGGCGGCGGAAAACTGCAGCTGCTCCTGATACAAGTGATACAAGGGCGTTGGCGCCGTGGAAGCCGCCAGGAAACCGAGCAAGGTGATGGCCAGGAACCACAGGCTTGCACGGTTTGAATGAGAACGCGACATGAGCAATACTCCGCAAAAGCTAATTTTTTGCTTTTGCGGAGTGTGCTACTGGTTTGCGCTTAAAGCAAATTCTTTGTGTTAAGGTCCGATGCATGGCCCTGGGGCTCCGCGAAACAGGAAACATGCGATGACAGCGCCCACTTTACGTCCCGGCGGCCGCAGCGCCCGGGTCCAGGAATCGATCCACACCGCCGTGCGCGAACTGCTCGAAGAGCAGGACCGCGCCAACGTCACCGTGCCGCAGATTGCCGCGCGCGCGGGCGTCACGCCCTCGACCATCTATCGGCGCTGGGGCGATTTGTCGGCGCTGCTGGCAGACGTCGCCCTGGCCCGCCTGCAGCCGGAAACCGAGGCAGCGAATACCGGCAGCCTGGCGGGCGATGTGCGAGCCTGGGCAGATCAATACCTGGACGAGATGAGTTCCGCTCCCGGGCGCAACATGCTGCGCGATGTGCAAGCGAGCCTGAAACCGAGCTATTGCGCGACCATCATTGGTGGGCAACTTCAGGTGATTCTGGATCGCTACCCGGACGAGCCGAAGCCCGGTGTCGATCGGCTGATCAATATGGTCGCGGCGCCTATCGTGTTTCGCATCCTGTTTTCCGAGGCGCCGCTGGAGGGTGACGAGCTGCATCGGTTGATCGAGATTGCGTTGGGTCAATAAAGCCGCCTTCGCGAGCAAGCTCGCTCCTACAAGGGATCGCGGCCCCCTGTAGGAGCGAGCTTGCTCGCGAAGAGGCCCGGTCAGACACCCGAGATCCAAGGCCTTTATCCCTGCGACACCCCGCCACTCCACGACCTTGGTCGACACTGACTAACACCGGCCATCGTGCGAGACTGTCTGTCCGGGCGGGAGGCCCGGGTGTCTTTGGTTGTCTGGAGTTCCCATGTCGCTGTCCAGCGGGCTGATCGCTATCGTCGCCCTGGCCTATATGGCCATCATGTTCGCCATCGCCTTCTACGGTGACCGTCGCAGCGCGCCCTTGCCGCCGCGGGTGCGAGCCTGGGTGTACAGCCTGTCGCTGGCGGTCTACTGCACCAGCTGGACATTCTTCGGTGCGGTGGGTCAGGCCGCCGAACAGCTCTGGTCCTTTCTCCCAATCTACCTCGGGCCGATCCTGTTGTTGATCGGCGCGCCGTGGGTCCTGCAGAAAATGGTGATGATCAGCAAGCAGGAGAACATCACCTCGATTGCCGACTTCATTGCCGCGCGCTATGGCAAATCGCAATCCCTGGCGGTGGTAGTGGCACTGATCTGCCTGGTCGGCGTGCTGCCCTACATTGCGCTGCAGCTCAAGGGCATCGTGCTCGGGGTGAACCTGCTGATCGGTGCTGGCGCCGATGCCATGGGGGTTCGTGCGCAGGACACCGCGCTGGTGGTGTCCCTGGTCCTGGCGCTATTCACCATTGTCTTCGGCACGCGCAACCTCGACGCCACGGAACACCACCGCGGCATGGTGCTGGCGATTGCGTTCGAGTCGCTGGTCAAGCTGTTCGCTTTCCTCGCGGTCGGCGCCTACGTGACCTTCGGCCTGTACGACGGCTTCGACGACCTGTTCGACCAGGCCATGCTCGCCCCGCGCCTGGAAGAATACTGGAAGGAAACGATCAACTGGCCATCCATGGTGGTACAGACCGGCGTGGCCATGATGGCGATCATCTGCCTGCCGCGGCAGTTCCATGTGACCGTGGTCGAGAACATCGACCCGCAGGATCTGCGCCTGGCCAAATGGGTGTTCCCGGCCTACCTGGCCCTGGCGGCCTTGTTCGTGGTGCCGATCGCACTGGCGGGCCAGATGATGCTGCCCAGTTCGGTGCTGCCGGACTCCTTCGTCATCAGCCTGCCGCTGGCCCAGGCTCACCCTGCCCTGGCGCTACTGGCTTTCATCGGCGGCGCATCGGCGGCCACCGGCATGGTGATCGTGGCCAGCGTGGCGCTGTCGACCATGGTCTCCAACGACATGCTGCTGCCCTGGCTGCTGCGCCGCAACAACGCCGAGCGCCCGTTCGAGGTGTTCCGCCAGTGGATGCTGTCGGTGCGCCGGGTCAGCATCGTGGTCATCCTGCTGCTGGCCTACGTCAGTTATCGCCTGCTGGGATCGACCGCCAGCCTGGCGACCATCGGCCAGATCGCCTTCGCCGCCGTGACGCAACTGGCACCGGCGATGCTCGGCGCGCTGTACTGGAAACAGGCCAACCGCCGCGGCGTGTTCGCTGGCCTCGCCGCCGGTACGTTCCTGTGGTTCTACACGCTGATCCTGCCGATCGCCGCCCACAGCCTCGGCTTGTCCCTGAGCAGTTTCCCGGGCCTGGCCTGGTTGCACAGCAACCCGCTGAACCTGCCGATCACCCCGCTGACCCAGGGCGTGGTGCTGTCCCTGGCCGGTAACTTCACGCTGTTCGCCTGGGTCTCGGTGTTGTCTCGCACCCGCGTGTCGGAACACTGGCAGGCAGGCCGCTTCATCGGCCAGGAAATCAGCGCCCGGCCCAGCGCCCGCTCGATGCTCGCGGTACAGATCGACGATCTGCTGCAACTGGCCGCACGCTTCGTCGGTGAAGAACGCGCCCGGCAGAGCTTCATTCGCTTCGCCTACCGCCAGGGCAAAGGCTTCAATCCAAACCAGAATGCCGACGGTGAATGGATCGCTCACACAGAACGCTTGCTCGCCGGTGTGCTGGGGGCTTCATCGACTCGCGCCGTGGTAAAGGCCGCCATTGAAGGCCGGGAAATGCAGCTTGAGGACGTGGTACGCATCGCCGACGAAGCCTCGGAAGTCCTGCAGTTCAACCGCGCGCTGCTGCAAGGGGCGATCGAGAACATCACCCAGGGCATCAGCGTGGTCGACCAGTCACTGAAGCTGGTGGCCTGGAACCGGCGCTACCTGGAACTGTTCAACTACCCGGACGGCCTGATCAGCGTCGGCCGGCCGATTGCCGACATCATCCGCTACAACGCCGAGCGCGGTTTGTGCGGCCCCGGTGAAGCGGAAGTGCACGTCGCCCGCCGCCTGCACTGGATGCGCCAGGGCCGTGCCCACACCTCCGAACGCCTGTTCCCCAACGGCCGGGTGATCGAGTTGATCGGCAACCCGATGCCCGGTGGCGGCTTCGTCATGAGTTTCACCGATATCACCGCGTTCCGCGAAGCCGAGCAGGCGCTGACCGAGGCCAACGAGGGCCTGGAGCAGCGCGTTACCGAGCGCACCCACGAGCTTTCGCAACTCAATGTGGCCCTGACCGAGGCCAAGGGCACCGCCGAGGCCGCGAACCAGTCGAAAACCCGGTTCCTCGCGGCGGTCAGCCATGACCTCATGCAACCGTTGAACGCCGCGCGCCTGTTCTCCGCCGCCCTCTCCCACCAGGACGACGGCTTGTCCACCGAGGCGCAAAAACTGGTCCAGCACCTGGACAGCTCGCTGCGTTCGGCCGAAGACCTGATCAGCGATTTGCTGGATATTTCCCGCCTGGAAAACGGCAAGATCAATCCGGATGTCAAGCCGTTCGCGGTCAATGAGTTGTTCGCCACCTTGGGCGCCGAGTTCAAGGCGCTGGCGCAGGACCAGGGGCTGGAGTTTCGCGTCAGGAGCAGCACGTTGCGCATCGACAGCGACATCAAGCTGTTGCGACGCATCCTGCAGAACTTCCTGACCAACGCTTTCCGCTATGCCAAAGGGGCGATTCTGCTGGGCGTGCGCCGTCGCCAGGGTGAATTGTGCCTGGAAGTCTGGGACCGAGGGCCCGGCATTCCAGAGGACAAGCAGCAAGTGATCTTCGAAGAATTCAAACGCCTCGACAGCCATCAGACCCGCGCCGAGAAAGGCCTTGGGCTGGGGCTGGCGATCGCCGACGGCTTGTGTCGCGTGCTGGGGCACAAGTTGCGGGTGCGGTCGTGGCCGGGGCGCGGCAGCGTGTTCAGCGTCAGCGTGCCCCTGGCCCGCGCACAGGCCGCGCTGCCGGCCAAGGCGGCGCAACTCAATGGCAAGTTGCCCAGCGGCGCCCAAGTGCTGTGCATCGACAATGAAGACAGCATTCTGATCGGCATGAACAGCCTGCTCACCCGCTGGGGGTGCCAGGTCTGGACCGCGCGTAACCGCCAAGAGTGCATGGCCCTGCTCGACGATGGCTTGCGCCCGCAACTGGCGCTGGTGGATTACCACCTGGACGATGGCGAAACCGGCACCGAGTTGATGGCCTGGCTGCGCACCCGACTGGGCGAGCCGGTGCCCGGCGTGGTGATCAGCGCCGACGGACGACCCGAGACGATGGCCCAGGTGCACGCGGCGGGGCTCGACTACCTGGCCAAGCCGGTGAAACCGGCAGCGTTGCGGGCGTTATTGAGTCGGCATTTGCCGTTGTAGGAGCGAGCTTGCTCGCGATGAACCTGAGAGCACCACGGGGTGTCAGGCAACAAGCGTCATCGTTCACGTCCATCGCGAGCAAGCTCGCTCCTACTCTGGTAACTCGACCAACCCGTCCACATCGGTCATCGCCCGTTCCAGCAAATCCGCCGGCAAACTCTTGCTCGCCCGCGCGCCCAGCAACTTGAGCTGTTCGCTGCGGCTGACCAGGTTGCCGCGTCCTTCTGTCAGCTTGTTGCGCGCCGAGCTGTAGGCCTTATCCAGTTGCTGCAAGCGGTTGCCGACTTCGTCCAGATCCTGGATGAACAGCACGAACTTGTCGTACAGCCACCCGGCCCGCTCGGCGATTTCCCGGGCGTTCTGGCTTTGCCGCTCCTGCTTCCACAGGCTGTCGATGACCCGCAGGGTCGCCAGCAGAGTGGTCGGGCTGACGATCACGATGTTGCGGTCGAAGGCTTCCTGGAACAGCGTCGGCTCAGCCTGCAACGCAGCGGAAAACGCCGCTTCGATCGGCACGAACAGCAGGACGAAATCCAGGCTGTGCAAACCGTCGAGGCGCTTGTAGTCCTTGCCGGCCAGGCCTTTGACGTGATTGCGCAACGACAGTACGTGCTGCTTGATGGCGATCTGGCCGATGGCTTCGTCTTCGGCCGCCACGTACTGCTGATAGGCCGTCAGGCTGACTTTGGAGTCGACCACCACCTGCTTGTCGCCCGGCAGGTAGATGATCACGTCCGGCTGGAAACGCTCGCCATCCGGGCCCTTGAGATTGACCTGGGTCTGGTACTCGCGCCCCTTCTCGAGCCCCGCATGCTCAAGCACGCGCTCCAGGATCAACTCGCCCCAATTGCCTTGGGTTTTCTGTCCTTTCAGGGCGCGGGTCAGGTTGGTGGCTTCGTCGCTCAGGCGCAGATTGAGCTGTTGCAGGCGCTCCAGCTCCTTGGCCAGGGAGAAGCGCTCCCGGGCTTCGGCCTGATAACTTTCCTCGACGCGCTTTTCAAAAGACTGGATGCGCTCCTTCAACGGATCGAGCAATTGCCCCAGGCGTTGTTGGCTGGTCTCGGCAAACCGCTGCTCGCGCTCATCGAAGATTTTCCCCGCCAGCTCGGCGAACTGCGCACGCAGCTCGTCTCGCGAGCCCTGCAGGTCGTTGAGGCGCTGCTGATGGCTTTCCTGCTGCTCACGCAGCTCGGCCTTGAGTGACGCGGCCTGGGCGTCGAGGCGGCGCAATTCGACGTCTTTGCCGGCGCGTTCGATGTTCCAGGCATGGGCCGCATCGCGGGCATCGTCGCGCTCGATTTGCAGCAGCTCGACTTCACGTCGCACGGCGGCCAGGTCCGCCTGTTTGGCGGCGTTGGCTTGACCCAGATCGGCGATTTCATCGCGACAGGCCTCGAGCTGCGCATTCAAGCCATCCTGCGCCAGATGCGCCGTGGCCAGGCGCTCTTCCAGCAACGTCGCCTGGGCCTGGGCGGTGCTCGCCCGGCGTTGCAGTTGCCAGGCCAACACCAGCAACGGCAACGCCGCACCCGCCAGCCCCAGCAATGCGCTGGTCAAGTCCATAGCCATAGCCACTCCTGCCATTGAAATAAAGCTTGAAGGTTAACCAAGGCGTCAGGTCTTGGACAGCTCAGTCTTCGATCAGGCCCAGTTCCTGTTGCGCGCGCAAGTCCCCTGCCCGCGCGGCCTGACGCAAGAGATCCTGGCCAATGCGGCGATCCCGGGCATTGCCGCATTCTCGGCACATCAACTGGCCCAGACGGCTCTGTGCCGCGACGATGCCTTCACGGGCCGGTTGCTTGAGCAAACGTCCGGCGATGTGCTTGACGTTCGGGTTTTCGCCCAGGCGCGGGCTGTCCAGCAGCCACTCGGCCACCCGCATCGAAAAGCGCTTGGGCGAGGCAACCTTGGACGAATTGTCGGATGAGCAAGGAGGTGGTGTACGAAACTTCATAAAGCACTGTGGGCAGATCGGAAGGCGCGCCACTCTACTCTCTTTTTCTTACAGGTAAAGCCGAAAAAAACCCGGCACGCCCGTCCTAGAGCAAGCGCTCGGGACAATCCACAGAAGCTGTGGATAACTCAGTGGACAACCGCCATTGAACTCGCGCAAAGGCTTGTGGAACGGGGCCTGCAGTCAAACTGACGATTTTTTCACCAGTTAAAAAAAGCGATGTTTTTCATTGACTTAAATTTTGGTTACAGGCACCCACTGCGTTTGAAGGCTGCATGACAGCGCGGTGACAGTCTGCGCAACTAATGTGCACAACTACCTTTGCGACGGTTATATCGCTGTGCTTTTTCGGCGCATTTTTCTTCGATTGCCGGGGATAACCCCCGCTAAACCCGTGTCCCAGGCTGCTTGCGCCGGGCTGAATGATGATGACCATCGGTCGGATTCCGGGCGATTACGGGGCAGCTCCCAGGCATCGCCAAGTTGCCGGCGGACGACGAAGCCAAGCGAGCATTGCAAGTTTTTTTGGCTGTACACTTCCCTTAACCAGTTCAATCCGTTAGTATCCGCGGCGTTAGTACCAAGCTGAAAGTCAATTCTGGTCGAACAAATCCCCCCGGGACAGCCTTCCAACAGGAAGCCCTCACCGAAAAAGCGGGATCGGCCACCTCGATGGTTTCCAGGTAAATCTTGCGCCAACACAGCCTTTGAATCGAACGCAAAGGGTGTTGCCAGGCTCATTTACTCTGACCGAACCAGCCTGCAAATTGATCAGGATCTTCACCCCGGGCCCAGAACCTTTGCCCTCGATGTGTTGCCTGCCCTCCTAAGTACCTACCTGCCAGCCCAAGCGCGCCAATTATCAGCGCTTCAAACTGGCTGCTTTGTTCCAGTCGGGTTCTTCGTTCGACCAACGGTGGTCGTCGTCACTGGAACGTTTTAATTTTGCACGGCTCTTATCCGTGTCGCTTGTAGGAACACCCAATGACTATGTCTACTCAAATCCACACTCAGGATGCTATCCGCACCCTCACCAATGCCTTTGCACCGATGAACTGCCTGATCATGGCCGCTCGCAAAGGCTGTTTCAGCTTCACCCTGGTCAACGAACACGGCATCGCCCGTCACAGCGAACGCCTGTACCCCGATCAGTACTCCAGCGCCGAGCCGCTGCAGGCGGTGATCGAGCGTACGCGCCAGGCCCTGGTGGCCTGAAACGCCAGCTCGGCTGAAACACCAGAAGCCCCGCCCCGAAAAGCGGGGCTTTTTGTTGCCCGACGTTTCACGATGACTAAGTACGGATAGATATAAGGTTTATAACTCGCAGGCGGAAATATTTTAAAAACAGTCCTTTACGCGGTGAATATGACACTAGACTTCAACTCAAGCGGCCGTGAACCGCTTCCGACGAGCCTGAGTCGATTCACCGCTGCCAAAGCCGTTCAGGTTCGTCGCCAAATTGATGTATCGAGGGTTTTATGGGTATCGCTGCCAGCGAACTGTGCCGTTATGTGATCCGTCCGACCTTGATCTACCTTGGACGCCATAGCGCAACCGCCGAATCCCTGCTGCTAGGCATCGCCGCCAGCCAGTCAGCCCTTGGTTCCGCCCTGCATGACCGCCGTGGACACGGCCTGTACCGAATCGCCGAACCCCGCCACCAGGCGCTTTGGGATCACTACCTGGCACTCGACCCGGAACGCGCGAGCCTGGTTCGGGGCCTGGCCAGCCAGCATGCATTCCTCAGTGGCCCGCACCTGGAATTGACCGTCAACCTGCGTTACGCCACTGCCATCGCCTGGCTGCTGGTCGAAGAACAGAACACCCCCCTCCCCGAAGCAGACGACCTGCTGGGCATGGCCCGAATCTGGCGCCAGACCTTCCAGCCCCAGGGACGCCTGCGAGACTTCACCTGCGCCTGGCAAACCTGTGTATCACCGCTGAATCAGGTCGCCTGCTGAACCCTCTGGATCCAATGATCGCTCAACTTGCAGCGAATCTGGTCGGATTGTCCTACAAAACCGCTCTAAATCAAGCATTACAGCCTATGGCGCTGGGACGAAAATGTTGGTAATTTTCGCCCCGGTGATCACCAGGAGTTCTAATAATGAAAAAAGTAATGCTCAAAACCACCATTAGCCTCGCCGTTGCCATGGCATCCACCCAAATCTTCGCCAGTGGCTTTGCCCTCAACGAACAAAGCATCAGCGGGATGGGGACAGGTTTTGCCGGGCGATCTTCTTCTGCCGACGACGCATCCACCGTATACGGTAACCCTGCCGGTATGTCTCGCCTCAAAGGCCAGCAAATCACTGGCGGTATCGCAGCGATCGATGCCTCGAGCGATATCAGCGATACCAGCGGCCGTTCAACCGGTTCCAACAAAGGCGATATGGTTCCGTTCACTTCAGTACCGATGGGTTTCTACACAAATAAACTCAACGATGAATGGTCTGTTGGTTTTGGTGTCTACGCTCCGTTCGGGCTGATCACCGACTACGAAAGTGGCTATCAGGGTCGCGCATTCGGCAGCAAGAGCGAAGTTAAAGTCATCTCGCTGCAGCCAACTGTCAGCTACGCCTTCAACGACAAGGTATCGATCGGTTTTGGCCCTACCATCAACCGTATTTCCGGCACCCTGGAATCGGACATTGCGCTCCCTGTCCGCGGGACTGGCGACAACAATATCCAGATCAAGGGCGACGATACGGCTTGGGGCTTTACCGCCGGCGTCCTGGTGCAAGCCACCGACACCACCCGCGTGGGCCTGACCTATCACTCGAAAGTGAACTACAAGCTCGACGGCCACACCGAAGTGACTGCCGGCAGCAATGTGCCGCCTCAGCTACTCAAATCCAACCGTTACGATGCGTCGTTGAAGATCGAAACACCTGAGTCCTATGACCTTTCCGTGACTCAGGATATCAACGATGCCTGGAAGCTCTATGCCGGCGCGACCTGGACTCGCTGGAGCCGCCTGAAAGACATCACGGTCAACAACGAAGGCGTAAGCGCACTCAGCGGTGGCGCACTGGCCCCACAAATCGTTGGCACCATCAAGGAAGACCAGAACTGGCATGACACCTGGGCCTACGCCGTGGGTACTTCCTACCAGCTGAACAAGCAGTGGGTACTGCGTACCGGTCTCACCTTTGACCAGTCGCCTACCAACAACACTGATCGTTCGCCACGCATTCCTACCGGCGACCGGACAATCTTCAGTGTCGGTGCGGGCTTCAACCCAACCGACGACTGGACCATCGATGTGGCTTACTCCTACCTCAAGGAAGAATCTGTCACTGTCGCTCGACAAAACGGTCTGGGTCAGTCCTACAACGCCAAGTACGAAAACAGTGCGAACGGTTTCGGCGTTGGTGCCACTTACCGCTTCTGATGATTTGCGGGGAGCCTGAACCCCTCGCCGACCGAATCAAAAAAGCCCCGCTCTCTGGCACAGAGGCGGGGCTTTTTCATTTCAACCCGATAACGCAATACCCGGAGCTGCCGCAGGGTTGCGTCATGTTCGGTAATGAGCGTCGATCAGGGCGTGGCAGCCAACGGCGGCGAAGCCAGCGCTTTCTCCACCGCCGCAATGAAGTCCGGATCATCCGGCTTGGTCAGGCTGGAGAAACTGGCGATCAGCTTGCCCTGGCGATCGACCACGTACTTGTAGAAGTTCCACTTCGGCGCGCTGTCGGCCTGTTTGGCGAGCTCCTTGAACAGAGGCGTTGCATCGTCGCCACGGACTTTCTGCGGCTCGGTCATGGTGAAGGTCACGCCATAGTTCACATAACAGACCTTGGCCGTCTCGGCGCCATCCTTGGACTCCTGCTTGAAGTCATTGGACGGGACACCGATCACCTCCAGGCCCTGCGCCTTGTATCGCTGATTGAGCGCCTCAAGGCTTTTGAACTGTGGGGCAAACCCACAGAAGCTTGCGGTATTGACCACCACCAGCGGCTTGCCGGCGAAGCGCTGGCACAGATCGATGGATTCGTTGGCGCGCAACTTGGGCAACGAACCTTGCAGCAACGCCGGGCAATCGTCTGCCTGGGCCAATCCGGCAAAGACTACCAGTAACGCAGGAACCGCCAGCCAGCGCATCAGCATATCGGTACTTCCTTTGTAGGAGCGAGCTTGCTCGCGATGGACTTCAAGACAACGCGTTTATTCACGCCTCCTTCTAGCACGCCCCCATACCCAACTGCATCAGCGCCAGGCCTCCCTGGTGCCAGCCCCACCATGCCAGCGCCAGCAGCAAGGCGCAGACAGCGCCGAGCATGATCCGCGGCCAGAGACTGTTCATGTCGCACTCATCTGGCTTTGCAGGCGCGCCACTGGCCGCTCACGCACGGGCCAGTTCAGGGCTGCGGCCATCAGGCTCAAGAGAATCGCCACCTGCCAGATCAAGTCGTAGCTCCCCGTCCGGTCATACACCACCCCGCCCAGCCAGCCACCGAGAAACGACCCCAGCTGGTGAAACAGGAACACAATCCCACCAAGCATGGACAGGTTTCGTACGCCGAACAAGGTCGCGACCGTGCCGTTGGTCAAGGGCACGGTCGACAACCACAGCAAACCCATGGCCATCCCGAACAGGTACGCGCTGGTGGTCGTCACCGGCGCCCACAGGAACAGCGCGATCACCACCGCTCGCAACAGGTACAGGGCAGTGAGCAAACGTGGTTTAGACATGCGCCCGCCAAGCCAGCCGGCGGTATAGGTACCAAAGATGTTGAACAGGCCGATCAGCGCCAGCACCGTGGTGCCCACGGTCGCCGGCAGATGTTGATCCACCAGGTAGGCCGGCAGGTGCACGCCAATGAACACCACCTGGAACCCACAGACAAAAAAGCCGAACGCCAACAGCCAGAACCCCGAATGGGAACAGGCCTCGCGCAGCGCTTCAGAGAGGGTTTGCTCGTGGCCGAGCACCGGCAGCGGCTTGTCCTTGAGCATGCCCACCAGCGGCACGATCAGCGCCACCAGCAGCCCCAGCACCAGCAAGGCCGCGGACCAGCCGAGCCAACCGATCAACCCGAGCGTGCCGGGCAGCATGGCGAACTGGCCGAACGAACCGGCGGCGCTGGCGATCCCCATGCCCATGCTGCGTTTTTCCGGCGGCACCGCGCGCCCGACTACGCCGAGGATCACCGAGAAGGACGTGCCGGACAGGCCGATCCCGATCAGCAGGCCGGCGCTCAGGGACAAGGTCACCGCCGAGTCGGAAAGCCCCATGCACACCAACCCCGCCGCGTACAGGACACCGCCGACCAGCACCACTTTCGCCGCGCCGAAGCGGTCGGCCAGGGCGCCGGTGAACGGTTGCGCCAGGCCCCAGATCAGGTTTTGCAGGGCGATGGCGAAGGCGAAGACTTCACGCCCCCAGCCGAACTCCGCGCTCATCGGCGCCAGGAACAGCCCGAAACCGTGCCGCACCCCCAAGGACAACGCCAGGATCAGCGCACTGCCCACCAACACCCAACCGCACGTACGCCACATCGAGGTCATTCTTGTTCTCCGGTCGCGGGTATATACCCGCTTATGATCGTACAAACCGGCTTCATGCCAGTTCGTCCAGCAATTTGAGTAAC
Source organism: Pseudomonas sp. MHK4 (assembly GCF_054600775.1). Lineage (NCBI taxonomy): Bacteria > Pseudomonadati > Pseudomonadota > Gammaproteobacteria > Pseudomonadales > Pseudomonadaceae > Pseudomonas > Pseudomonas sp. MHK4. Next base: position 172,164 of record NZ_BAAIAK010000002.1, on the reverse strand, counting down.
GTTTCACGCTTTTCCGCGCCGAGGCGATCAATCAATCGCTGTTGCGCCGCCTCCCACGCCGGCAAGGCGGCTGCCAGGCGCTCGGCGCCCGCTTCAGTCAGCAGGACGATGCGATTGCGCATGTCCTCGCCCTCGACCAGCATCACCAGGCCCTCACCTTCCAGCACCCGCAAATTGCGTCCCAGGGTACTGCGATCCAGCCCCATGGCCTCGGCGAGGGTGGAAATACTCGGTTGATCGAGGCGCTGCAGATTGCACAGCAAAGAATACTGGGCAACGTTGATCCCGAAGCCATCGAGAGCGCCGTCGTAATGCCTGCTGACGCCACGGGCGGCGCGACGCAGGTTGATGCATAAACATTGGGAGTCGAGCATGATGCGTGTATATACCCGTGGTTAAATAAGTGCAAGTCCTGCGAGGATCGCAACTTCCAGCAATTCCAGCAACGCCCCCGCCGTGTCTCCCGTCGTGCCGCCCAATCGACGCAGCATCACCTGCCGGAGCCAGACGAAAATCAACGCCGCCAGCACTAGCGCCCAAACACCATTGAGGCCAGCGATCAGTACACACAACAGGCTACTTGCCGCCATCACCTGCTTGCCCGCCAACCGCGGAAGATGATCGGCCAGGGCCTGACCCAAGCCACCGGGACGTACGTAAGACGTGGTGAGGAATAACCCCAGCAATGCGCTGCGGCTGATCAAGGGAACCATAATCAGGGCCAGTGCATGCTGCTGTTCGATCAGCGCAACCAGTGCGGCAAATTTCAACAGCAACACCAACACCAGTGTGACCACTGCGATCGGCCCGCTGCGAGGATCCTTCATGATCGTCAACGTACGCTCACGATCACCGAATCCGCCAAGCCAGGCATCAGCGCTATCGGCCAGACCGTCCAAATGCAGCGCGCCGCTGAGCAGCACCCATACCGCCAGCAACAATGCCGCGTGAAGCAGCAATGGCGTGCCCAGCAACAGCCAGTTCATCCCCCACAGAATCAAGCCGAACAGCAATCCCACCAGCGGGTAAAACAGCAGCGAGCGCCCCAGCTCCTCAGGCGTCGGCATGCCCGGCAGGCGAATGGGCAGGCTGCTGAGAAATTGCAGGGCGATCCAGAATGGCAACATGTTCAGCGCACTTCCCTTAATGCGCCACCGGGCTCGACCGCCAGCGAGAACAGCGCCCCATGCGCCACTTCAACATTCAGCAGTTGCTCCCGTGGCAAGCCCCGGGCATGGGCCAACAACAATCGCATGACCCCGCCATGACTGATCAGCAGCACACGCTCCCCGGCATAGGCCACGTGCAAACGCGCCACCGCCGCCAACACCCGCGCGGAAAAGTCCGCAACCGGCTCGCCTTCAGGCGGGGTAAAGGAATAGGGATCCGCCCAGAACAACCCCAGGGCCTCGGCGTCGGTTTCCATCAGCGCCGCGGCACTCTGCCCTTCCCAGGCACCGAAGTGCAGTTCTTGCAGATGGCTGTCCAGCTCGACCGGCAGTCCTGATTGCACCGCCAGTTCTTCGGCGAATCGCGCACAGCGCTGCAACGGTGAACTGACCAGGCGATCCCAGGGTCCCTGCTGCGCCACCGCTGCGCGCATCTGCGCCCAGCCGGTGTCCGTCAGCGCGTCATCGAGGCTGCCGCGCAAGCCGCCGCCGAGTTCGGTTTCACCGTGGCGCAGCAGATCCAGATGCAAGATCATGCAGGACGATCCGCCACCGCCGCTTCGGCGAACGTCGCCATCTGCCCGTGCAGGTCGCAGGCCAGGCGCAGCAATGGCACGGCCAACGCGGCGCCACTGCCTTCGCCCAGGCGCAACCCGAGGTCCAGCAAGGGTTGGGCATCCAGGGTTTCCAGCACATGGCGATGCCCCGGCTCGGCCCCGCGATGACCGAACAACAGCCATTGCCGGCACGCCGGGTTCAAACGCACCGCCACCAACGCCGCTACGCAGCAAATGAATCCGTCCACCAACACCGCGATGCCGTGTTGGGCGCACGCGAGGTAGGCGCCGACCAGTGCGGCAATTTCAAAACCACCGAGATTGAACAGGGTCTGCAACGCATCGTCACGCTGAGCGCCGTGCAAGGCCAACGCACGCTCGATCACTTGCGCTTTATGACTGACACCCGACGCATCCAGCCCGGTGCCCGGCCCGGTCAGATGCGCTACCGGACAATCGAGCAAGGCACAGGCCAAGGCGCTGGCCGCCGTGGTGTTGCCAATACCCATTTCGCCGCCGATGAACAGTTGCGCACCCATCGCGATGGCCCGCTGCACGCTCTCGCGACCGGCCTGCAACGCACGTTCGCCTTGCGCCACGCTCATTGCCGGCCCCTGCACGAAATTCGCCGTGCCCGGGCCGATGTTGAGGTGACGCACCCCCGCCAAGTTCAACGACGAGGTGATGGTGCCGAGATCGACCACTTCCAGGGAGGCGCCCAAATGCCGCGCCAACACGCTGATCGCCGCACCGCCGTTGACGAAGTTGTGCAGCATCTGCCCCGTGACTTCCTGGGGATAGGCCGAGACTCCCTCGGCCACCACACCATGGTCACCGGCAAAAATCGCGATCCACAACCGTTCAAGGCTTGGCTTGACCTGCCCCTGGAGCCCGGCCAGTTGCACCGCCACCGACTCAAGCTGACCGAGGGAGCCAGCCGGCTTGGTCAGTTGCTGTTGACGGGCTTGCGCCTGCTCGACCGCCTGGGCGTCGATCGGTTGGCACGGGTTCAGCCACCAGGATGGGTTCATAACGCAGTTCCTTTCAAAGTCAGGGGCAGGCCGGCGACGGTCAGGATGACGCGCTGACAACGCTCGGCCAGGGCTTGATGCAGCCAACCGGCTTCATCGACATAGCGGCGAGTCAATTCGCCCAGCGGCACGACACCCATTCCGGTCTCGTTGCTGACAAAAATGATTTCACCCGGCAACGATGCCAGGCATTCGAGCAAGGCTTCGCGCTCGGCGTTCAGGCGCTCGGCATCTTCAAGCATCAGCAGGTTGGTCAGCCACAGCGTCAGGCAATCCACCAGCAGACAACGGTTAGCGCTGGCGTTTTCGCGCAGGACGCGGGCCAGTTCCAACGGCTCTTCGATAAGCGCCCATTCGGCGGGACGGCGGGCGCGATGATGGGCGACCCGTTCGTTCATTTCACCGTCCAGGGGTTGGCTGGTGGCGATGTAGGTCACTTGGAGCTGACTGTCAGTTGCCAGCTTTTCAGCCAGGCGACTCTTGCCGGAGCGGGCGCCGCCGAGGATCAGTTGGAGCATGGTTCATTCCTTCAAATAGGCGGTGAGGCCGATTCCGTCTTCGCGAGCAAGCTCGCTCCTACAGGGAACGCGGTCACCTGTGGGAGCGGGCTTGCCCGCGAAGAGGCCAGCACAGCCACCTCAAATCCCGCAGAGCTCACGCAGCAGCGCGGTATCCAGATGCTTCTCCACCAGATCCGCCAACCGCTCGATATCCCGCTCGCGCAACCCGTGGTAATCCACGTCCTGCACATCCTGCAATCCTGCCCAACGCAACAGCGCACTGCACGCCGCCGGGGATTCGAACAAGCCATGCAGGTAGGTGCCGAAAACCTGCCCGTCAACACTTTGCGCGCCATCGCAGCGCCCGTCGTCCAGCTGCACGGCAGCATGCTCCAGGGCCGGGCCGGTGGTGACGCCAGCGTGGATTTCATAGCCGCTGACCTCAGCATTCTCCAGGGCCAGGCGCCCACGCACGTTGCGCAGTTGCTTGTGCTCTTCGAGCTGCGTCTGGAAGGCCAGCAAGCCCAAACCGGCACTGGAGCCCGGCGCGCCTTCAAGCCCCAGGGGATCATGCACCTGCTCACCGAGCATCTGCAGGCCGCCGCAAATGCCCAGCACTTTTCCACCGTAGCGCAAATGCCGGGAGATCGCGGCATCCCAACCGTTGGCGCACAGGTACGCAAGATCGCTGCGCACGCTTTTCGAGCCCGGGAGAATGATCAGGTCGGCAGATGGAATCGCCTGGCCGGGGCCGATGAATTGCAGGTCCACTTGCGGGTGCAGGCGCAGCGGATCGAAATCGGTGTGGTTGCTGATGCGCGGCAACACCGGCACCACCACTTTCAACAATTGCCCGGTCTTGTCGGCCTGGCGCTGATCGATGCCGTCCTCGGCCTCCAGGTGCAGGTCCATCACATACGGCAGCACGCCGATCACCGGCTTGCCGGTGCGCGCCTCGAGCCAGTCGAGACCGGGTTGCAGCAGCGCGATGTCGCCACGAAAGCGGTTGATGATGAAGCCTTTGACCCGCGCCTGTTCGCTCGGCGACAGCAGCTCCAGGGTGCCGACCAGGTGGGCGAAAACCCCGCCCCGATTGATGTCGGCGATTAGCACCACCGGGCAATCCACCGCTTCGGCAAAGCCCATGTTGGCGATGTCGCCGGCACGAAGGTTGATCTCGGCCGGCGATCCCGCGCCTTCGACCATCACCAGCGGATACGCCGCGCTCAAGCGCTCATGGGAGGCCAGCACCGCTTGCATGGCGATAGCCTTGTAGTCGTGATAGGCCACGGCGTTCATGGTCGTGACCGCACGCCCATGAATGATCACCTGGGCGCCGGTATCGCTGTTGGGCTTGAGCAGCACCGGGTTCATGTCGGTGTGGGGCTCAAGCAAGGCAGCCTGGGCTTGCACCGCTTGCGCGCGCCCGATTTCGCCACCGTCGGCCGTCACCGCGCTGTTGAGCGCCATGTTCTGCGGCTTGAACGGCACCACCCTGACACCCTGGCGCGTCGCCCAGCGGCACAGGGCCGTCACCAGGGTGCTTTTACCGGCGTCGGAGGTGGTGCCCTGCACCATCAGCGTGGTCATGGGTGTTCCTTGGCGAAGGCGTCCAGCGCCGATGCGAGGCGTGCCCAGTCGACTTCATCGCCAGGCAGGCCAAAACGCAGGCTGCTGTTGTGGGTGAACAGGCGCAGCAGAATGCCGCGCCGGGCCATGAAGTCGTGAAGCAGTTCGGCACGCTCGGTGATCAGCCATTGGAACAGGGCGCACCCGCCCTGGGGCTCGAAGCCGTATTGTGTCAACAAGGTGGCCAACCGCGCGCTGGCCTCATCGGCGCGCTCCCGCTGGCGCGTGTGCCCTTCGGTGTCGCGCAGGCACGCCTGGCCCAGCACCCGGGTCGGCCCGCTGACCGCCCACGGCCCGACTTGCTCGGCGAGCAACTTGAGCAGCCTGCGCTCAGCCAGGACAAAACCCAGGCGCACCCCGGCCAGGCCGAAAAACTTGCCAAAGGAGCGCAACACGATCAAGCCGACCTGATGGGCAAACGGCGCCACGCTCAGGTGCGGCGTGTTGTCCATGAAGGCCTCGTCCACCACCAGCCAGCCACCGCGCGGGGCCAGGCGCGAATGCCAGTCGAGCAGGCGCGCGGGCGTCAGGTTCAGCCCTGTCGGGTTGTTCGGGTTGACCACCACCAGCACGTCGAGGCTATCGACGAAAAAGTCGACCTCCTGCTCCAGCACCTCGCGCACGATGTAGCCATTGCGCCGCCATGCCTCGGCGTGCTCGGCATAACAGGGCGACAGTACGCCGACCTTGCCCGCCCTGCGCAAACGCGGCAGCAACTGGATGGCCATCTGCGAGCCGGCCACCGGCAATGCCTGCAGAGTGCCGTAATAGTCGCAGGCTGCCTGCTCCAGGCCGTCATCGGTTTCCGGCAACCGCGCCCAGGCGCGCAGCGGGATGTCCGGCACCGGAAACGGCCAGGGCGCCAGGCCGCTGGACAGGTCGAGCCATTCGGCTTCGTCGATGCCGTAATCGTGCGCCGCCTTGCGCAGTCGTCCGCCGTGTTCAAGCATAAAATTCAGCCCCCACGCACAAAATCAGCAGCCACAACCATACCCCTCGCTGGACCAGCTGCCAGCCGCGGTCGATGGCGTCGGCATCGGCCGGCACGCCCTCGCCCAGCTGCGGGCGCTGATGCAGTTCACCGTGATAAATCGCCGGCCCGCCCAACTCGACCCCCAACGCACCGGCACCCGCCGCCATCACCGGGCCGGCATTCGGGCTATCCCAGGTCGGCCCCTGGGTGCGCCAACATTTCAACGCCAGACGGGTCTTGCCCAGCAGCGCGTAGGTCAACGCCACCAGGCGCGCTGGAATGTAGTTGAGCACGTCGTCGATCTTCGCCGCCGCCCAGCCGAAACGCTCGAAGCGTTCGTTGCGATAGCCCCACATCGCGTCCAGGGTGTTGCTCAAACGATAGAGCACCACGCCCGGCGCACCGGCCACGGCAAACCAGAACAAGGCGGCGAACACTGCGTCACTGCCGTTTTCCAGCACCGATTCGGTGGCGGCGCGGGCGACGGCGGTTTCATCCAGGTCGCTGGTCTTACGGCTGACCAGATAACTCACGCGTTGGCGCGCTTCTTCAAGATTACCGCTGCGCAGGGCCTTGGCCACAGGTTCGACATGCTCGCCGAGGCTGCGCATGCCCAGGGCGCAATAGAGCGCGAGGATCTCGACGACCCAGCCGACGTAGGGTGCCCAGGACAATGCCGTGGCCAACAGGGTCAGTGGCAACACGGCGATCACCCATGCGGTGACCCCATGGCTGCGCCAGCCGCGACCGCCACCGTTGAAACGTTGCTCGATGCGCTCGGCAAATCGGCCGAACGCCACCAGCGGATGCCAGCGTTTGGGTTCACCCAGCAGCGCATCCAGCGCCACTGCGGCGATACTCAACAACGCCACACTCATTGACTCACTCCCCAATAGTTTTCATACAACAGCTCACTCAGCGGACGCGCCTGCGCCCAGCCTTCGAGTACCAGCATCGGCGCCGGATAAAAGGCCTTGACCGGTCCCAGGCAGAGAATCGCCAGGGGCTTGGCACCCGGCGGCAGGCCCAGCAGGTCCGCCAGGGCTTGCGGTTCGAACAGCGAGACCCAGCCCATGCCCAGCCCTTCGGCGCGGGACGCCAGCCAGAGGTTCTGGATTGCGCAGGACAACGAGGCCAGGTCCATTTCCGGCAAGGTCCGACGACCGAAGATATGCCGCTCGCGATCGTCCATCAGCGCGGCGACCAGTACTTCGGCGCAGTCGTTGATGCCCTCGACCTTGAGCTGCATGAATTCGTCGGTGCGCTCACCGAGGGCCTCGGCGGTGCGCACGCGCTCCTGTTCCACCAGGACCTGGATCTGGCTGCGCAAGGCGCGATCGCTGATGCGGATGAAGCGCCAGGGCTGCATCAGGCCGACACTCGGCGCCTGATGCGCGGCTTCGAGCAGGCGCCGTAGCAATTCGGGCTCGACGGTGCCGCCAGCGAAGTGACGCATGTCGCGGCGCTCGGCGATGGCGCGGTAGACCGCATCGCGTTCGGCTTCGCAGAAGGCGTTGTCGGTCATGGCCTCTTCGCTGGCAAGCCAGCTCCTACAGGAGCGAGCTTGCTCGCGATGGCGGCTTCAAGGTCGGGCACAAATAGAGCAGCAATCGCCGATGGATTGGACGGAAAATAAAAATGCACATAAGAGGCCGTCATCCGCCCCTCACGATAAACCGCCTCCGCCCCGCGCCCGCCGTTAGGGCTCAAGCCACGGGCAATCGGTGTCAGTTCGGTGGTGGTCAGAGAATGATGATAAGTGTGCCCACGCAGCGAACCTTCCGGCAGCTCCACCGCTTGCAACGCCAATGCAGCGAGGCGCTTTTGCATCACCGCATCGCCCTTCAACAAGCCGACCAGTTCCGCGCGCGTACCCTCGACATCGGTCAGCGAATCGAGCAGATAAAGCATCCCGCCACATTCCGCCAGCAAGGGTTTGCCCGCCGCGTGGTGCGCGCGGATCGCCGCCAGCATCGAGGTGTTCTGCGACAGCGCTACGTGGTGCAATTCCGGATAACCACCCGGCAGATACAAGCTGTCTGCCTCGGGCAAACCAGCGTCACGGATCGGCGAGAAAAACCGCAGCTCGGCGCCCATCGCCCGCAGCAAATCCAGGCTGGCGCCATAGGTAAACGCAAACGCTTCGTCACGGGCCACGGCAATACGCACGCCAGCCAGAAGCGGTTCGGCCGCGATCACATCCGGCGCGGCGAAGGTCACCGCCGGTGGCAGCGCGACTTCGCAACTGCTGGCCAGGGCGTCGGCCGCCGCATCGAGGCGCACGTCCAGGTCGTTCAACTCGCTGGCCTGCACCAGGCCCAGGTGGCGGCTCGGCAACTCGATCCCGGTTTCCCGGGACAGGGCGCCGTACCAGCGCAGGCCTTCGGTCAGGCTGCCTTCGAGCAGTTGCGCATGGCGCAGGGTGCCCACGCGGTTGGCCAGCACGCCGGCAAACGGCAAGTCCGGCTGATAGCGCGCCAGGCCCAGGGCCAGCGCGCCAAAGGTCTGGGCCATGGCCGTGCCGTCGATCACCCCGAGCACCGGCACGCCGAAATGCCGCGCCAGATCGGCGCTGGACGGCGTTCCGTCGAACAGCCCCATAACGCCTTCGATCAGGATCAGGTCAGCCTCGGCGGCGGCCTCCCACAACAGGCGACGGCTTTCCTGCTCGCCGACCATCCACATGTCCAGTTGATAAACCGGCGCACCACTGGCGCGCTCGAGGATCATCGGGTCGAGAAAATCCGGGCCACACTTGAATACCCGCACCTTGCGGCCCTGGTTGCGATGCAAGCGGGCCAGCGCGGCGGTCACGGTGGTCTTGCCCTGGCCGGAGGCCGGCGCGGCAATCAGTACCGCCGGGCAATGTCGAGGTTGATTCACAGCTCGACGCCTTTTTGCGCCTTGATACCGGCCTGGAAGGCGTGCTTGATCATGCCCATTTCGGTGACGGTGTCAGCCAGTTCGACCATCTCCGGCTTGGCGCCGCGACCGGTGACCACCACATGCTGCATGGGCGGACGCGCCTGCAGATCACTGAGCACCTGATCGAGATCGAGATAGCCGTGCTTGAGGGCGATGTTCAGTTCGTCCAGCACCACCAGGCCGATCGATGGGTCGCGCAGCAGTTGCTGCGACACCGCCCAGGCCGCTTCGGCCGCCGCGATGTCGCGCTGGCGATCCTGGGTCTCCCAGGTGAAGCCCTCGCCCATCACATGAAAACGCACCTGCTCGGGGAAGCGCCGGAAGAACAACTCTTCGCCGGTGCTGTTGCACCCCTTGATGAACTGCACCACACCGCACTGCATGCCGTGCCCCATGGCACGGGCAAGCATGCCGAAGGCCGAGCTGCTCTTGCCTTTGCCGTTGCCGGTCAACACCAGCAGCAGGCCGCATTCGTTCGGGGAATTGGCGATGCGTTCGTCGATCACGGCTTTTTTGCGCAGCATGCGCGCCAGGTGGCGTTCGTCACGATCAGGGGTATCAGACATGGGGGAGCTCTCCGTTGAGGCAGGATTAACGGCGGGCAGGCACAAGAATAGACGGCAAGAAGCCTGGCATCGCCCACCGTGATGCCGCTTGGATGGATCAGGCCGGTCTCCGGGCTCATGAGCGGCGTAATGCCGGACTGCGCGCCTTCCCGCATCAACGATCGACACAGTGGCTTCAGACGCAGTTTTCACTCATTTACCGTTGCGGGGGCAGCGCCGGGATCGCAGGGCTTCATCGACTGAAGCGCTCAACTCACCGGCTTCCCTGTTTCACTCTGTCGACCCAAGTCACAGAGCACCTGAAACAAGCGGCGAAGGTTAGAGGGTTGGGGGTGGAGCGTCAATTGAAGACGCGGTGGCGCAACGAATAACTGCCACCCCTCAATAAAGTGACGTCAATCTTGTGCCACACTCACGGCAGTGATATCAAATAGCCACAACACAATAACAAGGGTGAACCCCATGCAAGGCATGATCATCAGCAATCCGAAACTGGAATTCCTGCGTCCGGTCCTGGAACGCTGGTTCGACTGTATCGACCGCTACAACGCCGTGCGCGGCGACAACGAGACGCCCTACTGGCTCGACGAAAAAGCCAACCTCGGCCTGCTGTCCGCCGCGGCCTGGATGGCCGAGATGATCACCCTGCAACAATCGCCCACCCGTAAACAGACCGAAGAAGGCGAACGCAACGGCCGCGCGGATCTGTTTATCGCCACGCCCGAAGCGCGCGCCTGGCTGCAGACCACGCAACGCTGGCCACGGGTCAACAGCCTGAACCTGACCCAGGCCCTTCTGGACATCACCAGCGACGCGAAAAAAATCAGCTACGCCAGCGACCTGAAAATCGGCTGCCTGTTCGTCGCACCGCACAAGAGCCAGCAAGGTGCTACTCCGGAAGAACTGCAGGACATGGTCGATGACCTGCAAAAGGAGCACAGCTGCGCCGTGGCCTGGTATTTCCCTTATGCCTATCGCAAATTGCGCAACGAAGCCGGTCACTACCACCCCGGTGTTGCCCTGCTGCTCAAGGAAGCTCGCGGCTGAGGTTGAACCATCGGGCCGCCGCGCTTCTCTATGATTTAAGTCACCTCATTCATAGGGAAGGTCAGCAATGCGCACGTCCCAGCTGGTTTTCGTTATCGCGCTGGCGGGAGGGCTCGCCGCCTGTGGCGAATCCGCCCGCCTGCAAGTCACCGACGGCATCGGGCCATCCCCCAAGCTCCCGGAACCCAACAAGACACTGTTTCCGACGATGAACATCGCCCCGGCCATCGGCTGGGCGGACGGCGCCAAACCCGTGGCGGCCAGTGGCACCCAGGTCGGCGCATTTGCCGAGAACCTCGATCACCCGCGCTGGCTGTACGTGCTGCCCAATGGCGACGTGCTGGTCGCCGAAACCAACGCCCCGCCCAAACCCGATGACAACAAAGGCATCAAGGGCTGGATCACCAAGAAAGTCATGGGGCGCGCCGGTGCCTCCGTGCCAAGCCCGAACCGCATCACGCTGCTGCGCGACAGCAACCATGATGGCATCGCCGAAACCCGCACGGTGTTCCTGGAAAACCTCAACTCGCCCTTTGGCATGACCCTGGTCGGTAATGACCTGTACGTGGCCAACACCGACCGACTGTTGCGCTTTCGCTATGTAGAGGGCGACACGGCGATAAAGTCACCACCGATCAAAGTCGTCGACCTGCCAGGTGGGACCCTGAATCACCACTGGACCAAGAACGTCATCGCCAGCAAGGACGGCAGCAAGCTGTACGTGACGGTGGGTTCCAACAGCAACGTCGGTGAAAACGGCCTGGACCAGGAACAAGGACGCGCGGCTATCTGGGAAGTGGACCGTGCCACCGGCAACCACCGGATCTTCGCTTCAGGCCTGCGCAACCCCAACGGCATGGCCTGGGAGCCACAAAGCGGTGCGCTGTGGACGGCCGTCAACGAGCGCGATGAAATCGGCAGCGACCTGGTGCCGGACTACATCACCTCGGTCAAGGATGGCGCCTTCTATGGCTGGCCATTCAGCTATTACGGCCAGCACGTCGATGTTCGCGTCGAACCGCAAAACCCCGGCCTGGTGGCCAAGGCGATTGCCCCGGACTACGCGGTCGGCCCGCACACGGCCTCACTGGGCCTGACGTTTGCCGAAGGCAACACGTTGCCGGCGCAGTTCAAGGAAGGCGCCTTCATCGGCCAGCATGGCTCATGGAACCGCAAGCCGCACAGCGGCTACAAAGTGATATTCGTACCGTTCAGCGCCGGGAAGCCGAGCGGACAACCGGTGGAGGTGCTCAGCGGTTTTTTGAATGACGAGGAAAAGGCCATGGGCCGGCCGGTGGGCGTGGTGATCGATCAGCAAGGGGATTTGCTGGTGGCCGATGATGTGGGGAACAAGGTGTGGCGGGTGTCAGCCGTGCAATGACCTGCACACAAACACCTGTAGGAGCGAGCTTGCTCGCGATGGAGGTCAACGATGACGCGGGGAGCCTGACACCCCGCGGTGCTCTCTGGTTTTTCGCGAGAAAGCTCGCTCCTGCAGGATGCATGCGATCTTTAGCGTTTACGACAGAGCGTCAAGCCATCCCCCAACGGCAACAGCGACAAATCCACCCGCGCGTCATCCTTCAAGGCACGATTAAGCGCCTGGATAGCGCGGGTATCGGCGCTTTCGGGGTTACCCTCAAGCACCCGACCACTCCACAGCGTGTTATCGAATACTGCCAGCCCGCCGGTACGCAACAGCCGTAGCGCATGCTCCAGGTAGGCCGGGTAATTGGCCTTGTCGGCATCGATGAACACCAGGTCGAACTGGCCTGGCTCGTCCAGACTGCCCAGGGTTTCCAGCGCCGGCGCCAATCGCAGATCGATGCGCCCGGACAGACCGGCCTCCTGCCAATAGCGGCGGGCGGTGGCGTTGTAGTCGCCGGGCATGTCACAGCAGATCAGCCCACCGTCATCCGGCAATGCCGCCGCCATGCACAGGGCGCTGTATCCGGTGAAGGTACCGACTTCCAGCACACGCCGTGCGCCGATGAGCTTCACCAGCAAGGCGAGAAACTGCCCCTGTTCCGGAGCCACCTGCCAGCGCGCCATGGGTAGCGCCTGGGTTTCGTCGCGCAAGCGCTTGAGCACTGGCGTTTCGCGCAGGGAAACGTCGAGCAGGTATTGATAGAGCGAATCGTCGAGGTTGAGCGTGCGGGCGGTCATGACAACTCCCTCTGGCGATTACGGATTGCGCGCCAGATGCTCGGGGTGCAGTACACGCTTGGCGCTCAGGTAGGCCCTCTGCCAATAAGCCTTGGACAAGCTGTCGAGCTTGACCGTGCCACCCGTGGCCGGCGCATGGACGAAACGCCCTTCACCGACATAGATCCCGGCATGGCTGACCTGGGAGCCACCATTGGTGGCGAAGAAAATCAGGTCACCGGTTTGCAGGCCTTCCTTGCCGACATTGGCCGCCTGCATGGAAATCATTTCGCGGGTGGTGCGCGGCAGGGAAATTCCGGCAACGTCTCGGTAGACGTAGCCAATCAGGCCACTGCAATCGAATCCGGAGTCCGGTGTATTGCCGCCCCAGCGATAAGGCGTACCGACCAACCCCAACGCGCGAAACAGTACGTCTTCCGCTTCCGGAGAAAAGGCCTGGGCGGGACCGAACACGATGGGTGCGCGCACCACTGGCGCGGGTGGCGGGGTACGGCTGGCGCAAGCGCTGAGCAGCGCTGCGAACAGCATGATTGCGAGGCGGGCCGACATCGTCATAGCAGAGCATCCTGATCAGGGCTGCGGCTTTTTTCTGCGCGAGTGCAGAAAAGAAAACCGCCTGCGGAGTACGCAGGCGGTTTGCCATCATTCATGATCAGAATTTTAGCGCTTATCAGCCAAACTTCAAGTAAGACTTTAAGTTCGCCTCACGAAAAGTACGCTTACTTGCGGGCAGTGACGATTGGAGTCGCTGCAGGCGCCATCGCGAGAGCACGCTTGGCTTCGATGAAGGTCTTGCTCCAGTAGCTGTCGCCCAGGCTATCGATGCGCACACCGCCGCTGCGGCGGCTGCTGGAGTGGATGAACTGGTTGTCGCCCAGGTAGATTCCGGCGTGACTCACACGACCGCGACGACCGTTGGTGGCGAAGAACAACAGGTCGCCTGGCTCGAGCTTGCTGCGCGAAACCAGCGGTGCGTCCACGTTGATCATTTCGCGGGTAGAGCGTGGCAGGTTCATGCCCGCTTCTTCACGGAACAGATAACCGATGAAACCGCTGCAGTCGAAGCCAGCTTCGGAGGTACCGCCGAAACGGTAACGGGTACCGATCAGGGACATGCCGCGTTCGAGGATGCTGTCGGCCAGGACCGGAAGCTGGTACGACTTGCCGTTGGCAAAGCTGGCCAGTTCTTTTTCGGTGGCCGCTTCTTCCTGTTCAAGCGCTTGCTGATAAAGCGCGGAAGACTGGGCGGTAGCGGAATTTTGAACCTGCTGTTGATGTGCTTGCTCGGACACTGGCGTGTGGGCAGCGCAACCGAACAACAGGGTAACGAGTGCGAGGGGCACGAGGGGTGCAAAGCGATTTAGCATGGGCACGACCGTGGCTGATTAATGTCAAGAAGCCGAGACTATGCCCGCTATCATCCTCATTTGCAAATTCAATCGAACTTTTTGTGACTTCTTGGTTTCTCGCTGACATCTAAGCGCTAAAGCCCATTCTAGACACTTACGCAGTCTGCGCTGCGCAGAAAAGCGGATTTTTTGCCGTCCGAAATTTTTGATATATCGCCGCGGGCCTTGGATTTACGGGGCCTTGGCTACCAGCCCAACGTCTCTTTGAGGAACGGGATGGTCAGCTTGCGCTGGGCTTGAAGGGAGGCCTGGTCGAGTTGCTCAAGCAGTTCGAAAAGCGCACTCATGCTGCGGGTACCGCGGGTCAGGATAAAGTGTCCAACTTCGTCGGTCAGGTGCAGGCCGCGACGTGACGCACGCAGTTGCAGGGCGCGCAACTTGTCTTCATCGGAGAGTGGGCGCATCTGGAAGATCAGCGCCAGGGTCAGGCGCGACTTGAGATCCGCCAGCTTTACCGGCAGCTCACGCGGCGAAGTCGATGCGGCGATCAGCAGACGCCGACCACTGTCACGCAGCCGATTGAACAGGTGGAACAACGCCTCTTCCCAGTCAGCCTTGCCTGCCACCGCCTGCAGGTCGTCCAGGCAGACCAGTTCGTATTGCTCGAGGTTGTCGAGAATTTCGATGCCGCGATCCATCAACTCGGCCAGCGGCAGGTACACCGCCGGTTCGCCCATCTGTTCAAAACGCAGGCACGCGGCCTGCAACAGATGCGTGCGCCCTACCCCGTGCTTGCCCCAAAGGTAAATCAGGCTTTCGGTCCAGCCGGCGTCGGCTTCGCACAGACGTTCGACATAGCCGAGTGCAGCGGCATTGGCGCCTGGGTAGTAGTTGATGAAGGTGGCGTCGTCACGCAGACGCACACCTAGGGGCAGCTGAATCGGTTTCATGCTGACTGAACAGTTCCAAAGGAACCGTTAGTGGCCTCTGTGTAAAGTTTGCGAAGTTTATACCCGTGAAGCCGACCGCACAATGCGACAGACCACAAGCAAAATCAAAGGTTTGCGTTAGCGCACCGGTTTTATGACAGATTCTTTGGCGCTGCGGGCAGCCCGCCGGGGTCTACCCGGGCTGCCCGTGACCCCGTCTACAGCTCTGGATCGTCAACACCACTGTACATATCAGAATCCTTATACAAATCATGCACATGGCGCAGCAGCACCATCACGACCGCCGCCACTGGCAACGCCAGTAAAATGCCAGTAAACCCAAAGAGTTCGCCCCCTGCCAGAATCGCGAAGATCACCGCCACCGGGTGCAGGCCGATACGGTCCCCCACCAGCAACGGCGTCAGCACCATGCCCTCCAGAGCCTGACCGACCATGAACACCGCGACGATGCCCATCATGGGATACAACTCGCCACCAAACTGGAACAGGCCGGCAATCAGCGCCGCGCCAATGCCAATGATGAAGCCCATGTACGGCACGATCGCCGCCAGACCGGCAATCATCCCGATCAACAGGCCCAGCTCCAGGCCCACCAACATCAGGCCCGCGGCGTAGATCACGCCCAATGCGACCATCACCAGTAGTTGCCCGCGGACGAAGGCGCCGAGCACTTCATGGCACTCTTCGGCCAGTGACACCGCACGCTCTTCGCGATCGCGCGGCAACAGGCTGCGGATCTTGGCCACCATCAGGTCCCAGTCCCGCAGCAGGTAGAAACTCACCACCGGAATCAGCACCAGGTTCGCCAGCCAGCCAATCAACGCCAAACCCGACGCAGTCGCCTGACTCAACACCACCCCAACGATGTCGGTGGTCTGCCCCATGTGCTCGCTGATCGCCGCCTTGAGTTTGTCGAACTTCCAGAAGCCCTCCGACAAGCCAAACTTCGACTGCGCCCATGGCAATGCCGTGTGCTGCAGCCAATCGAGCATCTGCGGTGCCAGCTCATACAAACGAAACAGCTGCTTGGCGAGCATCGGCACCAACACCAGCAACAGTGTGGTGAAGATCAGGGTGAACAGGGCAAATACCGCAATCACGCCCCAGGTCCGTGACAGGCCGGCCTTTTCCAGCCTGTCCACCAGGGGGTCGAACAGATAGGCCAACAACAACGCCACCAGGAACGGCGTGAGGATCGGGTGCAACAGCCAGACAAACGCGCAGAGCAGGAGCACTCCACCCAACCAGAACCAACGCCGCGTATCGGCCATGAACCACTCCATTGCTTCTATATAAAGAAAGAAAATCCTACCAGCGGAAACGCAATTGCGGCGTCGGGGCCGGCGCAGGCGCGACCGCAGGGGCCGCACCACCTGCTACTGGCTGGACGGGTACCGCGGGCGCCGGTACTGGCACCTGCTCCGCGGCGACTTCCTGCAACCTGGCCAGCGACAACTGCGCGCGCAATTGATCGGTACTGCCGTTGACTCGATAAAGAATCCGGTCGCCATCGACACTTTGCGGACGTCCACCGAAAGGCTCGAGCAAACGCCCAAGACTCGCATAACGCTCCAGATTCATGCCCTGGACTTCCAGCAACTGCGCGGAAGAAGCCCCAGGCTTGGCGACAAATCGCGGCGCCAGTCGCTGGTTCACCGCCAGCATCACCGCGTCCGCCAAAGCGGCTTGATCGGCGCCCTGGGCACTGCCGGCTTCTTTCTGATCGCCCAGCCATAACTGCCACTTGGCTTGCCACTGACCACCCTCTTCCCTGGCATGCACCGCCAGCAAGGCGTCGGCATTGTAACGTTGCGATGCATTGCGCAGTGCCGACGGATCGGCACTTTCCAGATTCGGCGCGGTGGCGACGATTTGTTCGTTCAGGTCCGCCAGCGGTAGACGCAGGGGCAGACCACGGTGCTGCGCGGCGCGGCGCAGGGGTGTCGCCCCGGCCTGGCCATCGCCCACCAGGCTCGCACCCTCGGTGTAGTCGTTCAGCCACCAGCCGAGGATCGACGGCCGATTGGCACCCCACATCGCCAACCCGGCCCGGCGCAAGGCCTGCTCGGTGGTACCGGGGTCGAAATCGACTTTTAACACTTCCGGCGGGCCGGCCTCGAAGCCGTACTGGCTGATGATTTGCTGGGGGTCCTTGCGAATCGCCGCCAGCCCTGGATTCTGCGGCGCCTTGGGATCGCCGGTCAGGCGCAATACCAGCGTATCGAGTGCCCGTTGTGTCGCTTCGTCTCGCTCTTGCGGCGACTGGCCGTTGACCGGTTCGCGCACTTGATAAAGGCCTTTGACGGTTTCAGCCCGGCTTACCTGGCTGGCAAGACTGACCAGTGACAAGCAGCCCACAAACAAGAATTTACAAAAACCCATGGAAGATTCCTGAGGACAAAAGCGGCTGGAACAGACCGCATGAAGACGAACGAGCAAGGCTGTGACCATCGCCCGACGCAAAACATTCACACGCCCTGGGTAAGTTTTCGCACTGTGATAACGATAGACGGTTAATGACGACAACTTGTGCGGGCGAGCAGGATGTCAGTTACAGGGCGTGATAGCGGTTTTTTTTCGGCCGATATGCCCCCTGCCGTCGGCCTGAGGATGGCCGCTGACCGTCAAGCCTGATAAAATCGCGCGCCTTCGCAGACCGGCAACAGCCGGGCACCCTCGAATATCGCGTGAGGCAATCACCTTCGTCGATTTTGGCGGTCCCGCTGGACTCGGTCGTTACCCAGAAATCCCCCCTAAAGGCCTGGATCATGAGCAAGCAACCCTCCCTGAGCTACAAGGACGCCGGTGTAGACATCGACGCCGGTGAAGCATTGGTCGAACGCATCAAGAGCGTCGCCAAGCGCACTGCGCGCCCGGAAGTCATGGGCGGCCTGGGCGGTTTCGGCGCCCTCTGCGAAATCCCGGCCGGCTACAAGCAGCCCGTGCTGGTTTCCGGTACTGACGGCGTCGGCACCAAGCTGCGCCTGGCATTGAACCTGAACAAGCACGACAGCATCGGCATCGACCTGGTTGCCATGTGCGTCAACGACCTGGTGGTGTGCGGCGCCGAGCCGCTGTTCTTCCTCGACTACTACGCCACCGGCAAACTCAACGTCGAAACCGCGACCCAGGTCGTGACCGGCATCGGCGCCGGCTGCGAACTGTCCGGCTGCTCCCTGGTGGGCGGCGAAACCGCTGAAATGCCTGGCATGTACGAAGGCGAAGACTACGACCTGGCCGGCTTCTGCGTCGGCGTCGTGGAAAAATCCGAAATCATCGACGGCTCCAAAGTCGCTGCCGGCGATGCCCTGCTCGCCCTGCCGTCTTCCGGCCCGCACTCCAACGGCTACTCGCTGATCCGCAAGATCATCGAAGTATCCGGTGCCGACATCGAAAACATCCAGCTCGACGGCAAGCCGCTGACCGACCTGCTGATGGCCCCGACCCGCATCTACGTGAAGCCGCTGCTCAAGCTGATCAAGGACACCGGCGCCGTCAAAGCCATGGCCCACATCACCGGTGGCGGCCTGCTGGACAACATCCCGCGCGTTCTGCCAAAAGGCGCACAAGCGGTGGTTGACGTGGCAAGCTGGAACCGCCCTGCGGTGTTCGACTGGCTGCAGGAACAAGGCAACGTCGACGAAAACGAAATGCATCGCGTGCTGAACTGCGGCGTGGGCATGGTCATCTGCGTGGCTCAAGAGCACGTTGAAACCGCGCTGAACGTGCTGCGTGAAGCCGGCGAGCAGCCTTGGGTCATCGGCCAGATCGCTACCGCCGCCGAAGGCGCTGCCCAGGTTGAACTGAAGAACCTCAAGGCTCATTGATGTCTCAGACCTGTGATGTCGTGGTGCTGCTCTCCGGCACCGGAAGTAACTTGCAGGCCTTGATCGACAGCACGCAGACCGGCGACAGCCCGGTCCGCGTCGCTGCGGTGATTTCCAACCGCGCCGATGCCTATGGCCTGCAACGCGCCAGGGACGCGGGTATCGACACCCGCACCCTGGATCACAAGGCTTTCGAGGGCCGCGAGGCCTTCGACGTCGCGCTGATCGAACTGATCGACGCCTTCAATCCCAAACTCGTGGTCCTGGCAGGATTCATGCGCATTCTCAGCGCTGACTTCGTACGCCATTACGCGGGCCGCCTGCTCAATATCCATCCCTCGCTGCTACCCAAATACAAAGGGTTACACACTCATCAGCGCGCGCTGGAAGCCGGTGATGCCGAACACGGCTGCTCCGTACACTTCGTCACCGAGGAACTCGATGGCGGACCACTGGTCGTACAAGCAGTAATACCGGTAGAGTTGCATGACTCGCCGCAGAGTCTGGCGCAGCGGGTCCATGTACAGGAACACCTGATCTACCCCATGGCCGTACGCTGGTTTGCCGAAGGCCGGTTATCCCTCGGCGAACAAGGTGCTTTACTGGATGGACAGTTACTCGCGGCCAGCGGCCACTTGATTCGACCCTAGGAGATTTTATGCGTCGCGCCCTGCTCTTCGCTTGCGCTCTGCTTGCCTTGCCCTTCGCACAGGCTGCAGACCTTCAACCTTTCTCCGCCAGCTACACCGCCGACTGGAAACAGTTGCCCATGAGCGGCACGGCTGAACGCAGCCTGACCAAGCAAGCCAATGGCATCTGGAAGCTTAACTTCAAGGCTTCGATGATGATCGCCAGCCTGTCCGAAGAAAGCACCCTGACCGTCGACAAGGACACCCTGCTGCCCCAGTCCTACCACTTCGAGCGCGGTGGCCTGGGCAAAGCGAAGAAGGCTGACCTGGACTTCGACTGGACCGCCAAGAAGGTCACGGGTACTGATCGCGGTGACGCCGTCAACATCCCGCTCAACCGCGGCATGCTCGACAAATCCACCTACCAACTGGCGCTGCAGCATGACGTGGCCGCCGGCAAGAAAAGCATGAGCTATCAGGTCGTGGACGATGGCGAAGTCGATACCTATGACTTCCGCGTGCTGGGTTCGGAAAAAGTCGACACCAAGGCCGGCCAGATCGACGCGATCAAGGTCGAACGCGTACGCGACCCGACACAAAGCAAGCGCATCACCGTGCTGTGGTTCGCCAAGGATTGGGATTACCTGCTGGTTCGCCTGCAACAGGTCGAGACCGACGGCAAGGAGTACAACATCATGCTCCTGGATGGCACCGTGAACGGCAAGACCGTGAAAGGCAGCTGATCCGCACCTGTTTGAAGAAGCCTCGCGATTGCGGGGCTTTTTTTTGAAGATCTAAAAAACCAGGAACGCACAGCAGGCGCAATGCTCTATACCTTCAAGGTCTTTTTTGATCGAATGCGTTTTCCAGCCGCCTGCGAGGTTTCCCATGACTGTCACCGTCAACACCGTTTCCGCCGAAGGTCTTCGCCACACCGTCCAGATCGATGACCACGAACTCTTTGCCGATGCCCCGCAATCGGCAGGTGGCGAAGGTTCGGCCCCGGAGCCGCACGATTACTTCGATGCCGCGCTGGGCGCCTGCAAGGCCCTGACCTTGAAGATGTACGCAAAGAAAAAGGACATTCCGCTGACCGGTGTTGGTGTGGAGGTCAAACGCGACAACAGTGAAGAGCAGAAAGGTAAATACGCCCTGCATGTGAAACTGACCCTCAAGGGCGTGCTCACTGACGCCCAGCGCGACGAGCTGCACCGGGTGGCCGATCGCTGCCCGGTGCACAAGCTGATGACCACTTCTGAAGTCAGCATCGAAACCCATCTGGCCGAAGGCGCGTTCAGCCAATAGCGGCAAAGGCTACGCAAGCGGGTTATGCTCGAACGCATAACTCGCTCAGTCTGGAACGCACCATGAACACTCCGCTCGTGATCCGCCCCCGCGCAGAAGATGTCGAAGGCCAGCCGATTCTTCGCCCGTTGCCGTCAGCCAAATGCCGCAATGTCGGGCCCTTCGTGTTTTTCGACCATATGCTCGAAACCCGTTATGCACAGGGGACGGGCATGAACATCCGCCAGCATCCGCACATCGGTCTTTCTACGCTCACCTACCTGTTTGAAGGCCAGTTGCAGCACAAGGACAGCATCGGCTCGGACCAGGTGGTCAACGCCGGTGATGTCAGCTGGATGACCGCTGGCAGCGCCATCGCCCATGTCGAGCGCACGCCCGAGGCCCTCAAGGAAAGCGGCTTCACGATGCACGGCTTGCAGATCTGGCTGGCTTCTCCAAAAGACCAGGAACAGGGTCCGGGACTCTACAGCCACCACCCCGCCGCCACGCTGCCGGTCAGCGAAAACCTCGGGGTGAAGATCCGCATGATCGCAGGCTCGGGCTTTTGCCTGGAATCGCCAGTGCCAGTGCTTTCTCCGACCTTGTATGCCGAGTTGAATCTGCAAACGGCGACAACTTTGCTGATTCCCACCGAGCATGAAGAGCGTGCGCTGTATGTGTTGAGCGGCGATGTGCAGCTGGATGGCGAGTCAATTGAGCCGCATTCGCTGGTGGTGTTGCCGCCAGGGGAAGAGATGACGCTGTTCGCCGAGAGCGACAGTCATGCGGTGTTGTTCGGGGGTGCGCCGCTGGATGGGCCACGGCGGATCAACTGGAATTTCGTGGCGAGCGATCCGGCAGCCATCGATGAAGCGCGTCGGCGCTGGGCGGCCGGGGAATGGCCGACGGTGCCGGGGGAAGTTGAGCGGATCGAACTTCCTTAAGGCTTTTTGTGAATTTCACATCGCCTTCGCGAGCAAGCCCGTTCCCACAGTTGACCGCATTCCAATGTGGGAGCGGGCTTGCTCGCGAAGAGGCCGGCACAGGCAGCGACTGAGTCAGCCCTTGAACACTTCATCCAGCAGATTGTGCATCGAAGTGAAGGCCCGGGCGGCGACCTTGGCGTCGTACATCATCATGCCCGGAACATTGGCATGGGGATCGGTGAACGAGTGGAACGCGCCGCCGTAGCTCAGCAGCTGCCAATCCACGCCCGCAGCGTTCATCTCATCTTCAAACGCCGGCAGCTGCTCTTTCGGCACCAACGGATCGGAAGCGCCGTGCAGCACCAATACCGAGCCCTTGATGTTTTTCGCATCGTTGACGTCCGGGGTATCGAGCGTACCGTGGAACGACACCGCCGCCTTCACTGGCGCCCCCGTACGGGCGAACTCCAGCGCGCAGCAACCGCCGAAACAGAAACCGAAGGTTGCCAGTTTCGACGTATCGACAGCGGCCTCACCCTGGCTTTGCAACTGCTCGAACGCCACTTGCATGCGCTTGCGCAGCAATGGCCGGTCATTCTTCAACGGCATCATTGCCGCGCCGGCCTCATCGTTGTTCTGCGGACGAACCGATTGGCCATAGAGGTCCGCGATCAGCACCACGTAACCCTTGGCCGCGACCGACTTGGCGATCTCCTCGGCACCAGCACCGACGCCCATCCAGTTCGGCGCCATCAACAGACCCGGGCGCGGGCCTTTGTGGTCGGCGTCGAACGCCAGGCGGCTTTCGTAGGATTGGCCATCAATCTGATAGGCAACAGAACGTACAGTGATTTGGCTCATTTCTGACTCCTGATTTTTTTACACCAGAATGAAAAAACCCGCCGAAGCGGGTTTTTCTACAACCTTGTTAAGCCGACAGCTCAACCAGCAGCTTGTTCAGACGGCGCACATAGGCCGCCGGGTCTTTCAAGCTGTCGCCGGCCGCCAGGGCCGCCTGGTCGAAAAGGATGTGCGACAGGTCGCCAAAGCGCTCGTCGCTCTGCTCGTTGTCGAGCTTCTCGATCAGTGGGTGAGCCGGGTTGAATTCGAAGATCGGCTTCGAATCCGGAACCTTCTGCCCGCTGGCTTCGAGGATCTGACGCATCTGCAGGCCCAGGTCCTGCTCGCCGATGGCCAGGATCGCCGGGGAATCGGTCAGACGATGGGAGACCCGTACTTCAGCAACGGATTCGCCCAGCGCTGTCTTCAGACGCTCGACCAGACCTTCCTTGGACTTGGCGACTTCTTCCGCAGCTTTCTTGTCCTCTTCCGAGTCCAGGTTGCCCAGGTCCAGGTCACCGCGCGCCACGTCGACAAAGCTCTTGCCGTCGAAATCGCTGAGGTAGCTCATCAGCCACTCGTCGATGCGATCGGTCAGCAGCAGCACTTCGATGCCTTTCTTGCGGAAGACTTCCAGGTGCGGGCTGTTCTTGACCTGCGCGTAGGTTTCGCCGGTCAGGTAGTAGATCTTGTCCTGGCCTTCCTTGGCGCGTGCCAGGTATTCGGCCAGAGCGACAACCTGTTCGCCGTCATCACCGTTGGTCGATGCAAAACGCAGCAGGCCGGCGATTTTCTCTTTGTTGGCGAAATCTTCTGCCGGGCCTTCTTTCATGACCTGGCCGAAGTTTTTCCAGAAACCTTTGTATTGCTCTGGATCGTTCTTCGCCAGTTTTTCCAGCATATCCAGCACGCGCTTGGTCAGCGCCGACTTCATGGAGTCGATGATCGGGTCTTTCTGCAGGATTTCCCGCGACACGTTCAGCGACAGGTCGTTGGAATCGACCACGCCTTTGATGAAGCGCAGGTACAGCGGCAGGAAGGACTCGGCCTGATCCATGACGAACACGCGCTGCACGTACAGCTTCAGGCCTTTCGGCGCTTCACGCTGGTACAGGTCGAATGGCGCACGGGCCGGCACGTACAGCAGCGAGCTGTATTCCAGCTTGCCTTCGACCTTGTTGTGGCTCCAACTCAGCGGGTTTTCGAAGTCATGGGCGATGTGCTTGTAGAACTCCTGGTATTCCTCGTCCTTCACTTCAGTGCGAGGGCGAGTCCACAGGGCGCTGGCGCGGTTGACGGTTTCCCACTCAACGGCTGGTTTCTCTTCACCTTCGGCAGCGGCCGCTTCTTTCGGCAACTCGATCGGCAAGGCGATGTGGTCGGAGTACTTCTTGATGATGTTGCGCAGGCGCCAGCCATCGGCGAACTCGTCTTCACCGGATTTCAGGTGCAGGACGATGCGAGTGCCACGGTCAGCCTTGTCGAGGGTGGCGACTTCGAAATCACCCTCGCCTTTGGACGACCAGTGCACGCCTTCGCTGGCCGGGCTACCGGCGCGACGGCTGAACACGTCGACTTTGTCGGCGACGATGAAGGCGGAGTAAAAACCGACACCGAACTGACCGATCAGGTGCGAATCTTTCTTCTGGTCGCCCGTCAGGTGTTTCATGAAATCAGCGGTGCCGGATTTGGCGATGGTGCCCAGGTGGGTGATCGCGTCTTCGCGGCTCATGCCGATGCCGTTGTCTTCGAGGGTGACGGTCTTGGCGTCCTTGTCGAAGCTCACACGGATTTTCAGTTCAGCGCCGCCTTCCAGCAGCTCTGGCTTGGCCAGGGCTTCGAAACGTAATTTGTCTACGGCGTCAGAGGCGTTCGAGATCAGTTCGCGAAGGAAAATTTCCTTGTTGGAATACAGCGAATGGATCATGAGGTGCAGCAGTTGCTTCACCTCGGTCTGGAAGCCCAGGGTTTCCTTTTGAGTTTCCACACTCATGGTCATCAAACTCCAATCAGATGGCATAAGCCGCGACCATGAGGGTCGGCGGCGGGTTGTCATCAGAGTTGGGGGCAGCATTCAGGATTTCAAGGGCTCATCAAGTTTGAAATGCGCCCGGGCCGTGGCGATGGGTTCCGCTTCGGTGCTTTGCCAGGCGGTAATCGCCACGTTGGCGACCCGGCGACCCTGTCGGCACACCTGGCAGCGGGCCCAGGTATCGCGGAACTGTCCGGCGCGCAGGTAATCGAGGGAGAAGTCGATGATCTTCGGCACGCCCGGCGAACCGGTCGCCACCAGCAGGTGCAGCGCGGCGGACAGCTCCATGAAACCGGCGATCACGCCGCCATGGATAGCCGGCAATAACGGGTTGCCGATGTTGTCCTTGTTGGCCGGCAGGCGAAACAGCAACTCATCCCCCACCCGCGAACATTCGACACCAATCAATCCGGCGTAGGGAATGAGCTTCAACAGCGGCGCGTACTCGCCCTGTTCATGGGTCTGTCGCAGTTGCTCCTTGAATGACTCGCTCACTTCGCACCTCCGGCGATGGCGCCTGCAAAACCCTTGGTCCCCTTGATGCCCTTGCCCATGCGCATGAAAGTGCCCACGACATGGGCAATGGGCTGCTCGGGATCATCCTGATAGGCAAAACCACGGGCGAATATCACGTCAGTGGTCACCCGATAGCACTGGGCGAAGCCGTAGACATCCTTATGAGGTTCGGCGGCGTGCATGTAGTCGATGCGCAGGTCGAGGGTCGGGCACACTTCGAACTCCGGCAGCACACAGAGGGTCGACATGCCGCAAGCGGTGTCCATCAAGGTGGTCAGGGCGCCGCCATGAATCACGCCGCTCTGTGGATTGCCGACGATCTGCGGGCTGTACGGCAGTATCACGGTGAGCCCTTCGGCACTGGCGCTGTGAACGCGCAATCCGAGCACGGAACAATGTCGCAGCGCCGACAGGAACCGTGTCGCACGCTCAAAAACGGGGTTTTCGGCCATGTTGATAAAGACTCTTGTTTAGTAGGCAGTGAAGTAGACGCCCGGGTAAAAGTTCCGTTTTAGAACAAACTTATATATCTGAGCGATTTGAGGAACTTAACCCTGATGGCTGTGCTCTTAAAGCCAGTAGATAATTTTCCATAAGGAGAAACACCCCATGCGTAAGACTTTAGCTATTGCCTTGATGTTGACCGCTTCCCTCGGTCTCGCTGCCTGCGATAAAAAATCCGAGGACAAAGCTCAAGATGCTAACCAACATGCTGAGCAAGCCCAGCAAGACATGAATAAAGCTCAGGATAAAGTGAACGACGCTGCGAAAGAAAATGCCGAAGCCGCCAAAGCTCAGGCTGAATCGAACGAAGCAGCAGCAAAAGAAGCCGCGCCTAAGAACTGATTCAGTTTTTTCGTGTAAAAAGAAACCCGCCAAGTGCGGGTTTTCTTTTGCCTGCGATTTAATGGTTAGAGCAAAATCGTTCGAAAAGTCGGACTAATCATCAGCAACAAGGAACAGATCAAACCCACCAGCCAGACCAGGCTGCGTTGCCAGGCCAGGTCTTTCCAGTAACACAGCAGGTAGAGAACCCGCGCGATCACAAAGATGATCGCCAGGCAGTCGATCAGCCAGCCCGCCGTTTGTGTGGTGTGGGCCATCAACACCCCCGCCGCAAACAATATGAAGGCTTCGAAACTGTTCTGGTGCGCCGCCACCGCGCGCGCACCCAGCCCCGTGAGTTGCGCCTGCTGCTGGCGCGGCAGGTGATTGTTGTAACCGCCCTGCTCTTTCATGGCCGTGGTCACGGGCAGGCGCGCCACATAAATCAGTACGGCACTGATAAACACGCACCAGAATGGAATACTCATCAAGCGGCCTCTTTATTCACCTCGGGCAACGGTGCCTCTGTAGGGGTATAGACCATGACGTCGAGAACGTCGGAGTGAAACTCGCGACGGTAAAGCACGAATACGACGCCGGCACTCATCAACATGAACAACCAGGGACTAACGAACCAGGCCAGCATGGTCATGCCGAAGTAATAGGAGCGCAGGCCGAAGTTGAACTGGTTGGCGGCCATGGAAATAACCCGGGCTGCCCGGTTGGCAAAGGCTTTGCGCTCCTGCTCCGACACATGGCGCTCTCCGACCATGGGTGCCGAACCCACCAGGATGGCGGCGAAGTTGTACTGGCGCATGCACCAGCTGAAGGTAAAGAACGCATAGACGAACACCAGCGCCAGGCACAGCAACTTGATCTCCGACATCCCCTGGGACGCCTGTTGCACCATCGGGATATCCGCCAACAACGACACCGCCCTTTCGGATGCCCCAAGTACCGTGAGAATGCCGGCCAGGATAATCAGGGTGCTGGAGGCGAAAAAAGATGCGTTGCGCTCCAGGTTGCCGATCACGCTGGCATCGGCGATGCGGTTGTCACGCAGCAGCATGCGGCGCATCCAGTCTTCGCGATACAGATGCAGCACACTGGCCAGGCAGGCGGTATCACGGCCTTTCCAGGTCGCATAGCGGGTGTAACCGCCCCAGCAGATGACGAACCAGATGGCAGCGAGGATGTGGATCAGGTTGGCTTGGATGAACGACATGCAGGTCCTTGTGATGGAGTGGCAGGAACACCGGAAACCTGTAGGAGCGAGCTTGCTCGCGAAGGTCGCGAATAATGGCGCGTGTTACCTGGATAAACGCGTCGCTCTCCGGTTCTTCGCGAGCAAGCTCGCTCCTACAGGTGGATTGCGCAGTCTTTCGACGTTAGCGCAGAAGAAAAGACACCGCATCACCCCATAAAAAAATGCCCCGTATCGATTGATACGGGGCATTTCTGTTTTTGCCCGCAGGCCCGCTCGTGGCGGGCCGGCAACGCTTAAGCCAGCGCTTCCTCGCGCTTGCCCAGCAGGCGGTCGCAGACCACGGCGACCACCAGGGTCATCACCGAAGGCACCAGCCACGCCAGGCCTTGCTCGCTGAGCGGCAGGTGGGACAGTTGTGTCGGCATCCAGTCCGCCAGGCCGGCGCCCTTGAGAGCGTCGATCAGGCCGAAGAGGAACGATACCAGCATCACCGGACCGACGATGCGGCCTTGTTCATGCCAGAAGTCCTTGCAGAAGCTCAGGGCCACCAGGGCGATGCACGGCGGGTAGATCGCGGTCAGTACCGGGATCGAGAACGCGATCAGCTTGGTCAGGCCCAGGTTGGACACCAGCAGCGAGAACGCCGCGAGGATGATCACCAGCGTCTTGTAGGACAGTGGCAGCACCCGGCTGAAGTACTCGGCGCAGGCGCAAGTCAGGCCGACCGCCGTGACCAGGCAGGCCAGCGAGATCAGGACGGCAAGGAAACCGCTACCCAGGGAGCCGAAGGTGTGCTGCACGTAGGCGTGCAGCACGGCCGCGCCATTGGTGGCGCCAGCGGCGACTTCATGGCTGCCCGAACCCAGGCGGAACAGGCTGATGTAGACCAGCGCCAGGCCCACGCCGGCAATCAGGCCGGCGATGATCGCGTAACGGGTGATCAACGCCGGCGACTCGACGCCGCGCGAGCGGATGGCATTGACGATGACGATGCCGAACACCAGTGCACCCAGGGTATCCATGGTCAGGTAACCGTTGATGAAGCCCTGGGAGAACGGCGCCGCGACGTATTCAGGCGTGGCATGGCCAATGTCACCCGCAGGCAATGCGAACGCGGCGATGCCGAGCGCGGCCAGGGCGATGATCTTCAGCGGCGCGAGGAAACGTCCGACGGTATCGAGCAAACGGCCCGGGTACAGCGAGATGAAGAACACCACCAGGAAGTACACGGAACTGTAGAGGAACAACGCCAGCGGGCTTTCGCCGGTCAGCGGTGCCAGGCCGACTTCGAACGACACTGTCGCGGTACGTGGCGTGGCGAACAGTGGGCCGACAGCCAGGTAGCACGCCGCAGCGAGCAGGCCACCAGCGATCTTGCCGATCGGGCTGCTCAAGGCATCCATGGCGCCACCGACCTTGGCCAGGGCCACGACGGTCACCACGGGCAGACCGACCGCGGTAATCAGGAAGCCCAGCGCCGCCATCCAGACGTGAGGCCCGGACTGCAAACCGACGATAGGCGGGAAGATGATGTTGCCAGCCCCGACGAACAGGGCAAACGTCATAAAACCAAGTGCCAGGATGTCCTGGCCTTTCAACACTTTCATTAAGGAAATACCACACTACTGAATCGGAATTTAGAGAGGGATTTCCCTATGGGTGAGGGAAATGCTGTCGGTCCGTATGGGACCAACCCTTTTAGCGCGTTGCAGCCTTGTGGGCCGCGGACGCAAAAATGGCGCGTAGCCTAACGAATTTGGGCGGTGAACGCACTGTTAAAGGGCAAACTATCCGATACACGACATTTCCGTGTCGCGTTTACGCATCTAATTTACCTACACCAACCCCTGTAGGAGCTGGCTTGCCAGCGAAGGCGCCATGCCTGACACACCGCGTCGTCCCTTTCGCCGGCAAGCCGGCTCCTACAGATCCAGGAAACGACAAACGCCACCCGAAGGTGGCCTTTGTCTGGTGAAGCGTCAGCTAAGCGCGAGGCTTACTTGACAGCCCAACCAGTCAGCTCGGCCAGGGCCTTGCCGATGTCTGCCAGCGAACGCACGGTTTTAACGCCTGCGTCTTGCAGAGCAGCGAATTTCTCGTCTGCAGTGCCTTTGCCGCCAGAGATGATTGCGCCAGCATGGCCCATGCGCTTGCCCGGAGGAGCAGTCACACCAGCGATGTAGGAAACAACCGGCTTGGTCACGTGTGCCTTGATGTAGGCAGCCGCTTCTTCTTCAGCCGAACCGCCGATCTCACCGATCATCACGATCGCCTCGGTCTTCGGGTCTTCCTGGAACAGCTTCAGGATGTCGATGAAGTTCGAACCCGGGATCGGGTCACCACCGATGCCGACGCAAGTCGACTGACCGAAACCGGCGTCAGTCGTCTGCTTCACAGCTTCGTAGGTCAGGGTGCCGGAACGGGAAACGATACCGACCTTGCCTGGCAAGTGAATGTGACCTGGCATGATGCCGATCTTGCATTCGCCTGGGGTGATCACGCCTGGGCAGTTAGGGCCGATCAGGGTAACACCCAGCTCGTCGCACTTAACTTTAGCGTCCAGCATGTCCAGGGTAGGAATGCCTTCGGTGATGCAGACGATCAGCTTGATGCCGCCGAAAGCAGCTTCCAGGATCGAGTCTTTGCAGAAAGGAGCCGGAACGTAGATCACGCTGGCGGTAGCGCCAGTGGCAGCTACTGCGTCTTTAACGGTGTTGAACACTGGCAGGCCCAGGTGCTCGGTGCCGCCTTTGCCCGGAGTTACACCACCAACCATCTTGGTGCCGTACTCGATGGCTTGCTGGGTGTGGAAACTACCTTGCGAACCGGTAATACCCTGGCAGATAACTTTGGTGTCTTTATTGATCAGGACGCTCATTATTTGCCCTCCGCAGCTTTGACAACTTGTTGAGCAGCGTCGGTCAGGCTGGTAGCAGCGATGATGTTCAAACCGCTTTCTGCCAGTACTTTAGCGCCCAGCTCAGCGTTGTTGCCTTCAAGGCGAACAACAACCGGGATTTTCACGCCGACTTCTTTCACGGCGCCGATGATGCCTTCGGCAATCATGTCGCAACGAACGATGCCGCCGAAGATGTTAACCAGTACTGCAGCGACGTTGGTGTCGGACAGAATGATCTTGAACGCTTCGGTAACGCGTTCCTTGGTTGCACCGCCGCCCACGTCGAGGAAGTTGGCTGGTTTGCCGCCATGCAGGTTGACGATGTCCATGGTACCCATGGCCAGGCCAGCACCGTTGACCATGCAACCGATGTTGCCTTCCAGTGCTACGTAGTTCAGTTCGAACTTGGCAGCGTGCGCTTCGCGCGGATCGTCTTGCGACGGATCGTGGAAAGTCTTCAGCTTAGGCTGACGGTACATGGCGTTGGCGTCGATGTTGATCTTGGCGTCCAGGCAGTGCAGATCGCCGTCAGCCTTGATCACCAGCGGGTTCACTTCCAGCAGGGCCAGATCGTGATCCTGGAACAGTTTGGCCAGACCAACGAAGATCTTGGCGAACTGGGCAACTTGCTTGCCTTCCAGACCCAGTTGGAATGCCAGCTCGCGACCCTGGAATGGCTGAGCGCCAACCAGTGGATCGATAGTGGCCTTCAGAATTTTTTCTGGAGTGTCGTGAGCGATTTTCTCGATGTCCACGCCACCTTCGGTGGAAGCCATGAACACGATGCGACGGCTCGAACGGTCAACGACAGCGCCCAGGTACAGCTCTTTAGCGATATCAGTGCACGATTCAACCAGGATCTTGGTGACTGGCTGACCATTGGCGTCAGTCTGGTAAGTCACCAGACGCTTGCCCAGCCACTGCTGTGCGAAGGCTTTGGCGTCTTCTTTGTTGCGAACCAGCTTTACGCCGCCCGCTTTACCGCGACCACCGGCGTGGACCTGGGCTTTGACAACCCACTCGCTGCCGCCGATTTTGTCGCAAGCTTCTGCTGCTGCTTCCGGGGTGTCTACCGCGTAACCGGTGGAAACTGGCAGGCCGTATTCAGCGAACAGCTGCTTACCCTGATACTCGTGAAGATTCATGCTTATTACCGTCTTCGTTAGGTACTGCGCATTCGGTGCTGCACTTGTTCAAGTGCCGCACCACCTGTGACTGCTGCTTGCGTAGCCTTTCCGGACAACCGGTGCAGCTACGCAAGACTGCGTCCAGCGGATATTCCGCGGTGAGTCTTGCATGCAAGGCTCACGACGGGCCAAACCGCCGTGGTTTCTTATTGTCTTAACGCTTCTTGCGGTTGGCGATGTGGATGGCGCCGCCATTCACTGCCAGAGCAGCTTCGTGCAAGGCTTCAGACAGGGTCGGATGGGAGAAAACCATCATGCCCAGGTCTTCAGCGCTGGTGCCGAATTCCATACCGATCGCGCCCTGCTGAACCAGTTCTGCAGCGCTTGGGCCAATCACGTGGACGCCCAGTACGCGGTCTGTCTTGGCATCAGCGATGACCTTGACGAAACCACCGGTGTCGTTGGCAGCCATGGCACGGCCGGAGGCTGCAAACGGGAAGGTGCCGACGTTAACTTCAACGCCTTCAGCTTTCAAGGCCTGCTCGGTTTTACCCACCCACGCGATTTCCGGGTGAGTATAAATAACCGAAGGGATCAAATCATAGTTCATCTGGGCCTTGTGGCCCTTGATGCGCTCGACAACCATGATGCCTTCTTCGGACGCCTTGTGCGCCAGCATCATGCCGCGAACCACGTCACCAATGGCGTAGACGCCCGGTACAGTGGTGGCGCAGTGATCATCGACGTGCACGAAACCGCGCTCGTCCAAGGTCACGCCGCAGTCGGCAGCCAACAGATCAGTGGTCACTGGACGGCGACCAACGGCTACGATCAGCTTGTCGAAAGTGATGTTCTGCTCGCCCTTGGCATCGGTGTAGTTCACCACGACTTCGTCGCCGTTCACTTTGGAGCCGGTCACGCGAGCGCCCAGCTTGATGTCCAGGCCCTGTTTGGTCAGGGTTTTCAGCGCTTCCTTGGAAACAGCGGCGTCAGCGGCCATCAGGAAGGTGTCCAGGGCTTCCAGGACAGTCACTTCTGCACCCAGACGCGACCAGACCGAACCCAGTTCCAGACCGATCACGCCAGCGCCGATCACGCCCAGACGCTTAGGCACGGTCTGGAATTCCAGTGCGCCAGTCGAATCAACGATCACATTCTGGTCGACCGGAGCCGGTGGAATGTCGATCGGACGCGAACCTGGAGCCAGGATCACGTTTTCGGCCTGGATGATTTCTACCGAGCCGTCTGGCTTGGTGACTTCAACTTGCTTGCCAGCCAGCAGCTTGCCGTGACCTTCAATGGAAGTCACACCGTTGGCTTTGAACAGGGTCGCAACGCCAGAGGTCAGGCCTTTGACGATGGTGGCCTTGCGGCCGACCATTGCTGGCACGTCCATGGTCACGCCAGCGTGATTGATACCGTGGATCGCGAAGCCTTCTTTGGCTTCCTTGTATTTCCAGGAGCTGTCCAGCAGCGCCTTGGATGGAATGCAGCCGACGTTCAGGCAAGTACCGCCCAGAGCCAGTTTGCCTTCCTTGTCGGTGTACTTCTCGATGCAGGCGGTCGAAAGACCCAGCTGTGCGGCCTTGATGGCAGCTACGTAACCGCCAGGGCCTGCGCCGATCACTACTACGTCAAATTTCTGCGACATTCAAAAAATCCTCTTTAGCGAAAAGCTTCAAGCCGCAAGCTGCAAGCCAAGCCGCGGGTTTTCCGCCAGCTCGGGCTTGCAGCTCATGGCCGCTTCTATCAGATATCCAGCAACAGACGAGCCGGATCTTCCAGCAGGTTCTTGATGGTCACCAGGAAAGTCACAGCTTCTTTGCCATCGATCAGACGGTGATCGTAGGACAGTGCCAGGTACATCATCGGGCGGATAACAACCTGGCCGTTGATGGCCATAGGACGCTGGATGATGTTGTGCATGCCCAGGATGGCTGCTTGTGGCGGGTTGACGATCGGGGTCGACATCATCGAACCGAAGGTACCGCCGTTGGTGATGGTGAAGGTACCACCGGTCATTTCGTCCATCGACAGTTTGCCGTCGCGGGCTTTCTTGCCGAAGGTGGCGATGCCGCCTTCGATTTCAGCCAGGCTCATCAGTTCGGCGTTACGCAGAACCGGTACAACCAGGCCGCGATCGCTGGAAACTGCAACGCCGACGTCAGCGTAGCCGTGGTAAACGATGTCGCCGCCGTCGATCGACGCGTTGACAGCCGGGAAGCGTTTCAGTGCTTCGGTAGCTGCTTTCACGAAGAACGACATGAAGCCCAGGCGCACGCCGTTGTGGGACTTCTCGAACAGATCCTTGTACTTCGAACGCAGGGCCATGACTTCGGTCATGTCGACTTCGTTGAAAGTGGTCAGCATCGCCATGTTCGACTGGGCTTCTACCAGGCGCTTGGCCACGGTAGCGCGAACGCGGGTCATCGGAACGCGCTTCTCGATGCGGTCGCCTGCAGCGAACACAGGAGCAGCGGCGGCAGGTGCGGCAGCCTTGGCAGGCGCGGCAGCCGGAGCGGCTTTCTTGGCAGCAACGGCTGCAACCACGTCTTCCTTGGTCACGCGACCGCCTTTGCCGGTGCCGGCAACGGAAGCGATGTTGATGCCGTTTTCTTCAGCCAGCTTGCGCGCAGCCGGTGCAGCAACAGGATCGTCTTCGCCTTCAGCGGCAGGAGCAGCAGCTTGAGCAGCGGCGGCCGGAGCAGCAGCGGCTGGAGCGGCAGCAGCGCCGCCCGCTTCGATGGAACCCAGCACTTCGTCGGACAGGACGGTTTCGCCCTCGCCTTTGACGATAGCGCCCAGCACGCCGTCAGCGGTAGCCAACACTTCCAGTACGACTTTATCGGTTTCGATGTCGACGATCAGTTCGTCGCGCTTGACCGCGTCGCCCGGTTGTTTGTGCCAGGTGGCAACGGTGCCATCGGCAACCGATTCCGGAAAAGTGGGGGCTTTGATTTCGATAGCCATTATCTGTGGGTCCTTAAATTCGGTTTCAGGTGCGCGAAGGCGTTAAACAGTAAAGGCGTCTTGCAGCAGTTTTTCCTGCTGCTCAGCGTGCATCGATGCGTAACCGCATGCCGGTGCAGCAGAAGCCTCACGGCCCGCGTACTCGAGTACGAGAGACTTGTTGAGGTTGCTGATGCTGCGACGCATGTGGTGTTGGCTGCAGTACCACGCACCCTGGTTCATCGGCTCTTCCTGGCACCAGACGGCAGCTTTGACGTTGGTGTAAGGCGCCAGGACTTCTTTCAAGTCGTCCTCAGGGAATGGGTACAGCTGCTCGATACGCACGATGGCGATATCGTCACGGCCTTCGGCACGACGTTTTTCCAGCAGGTCGTAGTAGACCTTGCCGCTACACAGGACAACGCGCTCGACCTTTTTCGGGTCTTGGGCATCGATTTCCGGGATAACGGTCTGGAAGGAACCTTCGGCCAGATCTTCCAGGGTCGAGATGGCCAGCTTGTGGCGCAACAGCGACTTCGGAGTCAGGACTACCAGAGGCTTGCGCAGCGGGCGAATCACCTGACGGCGCAGCAAGTGGTAGATCTGTGCCGGCGTCGTCGGCATGCACACCTGGATGTTGTGCTCGGCGCACAGCTGCAGGTAACGCTCCAGACGAGCCGAGGAGTGCTCCGGCCCCTGACCTTCATAACCGTGCGGCAGCAGCATGGTCAGACCGCACAGACGGCCCCACTTGTGCTCGCCACTGGTAATGAACTGGTCGATAACCACCTGGGCGCCGTTGGCGAAGTCGCCGAACTGGGCTTCCCAGATAACCAGGGCATTTGGCGTGGTGGTCGAGTAACCGTACTCGAACGCCAGCACCGCTTCTTCGGACAGGAACGAGTCGTACAGGTCGAAACGTGGCTGACCGTCGTACAGGTTTTGCAACGGGACGTAGGTGCCCGCGTCCTTCTGGTTGTGCAACACGGCGTGACGGTGCGAGAACGTACCGCGGCCGATGTCCTGGCCAGTCATGCGGATCGGGTGACCTTCGAACGCCAGGGTCGCGTACGCCATGGTTTCGGCGTAACCCCAGTTGATCGGCAGGCCGCCGGCTTGCATCTTCTGACGGTCTTCGTAGATCTTCGCAACCTGGCGCTGAACCACGAAGCCTTCCGGGATTTCCAGCAGCTTGGCGGACAGTTCCTGCAAGGTCTTGAGGTCGAATCGAGTGTCGTGACGCGCGGTCCAGGCGTGGCCCAGGTACGGACGCCAGTCCACGAACAACTCTTTGTTCGGTTCCTTGACCAGGCTTTTCACTACGTGCAGACCGTTGTCCAGCGCGTTGCGGTATTCGTCGACCTTGGCCTGAACACGCTCTGCGTCGAGTACACCGGCCTGGGTCAGGCGATCGGCATACAGCTCACGGGTGGTGCGCTGCTTGGTGATCTGCTGATACATGATCGGCTGGGTGCCGCTTGGCTCGTCGGCCTCGTTGTGGCCGCGACGACGGTAGCAGACCAGGTCGATCACCACGTCACGCTTGAACTGCATGCGGTAGTCGATGGCCAGCTGGGTCACGAACAACACGGCTTCCGGATCATCGCCATTCACATGGAGGATCGGCGCCTGGATCATTTTCGCAACGTCGGTGGCGTACTCGGTGGAACGCGAGTCCAGCGGGTTGCTGATGGTGAAACCAACCTGGTTGTTGATCACGATGTGCACGGTACCGCCGGTCTTGAAACCGCGGGTCTGCGACATCTGGAAGGTTTCCATCACCACGCCTTGACCGGCGAATGCCGCGTCACCGTGGATGGAGATCGGCAGGACCTTCTCACCGGTCAGGTCGTTGCGACGGTCCTGGCGGGCGCGAACCGAACCCTCGACCACCGGGGAAACGATTTCCAGGTGGGACGGGTTGAACGCCATGGCCAGGTGAACTTCACCGCCGGTGGTCATTACGTTGGACGAGAAGCCCTGGTGGTATTTAACGTCACCGGAACCCAGCTCGACCTTCTTCTTGCCTTCGAACTCGTCGAACAGCTCGCGCGGGTTCTTGCCGAAGGTGTTGACCAGCACGTTCAGACGGCCACGGTGGGCCATGCCGATGACGATTTCCTTGGTGCCGTAGGAACCGGAACGCTGGATCAGCTCGTCGAGCATCGGAATCAGGCTCTCGCCGCCTTCCAGGCCGAAACGCTTGGTACCCGGGTATTTGGTGCCCAGGTATTTTTCCAGGCCTTCGCCGGCGGTCACGCGCTCGAGCAGGTGGCTCTTGATGTCGGCGGAGTACGTCGGACGGCCACGCACGCTTTCCAGACGCTGCTGGAACCACTGGCGCTGCTCGGAATCGGTGATATGCGTGAACTCAGCGCCGATGGTGCGGCAATATGTCTGCTGCAACGCTTCGTGAATTTCGCGTAGGCTCGCTTCCTCTTTGCCGATGAACAGGTCGCCGGCACGGAAGGTCGTATCAAGATCGGCATTGGTCAAGCCGTAATGATTGATCGACAGGTCTGCAGGTGCAGGACGCTGCCACAGCCCCAGCGGGTCAAGCTGGGCTGCCTGGTGGCCACGCATACGGTAGGCCTGGATCAATCGCAGCACTTCAACTTGCTTCTTCTCGTGCTCACTGCTCACGCTGCCGGCGGAAACCGGTTGGGCGCGGCGCTGGTTCTTTGCCAGCAAGACGAAATGATCGCGAATTGTGGAGTGCGAAACATCGGTGGCAGAGTTGCCGTCAGCAGGCAACTTCTGGAAGTAGGTGCGCCACTCTTCTGGCACAGCGTTAGGGTCGTGCAGGTAGAGCTCGTAGAGCTCTTCCACATAGGCAGCGTTACTACCGGATAGGTAGGCGCTGTTCCACATGCGCTGCATCACGCTTTCTTGCATGCTTGGTCACCCTCGGTTAGGGGAACACCACCGGTGTCGACACCGAGCAAACTTGCAGAAGTCCGAATGCAGCGACCAAAACAAGCCACTAGGATCACACTGATAGTCCGGGTACCAGCCCGGATGCCCCTGCTTGTCTCATTTCTTCAAAATAAGAGCCGCAGCCTTTTAGGCTGCTGCTCAGGTTAAAACTACGGCGCCGGTTGAAGCCTGCGCCGCAGCATCCACGGGTACAGCGGTCTTGCGGGTACTACAGCTGAATCACACGCCGCTCGAGAGCAGCATGTTACGGATGTGACCGATGGCCTTAGTCGGGTTCAGGCCTTTCGGACATACGTTGACGCAGTTCATGATCCCGCGGCAGCGGAATACGCTGAACGGGTCATCCAGCGAAGCCAGACGCTCGGACGTCTTGGTATCACGGCTGTCTGCCAGGAAGCGATACGCTTGCAGCAGTGCAGCTGGACCCAGGAACTTGTCCGGGTTCCACCAGAAGGACGGGCACGAGGTCGAGCAGCAGGCGCACAGGATGCACTCGTACAGACCGTCGAGCTTTTCACGCTCTTCAGGGGACTGCAGACGCTCGATGGCCGGAGCCGGCGTGTCGTTCTGCAGGTAAGGCTTAACCTTTTCGTATTGCTTGTAGAAGATGCTCATATCGACGACCAGGTCACGGATAACCGGCAAACCTGGCAGAGGACGAACGATCAACTTGTTACCTTTTACAACAGCAGACAGCGGCGTGACGCACGCCAGGCCGTTTTTGCCGTTGATGTTCATGCCGTCGGAACCGCAAACACCTTCACGGCAAGAGCGACGATAGGAGAAACCTTCGTCCTGCTCTTTGATCAGGGCCAGCACGTCCAGCACCATCAGGTCTTTACCACCGGTATCAACCTGGAATTCCTGCATGAACGGCGCAGCGTCCTGATCAGGGTTGTAACGATAAACACTGACTTGCAACATGGCGGCCACCCTTAATAAGTCCGAATCTTAGGTTCAAAAGTCGGAACAGTCTTCGGCGAGAAGTTCACGGCACGCTTGGTCACGCGCTTGTCACCCGGGAAGTACAGGGTGTGGCACAGCCAGTTTTCGTCGTCACGATCTTCGAAGTCTTCACGGGCGTGAGCGCCGCGGGACTCTTTACGTACTTCGGCAGCGATGGCGGTAGCTTCGGCCACTTCCAGCAGGTTCTGCAGTTCCAGAGCTTCGATACGCGCAGTGTTGAACGCCTGCGACTTGTCGTTGATCTTCACGTTGGCGATGCGCTTGCGCAGATCAGCCAGCTGGGCAATACCCTTCTGCATGTATTCGCCGGTACGGAATACACCGAAGTAGTTCTGCATGCAGTTCTGCAGCTCGCGACGCAGGGTTGCCACGTCTTCGCCATCGGTACGCTCGTTCAGGGCGGACAGGCGCGCCAGGGCCGCAGTGATGTCGGCGTCGGTGGCGTCGTCGTATTCGATACCGTCGGTCAGCGCCTTTTCCAGGTGCAGGCCGGCAGCACGGCCGAAGACCACCAGGTCGAGCAGCGAGTTGCCGCCCAGGCGGTTGGCGCCGTGAACCGATACGCAAGCCACTTCGCCTACAGCGAACAGGCCCGGGATGATGGTGTCTACGCCTTCGGCGTCCTGGGTGATCGCCTGACCGTGAATGTTGGTGGCAACGCCGCCCATCATATAGTGGCAGGTCGGAACAACAGGAACCGGAGCAACCACCGGGTCAACGTGAGCGAAAGTCTTCGACAGTTCGCAGATGCCTGGCAGACGGCTGTGCAACACTTCCTCGCCCAAGTGGTCGAGTTTCAGCATTACGTGGTCGCCATTCGGGCCACAGCCGTTACCGGCGATAATCTCTTTAACCATCGAACGGGCAACAACGTCACGACCGGCAAGGTCTTTCGCGTTCGGAGCATAACGCTCCATGAAACGCTCGCCGTGCTTGTTGATCAGGTATCCACCTTCACCACGGCAACCTTCAGTTACCAGTACACCGGCGCCGGCGATGCCGGTCGGGTGGAACTGCCACATTTCGATGTCTTGTACCGGCACGCCAGCACGCAGCGCCATGCCAACGCCGTCACCGGTGTTGATCAGGGCGTTGGTGGTGGATGCGTAGATACGACCTGCACCGCCGGTGGCCAGAACGGTAGCCTTGGCACGAATGTAGGTGGTTTCGCCGGTTTCGATGCAGATGGCGATCACGCCGACGAATTCGCCTTGACCGTTCTTCACCAGGTCAACAGCGTAGTATTCATTGAGGAACGTGGTGCCGGCTTTCAGGTTGCCCTGATAAAGGGTGTGCAGCAGGGCGTGACCGGTACGGTCGGACGCCGCGCAAGTACGCGCAGCCTGGCCACCTTTACCGTAGTCCTTGGACTGACCGCCGAACGGACGCTGGTAGATACGGCCGGTTTCGGTACGCGAGAACGGCAGACCCATATGGTCCAGCTCGAAAACCGCAGCCGGGCCTTCCTGACACATGTATTCGATAGCGTCCTGGTCACCGATGTAGTCGGAACCCTTGACGGTATCGTACATGTGCCAGCGCCAGTCATCGTTCGGGTCGGCGGACGCGATGGCGCAGGTGATGCCGCCCTGGGCGGATACAGTGTGCGAACGGGTCGGGAAAACCTTGGTGATTACAGCAGTCTTGTGACCGCCTTGCGCCAGTTGCAGCGCTGCGCGCATGCCGGCACCGCCACCACCAATAATGATGGCGTCGAAAGAAATCGTTGGAATGTTAGCCATGAATCAGATACCCCAGAGAATCTGCACACCCCAGACGAAGTAAGCGAACATCGCAACGCCGCATACTGCCTGGAAGAGGAAACGTATAGCCGTCGCGGACTTGCCGAACGCCATTGGCGTCAGGTAGTCGGTCGCGATGGTCCACATGCCGACCCAGGCGTGAGCGCCCAGAGCAACAAGGGCCAGCAGGCTGAAAATACGCATCCAGTTATTGGCGAACAGTTCATGCCATTGGGCGTACTCGAGGCCAGGGTGGGCCACGACGTATCCGATCAGGAAAATGAAGTAAGCCGCGAGAACGACCGCAGACACACGTTGCGCCATCCAGTCATAGAGGCCCGAACGCGACAGGTTCGTGACGTTAGTTACCATATCCAAACTCCTGCCAGAACGATTACCACCACGGAAACGGCGATAACGATTTTCGAGCCCAGTTTTCCGCCTTCCAGCGTCTCACCGATGCCCATGTCCATGATCAAATGGCGCACACCGGCAACCAGGTGATACAGCAAGGCGGACAGGATGCCCCAAATCACTAGCTTGGCTAGCGGACTGGTCAGACACGCTTTCACCTGACCGAAGCCTTCCTCGGAGCTCAGCGACTTGTCCAATGCATAAAGCATGATGGCAAGGCACACGAAGAGGATGACACCGGAGATACGGTGAAGAATGGACGTGTAAGCAGTGACTGGGAGTTTGATGGTCCTTAGGTCTAGGTTTACAGGTCGTTGGCTTTTCACGGCTTTTTTTTCACACTGAAGAGCCCCTAACAATCAGGGCAAAGTTGTTGGGGAGTGCACTGGTCAGGTAACCACCACCCAGGGAGGCGACCCCCAATAACGCAAGCCCAAAAGCCCTTGGCGGTCGGCTGCCGAGTATAGACAGTTAGGCTACTAATGACAACGCAAAGACCTCACCCAAACAGCTGATTGCACTACGGACATAAAAGGCGTAAATGGCAGGCAATTTCGAGAAAAAAGTAGGGTTAAAGCCTTCTGGAGCAAGACTTTAGGCAAATTGACATTCGGATTTATCTCACTATAGTGGTGCGGGCCCTGCGTGGGGGGTCTGTCTGATGATTTCAAGCATAAATAGGAGGCCACATGGCTGACAAAAAAGCGCAGTTGATCATCGAGGGCGCAGCCCCCGTCGAGCTGCCCATTTTAACCGGCACCGTTGGTCCCGATGTTATCGATGTTCGGGGTCTTACGGCCACGGGCCGCTTCACCTTTGACCCTGGTTTCATGTCGACCGCTTCCTGCGAGTCGAAGATCACCTATATTGACGGTGACAACGGCATTTTGTTGCATCGCGGTTACCCGATCGAGCAACTGGCTGAAAAATCGGACTACCTGGAAACCTGCTACCTGCTGCTCAACGGCGAACTGCCAACCGCAGAGCAGAAGGCCCAGTTCGTCAGCACCGTGAAGAACCACACCATGGTTCACGAGCAGTTGAAGACCTTCTTCAACGGCTTCCGTCGCGACGCTCACCCGATGGCCGTCATGTGCGGTGTAGTCGGCGCCCTCTCGGCCTTCTACCACGACTCCCTCGACATCAATAACCCGCAGCATCGCGAAATCTCCGCGATCCGCCTGGTTGCCAAGATGCCGACCCTGGCAGCGATGGTTTACAAGTACTCCATGGGCCAACCCATGATGTACCCGCGCAACGACCTGTCGTACGCGGAAAACTTCCTGCACATGATGTTCAACACCCCGTGCGAGATCAAACCGATCAGCCCGGTGCTCGCCAAGGCCATGGACCGGATCTTCATCCTCCACGCCGACCACGAGCAGAACGCATCGACCTCTACCGTCCGTCTGGCCGGCTCTTCGGGTGCCAACCCGTTCGCCTGTATCGCCGCCGGTATCGCTGCACTGTGGGGCCCTGCCCACGGCGGCGCCAACGAAGCCGTTCTGACCATGCTCGATGAAATCGGCGATGTCTCGAACATCGACAAGTTCATCGCCAAGGCCAAGGACAAGAACGATCCGTTCAAGCTGATGGGCTTCGGTCACCGCGTCTACAAGAACCGCGACCCACGCGCCACCGTGATGAAGCAGACCTGCGACGAAGTGTTGAAGGAACTGGGCATCCAGAACGATCCGCAACTCGAACTGGCCATGCGCCTGGAAGAGATCGCCCTGACCGACCCGTACTTCATCGAGCGCTCGCTGTACCCGAACGTCGACTTCTACTCGGGGATCATCCTCAAGGCGATCGGCATTCCAACCAGCATGTTCACCGTAATCTTCGCCCTGGCGCGGACTGTCGGCTGGATCTCCCACTGGAAGGAAATGCTCTCCAGCCCGTACAAGATCGGCCGTCCGCGCCAGCTGTACACCGGCTACGAGTCGCGTGACATCACCAAGCTGGAAGACCGCAAGTAAGATCAGTCTTGCTGTAGCGTGTTGAGTTGTACCGGGAACGGCCTCCTGCTTTTTATATAGAGCAGGAGGCCGTTTTTGTTTGCCCGGGGTTCATGCAGTGACTGAAGCACCACCATCGCCAGCAGGCTGGCTCCCACAGGGAGCACGCATTCCAATGTGGGAGCCAGCCTGCTGGCGATGAGGCCAAATCCGGCGACACACACCCTTCAGACAGAAAAAAATGCCCCGATCTCTCGACCGGGGCATTAGCTTGCAGCTTCTAAGTGCTCTTAGTGCGAAACCGCCCCACTAGCGCCCAGACCCGTCTGCGAGCGAACGAACTGCGGGAAGAACAGCGCCCGCTCGTTATCAGCCGCAGTCGACTTGTCAGTAATCGAGAAGAACCAGATCCCGACAAAAGCAATGATCATCGAGAACAGCGCCGGATACTCATACGGGAAGATAGCCTTCTCGTGATGCAGGATCTGCACCCAGATGGTCGGGCCAAGGATCATCAGGCCCACAGCGCTTACCAGGCCCAGCCAGCCGCCGATCATCGCACCGCGAGTGGTCAGCTTTTTCCAGTACATGGAGAGCAGCAGGACCGGGAAGTTGCAGCTTGCCGCGATGGAGAACGCCAGGCCCACCATGAACGCGATGTTCTGGCTTTCGAACAGGATGCCCAGGCCGATCGCCAGCACTGCCAGGGCGATGGTGGTGATTTTCGAGACGCGGATCTCATCCTTCTCGTTGGCCTTGCCCTTCTTGATCACGCTGGCGTACAGGTCATGGGACACCGCCGAGGCACCCGCCAGGGTCAGGCCGGCAACCACTGCCAGGATCGTCGCGAACGCTACCGCCGAGATGAAGCCCAGGAAGATGCTGCCACCGACCGCATTGGCCAGGTGCACCGCCGCCATGTTGTTACCGCCCAACAGCGCGCCAGCCGCATCCTTGAACGCAGGGTTGGTGCTGACCAGCAGGATCGCGCCGAAGCCGATAATGAAGGTCAGTATGTAGAAGTAACCAATGAAGCCGGTTGCATACAGCACGCTCTTGCGCGCTTCTT
Source organism: Pseudomonas sp. MHK4 (assembly GCF_054600775.1). Taxonomy (NCBI): domain Bacteria; kingdom Pseudomonadati; phylum Pseudomonadota; class Gammaproteobacteria; order Pseudomonadales; family Pseudomonadaceae; genus Pseudomonas; species Pseudomonas sp. MHK4. The sequence goes on along the minus strand of NZ_BAAIAK010000002.1, from coordinate 129,155 downwards.
TCGCGTCACTCACGGTGAAGAAGCGCATCAGGATGTGCGGCAGGCCAGCGGTACCGAACATCAGCGCCAGGCCAAGGGAGAACGCCGAGACCGGATCTTTCACCAGGCCGCCCGGGCTCATGATCGCTTCACCTTTAGGGTGAACCTTGATCGCCTCGGAGAACAGCATGTTGAAGTCAAAGTTGACGTGCTTCATCACCATCAGCGCCATGAAGGACGCGCCGGACAGCAGCAGGACAGCCTTGATGATCTGCACCCAGGTGGTCGCCAGCATGCCGCCGAACAGCACATACATGCACATCAGGATACCGACCAGGATCACGGCAACGTGATAGTCGAGACCGAACAGCAGCTGGATCAGCTTGCCGGCACCGACCATTTGCGCGATCAGGTAGAACGCCACCACCACGAGCGAACCGCAAGCGGACAGTGAGCGGATCTGGGTTTGCCCGAGGCGGTAGGACGCCACGTCGGCAAAGGTGTATTTACCCAGGTTACGCAGGCGTTCGGCGATCAGGAACAGGATGATCGGCCAGCCCACCAGGAAGCCGATCGAGTAGATCAGGCCGTCGTAGCCGGAGGTGAACACCAGCGCGGAAATACCCAGGAAGGACGCCGCGGACATGTAGTCACCGGCAATCGCCAGACCGTTCTGGAAACCGGTGATCTTGCCGCCCGCCGCGTAGTAGTCGGAGGCCGACTTGTTTTTCTTGGACGCCCAGTAGGTGATGCACAGGGTTGCACCGACGAATGCGATGAACATCAGAATCGCGGAAACGTTGAGCGGTTGTTTCTGTACCTCGCCGGTCAGGGCTTCAGCCGCCCAGGCGCCCGGTGCGAATGCTGCGATGCTCAATAGAGCCATTAGACGCCGGATCATTGCTGAGCCTCCTTGAGAATCGCATTGTTCAGGTCGTCGAATTCGCCATTGGCGCGTCGTACGTAGATCCCGGTCAGGACGAAGGCCGAAACAATCAGCCCGACACCGATCGGTATGCCCCAGGTAATCGATGACTCAGGGCTGAGTTTCGCCCCCAGTACATGCGGCCCGTAAGCAATCAAAAGGATGAATCCGGAGTAAAGCCCTAGCATGATCGCCGAAAGAATCCAGGCGAATCGTTCCCTCTTGCTAACCAGCTCCTTGAAGCGCGGGCTGTTTTGAATCGAGAGGTAAATGCTGTCGTTCATTGTTTTTATCCTCGCAGCACAGATTTAGTTGGAACGTATCCACTCTATGCGGCTGCGGGGCAGGTTCCAGACGACCTTAGTCTTAGAACCACGTGACGATCTCGCCAATCTCAAGCACTACTGAATAAATGTGGGAGCTAGCCTGCTGGCGATTGCGGTCTGTCAGTCAACACTTCAGTTAATTGACAGATCGCAATCGCCAGCAGGCTAGCTCCCACAGGGTACAGCGGAGTAACTATTACTTGGTCCAGTCAGCCACACGCTCCGGGTGTTTGGCTACCCAGTCCTTCGCCGCCGCTTCCGGCTTGGCGCCTTCCTGGATCGCCAGCATGACTTCGCCGATCTCGTCTTTCGAAGCCCACTGGAAGTTCTTCAGGAACTTGGCCACTTCCGGCGCCTTGGTCGCCAACTCTTTGCTGCCGATGCTGTTCACGGTTTCAGCTGCGCCATACACGCCTTTCGGGTCTTCCAGGAAACGCAGTTTCCACTTGGCGAACATCCAGTGCGGCACCCAACCGGTCACGGCAATGGATTCGTTCTTTTTCTCGGCACGGGTCAGCTCGGCAATCATGCCAGCGCCGGAACTGGCCTTGAGTTGATAGCCGGTCAGGTCGTAGTCCTTGATCGCCTGCTCGGTCTTGAGCATCACGCCTGAACCGGCGTCGATGCCAACGATGCGTTTCTTGAAGCTGTCGTCGGTTTTCAGGTCTTCAAGCGACTTCGCCTTGACGTACTCGGGCACGATCAAGCCGATCCTGGCGTCCTTGAAGTTCGGACCGTAGTCGACGACCTGGTCCTTGTTCTTGGCCCAGTAATCGCCGTGGGTCACTGGCAGCCAGGCCGACAGCATGGCATCGAGTTTGCCGGTGGCCACGCCCTGCCACATGATCCCGGTGGCGACGGCTTGGAGCTTCACGTCATAATTGAGCTTCTGCTTGATCACTTCGGCGGCCACGTGAGTGGTCGCGACGCTGTCGGACCAGCCGTCAACGTAACCGATGGTCAGGGTCTTGTTCTCGGCATTGGCGAATGTGGAGCCAATCGCAAGCACCAGAGCGGCACCCGCGCCTAAAAGTCGTCGCATCTTCATCGTTACTTCCCCGAAAGTGCTGCGCTCGACGGATGCCGAGTCGCGTCAACGTATAGTTATAGTGCACAGCGCCCCCATCACGCCCCACCCGCAAACCCTGGATCATCAGCGGAGTACTGATGAGTGCGATAATCAACCTGACGCTGATGGCGACCTGCTCTGCCAGCGACCTCAAGGCATCGAGAAACGACATCAGAACGCCATGAGTCTAGAGCAGCGCACAGGTTCCGGCCGATCCGCCCGAACTTTGCATGTCAAAATCATGCAGGCCACCAAGCACGGGACAAATGCAGGTAACATGCGCCGCTTTGCTCCCAGACGGCCTGACCATGCCCGCGACATCCCGCTTTCCTTTTTTTGCTTATCTTTTTGCCTGTCTGTTGGGGCTGTTTGCCCTCGGCGGCTTTTGGTACGGCCTTGGTAAACCGGTGATCCTGCCGGATGTCGCCAGCGCGACGCACAAGCTGCAATGCGCCTCCTACACTCCATTCGACAAGGACCAGTCGCCGTTCGATGTGCCGTTCAACCTTCGTCCCGAGCGCATGGACGCGGACCTCGCGTTGCTGGCAACCCGCTTCGAATGCATCCGAACCTACTCGATGACGGGACTCGAAGCCCTACCGGACCTGGCGCGAAAGCACGGGTTGAAAATGATGATTGGCGCCTGGGTCAACAGCAGTCCGGTAGACACTGCCAAGGAAGTAGAGCTGCTGATCGCCGAAGCCAATGCCAATCCGGACGTGGTAACGGCGGTCATCGTCGGCAACGAGGCCCTGCTGCGCAAGGAAGTCACCAGCACACAGCTGGTGAAGCTTATTGAAAGAGTCAAAAGCCAGGTCAAACAGCCTGTCACCTATGCCGACGTGTGGGAGTTCTGGCAAAAGCACCCGGAGATCGCCCCGGCGGTGGACTTCATCACCATCCACTTGCTGCCGTACTGGGAAGATCACCCTTCGAACATTGACGTCGCCCTGATGCAAGTGGCCGCCGTGCGCCAGTCATTTGGCAGCATGTTTGCGCCCAAGGACGTGATGATTGGCGAAACCGGCTGGCCGAGCGAAGGCCGTCAACGCCAGACCGCCCTGCCAAGCCGGGTCAACGAAGCCAAATTCATGCGCGGATTTGTCGCCATGGCTGAGCAGCATGGTTGGCACTACAACCTGATCGAAGCCTTCGACCAGCCGTGGAAGCGTGCCAGCGAAGGTGCGGTGGGTGGTTACTGGGGGCTGTTCGATGCGGATCGCCAGGACAAGGGCGTGCTGGCCGGGCCCGTGTCGAACGTGCCGTATTGGTCGCAATGGCTGGTAGTCGGTGGATTTATCTTCCTTGGCACACTGATTCTCGGTGGACGCGTACGCAGCACTCGCGCCGCGCTGGTGCTGCCGCTGCTGGGAGCCCTGGCCGCTTGCTCGATGGGTGCCTGGGGCGATCTGGCACGGGTCACCACACGCTTTGCCAGTGAATGGCTGTGGGTTGCCCTGCTGACCGCCTTGAATGTGCTGGTGCTGGCCCATGCCGCGCTGACGCTGAGCCCTCGCACCGGCTGGCGTGGCTGGGCGTTCAATGCGCTTGAGCGTCGGGCAGGCTGGATCCTGGCAGTGGCAGGATTTGCCGCTGCGGTGACGATGCTGGAGCTGGTATTCGACCCGCGCTATCGCAGCTTCCCGAGCGTCGCCTTCATCCTGCCAGCGCTGGTTTACCTGTGCCGCCCGGTGAGCGCGCCGCGCCGGGAGATCGCCCTGCTGGCCTTCATCATCGGCGCCGGTATTGCGCCGCAACTGTTTCGTGAAGGTTTGCAGAACCAGCAGGCCTGGGGTTGGGCGCTGGTGAGCGGGTTGATGGTGGCGGCGTTGTGGCGTTGTTTGCGGGTTCGCAAGGACTGATCTTCAGCGCCGCCTCCGGCCTCTTCGCGAGCAAGCCCGCTCCCACATTTGATCTGCGTCGCTCACAAATCGAATGTGGGAGCGGGCTTGCTCGCGAAGGCTATCTATCAGGCGCTACGGGACGCCCTGACCAACCGCAACCCTGCAATCACCACCGCAAACACCGCCATCGTCGTGTTGTACAACGCCAGCGCAGGAAACCCGAACACCAGCGCCACCATCGCCAGCCACCACCCTGCCCGCCCAGGCAGCACAAAACCGACTACCGCGGCGACCAGCGCCGCCCAGCCCAATACCTGGAAGTGAATCATCAGGCCCAGGTTCGAACGCACCTGGCATTCCCAGCGGCTGGCCTCATCCACGCAAATCCCGACCCACTGCGCATCTTCCATGAAGCCATAACGCGCGCCATAGCTGGCGGCCAACCATAAGGGCAGCAAAACAAGCAGCACAATCACAGGCAAACGGCGGGACATGGAGCACTCCAATACGCGAAAACGGCGGCCAGCTTAATCGCCCGACAGCCTTACGCAAGCGATAACAACTGATAACTGGTCATTCAATCACTGCAAAGTGTATCGTCGAGCTACTATTACTTGGAATTCAGGCCTGTTTGGTGCCGATGCATGGCACTTTGGCGCAAATCCAGTGGTCATAGCCTGCGAACTTCATTCGGCACCTTTTTCTAAGGGATCTAGTCATGCTCCGTTCCTTGCGCTTCGCCGCCCTCTTTGGCGGCCTTATCTTGAGTGCGTCCGCACTGGCGGTCGATATCGACGCTGCCAGTTATGGCTATCCCTTGACCAACCCATTCGAGGCAACCATTGCCACCACGCCACCGGACCTGCGCCCCGAGCTGCCGCTGGATGAGGACATCAATCAGTCGGATCGCAGCGTCACCTTGCGTCCGGAACGCGCTTTCGAACTGCCGGACAACTTCTGGGCAGTGAAGAAACTCACCTATCGGATTGCCACCCAGGATAAACCTGCGCCGTTGATCTTCCTGATCGCCGGCACCGGCGCGCGCTACGACAGCAGCCTCAACGAATACCTGAAGAAGCTTTACTACAAGGCCGGCTACCACGTGGTGCAACTGTCGTCGCCCGCCAGCTTCGACTTCATAAGCGCCGCCTCACGTTTTGCCACGCCCGGCATCAGCAAGGACGATGCTGAAGACATGTACCGGGTGATGCAGGCCGTACGGGCGCAAAACCCCAAACTGCCGGTCACCGAGTACTACCTGACAGGCTATAGCCTGGGTGCACTGGACGCGGCATTCGTCGCGCACCTGGACGAAACCCGCCGCAGCTTCAACTTCAAGAAAGTGCTGCTGCTCAATCCTCCGGTCAATCTCTACACCTCGATCACCAACCTGGACCGACTGGTGCAAACCGAGGTCAAGGGCATCAACAACACCACCACCTTCTATGAGCTGGTGCTGAACAAGCTGACCCGTTACTTCCAGCAGAGAGGCTACATCGATCTCAACGACGCACTGCTTTATGACTTCCAGCAGTCCAAGCAGCACCTGAGCAATGAACAGATGGCCATGCTGATCGGCACCTCGTTCCGTTTTTCCGCGGCCGACATTGCCTTCACCTCGGACCTGATCAACCGTCGTGGCCTGATCACGCCACCGAAAACGCCCATTACCGAAGGCACCAGCCTGACGCCGTACCTCAAGCGTGCGCTGCAGTGCGACTTCGACTGCTATATCACCGAACAGGTGATTCCGATGTGGCGTGCTCGCACCGACGGCGGCAGCCTGCTGCAACTGATCGACCAGGTGAGTCTGTACGCACTGAAGGACTACCTGCACGACAGTCCGAAAATCGCCGTGATGCACAACGCTGACGATGTGATTCTCGGCCCTGGAGACCTGGGTTTCCTGCGCAAGACTTTTGGCGATCGCCTGACCGTTTACCCGCTGGGCGGCCACTGCGGCAACCTTAACTACCGCGTCAACAGCGACGCCATGCTGGAGTTCTTCCGTGGCTAAATACCTCCTGCTTATCGCCGCATTACTCTGTGCAAGCGCTGCCAATGCCGACAACAGCAAGGCCAACGCACCGGTGGTCGTCGACAGCGACGGCTTCAAGGAGCCACTGAGCAAACTCAAGTTCAACCCGGGCCTGGACCAGCGCGAATTCGAACGCTCGACGCTCAGCGCACTGAACGTCTATGACCCGCTGGAAGAGTGGAACCGCCGCGTTTACCACTTCAACTACCGTTTCGACCAATGGGTGTTCCTGCCGGTGGTCGACGGCTATCGCTACATCACGCCGAGCTTCCTGCGTACCGGCGTGAGCAACTTTTTCAACAACCTTGGCGACGTGCCGAACCTGATGAACAGCTTGTTGCAGTTCAAGGGCCAGCGTTCGCTGGAGATCACCGGACGGCTGCTGCTCAACACCACCATCGGCATCGCCGGCCTGTGGGATCCGGCCACCTCCATGGGCCTGCCACGCCAGAGCGAAGACTTCGGCCAGACCCTGGGCTTCTATGGAGTTCCGGGCGGCGCCTACTTCGTACTGCCGATCCTCGGCCCATCGAACCTGCGTGACACTGGCGGGTTGTTGGTCGATTTCAGCGCCGAGAACGCCATCAACTTCCTCAACGTTGCCGAAGTCAGTTCCAACCATCCGGAAGTCTGGATCCTGCGTGGCATCGACAAGCGCAATCAGACCAGCTTCCGCTATGGCCAGCTGAACTCGCCGTTCGAGTACGAGAAGGTGCGTTACGTGTACACCGAGTCGCGCAAATTGCAGATTGCCGAGTAAATACCAGTAGGCACAAATCAAATGTGGGAGCGGGCTTGCTTGCGAAGAGTGCATGACAGTCGACATCAATGTTGGATGTGATGCCGTCTTCGCGAGCAAGCCCGCTCCCACACTTGATCGTATTGCCAGGTCTTAGCCTTTCAGCGTCTTCCAGACTTTTCCAACAATGAAAACCCCCACCAACACCACCGCCCCCGCCACGATCCCCGCCACCGCATTAAGCAACGTCGGCACGATAAACCCGGCACCGCCGGCTGCGGCGCTGACACTTTCGATCCAGTGATGCACCACCGGCACGCCGTGGGTGAGGATGCCGCCACCGACCAGGAACATCGCCGCCGTACCAATCACCGACAGGCTTTTCATCATGTACGGTGCCGCGCGCAGGATGCCACCGCCGATGCTCTTGGCCATCTGCCCCGGCTTCTGGGTCAGCCACAGGCCCAGGTCGTCGAGCTTGACGATGCCCGCCACCAGGCCGTAAACGCCGATGGTCATGACGATGGCGATGCCCGAAAGCACGACGACTTGCTGGGTCAGCGCCGAATCGGCCACGACACCAAGGGTGATGGCGATGATTTCCGCCGAAAGAATGAAGTCGGTACGGATCGCACCCTTGATCTTGTCCTTTTCGAAGGCCACCAGATCGACCGCCGGATCCGCCACTGCCTCGACCAGTTCGGCATGTTCGGCCTGGTCTTCGGCCTTGCTGTGGAGGAATTTATGGGCGAGCTTTTCAAACCCTTCAAAACACAGGTAGGCGCCACCGACCATCAACAACGGCGTGACCAGCCACGGGATGAACGCACTGATGGCCAATGCCGACGGGACCAGGATCAGTTTATTGACGAACGAGCCCTTGGCGACCGCCCAAACCACCGGGATCTCCCGCTCCGCGCGCACACCGCTGACCTGCTGGGCATTGAGCGCCAGGTCATCGCCCAACACGCCGGCGGTCTTCTTGGCGGCCATTTTGGTCATCAACGCCACATCGTCCAGCACGGCGGCGATGTCGTCGATCAGCACGAGCAAACTGCTTCCTGCCATGAATCGGCTTTCCTTCTTGAATGAATGCCGTGCAGCATAGCGCGGCCGAGCGCCGCACGGAGCATTCTTGAGCGTCGCCGAAGGCCGGTGCTACCATGCGCCACCGCCAGTACAGGCAAGGAACCCCCTGGTTTATGAGCACCATCCGCGAGCGCAACAAACAACTGATCCTGCGTGCCGCCAGTGAAGAATTTGCCGACAAGGGCTTCGCTGCGACCAAAACCAGTGACATCGCAGCCAAGGCGGGATTGCCCAAGCCCAACGTCTACTACTACTTCAAATCCAAGGAAAACCTCTATCGCGAGGTCCTGGAAAGCATCATCGAGCCGATTCTGCAGGCCTCGACGCCGTTCAACCCCGACGGTGTGCCCAGCGAAGTGCTGAGCGGCTATATTCGCTCGAAAATCCGCATCTCCCGCGACCTGCCCTTCGCCTCCAAGGTATTTGCCAGCGAAATCATGCACGGCGCCCCGCACCTGAGCCCCGACCTGGTCGACCAGCTCAACAGCCAGGCCAAGCACAACATCGACTGTATCCAGACCTGGATCGACCGTGGCCAGATAGCGCCAATCGACCCCAATCACCTGATGTTCAGCATCTGGGCCGCAACCCAGACCTACGCCGACTTCGATTGGCAAATCACCGCCATCACCGGCAAGACCAAGCTGGATGAAGAAGATTACGAAGCGGCGGCGCAGACGATCATTCGGTTGGTGCTCAAGGGGTGTGAGCCGGATTGACGCCATCGCCAGCAGTCTGGCTCCCACAGTTGATCTCTGACACTCAGATAGTCCCCTGTGGGAGCCAGCCTGCTGGCGATAGCGGTATCAGTCACCCATTAAATCAAGCCACCACCCCAGCATCCGCCCTCAACCCCAGCGCCTCGATCGCATTGATCGCGCACTGCTCATCAACATCCGACAGATCCCCGCTGATCCCCACCGCCCCCAGCACGTTCCCGTCCTGATCCCGCACCAGCACACCCCCCGGTGCCGGCACGACGCTGCCCTGGCCCAGGCTATTCAATGCCGCGATAAAGGCCGGGCGTTGTTGGGCGTCCAGTGCCAGCAGGCGTGAGCCCTTGCCCAGCGCGATGGCGCCCCAGGCTTTGCCGATGGCGACGTGCGGGCGTAGCAGGCTGGCGCCGTCTTCGCGTTGCAGGGTGACCAGGTGCCCGCCGGCATCCAGTACCGCGATGGTCAGTGGCGCCGCGGAGATGGCCCGCCCTGCGCTGATGGCTTCGTTGACCAGGTTGACTGCGACTTTCAAGGTTAAAGCGCTCATGGTGCCGTCCTCATTTTGTTTTTCGGAAAGCCGTTGGGATGCGCCGTTGTGCCGCAGCCCGATGCAACAAATAGAACACAATGAATTATTTTTTTGTATACAATAATTATCGAAAAGCGCCACATGCGACGAAAAGCCACAGTAGACCGGGCTTCCGACGAATGAAACAAGCGCTTGAGAAAATGGATTGACCTGCGCCGTCCGCCGTGAATACACTCTGCGCAAAGCCACTTGTATACAATTACAAAACGTAAAGAGGCACAAAACCATGAGCAAAATGAGAGCAATCGAAGCCGCCGTTCTGGTGATGCGCCGTGAAGGGGTTGATACCGCTTTTGGCATCCCCGGTGCCGCCATCAACCCGCTGTACTCCGCCCTGCAAAAGGTCGGCGGCATCGATCACGTACTCGCTCGCCACGTTGAAGGCGCCTCGCACATGGCCGAGGGCTACACCCGCACCAAGGCCGGCAACATCGGCGTGTGCATCGGTACTTCCGGCCCTGCCGGTACCGACATGGTCACCGGGCTCTACAGCGCCTCGGCCGACTCGATTCCAATTCTCTGCATTACCGGCCAGGCACCCCGCGCCCGTATGCACAAGGAAGACTTCCAGGCTGTCGACATCACCAGCATCGTCAAGCCAGTCACCAAGTGGGCGACCACTGTTCTCGAACCGGGCCAGGTGCCTTACGCGTTCCAGAAAGCTTTCTATGAAATGCGCTCCGGCCGTCCAGGCCCCGTGCTGATCGACCTGCCGTTCGACGTACAGATGGCCGAAATCGAATTCGACATCGATGCTTACCAGCCGCTGCCTTTGGCCAAGCCGACCGCTACCCGCGTTCAAGTCGAGAAGGCTCTGGCCCTGCTCGATCAGGCTGAGCGTCCACTGCTGGTTGCGGGTGGCGGCATCATCAACGCCGACGCCAGCGACCTGCTTGTGGAGTTCGCCGAACTGACCGGTATCCCGGTCATCCCTACCCTGATGGGCTGGGGCACCATCCCGGACGATCATCCGCTGATGGTCGGCATGGTCGGCTTGCAGACTTCGCACCGCTACGGCAACGCGACCATGCTCAAGTCGGACGTGGTGCTGGGTATCGGTAACCGTTGGGCCAACCGCCACACCGGTTCGGTTGATGTCTACACCGAAGGCCGCAAGTTCATTCACGTCGACATCGAAGGCACTCAGATCGGCCGCGTGTTCACCCCGGACCTGGGTATCGTGTCCGACGCCGCTGCCGCGCTGACCGTGTTCATCGAAGTCGCTCGCGAATGGCAAGCCGCCGGCAAGCTGAAGAACCGCAGCGCCTGGTTGCAAGACTGCCAGCAGCGTAAAGCCAGCCTGCAGCGCAAGACCCACTTCGACAACGTGCCGGTCAAGCCGCAACGCGTTTACGAAGAAATGAACCAGGTATTCGGCAAGGACACCTGCTACGTCAGCACCATCGGTCTGTCGCAGATCGCCGGCGCGCAGTTCCTGCACGTCTACAAGCCGCGTCACTGGATCAACTGCGGTCAGGCAGGCCCTCTGGGCTGGACCATTCCGGCGGCGCTGGGCGTGGTCAAGGCTGATCCGAACCGTAAGGTCGTGGCCCTGTCGGGGGACTATGACTTCCAGTTCATGATCGAGGAATTGGCGGTGGGCGCGCAGTTCAAGCTGCCGTACATTCATGTGGTGGTGAACAACTCGTACCTGGGCCTGATCCGTCAGGCACAGCGCGGTTTCGACATGGATTACTGCGTACAGCTGTCGTTCGACAACCTGAACGCTCCGGAACTCAACGGTTACGGTGTCGACCACGTCGCGGTTGCCGAAGGCCTGGGTTGCAAGGCGCTGCGCGTGTTCGAACCGGCCCAGATCCAGCCTGCCCTGCGCAAGGCCCAGGAGCTGATCGAAGAGTTCAAGGTGCCGGTCATCGTCGAGATTATCCTGGAGCGCGTGACCAACATCTCCATGGGTACCGAGATCAACGCCGTCAACGAATTCGAAGACCTGGCGCTGGTCGGCAACGACGCACCGACTGCGATTTCGTTGCTCGATTAAATAGCTGCTCGTTCCCCCTGTAGGAGCCGGCTTGCCGGCGATAGCGATACATCAGCCACATCAATGTCGATTGATACACCGCTATCGCCAGCAAGCCGGCTCCTACAAGGGGACCTCATACATACACGGGAGACCACCATGCCGCGTTTCGCAGCCAACCTGTCCATGCTGTTCACCGAACAGGACTTTCTCGCCCGTTTCGAAGCGGCCGCCAAGGCCGGTTTCAGTGGTGTCGAATACCTGTTCCCGTACGACTTCAGCTCTGCCGAAATCAAGGCCAAGCTTGACGCCAACGGTCTGACCCAAGTGCTGTTCAACCTGCCGGCCGGTGACTGGGCCAAGGGCGAGCGCGGTATCGCCTGCCTGCCGGACCGCGTTGAAGAGTTCCGCGCTGGTGTCGACCTTGCCATTGCCTACGCACAAGTACTGGGCAATACCCAGATCAACTGCCTGGCCGGTATCCGCCCACAAGGCGTCGACGATGCCACCGTGGAAAAAACCTTCGTCGCCAACCTCAAGTACGCCGCCGACAAGCTGCAAGCGGCAGGCATCAAACTGGTGATGGAAGCGATCAACACCCGCGACATCCCGGGTTTCTACCTGAACAACACGGCGCAAGCCCTGTCGATTCGCGAGCAGGTCGGCAGTGCCAACCTTTTCCTGCAATACGACATCTACCACATGCAAATCATGGAAGGCGACCTGGCCCGCACCCTGCAATCGCACCTGGGCGAGATCAACCATGTGCAGCTGGCAGACAACCCGGGGCGTAACGAACCAGGCACCGGTGAAATCAACTACCGCTTCCTGTTCGACCACCTGGACCGCATTGGTTATCAGGGCTGGGTCGGCTGCGAATACAAGCCGCTGACCACCACGGAAGCAGGCCTGGGCTGGTTGAAAACCCACAACGCAATCTGACACAGCGCCCTTGTAGGAGCTGGCTTGCCAGCGAAGGCAATGTCACTGCCAATAAAGAGGCTGGATGTGATGGCCTCTTCGCCAGCAAGCCGGCTCCTACAAAAGCAGTTCCCAATTTGTTTGAAGCAGCAATAAAAACAAGAGGATTTTCTCATGGCTAAAATCGGATTCATCGGCACCGGCATCATGGGCCACCCTATGGCGGCGAACCTGCAAAAAGCCGGTCACAGCCTGTTCCTGTCGGCGCACCACGATGCCGCCCCTGCCGACCTGGTCGCCGCCGGCGCGGTCGCCCTGGCGAACCCGAAAGAAGTTGCCCAGGAAGCCGAATTCATCATCGTCATGGTCCCGGACACCCCGCAGGTCGATGACGTGCTGTTCCGCGCCGACGGCGTGGCTGCAGGCCTGGGCAAAGGCAAAGTGGTGATCGACATGAGCTCGATCTCGCCGACCGCCACCAAGGCCTTCGCCGCCAAGATCAATGAAAAAGGCGCCCAGTACCTCGACGCGCCAGTGTCTGGCGGTGAAGTCGGCGCCAAGGCTGCGACCCTGAGCATCATGGTCGGCGGCGATGCCGATGCCTTCGAACGCGCCCTGCCGCTGTTCCAGGCCATGGGCAAGAACATCACCCTGGTCGGTGGCAACGGCGACGGTCAGACCGCCAAGGTGGCGAACCAGATCATCGTCGCGCTGAACATCCAGGCGGTGGCCGAAGCCTTGCTGTTCGCGGCCAAGAACGGTGCCGACCCAGCCAAGGTGCGTGAAGCGCTGATGGGCGGTTTCGCTTCGTCGAAGATCCTTGAAGTGCACGGCGAGCGCATGATCAAGGGCACCTTCGATCCGGGCTTCCGCATCAGCCTGCACCAGAAGGACCTGAACCTGGCCCTGCAAGGCGCCAAGGAGCTGAACATCAACCTGCCAAACACCGCCAACGCCCAGCAAGTGTTCAGCACCTGCGCGGCCATCGGTGGCAGCAACTGGGACCACTCGGCGCTGATCAAGGGCCTGGAACACATGGCGAATTTCTCGATTCGCGATAAATAACGCAACACCCCCTGTAGGAGCTGGCTTGCCAGCGATTGCCTCGACACGGTCTGCCTGACATACCGAGGCGTCTGGATCGCTGGCAAGCCAGCTCCTACAGAGGCATCACCGCTGCAACGTCAACCCAATAACAAGAATTCCGGGAGCCCGCCATGTCGGTCGATCCGCAACAATTCCTGCGCGAGCTGTTCAACACAGCCATTGACGCGGCCCATCCGCAGCAAGTCCTCGAAGCCCATCTGCCTGCCGACCGCAGCGGTCGGGTGATCGTCATTGGTGCCGGCAAGGCCGCGGCCGCCATGGCCCAGGTGGTCGAGCGCTGCTGGCAGGGTGAAGTGTCCGGTCTGGTGGTGACGCGTTACGGTCACGGCGCCCCTTGCGAAAAAATCGAAGTGGTCGAAGCCGCGCATCCGGTTCCGGACGCAGCCGGCCAAGCGGTGGCCAAGCGCGTATTCGAACTGGTCAGCAACCTGACGGAAGCCGACCGCGTGATCTTCCTGCTGTCGGGCGGTGGTTCGGCGTTGCTCGCCCTGCCCGCTGCCGGCATCACCCTGGCCGACAAGCAATCGATCAACAAGGCCCTGCTCAAATCCGGCGCGACCATTGGCGAGATGAACTGCGTACGCAAGCACCTCTCGGCGATCAAGGGCGGCCGCCTCGGCAAGGCCTGCTGGCCAGCCACTGTCTACACCTATGCGATTTCCGATGTGCCGGGCGACCTCGCCACGGTCATCGCCTCCGGCCCCACGGTGGCCGACCCGAGCACCTCGGGCGAAGCGCTGGGGATCCTCAAGCGTTACAACATCGACGTGCCTGCCGCCGTGCGCAACTGGCTGCAAAGCGCGGAATCGGAAACGGTCAAACCCGGCGATCCGAGCCTGGCCCGCAGTCACTTCCAGCTGATCGCCCGCCCGCAGCAATCCCTGGAAGCCGCGGCGGTCAAATGCCGTCAGGCCGGTTACAGCCCGTTGATCCTGGGTGACCTGGAGGGTGAGTCCCGGGAAGTGGCGAAAGTCCACGCTGGCATCGCCCGCCAGATCGTCCAGCACGGTCAGCCACTGGCCGCGCCCTGCGTGATTCTCTCTGGCGGCGAAACCACGGTCACCGTTCGCGGCAACGGCCGTGGCGGGCGCAACGCCGAGTTCCTGCTGAGCCTGACCGAGAGCCTCAAGGGCTTGCCCGGCGTCTATGCCCTGGCCGGTGATACCGACGGCATCGACGGCTCCGAAGACAACGCCGGGGCAATCATGGCCCCGGAAAGTCATGCCCGCGCCGCCGCCCTCGGCCTGAGCGCCAGCGACGAGTTGGACAACAACAATGGCTACGGCTATTTCGAGGCGCTGGACGCGCTGATCGTCACCGAGCCGACCCGCACCAACGTCAACGACTTCCGCGCCATTCTGATCCTTGAGAGCCCTAAACATGACGCCTGACAAAAAGGTCAAGATCCTCGCCACCCTCGGTCCCGCCACACACGGGATCGATGACATTCGCGAACTGGTGCAGGCCGGGGTGAATATCTTTCGCCTGAATTTCAGCCACGGCGATCACGCCGACCACGCCAAGCGCTACCAGTGGATCCGTGAAGTCGAGCGCCAGCTGAATTATCCGCTGGGTATCCTGATGGACCTGCAAGGACCGAAACTGCGGGTCGGTAAATTTGCCGCGGGCAAAGTGCAACTGCATCGTGGTCAGGCACTGCGCCTGGACCTCGATACCACGCCGGGTGATGAACGCCGGGTCAACCTGCCGCACCCGCAAATCATCGCGGCGCTGGAGCCAGGCATGGACCTGCTGCTGGACGACGGCAAGCTGCGCCTGCGGGTGGTCACCAAGTACGCCGACGCCATCGACACCACCGTGCTTAACGGTGGCGAACTGTCGGACCGCAAGGGCGTGAACGTGCCGCAAGCGGTGCTCGACCTGAGCCCCCTGACCGCCAAGGATCGCCGCGACCTGAGCTTCGGCCTCGAACTGGGGGTGGACTGGGTGGCGCTGTCGTTCGTCCAGCGTCCAGAGGACATCCGCGAAGCCCGCGCGCTGATCGGCGACAAGGCGTTCCTGATGGCCAAGATCGAGAAGCCGTCGGCGGTCACGCAATTGCGCGAAATCGCCGAGTTGAGCGACGCGATCATGGTCGCCCGCGGTGACCTGGGCGTGGAAGTGCCGGCCGAAAGCGTGCCGCAGATCCAGAAGAACATCATCAGCACCTGCCGCCAGCTGGGCAAGCCGGTGGTGGTGGCGACGCAGATGCTCGAATCCATGCGCTTCTCCCCGGCGCCCACCCGCGCCGAAGTCACCGATGTCGCCAACGCGGTGGCCGAAGGCGCCGACGCAGTGATGCTGTCGGCCGAGACCGCGTCCGGCGAATATCCGCTGGAAGCCGTGCAGATGATGAGCAAGATCATCCGCCAGGTGGAAAACGGCCCGGACTATCAGAACCAACTGGACGTCAGCCGTCCGAAAGCCGAAGCGACCGTCAACGATGCGATCAGCTGTGCGATCCGCCGTATCAGCAATGTGTTGCCAGTGGCGGTGCTGGTCAACTACAGCGAGTCCGGCACCTCGAGCCTGCGCGCGGCACGTGAACGGCCGACGGTGCCAATCCTCAACCTGACGCCGAACCTGCAAACCGCTCGTCGCCTGACCGTGGCCTGGGGCGTGCACTCGGTGGTCAACGATCGCCTGCGCCAGGTGGACGAGGTGTGCTCGACGGCGCTGGAGATCGCCCAGGCCCAGGGCATGGCGCAGCGTGGCGATACGTTATTGATCACGGCGGGTGTGCCGTTTGGGCAGCCGGGGTCGACTAACTCTTTGCGCATCGAGACATTGATCTAGCGCCTATACCGGCCTCTTCGCTGGCAAGCCAGCTCCTACAGGGTGTAGGAGCTGGCTTGCCAGCGATGCAGGCGACTCGGTCCCTTTGACTCACAGAATTAAAATGCCTGCCAACCACTTCAACACCCACTGCCCCGACTGGGCCGAAGCCTTGCTCAACGGCTTCAGTCAGATATTCCTCCAGCGCAATCCGCTGTGCGGTTTGCTGATTCTTTCGGCCATCCTGTTCACCGCCCCTGCCCTGCTCGGCGGCGCATTGCTCGGCGGTGTCGCCGGATTGCTCACCGCGCAACGTCGCAACTATGCCAAGGCTGATCGTCAAGCCGGGCTGTTCAGCTACAACGGCGTGTTGCTCGGCCTGCTGCTGAGCCTGTATTTCCCCTGGTCGGCGATGATGCCACCGCTCATCCTGGCCGCCGGCGGCCTGAGTGCGATGATCACTCAACAATGGCTCAAACGCGTCCGGTTCAGCCAATTCCTCCCCGCGTACACCGCGCCATTCGTCGTGTTGAGCTGGGTGCTGCTGTGTTTCGCCACGCCCTCGACAGAGGCGCACTTGATCGAGGTCAGCACACTGAACATGCTCGCCGCGCCCCTCAAGGGCCTCGGCCAGGTGATGTTCCTCGGTCATCCGTTGGCCGGGGCCATGATTGCCGCCGGTTTGCTGATCGCCGATCGTCGCGCCTTCTGCTGGGCGTTGCTGGCGTCTATTGCCGGCATGGGTTGGAGCCTGTTGCACCATGACTTCTACACCGCATTGCTGGGCCTGGGTGGCTATAACGCCGTGCTCGCCGCCCTCGCCTTCAGCACCCAGCGCCAGCAGCCGTGGCTGCCACTGCTGGGTATCGCCGCAGCGCTGCTGCTGACGCCGATGTTTGCCGCTATCGGCCTGCCCACCCTGACTGCGCCGTTCATCCTCGCCGGCTGGCTGATCCGAACGGTGGCCCAAGTGCTCGGCAAAGCGCGGGGCGCCAGTGCGCCTTGCGCTCCTGGGGAGAATCAACCTAGGCTGCGCTGATCATTGAGTCAGGCGTTATCCATGGACAGCAGCAAAAACTGGCGTGAAGACCTTTACGTCATGATTTTCCAGAGCGACACCAAGGCGGGTCGGCGCTTCGACGGCATCTTGCTGTTGATCATCCTCGCCAGCCTGGTGATCGTGATGCTCGACAGCATCGATACCGTTCACCGCAACTACGCCGACGTGCTGGCGTATATCGAGTGGGGCTTCACCGTCATCTTCGCCATCGAATATGGCCTGCGCCTGTACTGTTCGCCCAAGCCCCTGCGCTACGCCTTCAGTTTTTATGGACTGGTGGATCTGCTGGCGATCGTGCCCGGCATCCTCGCGCTGTATTACGCCGATGCGCAGTACCTGTTGATTATCCGGATCATCCGGATGCTGCGGATTTTCCGCGTGCTCAAGCTGAGCCCCTACCTGAAACAAGCCAACTACCTGATGTCCGCGCTGCGCGGCAGCAAGCAGAAGATCGTGGTGTTCCTGGTGAGTGTCTGCACCCTGGTGACGGTATTCGGCACGCTGATGTATGTGATCGAAGGCCCGGAGCACGGCTTTACCAGCATTCCCAAGGGCATCTATTGGGCGATCGTGACGCTGACCACCGTGGGCTTTGGCGACATCGTGCCGAAGACGCCATTGGGCCAGGTGATTTCTTCGCTGGTGATGATCACCGGCTACTCGATCATCGCCGTGCCGACCGGTATTTTCACCGCCGAACTGGCCAACGCCATGCGCGGTGAGCAGTTGCAACACGACTGCCCGGTGTGCCAGAAAAACAGCCATGAACACGGCGCCGCGTTTTGCTCGCGTTGCGGCAATGCGTTATTCAAGAAACTGGAATAAGCAAAGAGCTTTTTAATCTTTAAACGACTATGCGAGCCCGGCTATAGTCGCTGGCAAATTGCCTGTTTTTAAATAAAAACATCTTCTCGAACAAGGAATTCGCAGTGAAAAAACTCTTTGGCGCCTCACTTCTGGCCGCTGGCCTGGCACTGTCAAGCATGGCTCACGCCGCACCGACCCTGCTCAACGTTTCCTACGACGTGATGCGCGATTTCTACAAGGACTACAACACTGCGTTCCAGAAACACTGGCAAGCCGAACACAATGAAAACATCACCCTGCAGATGTCCTTCGGCGGCTCCAGCAAACAGGCGCGTTCGGTCATCGATGGCCTGCCCGCTGACGTGATCACCATGAACATGGCCACCGACATCAACGCCCTGGCCGATAACGGCAAACTGGTTCCGGACAACTGGGTGACCCGCCTGCCGAACAACAGTGCGCCGTTCACCTCAGCCACCGTGTTCATCGTCCGCAAAGGCAACCCGAAAGCCCTGAAAGACTGGCCCGACCTGCTCAAGGACGGCGTGCAGGTCATCGTGCCAAACCCGAAAACCTCGGGTAACGGCCGCTACACCTACCTGTCGGCCTGGGGCTACGTGCTGAAGAACGGCGGCGACGAGAACAAGGCCAAGGACTTCGTCGGCAAGCTGTTCAAGCAAGCCCCGGTGCTCGATACCGGTGGCCGCGCCGCGACGACCACGTTCATGACCAACCAGATCGGCGACGTGCTGGTGACCTTCGAAAACGAAGCGGAAATGATCGCCCGCGAGTTTGGCCGCGATCAGTTCGAAGTGATCTACCCAAGCGTCTCCGCCGAAGCCGAGCCTCCGGTGTCGGTGGTCGACAAGACCGTCGACAAGAAAGGCACGCGCGCCGCTGCCGAGGAATACCTGAAGTACCTGTGGTCGCCAGAAGGCCAGGAAATCGCTGCCGCCAACTACTTGCGTCCACGTGACCCGGCCGTGCTGGCCAAGTACACCGACCGCTTCCCGACAGTGGACTTCCTGTCGGTGGAAAAAACCTTCGGTGACTGGCGCACCGTGCAGAAGACCCACTTCAATGATGGCGGGGTTTTCGATCAGATTTACGCCCAGTAATCCCTGAGCCCGAAAAAAAGGCGACCTAAAGAGGTCGCCTTTTTCATGGGCACAACACCTGACCACTGTAGGAGCGAGCTTGCTCGCGAAAAACCAGAGGCCTCTGCTGGGCATCTGGTTTTACACGTTATCGTTCACGACCATCGCGAGCGAGCTCGCCCCTACAGTGGATCGATGGTTACTCAGCTCAGGTTGCCGCAGAAAATAGCCTGGTGACCATCGGCAGGGCTTTCACGCACGACCAGGGCATAGCTGCCCGCTCGCAGCGTTTCCACGGCGACCGGCGCGCTTTTCCAGAAGTACTGGTGCGACGCCGCCGAATAGAACCGCGCATTCGGACCGTCGTTCATGTCATAGGCCGGTTTCGCACCCAGGCTCGTACAGCTTCCTGAATAGATATAGGCCTCCAGACGGCCCGGCAAAGCGCTTCCCATGCTTTCGCCACTGACCGCGAACCAGAACACCGTTGCTTTACCGTCGGACATCATGATGGGCCGGGCGATGTTCCCGGCGTTGATGGAAGTAGCGTTCAGGGGAACGTTGGAGACCTGACTATCAGGCACTGTCGAGCACCCGAAGATCGACCCAACCGCTACCACCAACGCCAGCGAAGATACGATTTTCATCGTGATACTCCCGCTTTGTAAGGACACGTTGAAGTGATCCCCCTGTAGATTCTAGCTGTCAGGGCAAAGCGGGTGCTTCTTCGGATGGTCGGTAGGCGTTACATCGGCGGTGTCACGCCATCCTTGCCCGCCGAGATCGACTGCGCCGTCAGCGTGCCGTCGACACTTTGGCTCACGAATGACACGATTTTCACGCCGACCTTGAGCAAGCTGCGATCGCCCGGAACCAGATTGACGATCGGCACGTCTTCCGGCACCAGGATTTTCTGTTGGCCGCCCTTGTAGTTGACGGTCAACACCCGGCCATTGCTGACCACCAGGTCGCCAACGCTGCCGTTGGTCATGCTGCTGCCCTTGACCAGGTCGAAGGGCCGATGGCCGTCGCCACTGCCCGCCAGCTCCGGTGGGAAGACGTGGACTTCCAGCGCCTTGAGGGTGCCGTCTTCTTGAGGAATGGCTGCCGAGCCGATGTAGCTGCCGGGCTTGATGTCTTCGATATTGGCCAGGGTGACGGCGCGAACCTTGGTGTCCTTGGTCAGGTTGATGACCAGGTTTTCGCCGCTGTTGGCGTGGACTTTCAGCTCGTCCGGGCTTGCGCCCGTGATCTCGCCGCGCACCCCGATGCGCATGCCTGGTGCATCCTCGGCCAAGGCCATGCTTGCAGCGATCAAGCTGATCAGGGTGACAACCGAAACATCGCGAATCAGGTGACGAACCATCGTATTCATGGAATGGCCTTCCTGTGGTCGAACGTGAGAGAGAACATAAGCACGCTATCGAACAAGATGTAAGTGAATGTATTATCGGAGCCCGATATTCTGACGCAACGGTCATCGGTGCACGGCACGCGCGTTCGTCAGTCATTACGCAATGTAATGATCACTATCACTCCAATCTCTCTTCCGTCGTTCCGGCCCGGCCTTTAGCCTGCGCGCTTTCCCTTCTGTTCAGCGAGACACGTTATGAACCCAGCGACCCAGGTGCCCCACGGCACCGCGACAATGACCCGAGGCATGGTGCTGCTGTTTGCCTTCTGCTGCGGTGCGATCGTCGCCAACATCTACTATGCGCAGCCGATCATCGGCCTGATCGCACCGGACATCGGCCTGACCAGCACCATGGCCAGCCTGATCGTGTCGCTGACCCAGATCGGCTATGCCCTGGGCCTGTTCTTCCTCGTGCCCCTGGGTGACCTGCTGGAAAACCGCCGGCTGATGATCATCACCACCCTGGTGGCGATCGCCAGTCTGCTGGGCGCGGCGTTCACCGATCAGCCGAACGTGTTTTTGCTGATTTCGCTGCTGGTAGGCTTCAGCTCGGTGTCGGTGCAGATCCTGATTCCGCTGGCCGCGCACCTGGCACCGGAAGAATCCCGTGGCCGCGTGGTCGGCGGGATCATGGGAGGGTTGTTGCTGGGGATCTTGCTGGCGCGACCGGTGTCCAGCGTGGTGGCCGATTATTTCGGTTGGCGGGCAATGTTTGTGATTGCCGCGCTATTGATGGCAGCGATCAGCATCGTGCTGGCGCTGACTATCCCCAAGCGCCAGCCTGACCATAGCGCGTCCTACGGCCAATTGCTGGGTTCGCTCTGGTCGCTGCTGCGCCAACAACCGGTATTGCGCCAGCGGGCATTTTACCAAGGGTGCATGTTCGCCACGTTCAGCCTGTTCTGGACCGCCGTGCCGCTGGAACTGGCGCGCAACCATGGTCTGTCGCAAAGCCAGATCGCGATCTTCGCTTTGGTCGGCGCAATCGGCGCCATTGCCGCACCTATCGCCGGACGCCTGGCCGACGCCGGTCATACCCGCATCGCGTCATTGCTGGCCCTGCTGTTCGCCAGCCTGAGCTTTCTGCCCGCCTTCATCCATCCGGCCTACAGCGTGATCGGCCTGGCAGTGACCGGCGTGGTCCTGGACTTCTGTGTGCAAATGAACATGGTCCTCGGCCAACGCGCGGTCTACGCCCTGGACGCCAAAAGCCGCAGCCGCCTGAATGCCTTGTACATGACCAGCATTTTCATCGGCGGCGCGTTTGGCTCATCCATAGCCAGTGCGGTGTATGAGCACGGCGGCTGGTTGTGGATCGTGGTGGTCGGCAGTGCGTTTCCACTGGTGGCGTTGTTGCGCTTTCTCAGCGTTTCGCAGAAAACATCGCTGGCGACGGCATAACTCGAGTGCCAGGCGGGCAAGCCGGTTCGCCCGCCAAGGCGCTGTCACCAGTACCCGTCAATTGCGAACCAGTTTCTCCATCGCCGCATCCGCCAGGAATGACGAACGGCTTTTGACATTGTGCTCGCGCACATAGCGGTCGATGCGCTGGATCACGTAGCCGGGCAACGTTACGTTGACCTTCTCGGTCTTGCCCAGGTACGGCGAGATGTCCAGCTCCAGCATGCCCCAGCCCATCTCGGCGAACTCGCGATTGCTGCGATGCACCGTCGCCGAAGTCGGCATCGGAATCGACTCGCCATCCGCCGCCAGCTCCTGCAGCATGATGTGGGCAATTTCGACGGCCGCGTTGTACGCCTCTTCAAAGCTATCCCCGGCGGTTACCGCACCTGGAATATCGGGGATCTGGATACCGATGGCGGTGTGCTCGTCGCCCCATTCGATACAGATTGGATATTGCATTATGGATCTCCTGCGTAACTGGCTGGCGGGCAGAACAGCCCGGCTCGCCTCCTGATGCTCTTGACCGTCCCGACCGGTAAATCCTTCTTCGGATGGGGGACGGGGATGGTGTACGGGTTGTAACGGTGGGTGAAGATGTGATGACTGCCAATGACCCGGTCCAGGGTCCAACCCGCCTCCATCAACTCCTTGATCAATAGCCTGCTCTGCACCACCAGCCTCCTTGCTTTGGCCTGATAAAAATAACCCTAGAGTTATATTTACTCAAGCACAAAAATCGAAGGCATGACGTTTGGTTGTGTTTCGGGGTGTGATGAATGAACAATCAGATCTTTCTGCAGCTAGAGCACACACCCGTCAAATCCCACACTGACATTGCGCGGTAATTCACCCCGATGCTCAATCAACCACGCATCCAGCGTGTGCCCGACATGGGTCAACACCGCTGACTGGGGCTGGAGTTGATCAATACACTGCAAAGCCAGGTTCAGGTCATTGTGGTTACGCGGCGCTTGAGGTTGTGGCGGCATCGAGCAATCGAGCACCAGTAAATCCAGCGGTTCGCGCTGCAGCCAGGTCAATGTGTCCGTCGGCAAACCCACTGTATCGGTCAGGTAGGCGATCCGCCGCCCTTCGCCTTCGAGCAGGTAGCCGAGGGTCGGTCTTGAGTGCAACAGGGGCAGCGCGGTAACGCTCAATGTGCCGAAGGCGCGGGTTTCAAAAGCCTCGAACGGCTGGCTGAAATCCAGAATGCCGGGATGCTTGTAGAGGTCGGCCAGGCCATCCGTGTCGAACGGCCCATGCACCGGGATCACCAACCCCTGCCCCCAGCGCAGATGCAACAAGCCCTGGGCATGATCGGCGTGGTAGTGGGTCTGGAGGATGCCGCTGAAGCTGCGTGGCGGGAACCGTTCGCACAGGTCGCACAGGCCGCTGTCGATCAGCCAGCGTTGGTCGCCGCATTCGATCAGCGCGCAGCACGGGCGACGTTGCCATCGCCCGTCGATGCGTGCCTGCGTACAGGCCACGCACTCACAGCCATAGACCGGAACCTGTCGTGCATCACCGGTACCCAGTAACGTCAGGCGCATGCAGACTGCTCGTCAATGCAGGCGAGCAGGCGCTCCACCGTATTCTCCAATGCTCCGGAGTTGTCGAGCACCAGCAGCCTCGGGTCGTTGTCGGCAAGGACGTGTTTGTTGAAACGGGCATTGCGCGCCAGCCGTGCATCGATTTCCGCCACGGATTCCCGTCCTCGCGCCAGCAAACGCTCGCACAACACCGCTTGGTCCACGGTCAACAACACCACCAGCATGTGCGGATAACGCTCGCGGGCGTTGTGCAAATGCCCGCGCGAGCCATTGACCAGCACGTCATTACCCGCGGCCAGCCAGCCGTCGATTTCCTTCGGGATGCCATAGGACAGGCCATTGGCATGCCAGCTCAGGGCGAACGCGCCCTGGGCCTGCATCTCGGCGAACTGCTGCGCACTGACGCCCAGCGCTGCCTCGCCCACAGCTTCCGCCGAACGCGTGATGACCCGCCGCACGATGCGGCAGCCGCGTTCGGCCAAGCGTGCCCGCGCGGCATCGAGCAGGCTGTCCTTGCCCGAACCCGAAGGCCCGATGAGATAGATCAACCTGCCTGCCATCAAAACACCCTCTTCGCTTGTCGCCATACTTGCTGGACCACCGGTAAACCATCCTGACTGCGCGCCTGGATCAGGTCGGCGCGCAAGCCTACTGCAATCTCGCCGCGATCATTGAGCCCGGCAGCCCGCGCCGGGTTCAGGCTGACCATGCGCACGGCCTCGGGCAAGCCGATCCGGTCGCTCTGCGCCGCCAGCGCGAACGCCGATTGCAACAGGCTCGCCGGGTAGTAGTCGCTGGACAGGATATCCAGCAGCCCTTCAGCGGCCAGTTCGGCGGCGGCGACGTTACCCGAGTGCGAACCCCCGCGTACGATGTTCGGTGCGCCCATCAACACGTTCATGCCCCGCTCCCGGCAACCGCGCGCCGCTTCGAGGGTGGTCGGGAACTCGGCAATGGTCATGCCGTAGCGCGCCGACTCTTCGACGTGGGCCAGGGTCGCGTCGTCATGGCTGGCCACGGACAACCCGAGGGCCAGGCAATGTTCGACAATCGCGGCGCGATAACGGTCACTGTAGGTGCGCGAATTGGCCATCTGCAAGGCGATGAATTCATCCATCTGCGTGGTGGTCAGGTGGTACTTGCCCATGTAGTACTCACGGTACTTGGATTCCAGCACGAACTGGCGCTGACCCGGCGAGTGGTCCATCACCGACACCAGTTGCACCAGCGGGTTTTCCACCAGGTCACGGAATACGCTCAGGGTGTCCGGGTGGCACAACTCGCAGCGCAAGTGCAAACGGTGCTCGGCGCGGGTCAAGCCGGCGTCGCAGGCCTTGGCAATCGCATCGAGCATCGCAGGCAATTTCTGCATGCGATTGCCTTTGGGGTTCACGTCGCCAATGGACACCGCGTCGAACACCGTGGTGATACCGGCCGCGATGATCTGCGCATCGTGGCTGAGCACCGCCGGCACCGACGGCCAGTCCACACCGGGACGCGGGGTCATGTGGCGTTCCAGATTGTCGGTGTGCAACTCCACCAGGCCGGGCAGCAAGTAATCGCCGTTGAGGTCCACGGCCTGGGCCACGCGGCTCGGGCCTTCGGCCACTTCGGCGATCAAACCGTCGCGCAGCACCACGGTGCCGTAGAACACCCGGTCAGCGCTGACCACTTGAGCGTTGCTGAGGATCTGTTCAACGGGCATCGGCGTATTCCTTTTCGGTCACAGCGGCGCAAGTCATGTCGAGATGGCGATCGGCAACCGCCTCGCGGGCGACGCGGTCGTGGAAGATGCCGATCAGTGCGGCACCGGCTTCCTTGGCTTCATTGATCAGTTGCAGCACCACTTGACGATTGCTGTCGTCGAGGGACGCCGTCGGCTCGTCGAGCAACATCACCGGCCACGCCACCATGAAACCGCGGGCGATGTTGACCCGTTGCTGCTCGCCCCCGGAGAAGGTGCCGGGCGCCAGTTGCCACAGGCGTTGCGGGATGTTCAAGCGCGTGAGCAACAGTTCGGCACGCGACTGCGCCAGGTGCCTGGACCAGCCACGGGCCAGCGCCGGCTCCATCACCACGTCCAGGCACGCCACCCGCGGAATCACCCGCAAGAACTGACTGACATAACCCAGGGTGCGCTGACGCACTTGCAGGATGTCCCGGGGTTCGGCACCGACCAGTTCCAGCTTCTGGCCGTCATGCTGCACGCGAATGCTGCCGCCCGCCGGCAGGTAATTGCCATACAAGGTGCGCAGCAAGGTGCTTTTGCCAGCGCCGGACTGGCCGTGCAGCACCAGGCATTCACCGGCCGCCACGCTGAAATCCACCCCACGCAGCACATTGAGGACCACGCCATGCTGTTGATGCAGGGTGAAGGTTTTCGAGAGGTCACGGACCTCGATCAAGGTATTCATCGCTCGGTTTCCACAGTTGGACGGGGCTTCACGGCTGCAACACCGAAGACACCAGCAGTTGCGAATAAGGGTGCTGCGGATCGTCGAGGATCTGGTCGGTCAGCCCGGTCTCCACCACCCGCGAGCGGCGCATCACCATCAAGCGATCGGCCAGCAGCCGCGCCACCGCCAGGTCGTGGGTGACGATCACCACGGCCAGGTCCAGCTCACGCACCAGGCCGCGCAGCAAGTCGAGCAAGCGCGCCTGCACCGACACATCGAGGCCACCGGTCGGTTCGTCCATGAACACCAGGCGCGGGCTCGACACCAGGTTGCGGGCGATCTGCAGGCGCTGCTGCATGCCGCCGGAAAAGGTCCGGGGCAAGTCGTCGATGCGCTGCGGGTCGATTTCCACCTGGCTCAGCCAATCCAGCCCGGCCCCGCGCAATTGCTGGTAATTGCGCACACCCTGGGCCATCAGGCGCTCGCCGATGTTGGCGCCGGCGGACACGCCCATGCGCAAGCCGTCGCGCGGGTTCTGCTCGACGAAACCCCATTCGGTGCGCAGCAGGGTCCGCCGTTCGGCTTCGCTGGCGCTGTAGAGGTCCAGCCATTGGCCGTGTTTGTCGCGATACCCGATACGACCACGCTGCGGTGGCAGGCGTCCGCTGAGCAGCGAAAGCAAGGTCGATTTACCCGAGCCGGATTCGCCGACGATCCCCAGCACCTCACCGGGGTACAAATCGAAGCTGACGTCCTGGCAGCCCTTTTCCGCACCGTACAACAGCGACAGGTCACGCACTTGCAGCAAGGGCTCGGTGGCTACGGACAGATCGTTTTTCAGCGCCTGGTTCATTGGCCCTGCTCCTGCTGGCTGACGCGCTGGGCGCAGTAATACGTGTCGGAACAGACGAAGCTCTGGGTGCCGGCGTCGTCGAGGATCAGCTCGTCGAGGAAGGACTCACGGCTGCCGCAGATGGCGCAGCACTCTTCCCACTTCTGCGCTTCGAACGGGTGATCCTCGAAGTCGAGGCTGGTCACCCTGGTGTACGGCGGTACCGCGTACAGGCGCTTTTCCCGGCCAGCACCGAACAGCATCAGCGCCGGGCTCATGTCGAGTTTCGGGTTGTCGAATTTGGGGATCGGCGACGGGTCCATCACGTAGCGCTCGTCGACCATCACCGGGTAGGCATACGCGGTCGCGATATGGCCGAAGGTGGCGATGTCTTCGTAGAGCTTGACGTGCATGACCCCGTAGTCGTTGAGGGCGTGCATGGTCCGCGTCTCGGTTTCCGAGGGCTCGATAAAGCGCAGCGGCTCGGGAATCGGCACCTGGTAAACCATGATCTGGTCGGCGTGCAGCGGCGTTTCCGGGATGCGGTGGCGGGTCTGGATCACCGTCGCGTCGGGCGTGCTTTCAGTGGTGGCAACGCCAGCGGTGCGGGCGAAAAACCTGCGGATCGACACGGCGTTGGTGGTGTCGTCCGCGCCCTGGTCGATCACCTTGAGCACGTCGTCGTCACCGAGAATCGCCGCAGTCAACTGCATGCCACCGGTGCCCCAGCCATAAGGCAACGGCATCTCGCGGCCGCCGAACGGCACCTGGTAACCGGGGATCGCCACGGCCTTGAGCAAGGCGCGGCGGATCATGCGCTTGGTCTGTTCATCGAGGTAGGCAAAGTTGTACGCCGCATCGCGCACGGGGGCCTGGCTCAGGTCATTCATGGTTGTTGCCCTCGGCAGGCTTGCGCAGTTTGCGGATCAGTTCCAGTTCGGCCTGGAAGTCCACGTAGTGAGGTAACTTGAGGTGCGAGACGAAGCCGGCCGCCTCGACGTTGTCGCAATGCATCAACACGAACTCTTCCTGCTGTGCTGGCGAGACGATCTCTTCGTTGTACTCGTCGGCGCGCAATGCCCGGTCGACGAGCGCCATGCCCATGGCCTTGCGCTCGGCATGCCCAAAGGCCAGGCCGTAGCCGCGGGTAAACTGCGCCAGCTCCGTGGCCGAGCCGACGAACTGGTTGACCATCTCGCACTCGGTGACTTCGATGCTGCCCAGGTTGATCGGGAAACCCAGTTCTTCCGGATCGATCCACACCTGGACTTCGCCGATGCGGATCTCCCCGGCAAAGGGATGGTTACGGCCATAACCGCGCTGAGTGGAATAACCCAATGCCAACAGAAAACCTTCGTCACCACGGGCCAGGGCCTGCAGGCGCTGGGCGCGGCTGGCCGGCAGTTCCAGCGGGTCGCGGGTGATGTCCGCCACGCTTTCTCCATTGTCGGATTCGGTCTTGATCAAGCCTTCCTGCGCCAGCAAACCGAGGACGCGCGGACAGGCTTCGAGGCGGGCATCGGGCGTGACTTGCGGCCCCGGATACTCGCCTTCGGCCAGCAGCGCAAAATCCAGCAGACGATGGGTGTAGTCAAAGGTCGGGCCGAGCAGTTGCCCACCGGGCACGTCCTTGAACGTTGCGGACAAGCGCCGGCTCAGTTGCATGTCCTGGGTGTCGATCGGCAGGCTCGGGCACAAGCGCGGCAACGTGGTGCGGTAGGCACGCAACAGGAATATCGCTTCCACCAGGTCCCCCGCCGCCTGCTTGATCGCCAGCGCGGCCAGTTCTTCGTCGTACAGCGAGCCTTCGCTCATCACCCGCGCCACGGCGAGCGGCAGTTGCTGGCGGATCTGCTCGACGCCGAGCTCGGCAACCGAGGTATCGCCCCGGCGTTTTTTCGCCAGCAGGCGGTGGGCATTGTCGATGGCCTGTTCGCCACCCTTGACGGCTACGTACATCAGGCACGCTCCTCTGCGATGCGGGTGCTGCGGGGCAGGCCGATCAGGTCATGGTCGGCGGTAAAAAACAGGTCCAGGCCACGGGGAAATTCGTTGCTTCTTTCACGTTCGCACCAGAAGCCCTCGGCGACTGGCAGCGCTACGGCGTGTTCGGTTTCGATCCCCGGTCCGCGCCACTTCAGCCCTGCCCCGCCGTCGAGGCTCGGCAGCTGGACCAGCAAGGTGCAGGACTGATCGGGGTAACGGTCGTTGCCGGTATCGAAGCCGCTCAGGTCCGCCAGATCGTCAGCGGCGAGCAAGGCAAACCGTGCGTCTTCACGCTTGCCGGACAGCGGGCAACCGCAATGGAACGCCAGGTTGGCGCGAATCAATGGCGTGTCGAACGACGGCGCCAGCCACAGCGGCGTGTCGACATCCAGCAGCGCCAGGCACAGCGCGTAGGTCGCTGGCGCCAGGCCTTCGAGGCTCGGTGTGGCGTGCAGAGTCTGGATCAGACCGGGGCCGGCCAAGGCCTTGAGTGCCGCGCGAAAACCGCGCTGGGCGTCCAGCACCGGATCGCTGAAGGCCGGTAACAACAGCTGTGCGCTCATCAGTTTTCTCCTCGCACGAGGGTGAAGAATTCGACTTTGGTGGCGGCGGTTTGCGCCTCTTTTTGCGCCCGGCGTTCGGCCTGGACAGTCGCCAGCGGCGTGATCATGTCCGCCAGCCAGCGACGCTGTTGCGCGCCCTGCAAATGCGCGTCGGCCAGGGCGGCGAGTTCCGCATGGACCTTGTCGCGCCCCGCCAGGTAGCTGTAGCCGGTACGGCCATCGGCCAGGCGCACCACGCAGCGGGTCACGCTCATTTCGCCGACGTTGAACGGCGCGCCGTTACCGCCCATGCGGCCACGGACCAGGGTCATGCCGATTTCCGGGGCGCGGATCAGTTGGTATTCGATGTCGCGCAGGGCGGCTTCGAAGGGCTGCATTTCACGGCGACTGGCGCGGGCCAGCACACCGATCCAGTGCTGCCGTTCGGTGTGAGGAACTGGGTTTTGCATTGAGTTCTCCATCAGGTGACGACCTGGTACTGGAAGCGATCCGAACGACTGGTGGACTGGGCCAGCTCCACCGCACGGCCATCGCGATCGCGGGAAAGGGTGAACACACTCAGCGCCGGCAAATGCCGGGGCATCAGTAGCAGCGCGGCTTCTTCGCGGTTGGGCAAGCGGGCGCCGATCAGGCTCTGGGTGCGGGTCAGCGGCAGGTCGCGTTCGCGCAGGTACTGACGCAGCGAGCCGCCGTTGTAGTCCGCCAGCAGCGGCGCGTGACTGGCGCAGTAGCGATGGCGGATCAGGCTGACCGGCTGGTTGTCGAGCTTGCGCAGGGTCTGCAACTCGATCATCGGCGCCATCTCGGCGATCCCCAGGTGCTGCGCTTCTTCACGGCTGGCGAAGCAGTAACGGCGCTTGAGCAGCAGCGCCTCGACGCCCAGGCCCTGGGCCGACAACGACTGGCTGTAGGCGCTGTCCGCGGTCATCGAATAAATCAGCGGCCGTTCCAGCACCTGGGTGCCCTTGCCCTGGCGCCGCAGCAGGCTGCCTTCGAACACCAGCTCATCGATGGCGCGGCGCAAGGTATGGCGATTGACCCCGAAGCGTTCGGCCAACTGCACTTCCGCCGGAAGGAAATCGCCGGCGCGGTATTCCGCCAGCTCCCGACGCAGGATGTCGGCCAATTCGCGGTACACCGGCTCATCTTGTCTAGACAACTGCATGCTTTAAAAAAAGCGCCCGCAGGCACCCCTCCGAAAATCAGATGAACTGCTTGCGCAGGCGTTGCGACAGGATGTCGATCAGGCTGACGACGACGATGATCACCAGCAGTACGGCGCAGGTCTGGACGAACTGGAAGGCGCGGATGTTCTCCCAGAGAATCACGCCGATCCCGCCGGCCCCGACCATCCCCACCACCGTCGCCGAGCGCACGTTGGCCTCGAACCGATACAGCGCGTAGGACACCCACAGCGGCATCACTTGCGGGATCACCCCGTAGATCACTTCTTGCAAGGCACTGGCACCGGTGGCTCGTACGCCTTCGACCGGGCCTGGGTCAATCGCCTCGATCGCTTCGGCGAACAGCTTGGCGAGTACGCCGGTGGTGCTGATCCACAGCGCCAGCACGCCGGCAAACGGGCCCAGGCCGACGGCCACCACGAACAACATGGCGAACACCATTTCGTTGATCGAACGGAAGGCGTCCATCACCCGGCGCAGCGGTTGGTGTATCCACCAGGGGGTGATGTTTTCCGAGCAGAGAATGCCCAGCGGCACCGAGCAGATGATTGCCAGCACCGTGCCCCACAGGGCGATCTGAACGGTGACGAGCATTTCCTTGAGGTACGCGCGCCATTCATGGAAGTCCGGTGGGAAGAAATCCGCGGCGAAGGTCGCCATGTTTCCCGAGTCGCGGTACAGCGCCATCGGGTTCATCTCGGCGCCATGCCAGGCCCAGGCCAGCAGGACCAGGAACAGGCCCCAACCGGCGTACTGCGGCCAGGAACGCTTGCCGACAGCTTCAGCGTGCATTGTGGTCATGAGGTTTTCTCTAAAATTTTCCGATTGCATTGGCTGACGCAGCCCCCTGTGGGTCCGCGTAATGGATCAGCCAGCGTTGGCGGTCTTTTTGTCGCTCTTCTCGAGCAAGGTGATGCGCTCCTGCAGCTTGGCCAGTTCGGCATCGATTTGCGCGAGCTTCCTGGCCTTGTCCGCCTCTTCAAGCTTGCTGTCGGCACTGATCGTGCTGCGCTGCTTGAACAGTTCGAGCTGGCGGATCGGCAGCAACTGGTCGTCGCTGGATTTGAGGAACTTGCCCAGCTGCATACCCGCCAGCACGGCTTTCTCGGAGTCGGTATCGCCATAGCTGAAGATGAAATCGCGGATCTTCTGCTTCTCGCTGTCGCTCAGCGCCTTGCTCCATACCAACGGGTCGGCAGGAATCAGCGGCGACTTCCAGATCACCTTGAGCAGTGCAGCCTTGTCCGGCTGGGTGACTTCCAGGCGATCCCAGCTTTCGGTGTTGAAGGTCGCCACATCCAGTTGCCCCTTGGCCACGCTCAAGGCGTTGACCTCGTGGCTGGAGTTGAGGGTGCGCTTGAACGCGGTGGCGGCATCGACGTTGTTCTTGGCGAACACGTAGTAGCCCGGCACCAGGTAGCCCGAGGTGGAGTTCGGGTCGCCGTTGCCGAAGGTCAGGTTCCTGGCGTTCTTGAGCATGTCGTCGACGGAATTGATCGGGCTGTCCTTGCGCGCGATCAACAGGCTCCAGTAGCCGGCGGCACCGCTGGCCGCGGCGGTCTGGGCGAAGATCTCGCCGTTGGAGCGGTCCACCGCTTCGATGGCGGCCTTGTTGCCCAGCCAGGCAACGTCGACCTTGTTGAAGCGCATGCCCTGGATCAGCCCGGCATAGTCGGACGCGAAAGTGGCGTTGATCTTCAGGCCGGTCTGCTTGTGCATGTCATCCAGGAACGGCTGCCAGATGCTCTTGAGGTTCTGCGAGGACTCGGTGGACATGATGCCGAAGTTGATGGCTTTTTCTTCAGCCTGGGCGGTGCCCAATACACAGGTGGCGAGCAGTGCTGCGCCAGCAAAAACGCGACCGATACGGTTCAACATGGAAGGGTTTCCTGAGGGTGAACGGTTGGGAAAAAGAACGCTGATCACGCGCGTGCCAGCACCAGCCGGGGGGCGGATTCGGCGGCGCTGATGTGCTCGGAACACATGAGGCTGGTGTCGATGTCGGCACCGTACAAATCGTTGAGGAACTGGCCGCTCAGGTCGGCGGCGCGGCCGTCGAAATGAATGCGTCCGCCCTTGAGCGCCACGGCACGCGGGCAATAACGGGTGGCGTAGTCGACTTGATGCAGGGTCACCACCACGGTCTTGCCGTCGCGGCGATTGATATCGGCGAGGATCTCCATGACCTTGCGTGCGGACTCCGGGTCCAGGGACGCGATTGGCTCGTCTGCCAGGATCACTTCGGCACGCTGGGTCAGGGCGCGCGCAATCGCCACGCGCTGCTGCTGGCCACCGGACAGGGTCGAGGCCCGCTGCAAGGCCAGGTCGGCCAGGCCAACACGATCCAAAGACTCCAGGGCAAACTGTTTTTCTTCGGCATTGAACAGGCTCAAGTTGCCACGCCAGCGCGGCATGCGCCCCAGGCAACCGAGCAGTACGTTGTCGAGCACGCTCAGGCGATTGACCAGGTTGAACTGCTGGAAGATGTAGCCGATGTCGGCACGCAGGCGCCGCACCTTGCCATTGAGCCGCCCGCTGGCCTGCACTTCGCGACCCAATACCTTGACGCTGCCGCCGTTGTTGCGATCGCAACAGGCCAGGCCGGCCAGATGGCGCAGCAAAGTGGATTTGCCGGAGCCGGACGCGCCGATCAGCGCGACCATCTCACCGGCCGCGATGGTCAGTTCGAGGTCGACCAGTGCGGTTTTACGCGCAAAGGTCTTGTTCAGATGATCGACATGGATAGCTGCGTTCATGGGCTTCTCTGTCTGGTTGAACAGCCATCCGTGGCCGCATTTGAGTTCAACCGACTTTAGGCACCGGGCGTGTCAGCCCTATGACTCGCACAAGTCGCTGGAATAACTATTTGATGAAGGTTTTGTGAAAGGTTGAGAAAGGATCGGGTGGTTAAATGCACTTCCTGTAGGCGCCGGCTTGCTGGCGATCCGATAGTGGCCGTTATGCCGCCATCGCCAGCAAGCCGGCGCCTACAGGTATTGCGACTATCCCGACATTTTTCGTATGCACAAAAAAGGCGACCCCGAAGGTCGCCTTTTGCATTACTGCCCGAACTGCCGTCCCAAACCACCCGGCACGCCGTGGATGTCTGTCTCTTCCCACGGCCCTTGCGGGCTGATCGAGCGGCTCCAGCCGTTATCCCAGCGGTAGTAGGTGCGCTGGCGGTAGAAGGTGTTCGGTTGATCGTCGAGCACATACACACCGAGTTTCGGGTCCCAATGACTATTGCCACCCGGTGGCGGCGCAAAGCTTGCCGAGGTGCGCGGCAACGGCTTGGCCGGTTTGGCCGGCGTGGTCGGCTTGCTCGGTGCCGTCGAGGGCGCCGGCTTGGTACTCGGCTGCGACGGCGGGATCGGCGGCGGGGTCGTCTGCTCGGGTGGCCGTTGGACCGCACAAGCGCTCAGCCCCAAAACAACGCTGAGCAGGGTAATGCGAGCAATGGCGGTCATGGTGGCGTTTCCTGTTATTTATCCGGGCTTATTTATCCGGGCTATCGATGGTCAGTTGTTGCGGCGCAGTGGTGCTGCTGGCCAGGGGCTGGCTGCGACCGATCCACTCGCCTGCCGTCGGCTGGCCGGCACGGGAGATGCGCGCAACCAGTTGGACTTCAGGGAAGTTCGACAGTTTCAACTGCGGCATCATTGCATCGCCATCACCCAGCTCCACAGTCGCAGGCAGGTCAGCCACGGTCAGGCGCTTGGCCGCCAGCGGTGCCGGTGGGCCCGAGGTGGCGCGAGCGAAGATGAACACGCTATCACCGGGCAGAACCTTGGCCTTGAGGTCCGGCGCCAGATCGACACTGACCTTGAGCAACGCTGCCGGCTTGGCGACTGCAGCCTTGGCAACCTGACCGCCGCTGGCCACCAGTTTCTCGGTAGCGCGAGTAATACCACCCTGCAGCGCGACGCGGGATTTGTCCTCCGGCGGCAGTTGCTCCAGCAGGCGATTCCAGTAATCGATCGCTTCCTGGTAACGCTGGCCTTCGAAGGCGGCGATGCCCAGCAGGCCAAGGCTGGTAACTTCCTTCGGATCAGCCTTGAGCGCTTCGTCGGTCAGGGCCTGGACCTTGTCCGACCACTTCTTGCCATCGGCGAAGTACTGGGCCTGCGCCCACTGCCCAAGCAGTTCAGGCTGACGACCGGCGAGGTTGACGGTGCGCTCGAAGGCCTTCGCCGCGTCACCCGGACGATCCTGGGTCATGTAGGTGCGACCGAGGAAGTACAGGGCTTCGGCGGAATCCGGCTGCGCCGCGACCGCGCGCTCCAGGCGTCGGGTCATTTCTTCCATCGACTGCGGCGCCTGGGAAAATTCCCGGGTCAGCTCGACCTTGTCGCTGGCACCAAAATGCAGGTACAGACCCAGGCCCAGCACCGGCACCAGGACTGCCGCCAGCAACGGCGCCGGCTTGCCCAGGCGCGTTATCCGAGGCGCGGCAACGCCCTCGGTGTCGGCGAGCAATTCACGGGCGGCTTCGGCGCGACCGGCGTCCATTTGCGCGGCATCAAGAACGCCCTCTGCCTGCTGAACCTGCAGCTCAGCCACGCGCTCCTGATACAGCGCCACGTTCAGGGCAGTACGATCCTCTTCGAGCTGGGCGCGACGACTACGCAGAACGGGGATCAACAGAAAACTCAGGGCCACCAGGAGCAGCAGACCTGCAGCGAGCCAGAAATCAATCATTCTTGGTTTTTATCCAACAGTTGGTCGAGGCGCTCGCGCTCCTCGGCAGAAAGCGAGCCCTGTGTCTCGGCGCGTTGCGCGCGACGACGGCGGACGATCACCGCAATGACCACAAAACCGCCCAGCAGCAAGCCGGCCGGGCCGAACCAGAGCAAGGCGGTCTTGGCGTTCAGGGCCGGTTTGTAGCGGACAAAATCACCGTAGCGATCGACCATGAAGTCGATGATCTGCTGGTTGTCCTTGCCCTCGCCGAGCATGCGGAAAATCTCTTTGCGCAGGTCGGCGGCGATCGGGGCGTTGGAGTCGGCGATGTCCTGGTTCTGGCACTTGGGGCAACGCAGTTCCTTGGTCAACTCGCGAAAACGCTCGCGATCGCCTTCCTTGGCGAACTCGTAGGTGTCGATGGCAGCGTGGGCCACGCCGGCCAGGCTCAAGCCCAATACCACAGCGGCTAGAAAGCGCTTCATGGCTTGGCCTCATCGACCAGTGCCTGGTACTTGGCCGCCAGTTTTTCGCGCCAGACCTGCTCGTCGATCACACCGACGAACTTGTCGCGGATGATGCCCTTGGCGTCGATGAAGAAGGTTTCCGGGGCGCCGTACACACCGAGGTTCAGGCCCAGGGTGCCGGCATCGTCACGGATGTCCAGTTGATACGGGTTGTGGAATTCCGCCAGCCACTTCAAGGCGTCGGCGTTGACGTCCTTGTAGTTGATGCCGTAGATCACCACGCCCTTCTCGGCCAGCTTGTTCAGCACCGGGTGCTCGACCCGGCAGGAAATGCACCAGGTGCCCCAGACGTTGACCAGTGCCGGCTTGCCGAGGATGTCGGCGCGGGTCAGGGTCTTGTCGCCCTGCACCGCCGGCAGGGAAAACTCCGGAAACGGTTTGCCGATCATCGCCGAGGGCAACTCGGCGGGGTCCAGGTACAGGCCGCGATACAGGAAAACAGCCACCACCAGGAAAATCGCCAGTGGCAACAGCAACAACCAACGTCTCATGCAGTAGCTCCAGACATGCCCAGTGCTTCACGCACGCGGCTTTTCACCTTGACCCGATATCGGCCATCCAATGCCGCCAGCAACCCGCCGAGACCGGTGAGCAAACCACCGAACCAGATCCAGCGCACGAACGGCTTGACGTGCACGCGCACCGCCCAGGCGCCATCCCCCAGCGGTTCGCCGAGGGCGACGTAGAGGTCACGGGTGAAACCGGCATCGATCCCGGCTTCGGTCATCACCGAGTTCTGTACCGTGTAGAGACGTTTTTCCGGGTGCAGGACGCTGACTTCCTTGCCGTCCTTGATCACCCGTACCGTGCCCTTGTCGGACGTGAAGTTCGGGCCTTCGAAGTGTTTGGCGCCTTCGAAGATGAACTGATAACCGCCCAGGGCCATGGATTCACCCGGCGCCAGGCGCAGGTCGCGCTCGGCACTGTTCTGGCTCGACAACACCACGCCGAGGGCGCAGACGGCGATACCCAGGTGGGCCACCTGCATGCCCCAGTAGCTGCGGGTCAGGGTCGGCAGGCCCTTGACCAGGCCTTTGTGGCGGGTCTTGTCGAAGATGTCACGCACACCGGCCAGCAACACCCAGGCCGCGAGCATGAAGGTCGCCAGCACCGCCCAGTTGAAATCGCCGTAGGCAACGCCCGCCACCACCGCCAGCGCGGCGCTGCCGAGCAACACCGGGGTCAGCATGCCCAGCAGCCATTTCACCGGGGTGTCTTTCCAGCGCACGATCACGCCGACCGCCATCACCAGCATCAACAACGCCATCAACGGAATGAACAGCGCGTTGAAGTACGGCGGGCCGACCGACAGCTTGGCACCGGTCATGGCATCCAGGATCAACGGATACAAGGTGCCCAGCAGGATCATCGAAGCCGCCACCACCAGCACCAGGTTGTTGCCCAGCAACAGGGTTTCCCGGGACCAGAGGTTGAAACCGACCTGGCTCTTGACCACCGGTGCGCGCAAGGCGAACAGGGTCAGCGAACCGCCCACCACGAACAGCAGGAAGATCAGGATGAACACACCGCGCTCGGGGTCCGAGGCAAAGGCATGCACCGAGGTCAGCACGCCGGAGCGCACGAGGAAGGTGCCCAGCAGGCTCAACGAAAAGGCGGCAATGGCCAGCAACACGGTCCAGCTCTTGAACACGCCACGTTTTTCCGTGACCGCCAACGAGTGAATCAGCGCGGTGCCCACCAGCCAGGGCATGAACGAAGCGTTTTCCACCGGGTCCCAGAACCACCAGCCGCCCCAGCCGAGTTCGTAGTAGGCCCACCAGGAGCCCAGGGTGATGCCGATACCGAGGAAGGCCCAGGCGACGATGGTCCACGGACGCGACCAACGCGCCCACGCAGCATCAAGACGACCGCCCATCAACGCGGCGATAGCGAAGGCGAACGCCACCGAGAACCCGACGTAACCCATGTACAGCATCGGTGGGTGAACGATCAGGCCGATATCCTGCAGCAATGGATTGAGGTCGGCGCCATCGCTGGGTATTTGCGGCAGGATGCGCTTGAACGGGTTCGAGGTGAGGATCAGGAACAGCAGGAAACCGGTACTGATCATGCCCATCACCGCCAGCACCCGCGCCAGCATCACTTGCGGCAACTGGCGGGAGAACACCGACACGGCGAACGTCCAGCCGCCGAGGATCAACGCCCAGAGCAGCAACGAACCTTCGTGCGCGCCCCACACGGCGCTGAACTTGTAGTACCAGGGCAATGCGCTGTTGGAGTTGCTGGCGACATAGGCGACGGAGAAATCGTCGGCCATGAACGCGTAGGTCAGGCAACCGAAGGCGAACAGCAGGAAGGCGAACTGGCCCCACGCGGCCGGCTGGGCCAGGCTCATCCACAAGCGGTCACCGCGCCAGGCGCCAACCAACGGCACCACGGCCTGAACCAGGGCGAAGCACAGCGCCAGGATCATGGCCAGGTGGCCCAGCTCCGGGATAAAGATTCCAGATGTCATCAGTTAGCCCTCTTTCGCGGGAGTGGGTGCCGACTGGCCGCTGTCTTTCAGGGCCTTGGTCACTTCCGGCGGCATGTACTTTTCATCGTGCTTGGCCAGCACTTCATCGGCCACTACCACGCCATCGGCATTGAGCTTGCCCAGGGCGACGATGCCCTGCCCTTCGCGGAACAGGTCTGGGAGGATGCCGCGATACGTGATGGTCACGGATTTGTTGAAATCGGTGACGACGAACTTCACGTCCAGCGAGTCGCTGGAACGCTGCAGGGAGCCCGCCTCGACCATGCCTCCGGCGCGGATGCGCGTGTCCTGCGGGGCTTCGCCATTGGCGATCTGGGTCGGTGTGTAAAACAGGTTGATGTTCTGCTGCAGGGCGCTCAGGGCCAGGCCCACGGCGGCGCCGACCCCGACCAGGATCGCCAGAATGATGATGAGACGCTTTTTACGCAGCGGATTCACTTGCCGTTCTCCCGGCGCAGACGACGCGCCTCTTGTTGCAGATACCGCTTGCGGGCCAGGATTGGCGCCGCCACGTTGAGGGCCAGCACCGCCAGGCAGATGCCATAGGCCGACCAGACATACAGGCCATGATGGCCCATGGCGAGGAAGTCGCCGAATGAAGCAAAACTCATCGAGCGACCTCCAGGCTGTGTTCGACTTCGGCCTTGACCCAGCTGGCCCGGGCTTCGCGCTTGAGCACTTCGAGGCGCATGCGCAGCAGCAACACCGCGCCGAAGAAACAGTAGAAACCCAGCGCCGTCAGCAGCAAGGGCAGCCACATCTCGGCGGGCATCGCCGGTTTTTCCGTGAGGGTGAAGGTCGCGCCCTGATGCAGGGTGTTCCACCACTCCACCGAATACTTGATGATAGGGATATTGATCACGCCGACAATCGCCAGCACCGCGCACGCCTTGGCCGCGCTGTCACGATTGCTGATGGCGTTGCCCAGCGCAATAAGACCGAAGTACAGGAAAAGCAGGATCAGCATGGACGTTAGGCGTGCATCCCAGACCCACCACGAGCCCCAGGTCGGCTTGCCCCAGATAGCCCCGGTGACCAGCGCCACGGCGGTCATCCAGGCTCCGATGGGCGCCGCGCACTGCAGGGCAACGTCGGCCAGCTTCATTTTCCACACCAGCCCGACGATGCCGCACACGGCCAGCATTACGTAGATGGACTGGGCCAGCATCGCGGCCGGGACGTGGATATAGATGATGCGAAAGCTGTTGCCCTGCTGGTAGTCCGGCGGCGCGAAGGCCAGGCCCCAGACCACGCCAACGCCAATCAGCAGCAACGCCGCGACGCTCAGCCAGGGCAGCATTTTGCCGCTGATGCCGTAAAACCATTTGGGCGAGCCGAGCTTGTGAAACCACGTCCAGTTCATACTTTGTTTCCGTCACGGTTGCTCTTTACTGTGAAGAGCCAGGGCCTGCCTTTCTTCCAAAGAAGTGATCAAAAAATGATCAGGCCTCATTATTATTCGCCGACGCTGATCTTCAGGCCAGCAGCTATTGCAAAAGGTGTCAGGGTTATCGCCAGGGCGGTCAGGCTACCAAGCCACAAGAGATAACCAGTCGCCGGCATGCCCTGCAAGGCCGCCTGCAAGGCGCCACTGCCAAGGATCAACACCGGGATGTACAACGGCAGGATCAGCAACGCCAGCAACAGGCCACCGCGCTTCAAACCGACCGTCAGGGCCGCGCCCACCGCACCGAGCAGGCTCAGCACCGGTGTACCCAGCAATAGGGAAAGCAGCAACACTGGCAGACAGGCGGCAGGCAAACCGAGCATCAACGCCAGCAAAGGCGCGAGCAAAACCAGTGCCAGGCCGGAAAACACCCAGTGTGCCAGCACCTTGGCCAATACCAGAAGAGCCAGCGGGTGCGGCGAAAGGACCCACTGTTCCAGCGATCCATCCTCGAAATCACTGCGGAAGAGCCCGTCCAGCGAGAGCAGGACCGACAAAAGGGCCGCCACCCAGACCAGTCCCGGCGACAAGGTTTGCAACAATTGAGACTCAGGACCGACCGCCAGCGGGAACAGCGAAACGACGATGGCAAAGAACACCAGCGGATTGGCCAGCTCAGCCGGACGGCGGAACAGCAAACGGGCCTCGCGGGCGACCAACAGGCCGAAAACACTCATACGGCCCAGTTCCCCAGATCAATGTCGCGATAGCTCGCCGGCACGCGGCTCAGTGTGTGGTGAGTGGTCAGGACCACCATGCCGCCGCGCTCGCAGTGGCCGGCCAGGTGTTCCTCGAGCTGCGCCACGCCTTGCTTGTCGAGGGCGGTGAACGGCTCATCGAGGATCCACAGCGGTGGGCTGTCCAGATACAGCCGCGCCAGAGCCACGCGGCGCTGTTGACCGGCGGACAGCGTATGACATGGCACATCCTCGAAACCGCGCAGCCCGACAGCCGCCAAGGCCTGCCAGATCGCCTCATGGGACGCGGGTTGATGCAGGGCGCACAGCCAGCTCAGGTTCTCCTGCGGGGTCAGCAAATCCTTGATCCCGGCGGCATGGCCGATCCATAAAAGATTGCGTGCAAGCTCGGTGCGCTGCTCGCTCAGCGGTTGACCGTTGAGCAGCACTTGACCGGCCGTCGGGTGCATCAGGCCCGACAACAGGCGCAACAGGCTGGTCTTGCCACTGCCGTTGGGGCCACTGATTTGTACCATTTCGCCACTGGCCATTCTCAAATCGAGATTTTCGAAGAGCAGCCGAAGGTCTCGCTCACAGGCAAGGGCAACGGTTTGCAGGACTGGACTGGTCAAGGGTTCACGGGCCTTATACGGTTCAAGTCGGCGCTGGAGCGGCCGTTAAAGAGATGCAGAATAAAGGTATTGGCGGCCCGAACGAGAGAGCTGCGTCAAATAACTGCGAAAAATTACCGCACTCTGTATACAACGGAGCGGCATTATACATGCCATTTCCTACTCTCAAGCGTGCAATTTCCCAAGGTTGTGACCGCGTATGACCGGCGAAATGAACATCCTCCCGCTACCGCAGGCCGCCCCGGCGACCTCGCGCCCGCAGGCGGTCAACGGCGAACTGCTCAAGCTACTGACGCCGATGGAGGGCCTGATCAGCGCAGGGCAGACTGCCAAGGCCGAAGTGCTGTCGCTCAAGCAGGCGGACCAGGCGTTTCAATTGTTGCTCAAGCTCACCCTGGAAAGCGGCCGACAGACCACGCTCCAGGCCCTCAGCAACCAACCCTTGGCCCAAGGCACCAGCGTCGCGGTCACCCAGCCTTCGGCGGGCAACCTGGCGATCACCGT
The DNA here is from genome assembly GCF_054600775.1 of Pseudomonas sp. MHK4. Lineage (NCBI taxonomy): Bacteria > Pseudomonadati > Pseudomonadota > Gammaproteobacteria > Pseudomonadales > Pseudomonadaceae > Pseudomonas > Pseudomonas sp. MHK4. Next base: position 87,800 of record NZ_BAAIAK010000002.1, on the reverse strand, counting down.
GCAGCAAGCTCTCGCCGCCAGCGTCGCCACCCTCACCCGCATCGACACGGCGCAAATGCCGGTCGGCACCCTGCTGCAGGGTAAGGTGCTGACTTCCCAGGTGTTGCCACAAGTGCCGGGGCAACCCACGGTGTTTCGCTCGATGGTCAGCCTGCTCAACACAGCGCTGAGCGGCAGCACGCTGAGCCTCGACAGCGCGCAGCCGTTGCGCATCGGCACCTTGCTCAGCGCCCAGGTGCAGGATGCTCAGACCTTGAAGTTCGTGCCCTTGAGCAGTCGCCAGGAACAATTGGCCGTGACCCAGCAACTGCTGAGCCAGCGAAGTCGCCAGGGCTCGCTGGACGGCTTGCTCAAACTGCTGCAAAACCTGCCGACCTCGGACCAGACCTCCAGCGACCTGCGCGCGGCCGTGGACCGATTGCTCGCGGGCCTGCCGGACATCCAGCAATTGAGCAGCGCCAAAGGCCTGGCCCTGGCGCTGGCCAGCAGCGGCGCATTCCTCGAATCGAAATTGCTGGGCGGTCAGAACCTGGCGCCCGACATGAAGGGCGACCTGCTCAAACTGATCGGCCAATTGTCCTCCGGGCTGCCGGCCAGCACTCACCTCAGCGCGATCATCGCCGGCAACACCCTGGCCCAGGCCATGCCGAGCTTCGTGCGCAATGCCCTGGGCATGCTCGGGCAGGTCAGCGCCAAACCGTCGCCGAACGGTTTTCCGCTGCCTGAGCGGCAGCTACAAAGCGCCGAAGGCGAAGACGATCTGGAACACCTGCTGCGCCTGGCCGCCGCAGCGGTTTCCCGCCTGCAGAGTCACCAGCTGTCCGGTCTCGAACAGACCGGCGTCACCTCGGACGGACGCCTGATGAGTACCTGGCAGCTGGAGATCCCGATGCGCAACCTGCAGGACATCGTGCCACTGCAGATCAAGTTCCAGCGCGAGGAAGCACCCGAAAGAGAACAAGCCAAGGAACGCCCTGAAGAACGCACGCCCAAGCAACAACTCTGGCGCATCGAACTGGCGTTCGACATGGAACCGCTAGGTCCGTTGCAGGTTCAGGCACAGCTGATCCAGGGCAGCCTCAGCAGCCAGCTGTGGGCCGAACGCGCCTACACCGCCAGCCTGATCGAAAGCAACCTGGCGGCACTGCGCCAACGAATGCTGGCAGCGGGGCTGAACGTCGGCGATCTCGACTGCCACCTCGGCAAACCGCCCCAAGGCCCACAAACCCGCCTCGAACAACGCTGGGTCGACGAAAACGCATGAAAAACCCCACCCCCCCACGCCAGGCCATCGCCCTCAAATACGACGGCACCCACGCTCCGACCCTCACCGCCAAGGGCGACGAAGAACTGGCAGAAGAAATCCTGCGCATCGCCCGCGATTGCGAAGTGCCGATCTATGAAAACGCCGAACTTGTGAGTTTGCTGGCGCGGATGGAATTGGGGGACAGTATTCCCCAGGAGCTTTATCTGACGATTGCCGAGATCATTGCGTTCGCGTGGAATTTGAAAGGGAAGTTTCCGGCGGGGCAGGATCTGGATTCGATGATAGTGGAACGCGATATCACCGGGCAGGGAGACGATTATTGAAAGGGCCAAGTGCTGACTGCCCCCATATAGAGAGGCAGCCAACACACGACTGACAGCAATACCTCAATCAGGCATCGCGATCTCTGTTTTCCAGGCGAATATCACCCGCGGTCACTTTACCGTCGTTCCACCGGACCAGCACAAAAGAAATACGCACGCCTACAAGGGGTAACAGGCGCTCCATCCCCATGAAGTCACGTCCGCGAAGATCGTATAGATTATTATCAAGTGCGGATCGAACCGTTCCTTTTGCCGCTGGTGTTATGACTGGCCAACCTGGATCTTCCAACTGAAAAGACGCAATGATTCCGGTATGACGATTTCGTTGCTGTTCCATGCGATACATTCCTTGAAGTTTGAACTTCACATATGAGTGATCGAGCCTGCAAGACAGGTTCGAATTCAAACTAAGGTTTTCGACAAAACGACTCAACTATCAAAAGTAACAGGATTCAAACGTTTGAAATTCGAATTAACAAATTGACATTTGCTCTATCAAATAAAACTATAAATGGCGGTGATCTTTCGAAGGTCTTCGCTGGCAAGCCAGCTCCTACAGGTGAACGTAACCCCTGTAGGAGCTGCCGAAGGCTGCGATCTTTTGCTGTTGCTTAAAGCTTGCCACTTGAAGCTTCTAGCTGCCCTTGTGCAACTTGCTCATCAACTCCGCCTCAGCCTGGGTCAAACCGCAGGACTGGGTCAGTTCGTCGACGCTGGCGCCCATCCCGACCAGTTTCGCCGCCTGTTCAAACGACAGGCTCGACGGATCACGCTGTTCCAACCGGGCCAGTCGGTCCGGCAAGGGCGTGACGATCGCGCGCAATTCATGCAGGTCTTCGCCCATGCTCACATTGCCGTTCTGGTAATTGTCGACGCGCCGGCCCAGGTCCTTGATGCGCTGGTCACGCTGCGCATCGCCCTGGGCCTGTTGCGCAGCGATCAACTTCTGGCCACGCACGTAAGACAGAAACATTGCCAGCGTGCCTGCCCACAACAGGAACAGGACAATGACCGCTACCTCGAGGATCAATCAGATGTTCTCCAGGTCCGACCATTCTTCTTCGCTCATCATCTTGTCCAGTTCGACCAGGATCAGCAGTTCGTTGTTCTTGTTGCACACGCCTTGGATGAACTTGGCGGATTCTTCGTTACCGACGTTCGGCGCCGTCTCGATTTCCGACTGACGCAGGTAAACCACTTCGGCCACGCTGTCGACCATGATCCCGACCACTTGCTTGTCGGCTTCGATGATGACGATGCGGGTGTTGTCGCTGATTTCGGCATTCATCAGGCCAAAGCGCTGGCGGGTGTCGATCACGGTGACCACGTTGCCACGCAGGTTGATGATGCCCAGCACGTAGCTCGGGGCGCCCGGTACCGGGGCGATTTCGGTGTAGCGCAGGACTTCCTGGACGCGCATCACGTTGATGCCGTAGGTTTCATTGTCCAGCTTGAAGGTGACCCATTGCAGGATCGGATCTTCGGAACCCTTTGCCGCCGTTGCCTTGTCATTCATACCCTGATCCCCTCAAGAAACCGCCCTGGCGGTGTTGTTCTGTTATGTAGGTTTATGGGCCGGCTTGCTGCCGCCCATGTGCCTGGCCCCACCACTGGCGATCAACTCGGCCAGTTCGGATACATCGAGCAATGCACACATGTGTTCTATCACGGTGCCCGCCAGCCATGGCCGTTGGCCGCGGTGGCTGCGCCATTTGATTTCGTTCGGGTCCAGGCGCAACGAGCGACTGACCTGGTGCACCGCCAGCCCCCACTCGTAGCCTTGGACGGAGATCACGTACTGCAAGCCCTGCTTGAAGTCCTCGCGGTACCGATCGGGCATGACCCAACGGGCCGTGTCCAATACCTTCAGGTTGCCCGCCTGGCTCGGCAGGATGCCGAGGAACCAGTCCGGCTGACCGAACAGCGACGTCAGCTCATGACCCGCCAATGGATAGATCGAGCCCAGGCATACCAGCGGCACCGCCAGGGTCAGCCCGGCGACATCGAACAACAGGCATTCGAAAGGTTCGGCCGCCCAGGCCGGACGACCGTCGTTTTCTACCGGTGGCGGCGTGCTGGCCGGTGGCAGATGCACTTCGACGACCGGAGGCACCAGGGCCTGCAGCAACGGCGCGATGGTCGATACCGGCGTCAGGACCGGTGGCGGCGCTTCGATTACAGCAACCTCGGGCTTCGCCACAGGTACGACAGGCGCAACATCCGGGACAGCGCCCTTCTGTGCATCCCGGGCCTGCTCCTCGAGCACAGCGGCCTGGAACTCGTCGAGCGCAGCTTCGGCCTCGACTACTTCCGACGCGGCTTCGATGTCCACCGAGAGTTCCTCGGTGACTTCCTGCAACAAGCTGTCCAGATACGACTGCAGCGCCAGTTGCGGGCGCGATGTGACCTTTACCGGACGATTCACTGACTCACCCCTAATGTAGGAGCGAGCTTGCTCGCGAAGAACATCGGAGCGCCGCGGGGTGCCAGGTTTCCAGCGTTATCGTTGACGACCATCGCGAGCAAGCTTGCTCCTACAGGTATCGGGCTCATTCTTATGCCACCTGCGCGACAAGCTGCGCCGCCAGCAGATGCTTGAGCAACGCGCGGTAGGCGACGACGCCACGGCTCTTGCCGTCGAATTGCGAAGGCGTCAGCCCCGCCCGGCTGGCATCGCGCAAGCGCGTGTCGACCGGGATGTAGCCCTGCCAGATTTCTTCCGGGAATTTATCGCGCAACACCCGCAGCGTACCGAGGGAGGCCTGCGTGCGGCGATCGAACAGGGTTGGCACGATGGTGAACGGCAAGGCCTGTTTGCGCGACCGATTGATCATCGCCAGGGTGTTGACCATGCGCTCCAGGCCTTTGACCGCCAGGTGTTCGGTCTGCACCGGGATTGCCAGTTGCTGGCTCGCCGCCAAGGCATTGACCATCAGTACCCCGAGCAACGGCGGGCTGTCGATCACGGCGTAATCGAAGTCCTGCCACAACTGCGCCAGGCTCTTGGCGATCACCAGGCCCAGGCCACTCTGGCCCGGCGACTGGCGCTCAAGGGTGGCCAGCGCGGTGCTCGAGGGCAACAGGGAAATGGATTCGTGACTGGTGGGCAGCAACAACTGGCCAGGCAGTCCCTGGGGCACGCTGCCTTTATGCAGGAACAGGTCGTAGCAGCTGTGTTCCAGGCTGTCGGGGTCGTAACCGAAATAGCTGGTCATGGAGCCGTGGGGGTCGAGATCGACCACGACCACGCGCTTGCCCGCCTCGGCCAGCAACCCGGCTAAAGCGATGGAGGAAGTGGTTTTACCGACACCACCTTTTTGATTGGCGACTGCCCAGACTCTCATTCGATTGTTCCTCCCGGCCGAACGGATCGGCCGAGAATTAGCTCAACGTGTTAATGCGGGTGACGGAGAATTGACGGCGTTCTCCCGTACCGGCGACATGACCTTGGTCGGTGCAGTTTGTGTGCCAGCACGCTTCAATGCGGCATCCGGTTGTGCATTGGCCGCGCCGGTCGCGGTGAGGCTGCGGCGCACGTCCAGGTTGCGCGACACCACCAGCACCACGCGACGGTTGCGCGCCCGGCCCTCGGCCGTGGCGTTATTGGCCACTGGCTGGAACTCGCCATACCCCACCGACGCCAGCCGACCGGGATTGACCCCCTGCATCGCCAGCATGCGAACGATGCTGGCCGAGCGGGCCGAAGACAGCTCCCAGTTGGTGGGGTACTGCGAGGTGCGGATCGGTTGATCGTCGGTGAACCCTTCGACGTGGATCGGGTTGTCGAATGGTTTCAGGATCTTCGCGACCCTGTCGATGATGTTGAACGCAATGTCGCTGGGCATGGCATCGCCGCTGCCGAACAACAGGCTGGAATTGAGTTCGATCTCGACCCACAACTCGTTGCCGCGAACGGTCATCTGGTTGGAACTGATCAGGTCGCCGAAGGCCGCACTGATATCATCGGCGATGCTTTTGAGCGGATCGCTGGCACCCGAGACACCCGCATCGACCTGGTCACTGTCCTTGACCAGCGGCTTGGCCGGGGTCACGGTCTTCGGTCGTTCGTCACCGATGGGAATCGGCTTGAGCGCGCGATCGGTGTCGGTGAAGACGCCGATCAATGCCTCGGAAATGACTTTGTACTTGCCTTCGTTGATCGACGAAATCGAGTACATCACCACGAAAAACGCGAAGAGCAACGTGATGAAGTCGGCGTAGGAAACGAGCCAACGTTCATGGTTTACATGTTCATCATGTTGACGACGACGAGCCATGGTCCATTACCCCCATCAATCCATGAAGCCCTGAAGCTTCAACTCGATAGAGCGTGGGTTTTCACCTTCGGCGATCGACAGGATCCCTTCCAGCAACATTTCGCGATAACGCGACTGGCGCAACGCGATGGACTTGAGCTTGGCGGCAATCGGCAGCAACACCAGGTTGGCACTGGCCACGCCATAGATGGTGGCGACGAAGGCCACGGCGATGCCATTGCCCAATTGCGACGGATCCCCCAGGTTACCCATGACATGAATCAGGCCCATCACCGCACCGATGATGCCGATGGTCGGCGCATAACCACCCATGCTTTCGAAAACCTTGGCGGCTTCGATGTCGCGGCTTTCCTGGGTGTAGAAATCCACCTCGAGAATGCTGCGGATCGCTTCCGGCTCGACGCCATCGACCAGCAGCTGCAAGCCTTTACGCGAGTAACTGTCGGGCTCGGCATCGGCCACCCCTTCCAGCCCGAGCAAGCCTTCCTTGCGGGCGGTCAGGCTCCAGTTGACGACCCGGTCAATGCCACCGGCCAGGTCGACCCGTGGCGGAAACAGGATCCACGCCAGAATCTGCATGGCCCGTTTGAAGGCGCTCATGGGCGATTGCAGCAACGCCGCGCCAATGGTCCCGCCCATCACGATCAACGCGGCCGGACCGTTGGCCAGCGCACCGATATGTCCGCCTTCGAGGTAGTTGCCGCCTATGATGGCGACGAACGCCATGATGATGCCGATGAGACTTAAAACGTCCATCAGACACAGGCCTCGACGATGTGCCGGCCGATGTCATCCAATGCATACACTGCGTCGGCCAGTTCGGCCTTGACGATGGCCATGGGCATGCCGTAGATCACGCAGCTGGCTTCATCCTGGGCCCAGATCGAACTGCCGCTTTGCTTGAGCAGGCGCGCGCCTTCACGGCCGTCGGCGCCCATGCCGGTCAGTACCACCGCCAGAACTTTGTCGCCGTAGGACTTGGCCGCCGAACCGAAGGTGATGTCCACGCACGGCTTGTAGTTCAAGCGCTCGTCGCCGGGGAGGATTTTCACCGCGCCCCGGCCATCGACCATCATCTGCTTGCCACCGGGCGCCAACAGCGCCAGGCCCGGACGCAGGATGTCGCCGTCCTCGGCTTCCTTGACGCTGATCCGGCAGAGCTTGTCCAGGCGCTCGGCAAATGCCTTGGTGAAGGCCGCCGGCATGTGCTGGACCAGTACGATGGGGGCCGGGAAGTTCGCCGGCAGTTGGGTCAGTACCCGCTGCAGGGCAACCGGGCCGCCGGTGGACGTACCGATGGCCACCAGTTTGTAGGCTTTGCGTTTTGGCGCGGGTGACGACGGCGCGTGCACGGGGGCACGGGTCGGGAGTGGAGCCGGTGCCGGACGCACAGGCGCACTGCTGCCATAACCGATGGTGCTCACAGGCGTTGGTGTCAGTGCCGGCGCGGCCACCGGCGCTGGTGCGCTGTAGCTGCTGACACGACGATTGCTGCGCGAGATGCTCAGAATCTTCTCGCACAGCAGTTGCTTGACCTTCTCGGGGTTGCGCGAGATGTCTTCGAAGTTCTTCGGCAGGAAGTCCACCGCGCCGGCATCCAGCGCATCCAGGGTGACCCGGGCGCCTTCATGGGTCAGCGAGGAAAACATCAGCACCGGGGTCGGGCAGCGCTGCATGATGTGCCGTACTGCGGTGATGCCATCCATCATCGGCATCTCGTAGTCCATGGTGATCACGTCCGGCTTGAGGGCCAGCGCCTGATCGATCGCCTCTTTGCCGTTGGTCGCCGTGCCGACGACCTGGATATTCACATCCGCTGAAAGAATTTCCGAGACGCGGCGGCGGAAAAACCCCGAATCGTCCACCACCAGGACCTTGACTGCCATAAACACTCCATTAGACGCAGCGGGGCATCAGTGGCCCCGCGCGGCAGAATCAAATACGCCGTGTGGCGTAACGCTTGAGCATGCTCGGGACATCGAGAATCAGCGCGATGCGACCGTCACCGGTAATGGTGGCGCCCGACATGCCCGGGGTTCCCTGGAGCATTTTGCCCAATGGCTTGATGACCACTTCTTCCTGGCCCACCAGCTGGTCGACGACAAAGCCGATTCGCTGGGTGCCCACCGAAAGGATCACCACATGGCCTTCGCGCTGCTCTTCGTGAGCGGCGGAGCTGACCAGCCAGCGCTTGAGGTAGAACAACGGCAGCGCCTTGTCCCGCACGATCACCACTTCCTGGCCGTCCACCACGTTGGTGCGCGACAGGTCGAGGTGGAAGATCTCGTTGACGTTCACCAGTGGGAAGGCGAACGCCTGGTTGCCGAGCATGACCATCAGGGTCGGCATGATCGCCAGGGTCAGCGGCACCTTGATGACGATCTTCGAGCCCTGGCCCTTGGCCGAGTAGATGTTGATCGAGCCGTTGAGCTGGGAGATCTTGGTTTTCACCACGTCCATGCCCACGCCACGACCCGACACGTCGGAGATCTCGGTCTTGGTCGAGAAGCCCGGGGCGAAGATCAGGTTGTAGCACTCGGTATCGCTCAGGCGATCGGCCGCGTCCTTGTCCATCACGCCGCGTTTTACCGCGATGGCCCGCAGGACGTTCGGGTCCATGCCCTTGCCGTCGTCGGAGATCGACAACAGGATGTGATCGCCCTCTTGCTCGGCCGCCAGGATCACCTTGCCGCCACGGGCCTTGCCCGAGGCTTCGCGTTCTTCCGGCGATTCGATGCCGTGGTCGACCGCGTTGCGCACCAGGTGGACCAGCGGGTCGGCCAGGGCTTCGACCAGGTTCTTGTCGAGGTCGGTGTCTTCGCCGACCAGCTCCAGGTTGATCTCTTTCTTGAGCTGGCGCGCCAGGTCGCGAACCAGGCGCGGGAAGCGCCCGAAGACTTTCTTGATCGGTTGCATCCGGGTCTTCATGACCGCGGTCTGCAGGTCGGCCGTGACCACGTCGAGGTTCGAAACGGCCTTGGACATGGCTTCGTCGGCGCTGTTGGCACCCAGGCGGACCAGGCGGTTACGCACCAGCACCAACTCGCCGACCATGTTCATGATCTCGTCGAGCCGCGCGGTATCGACCCGCACGGTGGTCTCGGCTTCGCTGGCGGTTTTTTCCGCGGGCGGCGCGGCCGGGGCACGGGCCGCAGCCGGTACAGCGGCGGCAACGGGTGCCGGCGCTGCGGCTTTCGGTTCGGGCGCCTTGGCCACAGGCTTGGGTGCGACGACCTTGGCAGCCGGCACCGGCACCGAGGCGCTAGCGCCGCTCGCCGCTGTCGCGGTGCCCACTTCGCTGAACTTGCCTTTGCCGTGCAATTCGTCGAGCAGGGCTTCGAACTCATGATCGCTGATCAGATCACTGCCGGCCGCTGCTGCAGTGGGCGCTGCCGGTACAGGCACCGATGCGATGGCCGACTCCAGCGCCTCGACCGCAAAGTTGCCCTTGCCGTGCAGTTGATCGAGCAGCGCTTCAAATTCTTCGTCGGTGATGTCCGAGCTATCGCCGGCGGCTTTCGGCTCTGGCGGCGCGACGGGCGCCGGGGCCACTGCATTGACGGCGAATTTGCCCTTGCCGTGCAGTTGATCGAGCAATGACTCGAACTCGGCGTCGGTGATTTCGTCGCTGGCAGGCACTTCGCTGGCAGGTGCTGGAGCAACGGCTGGCGCCTCGGCCTGGGCCTTGACGGCGTTCAGCGAGTCCAGCAATTGCTCGAATTCGTTATCGGTAATATCGCCTGAATCGGCTTCAACCACTGGTGCTTCGGCCACTGCAGCAACCGGTACGACAGGCGCCTCGTCGGCCGATTGCGGCTCGGCCAGACGCGCCAGTGCCGCCAGCAACTCAGGAGTTGCCCCCGTGACCGGGCTGCGCTCGCGTACTTCGCCGAACATGCCGTTCACCGCGTCCAGCGCTTCGAGGACCACATCCATCAATTCCGAGTCAACGCGACGTTCGCCCTTGCGCAGGATGTCGAACACGTTCTCGGCGATGTGGCAGCACTCCACCAGCTCGTTGAGCTGGAGGAAGCCGGCGCCCCCTTTTACAGTGTGAAAACCGCGAAAAATTGCATTGAGCAAGTCCGCGTCATCCGGACGGCTTTCCAGCTCGACCAGTTGCTCGGACAGTTGCTCCAGAATTTCGCCGGCCTCAACCAGGAAATCCTGAAGGATCTCTTCATCGGCGCCGAAGCTCATTAAGGGGGTGCTCCTAAAGGTCTAAAAACCCGAAAACCTAGAATCCAAGGCTCGATAGCAAATCGTCCACATCGTCCTGACCGGACATAACGTCTTCTCTTTTATCGGCATGAATCTGCGGACCTTCACCCTTCGAGAGATGTTTTTGTGGATCTTTTTCTGCAAGCATCGCTGCACGGTCATGTTCGATGCCCGCAAAGCGATCCACCTGGCTGGCCATCAGCACGAGCTTGAGCAGGTTGCTTTCCACTTCGGTGACCAATTGAGTCACGCGCTTGATCACCTGGCCCGTGAGGTCCTGGTAATCCTGGGCGAGCAGGATGTCGTTGAGGTTGCTCGACACGGCGCGGTTGTCCGTGCTGCTGCGCGCCAGGAAGCCGTCGACGCGCCGGGCCAGTTCTCGAAACTCCTCAGCCCCGACTTCGCGCCGCATGAACCGTCCCCAGTCGGTGCTCAAGCCCTGGGCTTCGTCAGCCAGGCTGTTGACCAGCGGCGTGGCGTTTTCCACCAGGTCCATGGTGCGGTTGGCGGCGGCTTCGGTCAGCTTGACCACATACCCCAGGCGCTCGGTGGCGTCGGTGATCTGTGACACTTCCTCGGCTTGCGGCATGTGCGGGTCAATCTGGAAATTGACGATCGCGCTATGCAACTCGCGGGTGAGCTTGCCCACTTCCTGATACAGGCCACGGTCACGGGTCTGGTTGAGCTCATGGATCAATTGCACAGCATCGCCGAACCTGCCCTTTTCAAGGCTCGCGACCAATTCGACGGCGTGTTTTTTCAGGGTCGATTCAAAATCGCCCTGGGATGATTCGTTATGCCCCATAGCTCCCCCGTGGCGCAGTTCAACCGATGCGTTCGAAAATCTTCTCGATTTTTTCTTTCAACGCCTGGGCCGTGAAGGGTTTGACCACATAGCCGTTTACGCCGGCCTGGGCTGCTTCGATGATCTGCTCGCGCTTGGCTTCGGCAGTCACCATCAGCACTGGCAGGTGCTTGAGCCTTTCATCGGCGCGCACGTGGCGCAGCAGATCGATACCGGTCATGCCAGGCATGTTCCAGTCCGTCACCAGAAAGTCGATGCTCCCGCTGTTGAGTACCGGAATGGCGCTAGTGCCATCGTCGGCCTCGACCGTGTTGGTGAACCCAAGGTCACGCAACAGGTTTTTTATGATCCGCCGCATCGTTGAGAAGTCATCAACGATGAGGATTTTCATGTTCTTGTCCAATTCGACCTCCAAGCAGACTAAAACGCGCCCAGCACCTGGACGCGCCATTTCGATCAATCTGGCGAAACACTCGATGACTGTCTGGAGTACAACGGATCGAGACCGGCGCGGTTCATCACCCCACCAGCCGCGTCGCAGTGCCCCCACACTGCCTTCAGCGCGCTCGCCACTCTCCCAGACGCCCCCGCAAACGGGCCGCGCACTGGCTGTGTAACTGGCTGACCCGGGATTCGCTGACCCCCAGGACCTCGCCGATTTCCTTGAGATTCAACTCTTCGTCGTAGTAGAGCGCCAACACCAATCGCTCACGCTCCGGCAAATTGGCGATCGCATCCGCCAGTGCCGCCTGGAAGCGTTCATCTTCCAGATCACGAGACGGTTCCATATGCGCACTCGCGCCGTCCTCGTGCAGCCCTTCGTGTTCGCCGTCCTGCAACAGGTCGTCGAAACTGAACAGGCGACTGCCCAACGTGTCGTTCAAAATCCCGTAATAATCGTCAAGACTCAATTGGAGTTCGGCCGCAACTTCGTGATCTTTAGCGTCACGGCCGGTTTTCGCTTCAATCGAGCGAATGGCGTCGCTGACCATCCGCGTATTGCGGTGGACCGAACGAGGCGCCCAATCCCCCTTGCGCACCTCATCGAGCATGGCCCCGCGGATGCGGATGCCGGCGTAGGTCTCGAAACTCGCGCCTTTGCTGGCGTCGTATTTGGTAGAGACTTCCAACAGGCCGATCATCCCGGCCTGGATCAGGTCTTCGACCTGGACACTGGCCGGCAGACGCGCCAGCAAGTGATAGGCAATGCGTTTAACCAGCGGCGCGTAACGCTCGATCAGCTCGTACTGCGCATCACGCGCCGATGCCTTGTAGAGGTTGTAACCGCTTGCGGTCATAGCACCGGTCCTGCCGTTTGTTGCACGAGGCGCTCGACGAAAAACTCCAGGTGCCCGCGCGGGTTGGCGGGCAGCGGCCAGGTGTCGACCTTCTGCGCGATCGCCTTGAATGCCAGCGAGCACTTGGAGCGCGGGAAGGCCTCGTAGACGGCGCGCTGCTTCTGCACGGCCTTGCGCACGCTTTCGTCGTAAGGCACGGCGCCGACGTATTGCAGGGCGACGTCGAGGAATCGGTCCGTGACCTTGGTCAACTTGGCGAACAGGTTGCGCCCTTCCTGCGGGCTCTGCGCCATGTTCGCCAGCACGCGGAAACGGTTCATGCCGTAATCGCGGTTGAGCAACTTGATCAACGCATAGGCGTCAGTGATCGAGGTCGGCTCGTCGCAGACCACCAGCAACACTTCCTGGGCCGCGCGCACAAAACTGACGACCGACTCACCAATGCCCGCAGCGGTGTCGATCACCAGCACGTCGAGATTGTCGCCGATGTCACTGAAGGCCTGGATCAGGCCGGCGTGCTGGGCCGGGCTCAAATGAACCATGCTCTGGGTGCCGGACGCGGCCGGAACGATGCGGATGCCGCCGGGACCCTGCAGCAGCACATCGCGCAGCTCACAGCGGCCTTCGATCACGTCGGCCAGGGTACGTTTGGGTGTCAGCCCCAACAGAACGTCGACATTCGCCAGGCCCAGGTCCGCGTCCAGCAGCATGACGCGCCGGCCAAGCTCGGCCAAAGCCAGGGACAAGTTCACTGACACGTTAGTTTTGCCGACGCCACCTTTGCCGCCGGTCACCGCGATCACCTGTACAGGATGCATGCTGCCCATGTTATTTCTTTACCTTGTTCTGCATAGACGGGGCCACATAACTGGCTGCGCGTTCACAACCGGAACAATGCATGGCAGGCCATCGATGTAGGTACAAAAACTATTCATTTTTACCTCAGCCAACCTGCTTGGTCGGGCTGTGATAGATATCAGCGAACATGTCAGCCATGGCCTCTTCGCTGGGTTCTTCCTGCATTTGCACGCTGACGGCCCGACTGACCAATTGATGACGGCGCGGCAGATGCAAATCATCTGGAATCCGCGGACCGTCGGTCAGGTAGGCCACCGGCAATTCATGGCTGATGGCCAGACTCAACACTTCGCCCAGGCTTGCCGTTTCATCCAGTTTAGTCAGGATGCAGCCAGCAAGCCCACAACGCTTGTAACTGTGATAAGCGGCGGTTAGAACCTGTTTCTGGCTGGTGGTTGCCAGGACCAGGTAATTCTTTGACTTGATGCCGCGACTGGCCAGGCTTTCGAGCTGCATGCGCAGGGCCGGGTCGCTGGCTTGCAGGCCGGCGGTATCGATCAGCACCACGCGTTTGCGCAGCAAAGGGTCCAGCGCCTGGACCAGCGACTGGCCCGGATCGACGTGGGTCACCGACACGTTGAGGATCCGCCCGAGGGTCTTGAGCTGCTCCTGGGCACCGATGCGGAAGCTGTCCATGCTCACCAGGGCGATGTTCTGCGCGCCGTACTTGAGCACGTAGCGGGCCGCCAGCTTGGCCAGGGTGGTGGTCTTGCCCATGCCGGCCGGGCCGACCATGGCAATCACGCCGCCCTCTTCCAGCGGTTCCATTTCCGGGGTGGCGATCATCCGCGCCAGGTGCGCCAGCAACATGCGCCAGGCCTGACGGGGTTCTTCAATTTCACTGACCAGCGCCAGCAGGTCTCGCGACAACGGGCCGGACAGGCCGATGCGCTGCAGGCGACGCCACAGGTTCGCCTGGGCCGGACGGCTGCCTTGCAGCTGGTTCCAGGCGAGGGATCCAAGTTGCACTTCCATGAGTTCGCGCAGGCTGTTGAGTTCCGAACGCATCGAGTCGAAAGCCCGCATATCGATACCGGCCGCCGGCGCAGGTGCAGGGGCAGGTCGCGGTGGCTCGACCAGGGTCGGTTCGATCAGCGGTTCGGCAGCCGTCAGCGGCAAGCCGGCAAACAACTGGCGATTGGTGCCCTTGTCACTGTCGCCCTCGCCTCGCAGGCTCAGTTCGGCCTGAGCGGTAACGATCCGCGATTGGGTCTTGCGCAGCTCGTCCTCGAGTTCCATGTTCGGCACACGCGGGGCCAGCGCCGACAGCTTGTAATCCAGGGCAGCCGTCAGCTCGACACCGCCGGCGATGCGGCGGTTGCCAATGATGGCGGCGTCGGCGCCCAGCTCATCACGAACCAGCTTCATGGCCTGACGCATATCGGCGGCGAAAAAACGCTTAACTTGCATGAACCACTACCTCAGCCGTTGGGCCCTACTGTCGCAACGATGGTCACTTGCTTGTTGTCAGGAATTTCCTGATACGCCAACACATGCAAACCCGGGACTGCGAGCCGGCCAAATCGCGAGAGCATCGCGCGAACCGGACCGGCCACCAGCAGAATCACCGGCTGACCTTGCATCTCCTGCCGCTGCGCCGCATCGATCAACGAGCGTTGCAGCTTCTCAGCCATGCTTGGCTCCAGCAGGACGCCCTCTTCCGAGCCTTGCCCTGCCTTCTGCAGACTATTGAGCAATATTTGTTCCAACCTTGGCTCCAGCGTGATCACTGGCAGCTCGGAGTCAGTGCCTACAATGCTTTGCACGATTGCGCGGGATACGCCAACCCGCACCGCAGCCACCAGCGCGGCGGTATCTTGACTCTTGTTGGCATTGTTCGCGATGGCTTCGGCAATGCTGCGAATGTCGCGTACCGGCACCTGCTCGGCCAACAGCGCTTGCAGGACCTTGAGCAATTGCGACAGCGACAACACGCCCGGCACCAGCTCTTCGGCCAGTTTCGGCGAGTTTTTCGCCAGCAATTGCATGAGTTGCTGGACTTCTTCGTGGCCGATCAGCTCGCTGGAGTGCTTGTACAGGATCTGGTTCAAGTGGGTGGCCACGACGGTACTGGCATCGACCACGGTGTAGCCAAGCGATTGCGCCTGGGCGCGCTGGCTGATTTCGATCCACACCGCCTCCAGGCCGAAAGCCGGATCTTTGGCGGTAATGCCATTGAGCGTGCCGTAGACCTGCCCCGGGTTGATCGCCAGCTCGCGATCCGGGTAAATCTCCGCCTCGGCCAGGATCACCCCCATCAGGGTCAGGCGATAGGCGCTCGGTGCCAGGTCGAGGTTGTCGCGGATGTGCACCGTGGGCATGAGGAAACCCAGGTCCTGGGACAGCTTCTTGCGCACGCCCTTGATTCGCGCCAGCAACTGACCACCCTGGTTGCGGTCCACCAGGGGAATCAGGCGATAGCCCACTTCCAGGCCGATCATGTCGATCGGCGTCACGTCATCCCAGCCCAGCTCCTTGGTTTCCTGGGCGCGGGCCGGCGATGGCAGCAGCTCCTGCTGACGCTTGACCTCTTGCAGCGCCTGCACCTTGGCGGTGTTCTGTTTTTTCCAGAACAGGTACGCGCCACCCGCGGCCAGGGCCGCCATGGACAGGAAGGAGAAGTGCGGCATGCCCGGCACCAGCCCCATCACCGCCATCAACCCCGCCGACACCGCCAACGCCTTGGGCGATGCGAACATCTGCCGGTTGATCTGCTTGCCCATGTCTTCGGAGCCCGAAGCACGGGTCACCATGATCGCCGCCGCTGTGGATAACAACAGTGATGGCAATTGCGCCACCAAACCGTCACCGATGGTCAGCAGTGCATACACCTTGCCGGCATCGGCGAAGGACATGTTGTGCTGGAAGATACCGACCGCCATGCCGCCGATCAGGTTGATGAACAGAATCAGCAGGCCGGCGATGGCGTCACCGCGCACGAACTTGCTGGCACCGTCCATGGAGCCGTAGAACTCGGCCTCCTGGGCCACTTCCGAACGCCGCGCCTTGGCCTGGTTCTGGTCGATCAGGCCGGCGTTGAGGTCGGCGTCGATCGCCATCTGCTTGCCGGGCATCGCATCGAGGGTAAAACGCGCGCTCACCTCGGAAATCCGCCCGGCACCCTTGGTCACCACGACGAAGTTGATGATCATCAGGATCGCGAACACCACGATACCGACCACGTAGTTACCGCCGATCACCACCTCGCCGAAGGCCTGGATCACCTTGCCCGCAGCAGCATGGCCGTCCTGGCCGTGAAGCATCACCACCCGGGTAGAGGCCACGTTCAACGCCAGGCGCAACAAGGTCGCCACCAGCAAAATGGTCGGGAACACCGCAAAATCCAGCGGCCGCAGGGCGTAGACGCACACCAGCAGCACGACGATCGACAGGGCAATGTTGAAGGTGAAAAACACGTCGAGCAGGAACGGCGGCATCGGCAACATCATCATCGCCAACATGACCAGCAGCAACAGCGGCACGCCCAGATTGCCTCGACTGAGGTCTGCCATGTTCGTGCGGGCACTGTTGATTAACTGAGAGCGATCCACCGGTATTCCCCGTTCCTTTGAAGCAAAACTTTTGACGCCAGAAGCGGGCGCGGGGTGGGTACTGCAAGAAGCTTTCCAACTTTTGTGCAGGGTTGGAATAGAGGGGTTACCCGGAGTTTCGCGCTGTTTCGACTGACGCCTTCGCGGGCAAGCCCGCGCCCACAGGGTTTTGTGTGTTGGCTGAAATGTGGGTATCAGGAATCGCGGCGCAGGTCCGGCGGAATTGGCAAGTCATCCTTGAGCGGATCCGGGCGCTTGCCCTTGCCGGCGCGGTACTGGCGAATCTGGTAGACGTAGGCCAGTACCTGGGCGACGGCGAGGTAGAGGCCGCCAGGGATTTCCTGCTCAAGCTCGGTTGAGTAGTAGATCGACCGCGCCAGCGCCGGTGATTCCAGCAGCAGGATCTCGTTGGCTGCCGCGATTTCACGGATTTTCAGGGCCAGGAAGTCGCTGCCCTTGGCGATCAGCATCGGCGCGCCGCTCTTGTCCGGGTCGTACTTGAGGGCCACGGCGTAGTGGGTCGGGTTGGTGATGACCACATCGGCGTCAGGCACCGCCGCCATCATCCGGCGCTGGGACATTTCGCGTTGCAGCTGGCGGATCCGCTGCTTGACCTCCGGTCGTCCTTCCTGGTCCTTGTGCTCGTCGCGGATTTCCTGCTTGGTCATCTTGAGCTTCTTGATGCTTTCCCAGATCTGGATCGGCACGTCGACGGCGGCGATGATGATCAGCCCGCAGGCCATCCACAGGGTGCTCCAGCCGACCACTTGCAGGCTGTGGGTGATGGCCCGATCCAGGGGTTCGTGGGCGATGCGCAGCAGGTCGTCGATGTCCGCCGACAACACCGCCAGGGCCACGAACAGGACGATGAAGAACTTGGCCAGGGCCTTGAGCAGTTCGGTCAGGGCCTTGGCCGAGAACATGCGTTTGAGACCCGCACCGGGGTTCATGCGGCTGAACTTGGGCGCCATGGTGCCGGCGGAAAACAGCCAGCCGCCGAGGGAAATCGGGCCGATCAGCGCTGCCAGCAGCAGGGTGATCATCACGGGCTGAATCGCCAGCAGGGCGATCTGCCCCGAGTGCAGCAGGTAGGTGCCCATTGCGCGCTGATCCAGCACCACCTCGCGGGACAGGGAAAAATTCAGGCGCATCAGGTCCATCATGTCCTGGGCCAGGGCGCCCCCGAAGACCAGCAGCGCACCCGCCCCGGCGAGCATGATCGCCAGGGTGTTGAGCTCCTTGGAACGGGCGATCTCACCCTTCTCACGGGCGTCCTTTTTCTTTTTTTCCGTGGGGTCTTCTGTCTTGTCCTGACCGCTTTCGCTCTCAGCCATGACTCAGCGCGCCTGTGCCAGTTCGCGTAAAAACTGCAGGGCCTCGGAGGCCAGCGGTTGATACTGGTTGAGAATGTCCGCCAGTCCGACCCAGAGGATGAACATGCCGAGCACCAGGGTCAGCGGGAAGCCGATGGAGAAGATGTTCAGTTGCGGTGCCGCCCGGGTCATCACGCCAAACGCGATGTTGACCACCAGCAGCGCGGTGATCGCCGGCAGCACCAGGAGCAGCGCCGCGCCGAGCACCCAGCCGAGCTTGCCGGCCAACTCCCAGTAGTGGTTAACCATCAGGCCGCTGCCGACCGGCAACGTGGTAAAGCTCTCTGTCAGCACCTCGAACACCACCAGGTGGCCGTTCATGGAGAGGAACATCAGCGTCACCAGCATGGTGAAGAACTGCCCGATCACCGCCACCGACACGCCGTTGGTGGGGTCGACCATCGACGCGAAACCCATGCCCATCTGGATCGCGACTATCTGCCCCGCCACCACGAAGGCCTGGAAGAACAGTTGCAGGGAGAAGCCCAGGATCGCGCCGACGAGGATCTGCTCGGCGATCAGCAGCAGGCCGCTGAGGTCCAGCGCATTCACCGGCGGCATCGGCGGCAGGCCCGGCGCGATGACCACGGTGATGGCCAGGGCGAAATACAGGCGGATACGCTTGGGCACCAGGGTCGTGCCGAACACCGGCATGACCATCAGCAAGGCGCCGACGCGAAACAGCGGCAACATGAAGGTCGCCACCCAGGTGCTGATCTGGGTATCGGTCAGCTGCAGCAGCGACGACATGGTTTAGCCGATGACCTGCGGAATGCTGCCGTACAACTGCAGGATGTATTCCATGAAGGTCTGCACCAGCCATGGGCCGGCGACGATCAGGGTCACCAGCATCACCAGCAGGCGCGGCAGGAAACTCAAGGTCTGTTCGTTGATCTGGGTGGCGGCCTGGAACATCGCCACCAACAGGCCCACGAGCAGGCTCGGAATCACCAGCACCGCAACCATCATGGTGGTCAGCCACAACGCTTCGCGAAAGATGTCGACGGCGACTTCAGGCGTCATGGCGAGACACCGCCGAAGCTGCTGGCCAGGGTGCCGATGATCAGGGCCCAGCCATCGACCAGCACGAACAGCATGATCTTGAACGGCAGGGAAATGATCAGCGGCGAAAGCATCATCATGCCCATCGCCATCAGCACGCTGGCCACGACCAGGTCGATGATCAGGAACGGGATGAAGATCATGAAGCCGATCTGGAACGCGGTCTTGAGCTCCGAGGTAACAAACGCCGGCACCAGGATGGTCAGCGGCGCCTGATCCGGCGTGGCGATGTCGGTGCGCTTGGACAGGCGCATGAACAGCTCCAGGTCACTGGTGCGCGTCTGTGCCAGCATGAAGTCCTTGATCGGCACCTGGGCCTTGGCCACGGCATCCTGGGCGGTCATCTTTTCCGCCAGGTAGGGCTGCAAGGCATCCTGGTTCACCCGGTCGAACACCGGCGCCATGATGAACAGGGTCAGGAACAGCGCCATGCCGGTGAGGATCTGGTTCGACGGCGTCTGCTGCAAGCCGAGGGCCTGGCGCAGGATCGAAAAGACGATGATGATCCGGGTGAAACTGGTCATCAGCATGACGAACGCCGGGATGAAACTCAGCGCGGTCATGATCAGCAGGATCTGCAGGCTGACCGAGTATTCCTGGGCGCCTTCGGCGTTGGTGCCCAGGGTGATGGCCGGGATCGACAATGGATCGGCGGCCAGCGCCAGCGGCGCGGCCAGCATCAGGGCCAGGGTCAAGAGGATGCGCAGCGCAGCCATTACTTCTTATCCTTGTGATCCTTGCCCATCAGCTCCATCAGGCGCTGGGCGAATTCTGGGGTGTTTTTTTCGGTCGTGCTCGGCACCTGCACCGGCTCCTTGAGCACATGCAGCGCCGTGATGGTGCCCGGGCTCAGGCCGAGCAGGATCTGCTCGTTGCCGACCTGCACCAGCATCAAGCGATCACGGGGCCCCAGCGCGCGGGAGCCAATCAGTTCGATCACTTGCCCCTTGCCGGCCGGCCCGGCCTGCTGCACCCGGCGCAATAGCCAGGCGAGGAAGAAAATCAGCCCCAGCACCAGCAACAAACCGAACACCAGTTGCGTCAACTGCCCGGCCACGCCGCTGCTCACCACAGGCGCGGCGGCGGCGTTGGCGACAGGCTCGGCGGCCAGCACGCTGCAGGGCAACGCCAGCGCCCATACCGAGAACACCCCCAGAAACCTCTTCACTCAGCGCAGCTTCTTGATGCGTTCGCTTGGGCTGATCACGTCGGTCAGGCGGATGCCGAACTTCTCGTTGACCACCACCACTTCGCCATGGGCAATGAGGGTGCCGTTGACCAGCACGTCCAGCGGCTCACCCGCCAGGCGATCGAGTTCGATGACCGAGCCCTGGTTAAGCTGCAGCAGGTTACGGATGTTGATGTCGGTGCTGCCGACTTCCATGGAGATCGACACCGGGATATCGAGGATCACGTCCAGGTTCGGGCCTTCCAGGCTCACCGGGTCGTTGTTCCTCGGCACGCTGCCGAACTCTTCCATGGGCAGGCGGTTGGACGAAGAACGACCAGCATCGGCGGCCAGCAAGGCGTCGATATCGGCCTGCCCGGCGTCGCCGGTTTCTTCCAGGGCCGCAGCCCATTCATCAGCCAGCGCCTGGTCGTCCTGGGTATTCATGTGGTCAGCCATCATTTGTCCTCGGCGAACAACTTCTCAATCAGAAAAGTTAATTAATAGGGGTGGTTGCGCCGCTTCAACGACGCTCGATCGGCTCGATCACTTGCAGCGCAAGGTTGCCCTTGTGCGAGCCCATCTTGACCTTGAAGGCCGGCACGCCGTTGGCGCGCAGGACCAGTTCCTCCTGCATGTCCACCGGAATCACGTCCCCCGGCTGCATGTGCAGGATGTCGCGCAGCTTCAGCTGGCGACGGGCGACCGTGGCGTTGATCGGTACGTCGACATCCAGTACGTCCTGGCGCAAGGCGTTGACCCAACGCTCGTCCTGGTCGTCGAGATCGGACTGGAAGCCGGCATCGAGCATTTCGCGCACCGGTTCGATCATCGAATAGGGCATGGTCACGTGCAGGTCACCGCCACCGCCGTCGAGTTCGATGTGGAAGGTCGACACCACGATGGCTTCGCTCGGGCCGACGATGTTGGCCATGGCCGGGTTCACTTCCGAGTTGATGTACTCGAAGTTGACTTCCATGATCGCCTGCCAGGCCTCTTTCAAGTCGACGAAGGCTTGCTCCAGGACCATGCGCACCACGCGCAACTCGGTCGGGGTGAATTCACGCCCTTCGATCTTGGCGTGCCGGCCATCGCCGCCGAAGAAGTTGTCCACCAGCTTGAACACCAGCTTGGCGTCGAGGATGAACAGTGCAGTGCCGCGCAACGGCTTGATCTTGACCAGGTTGAGGCTGGTCGGCACGTACAGCGAGTGCACGTATTCGCCGAACTTCATTACCTGCACGCCACCGACCGCCACGTCTGCCGAGCGGCGCAGCATGTTGAACATGCTGATGCGCGTGTAGCGGGCAAAACGCTCGTTGATCATTTCCAGGGTCGGCATGCGTCCACGGACGATGCGATCCTGGCTGGTCAGGTCGTAGCTCTTGACGGTGCCGGGTTCGGCAGCAATATCGGTCTGTACCAGACCATCGTCGACGCCATGCAGCAGCGCGTCGATCTCATCCTGGGACAGCAGGTCCTGCACGGCCATGTCGTGTTCCTACTGCAGTACGAAATTAGTGAAAAGCAACTGATCGATCACCACTTTGCCGAGCTCTTTCTGCGCCACTTCCTGGACGCTGGCGGTGGCCTTCTGACGCAGCATTTCCTGGCCGACCGGCGAGGCGAGGGTCGCGAAATCCTGACCGGAGAACAGCATCACCAGGTTGTTGCGGATCACTGGCATATGGACTTTGAGCGCGTCCAGATCCGCCTGGTTGCGCGCGAGCATGGTGATGCTCACTTGCATGTAGCGCTGGCGACCGTTCTGGGTGTAGTTGGCCACGAACGCCGGGAGCATCGGCTCGAAAACCGCCGGCTGCTTGCCCAAAGGGGCGGTTTCAGCCACGACGGCAGGCTTGCTCTGAGCACTGTGCATGAAGTACCAGGTCGCGCCCACGGACAGGCCGATCGCCAGCAGCAGCGCCACCACGATCAAGATGATCAGCTTGAGTTTGCCTTTGGTTGCGGGGTCTTTTACTGCTGCGTCGCTCTTCGCCATGCCAATAATCCGTCACTATTCGATTTTTCACAGTCGCACGGCAAGGCAAGAGCAAGTGTTATGCCATGTAGGAGCTGGCTTGCCAGCGAAGGCGTCGTATCAGACAACTCCTGCAGCGACTGACAGGACGCATTCGCTGGCAAGCCAGCTCCTACAGGGGCGTCGTGTCAGTTGATGCTCGGTGGTGGTCAGGCGTAGTAGTCGACGGCGCTGGAGCCAATCACCCGCGTAGCCGTTGCGGCCACTTCGGTCACGCTCGGGGCGATCTCCTCATCCATGGCATCAAGGCGACCGCCGTCGGCACTGGCACGCCCGCTCTGCGCCTGCTGGTTCTGCCCCTGATCCTGCGATCCCCGGGACTGGTCGGAGACGTTGACGTCCACCTGGCCCATGCCCTGCTGGGCGAACATGTCGCGCAAACGATGCATCTGCCCGTCCAGCGCTTCACGCACGCCCGGATGAGCACTCATGAACGTCACCTGGGTTTGCTGGTCGGGCACCATGTTGACGCGAATGTCGAGGCGGCCAAGCTCGGCTGGCTGCAACTGGATGTCGGCCGCCTTGAGATTGGCGCTGGACAGGTACATGACCCGGTTCACCACTTCTTCGGTCCAGCCGCTCTGATGCATCGCGATGGGCTGGTTGACTGGCACGGCGTTGGCGGTTTTCGGCGTGGCCGCCTGGGTCAGTGCCGCCAGACGGTTGGCAAAATCGTCGACCCGGGTATCGCTGCTGGCAGACGTGAGGTCCTTGAGTCCCGCATCGATCAACCCACTGAAGGCTTTTTCGCCGCCCTGGTCGGTACTGTCCTGGTCGGCTTGCACATCGAGCATGTTCGCCATGCCGGCGGCAAAGGTCTGCGCCGCGGTGAGTTCGCCGTCGGCCTGTATCGGTGCCGCCTTGGGTTGTGCCTGACTGGACGCCGAGACATGCCCGCTCTGTTCCATGGCCATGCGCAGGGCTGGCAAGGCATCGAGCGGGTCGGCTTCGGGATCGAAACCGGTGTCGGTGGCGGGGGCGGCTGGCGGGATGGCCGACGCGACGATCGCTTCAACGGGTGGCGACTCAGGCGCAGCAGGCGTCGCGACCGCAGATGCCGAGGCAGGGTCGACAGGCGCAGCATCGGTTACCGCTGCCTGCCCGGCATCAGTCGAATCGACGTCGTCCTGCTTGTCGTCGGCTTGCGCCGGTTTATCGGCGGGCAAGCTTTTGCCGCTATCGGCAACGGCGGGCTTCCCGGCGGCAGCGTTATCATCCTTTTGACCGACGCTGCTTTCGACTTTGTCCCGCGCTGGCTTGGAAGGTGCTTGAGCGGCTACGCAGGTGTTGCGAGCCTGCCTGGCATACACCTGGGAGAAGCTGGACGCCTTGTCCATGGGCTCGGCGGCCACTGTCGTGGCAGGGGCAGAGACGGCCTGGTTCTTAGCCTGGCTATTGGCCTGAGTAGCGGCCTGGAGCAGTGATTGGGGCGTAAGGGGCATTAAACGGTCTCCGCTGCACTGGGATCGTAGGTACAGTTGAAGAGTTGGCTGCAAGGGTCGAGCCAGATTCGCTCGGATGTCGACGAAAAGCGCCTTGTGCCTCAGCTTTCCGCCAGGGACCGCTGTCGCTCAGCTTCGTAAAGGGGTCGCACGATCGCGAACTCAATGTCGATTGCAGCGATCAGCTCTTGGATTTGCGAGGGCGAAAGCTTTTCCGCATTTTTCTCAAGCTCGCCACAGAGCGCGACGAGCTTGAGGGCCCCCATGTTGCTGCTGCTGCCTTTGAGGCTGTGAGCCACGTCTACCAGCTGCGCAGCCTTGTCTGCCTCTCGCAGCGATTGGAGGCGCTGTTCGGAATCGTCGAGATAGGTATCCAGCAACTGCGGATACGCGTCCTCCATGACCTCGCGCAACGCGCTCAGCGCGTCCAGGTCCAGATGTTCGTCAGTCACTTGTTCGCTCCCTGATCAAGAATCTACGGATTATGCCAGAGCCTTCCAGTAAAACTCCACGCGGGCACTGCGACCATCGTCGGACCAGCTGGCGTTGCGCCCCAATTGACGGATCAGACTGATGCCGCGCCCCGACAGACGGACAGGATCAAGGGGACGGGCCAGCACCCGCCCGACGTCGAATCCCTTGCCGCTGTCTTCGACGCGAATCGCCAGGCAACCACCCTCGCCCTCTGGCGTGACCTGCAAATGCACCCGGACATAACCGTCCTGCAGCTCGTCCAGGCGAGCATTGCGTTGTTGATAATAGCGGGTAAAGCCCGACACATCGCGCTTGAGGCTGGAGTCCAGGCCCAGCACCCCATGCTCCAGGGCGTTGGAGTACAACTCCGCCAGGACACTGTAGAGCGCCCCGCTCTGCGCCCGCAGACCGTGCACTTCCTGGAGCAATTGCAACAGATAGGGCAAAGGGTTGAAGCGCTTGAGGCTCGCGGCACGAAACTCGAAACTGGCCGACCAGTCCAGGGGGCAGGACTGGCCGCTGTCGGAATAGACCGGTACCGGCGGACTCGCATGCGCGGGCGCCGTCAGGATGACCTCGACCATGCTGACATCGTCGCGGGTTATCCCTTGAAAGTCCCGAAGCGCCTGCCCGATATCCTCGAACAAGGTGTCGGGCTGACGATTGGCGGCAAATACCTGATGCAACCGCTGCACACCAAACAGCTGATCATCGGCATCGCAAGTGTCGATCACCCCGTCGGACAACAGGAACACCCGATCACCTACGGCCATCGGAAACACTTCGGTCCGATCATCGAAGGTTTGCGGGCTCAGCACACCCAGGGGCAAATGCCGCGCCGTCAGTGGCGTTCGTGCCCCGCTGGCAATGCTGTGCAGGTAGCCGTCCGGCATGCCGCCGTTCCAGACCTCCAGCGAACGGCTCTGGAAACCCAGGCGCAGCATGGTGGCGCAGCAGAACATGTCCACCGGCAGGATGCGCTTGAGCTTGGCATTCATCTCGCGCAGGGTCTCGGCGAGGCCGTAGCCCTTGGCGGTCATGCCGTAGAAGACTTCGGCCAGGGGCATGGCGCCAACGGCAGCGGGCAGGCCGTGGCCGGTGAAGTCACCGAGCAATACGTGCATGTCCCCGGCCGGGGTGTACGCGGCCAACAGCAAGTCGCCGTTGAACAATGCATAGGGCGATTGCAGGTAGCGGATATTGGGCGCATTCAGGCAACCGGAATGGGCCACCTTGTCGAACACCGCCTTGGCCACCCGCTGCTCGTTGAGCAGATACTCGTGGTGCCTGGCGATCTGGTCGCGCTGTTGCAGGACGGTGGCCTGCAATCGCCGCAAGCGGTCCATCGCCTTGATTTTGGCGGCGAGGATCACCTGGTTGTAGGGCTTTGCCAGAAAGTCGTCACCCCCGACCTCCAGGCAGCGGGCCAGCGCCTGGCTTTCGGACAGCGAGGTGAGGAAGATGATCGGCACCAGGGTTTCACCGGCCAATTCCTTGATGTGCGCGGCCGCCTCGAAGCCGTCCATCACCGGCATCATCGCATCCATCAACACCAGTTGCGGGCGTTGCTGGCGAAACACCTCGACCGCTTCGGCACCGTTGGCGGCCGTCAGTACCTGATGGCCCTGGCGGCGGACGATGCTCGACAACAGCATGCGGTCGGCCGCGCTGTCCTCCGCGATCAGGATCGTCAGCGGTTCGAGGACCACCTGCACGGTGATCAACTGATGTCGAACAGCTTGTCAAAGTTGGAAATGGCGAGGATTTTCCTCACGTCGCAACTGCTGTTGACCACGCGAATATCGGAATCGTCGCCACCGGCATGGTCACGCAACAGCAGCAACATGCCCAGGGCGGAACTGTCGAGGTAGGTGGCCTCTTTCAGATCGACCACGACCGCCTTGAGTTCTTTGTGTTCGTAGGAGGCGCGGAAATCCTGATGCTTGGCGAAATCGAATCGCCCCTTGACCGATATCGTCAGCTTTTTTCCGTCCGGGGAGACTTCTGTAACGACTGACATGTCATGGCTTCCTTGTCATTGGTAAACCTGCTTGTACAAGGTTTAGCATCGTGTAGAGGTTGGGGCAAGGTTGCGATCTTTCCCCAGGCAACGATCAATACGCATCATGGCGCGGCAAGCGCTGGGACAATTCATCCAGCAGCTTCTGCTCGCGTTTGTCTTCCAGCGCCCGCGCCTCGTCCTGGTAGCGCTGGACCAGTTTGCGCAAGCCTTCGACCCGGGCGAACGCCTGTTGCCAGGTGTCCCGCGCCTTGTTCAGGTTGTTCTGGTGCCAGGCCAGGCTTTGCCGCTGTTGATCGATGGCCGTACCCAACTGCGCGAGAAAGCCCTGGTACCCCAGTAGCCATTGGCCGGACACGCCGGCACTGCCGCGCACGATCCACTGCTCCTGATAGTCGAGCCGAAAGGCTTCAAGGTCGGCCAGTTTGCTTTCGGCCAGCCGCACCTGCCCCTGGAAGTGCCCCAGGCGCTGGACCGCGGTTTTCTCCGCCTTCTCGGCCATTTCCACCACGGGGGCCAGGCGCCCCGCCCGACTCTGGGCCATGGCCGGTTAACCGCCCGCCGCGGGCGCGAAGATCGAGGCGAGGTACGCTTCGCTTTCGCCCAGGCTGATGCTGTCGTTGAGGCCCTGGCGCAGGTATTTGACCAGCTGCGGCTGCAGGGAAATCGCCAGGTCGGTCTCGCGGTCGCCGCCGGCGACATAGGCGCCGACGCTGATCAGGTCGCGGCTCTGTTGATAGCGCGACCACAACTGTTTGAAGTACTGCGCCCGGGCCATGTGCTCCGGCGACACCACCGCCGGCATCACCCGGCTGATGGAGGCCTCGATATCAATGGCCGGGTAATGGCCTTCCTCGGCCAGTCGCCGCGACAGCACGATGTGCCCGTCGAGCACGCCCCGCGCCGAGTCGGCAATCGGGTCCTGCTGGTCGTCGCCCTCGGACAACACGGTATAAAAAGCCGTGATCGAGCCACCGCCCTTCTCGGCATTGCCGGCGCGCTCCACCAGTTTCGGCAACTTGGCGAACACCGAGGGCGGATAACCCTTGGTCGCCGGTGGCTCGCCGATGGCCAGGGCAATTTCCCGCTGGGCCTGGGCGAAACGCGTCAGTGAATCCATCAGCAACAGGACGTTCTTGCCCTTGTCGCGGAAATACTCGGCGATTCGCGTGCAGTACATCGCGGCGCGCAGACGCATCAGTGGCGCATCGTCGGCGGGCGACGCCACCACCACCGAGCGCTTGAGCCCTTCTTCACCGAGGATGTGCTCGATGAACTCCTTGACCTCACGACCCCGCTCGCCGATCAGCCCGACGACGATAATGTCCGCCTCGGTAAAGCGCGTCATCATGCCCAGCAGCACGGATTTACCGACGCCGGTACCGGCGAACAAGCCGAGCCGCTGACCGCGCCCGACCGTCAACATGCCATTGATGCAACGAATGCCCACGTCCAGTGGTTCGCTGATCGGCTCGCGCTTGAGCGGGTTGATGGTCGGGCCGTCCATCGGCACCCAGTCTTCGGCTTTCATCCCGCCCTTGCCGTCCAGGGCACGGCCGGCACCATCGAGCACGCGCCCGAGCATGCTCATGCCCATCGGCAAGCGGCCACTGTCGGACAGGGGAACCACCCGGGCACCGGGGGCGATGCCGGCCACGCTGCCGACCGGCATCAGGAATACCTTGCTGCCGGAAAAGCCCATGACTTCGGCTTCGACCTGCACCGGATGGTAGCTGTCATCGTTGATGACCATGCAGCGACTGCCCATGGCCGCGCGCAGGCCCTCGGCTTCGAGCGTCAGGCCGACCATGCGCAGCAGGCGGCCTTCGAGGATCGGTGCGCCAGCCAGTGTAGTGGCCTCGGCATAGCTGCCCAGGCGCTTGGCGAAACTGGTGCGTTCAAGGCGCATCAGGGGCGGCCACTGGTTTGCCTGCGCTTGACAACTCAACGCTCAGATCCGCCGCGGCCGGGTGCAAGGCCTGCTCGTGAAGCTGGTCGAACAGTTTATCCATCACCTGGGCAACACGGGTTTCGACCGTGGCATCGATACGGCTGTGCTCGGTTTCAACCCGGCAACCGCCGGGCAACAGCGCCTCGTCCTCGACGATGCGCCAGGTTTCCTCATGACGTTCGCGCAGGGCTTTGACCTGGGCGAAATCCTGAGGATTGATGTACAGCCGCACGTTTTCAACGCCCAACGGCAACAGCTTGAGGGCTTCGCGCATGACGTGTTCGATCTGCGTCGAGTCCATGGCCAGTTCGCGCTGGATCACCTGTTTGGTCATGTGCCGCACCAGCTCGACCAGGGACTTTTCAATCTGCGTGTCCTGTTCGGCGATGGGCTCGAACAGATGCGCCATCAATTTTTCAAGACTGGCGATCTTGGTCGCCAACGCCACTTCAGCTTCCTGGCGAACCTTGAGCGTGGTGCTATGGAACCCTTCTTTCTCGCCCACCGCGAAACCTTCGTTGTAGGCTTCCTGGCGAATGCTCTCGAGCTCTTCGAGGGTCAGTGGCTGGACTTCCTCCAGCGGCACCTCCTCCATTTCCGGCGGCTCGGGTTCGGGCTCGGACTCAGGCTCGGGTGCCGGCGGATCGAAGCTGGGCAGCGCCCAGGACTCGAAACCACCGACATCCTTGGCCCGGATCAGGTCAGAGGACTGCTCATCGTTCTTGGCCATGGTGTCAGATCATTTCCTCGGCGCCCTTGCCGCCGAGCACGATTTCGCCCGCCTCGGCCATGCGACGGGCGATGGTGAGGATTTCTTTCTGCGCGGTTTCCACATCGCTGACGCGCACCGGGCCCTTGGCCTCGAGATCGTCGCGCAACAGTTCGGCCGCACGCTTGGACATGTTCTTGAAGATCTTCTCCTTGACGTTTTCGTCCGAGCCCTTGAGGGCCAGCACCAGCACGTCGGAGGACACTTCACGCAGCAACGCCTGGATGCCGCGGTCATCGACATCGGCCAGGTTGTTGAACACGAACATGAGGTCTTCGATCTGACCGGACAGGTCTTCATCGACTTCGCGGATCGAGTCCATGAGCTGGCCTTCGATCGAGCTGTCGAGGAAGTTCATGATGTCTGCCGCGCGCTTGATGCCGCCCAGGGTGGTGCGCGAAGCATTGGAGTTACCGGAGAACTGCTTCTCGAGAATCTGGTTGAGTTCCTTGAGGGCCGCCGGCTGCACGGTGTTCAGCGAGGAAACCCGCAGGATGATGTCCAGGCGCACCTTGTGATCGAAGTTGCCCAGCACTTCACCGGCTTGATCCGGGTCGAGATACGCCACCACGATCGCCTGGATCTGCGGGTGCTCGTACCGGATCACGTCGGCGACCGCGCGCGGCTCCATCCACTTCAGGCTGTCCAGACCGCTGGTATTGCCGCCCAGCAGGATGCGATCGATCAGGCCGTTGGCCTTGTCCTCGCCCAGGGCCTGGGTGAGCATCTTGCGCACGTAGTCATCGGAACCGACGCCCAGGCTGGTCTGGTCGCCGACGATGTCGACGAACTCGCTCATCACCTGCTCGACCTGCTCGCGGTGTACGTTCCCCATCTGCGCCATGGCCATGCCGACCCGCTGGACCTCTTTGGGCCCCATGTGGCGCAGCACCTGGGCAGCATCGGTTGAGCCCAGTGACAGCAGCAGGATCGCGGCTTTGTCGACCTTGCTCAGTTTGGCGGCAATGGCTCGGTTATCACTCATCTGCGTTAATCCACTCTTTCACGACCTGGGCGACACGACCCGGGTCTTCTGCCACCAGACTCTTGATTGCGTTCAACTGCGCGTCATAGCCTTCGCTCGGGCTCGGCAACAGGATGCTGGTCGGGCCACCGAGGCTGATACGGTCGTTGGCCAGCTCGCCATCCAGGCCACCCATGCCACCGAGCTCGACGTCACTGCCGATACCCGCCAACTGCTTGCCCTTGCCGCCACCGGTGATGTTGTTGAGCACTGGACGCAACACACCGAACACCAGCACCAGGATGAACAGGATGCCCAACAGCTGCTTGACGATGTCCCAGAACCACGGCTGGGAGTAGAACGGAACATCGGCAATCACTTCACCGCGCTCGGCGGAGAACGGCATGTTGATCACGCTGACGCTGTCGCCACGGCTGGCGTCGAAACCGACCGCATCCTGGACCAGGCGGGTGAAACGGGCCAACTCATCGGCACTCCACGGCGCACGGGTCATTTCACCGTTGGCCGGGTTGATCTTGACCTGGTCATCGACCACCACCGAGACCGACAGGCGATTCAATCGGCCCTGCTGTTGCTTGGTGTGGCTGATGGAGCGATCCAGTTCGAAGTTCTTGGTCGACTGTTGGCGCTTGTCCGCCGGATACGGCGCGAGCATCGGCTGGCCGGTGGCCGGGTCCATGACCTGCTGGCCGTTGGCATCGAGCAATGGCTGGCCGGGCTGCACCATGCCGGCCGACGCGGTGGCGCCACCGGTGGTTTGCGGTGCCGAGGCCGGCGACGGTGGCTGGTTGCTCAGGGCACCCGGCACACCTTGCGGGCCGTTGCTGGCGGTACGCTGTTCGTTGACTGACTGCTCGCTGCGCAATGCCGGCTGGTCCGGGTTGAATTGCTCGGAGGTGGACTCGACGGCGCTGAAGTCGACATCGGCCGAAACTTCGGCCTTGTAGCGGTCGTTGCCCAGCACCGGTTGCAGAATGTTGTGCACGCGCTGGGTGAGCATGCTCTCCATGCGACGGCTGTAATCGAATTGCTTGCCGGCCATGGTCAGTTCGGAGTTCTCCGCCTGATCGGAGAGCAGGTTGCCTTTCTGGTCGACGACGGTGATCTGCGACTTGCTCAGTTCGGGAACACTGGTCGCCACCAGATTGATGATGGCCACGACCTGGCCCGGCTCCAGCGAACGCCCGGAGTACAGCTCGACCAACACCGAAGCGCTCGGCTTGCGCTCGTCGCGCACGAACACCGAACTTTTCGGGATCGCCAGGTGCACCCGCGCGCCCTTGACGTTGTTCAGGCTGGAAATGGTGCGCGCCAGTTCGCCTTCGAGGCCGCGACGATAGCGGGTCGCCTCCATGAACTGGCTGGTACCCAGGCCCTGTTCCTTGTCGAGGATTTCAAAACCGATGTTGCCATCGCTGGGCGTGACACCCGCGCCCGCGAGCTTGAGACGCGCGCGGGACAGGTCTTCGGCCTTGACCAGCAAGGCACCGGAATTGGGTTCGACGGTATAGGCAATATCGGCGGCAGCCAGGGTATCCATCACCTGCTTGGCGTCCATGCCGGCAAGGCTGCCGTACAGCGGACGGTAGTCCGGTTGCTGGGACCACAACACCACGGCAAAGCCAATCGCCACGCTCGCGGCCAGGCCGACCATCAGGCCCACCTGACGCAGCATGGTCATCTCGGAGAGGTTTTCCAGGAAGGACAATCCGAACAGCGGTGGCTTGCCGTCTACGGAATTGGCCTTGGCCGGAACATTGTCAGCGATTGCATCTGCCATGACTCAATCTCGTCCTTAAACCGGCATCTGCATGATGTCTTGGTAAGCCTGAACCAGCTTGTTGCGCACTTGGGTCAGCGCCTGGAAAGACACGCTGGCCTTCTGCGAGGAAATCATCACGTCCGTCAGGTCGACACCGCTCTTGCCGATCTCGAAGGCATTGGCCAGCGATGTGGAAGCCTGCTGGGTGTCGTTGACCTTGTTGACGGCCTGACCGAGCATGTCGGAAAAGCTGCTGCCATTCAGCTCAGGAACGGCGGCAGTCGATTTCGGCGCAGACATGGCGTCCATTTGCATGGCGCGCATGTCCAGCATCAACCGATTGAATTCAATACCTTGGCTCATGGTCTACTCTCTTTGACGAGCTGCGTCTCTGGCGGCCCGCATTTTTTTGACGCTCACTCAGCGGGTAACGAGGTGTTAGCAACAAGGGTGCCAGCTCCGCGGGTACCCGCCGAATCAGGTCGCAAACAAATACGCCTCCACGTCCATGCCGGCATCGCGCATTTGCGCCAGCTTGTAGCGCAGGGTACGTGGGCTGATGCCCAGGCGCTCGGCGGCTTCTTTGCGGCGGCCGCGTTCGGTGCGCAGGGTGTCGATGATCATCTGGAACTCGCGGCGCCGCAGATCCTCGCCCAGCGCTCCCGCAGACTCGGCCTCTACTTCCACCGCCCGCACTGGCGCCAATGCCGGCAACGGTGCGCAAGCAACTGGCCCGGTGAGACAGAAATCCTCAGGCTCAATCACGCCACCCTGTTGCAGGATCAAGGCGCGCTGAATCGCGTTATCCAGCTCGCGCACATTGCCCGGCCACGGATAACCGATCAGGCATGCTTGCGCCGCAGGCGACAATCGCGCCGCTGCATGCTTCATTTTATTGACGTGCTTGGCCAGCAGGCGCTCGGCCAGCGGCAGGATATCGGCCGTGCGCTCGCGCAAGGGTCGCCAGGCCAGCGGGAATACGGACAAGCGATAGTACAGGTCTTCACGGAAACGCCCCGCCGCCACCTCACCGGCCAGGTCCCGGTTGGTGGTCGCGACCACGCGGATATCCAGCGCGATCGGCTTGCGCGCACCGACTCGCTCGACCTCGCGCTCCTGCAGCACCCGCAGCAATTTGGCCTGCAGGCCCAGGGGCATTTCGGAAATCTCATCGAGCAGGATCGTCCCGCCATCGGCCTGTTCGAACTTGCCGGCCTGCGCCGCGATGGCGCCGGTGAACGAGCCCTTTTCGTGACCGAAGAGCGTGGCCTCCAGCATGTTGTCCGGAATCGCCGCGCAGTTGATCGCAATAAACGGCTGGTTGGCGCGATGGGAGTGCTGGTGAATGTAGCGTGCCAGCACTTCCTTGCCGGTGCCGGATTCTCCGGAGATCAGTACCGTGGAATCGCTGCGCGCCACCCGCGCGGCCAGTTCCAGCAACTGCGCACTGGCCGGCTCGAACGCTACAGGCCCTGCGTGATCGCTGCTGCCGACATTGCCCAGCGCATGGCGCGCCACCAGGTCGAGCAACGCCTTGGGCTCGAACGGCTTGACCAGGTAATCCGCAGCGCCCTGGCGCATTGCATCGACCGCCCGTTCGACGGCACCGTGCGCCGTCATCAGCAACACCGGCAGTTGCGGCTGGCGCGCCCGCAGCAACGCGAGCAATTGATGACCGTCCATGCCCGGCATGTTGACGTCGCTGACCACCAGGTTGAACGCCTCGGCCCCCGCGGCCTCCAGGGCTTCCTGCGCCGAAGCCACGGCCTTGTAATCGTGCCCGGCCAGCAACAGCGTGTCCGCCAGCGCTTCGCGCAAAGCGCGGTCATCCTCGACCAGTAGAACCTTGATAGTCATGAGTTTCACTTCACTCCCTGGGCGCTGCTTTTTTCATTGTCAAAAAGCGGCAGGAGCACCTGCGCACAGGTGCCGCGACCGATCCGCGAGCGCAAGCGCAACTCGCCCTGATGCGCCCTGGCGACAGCCTTGACCACGGTCAGGCCGAGGCCGGTGCCGGTGGTCCTGGTGGTAAAAAATGGCTCCCCGAGGCGCGCCAGCACAGCGCCGTCGATACCGCTGCCGCTATCGCTGACGCACAACCGCAGGTTATTTCCACGGCTGTACAGGTGCACCTTCAAGCGCACCTCGCCGGTACTGGCCTGAATGGCGTTCTCGATCAGATTGAGGATCGCACCGACCAGGGTGTCGCGATTGCACAGCAATTCACCGGCATGACTGTCGCATTGCCAACGAATCGGCAGGTCCTGCACGTGCGTCAGCGCCGCCGCCTGCAGTGATTGCATCAGCTGCGCCGGGGTCACGCGGTCGGTCAATGGCAACTCGCCGCGGGCAAACACCAGCATGTCGCGCACCTGATGCTCCAGCTCGTGCAGGCGCTCCTTGAGCCGGCCGGCGAAACGTTGCTGGGTGTCTACCGGCAGCGTTTGCTCGGTCAAGTGACTGGCGTAGAGCAAGGCCGCGGATAACGGCGTGCGAATCTGATGCGCCAGCGACGCCACCATGCGCCCCAGGGAAGACAGGCGCTCGTGGCGCGCCAATTGATCCTGCAGATGGCGGGTTTCGGTCAGGTCGTTGAGCAGCACCAACTGCCCAGGCTCGGCATCCAGCGAACGCGTGGCAATCGACAAGCGCCGACCATCCTTGAGGGACACTTCATGACCATCGTCTTCGCGGGGCGCAAAGCAACGGGCAATCACCTGCCGCCACAGCTCACCTTCGAGGGGCAGGCCGAGCAGTTCGCAAGCCGCCGGGTTGGCTTCGCGCACGATCCCCTGGGCGTCGATGACGATGACGCCACCGGGCAGGAGATCGAGCAGATGTTGCAGGCGATTGGCCAGGCGTTCTTTTTCCGCCAGCTCCTGCATGCGCTGGGCGCTGACCACCGCCAGCTCCCCCTTGAGCTCGGTGACCCGGGCTTCGAGCATGCTGTAGGAGTCGGTCAATTGGCTCGACATCTGGTTGAACAGGGCAAACGCCTGCTCGAGGCCAAGCCGGCTCGCCTGCTCTACGGACGACGATTGCCCCGAGGCACTAGGGACAGAAGACAGGGGGGCGGCTTGGGGCATGATGTGCTCTCTCGCTTGGCTAACCGTCAGTGAAACGGAACGTTGCGAGGGCTATAGCAATACCCGTGCCTAAAAAAAACTGCTTGAAAATGAACGAGTTGAAAAACAGGCGTCAATCATCCGCCTGCTCATCTCCATCACGACGGCTCATGCCGTACTTGCGCATTTTTTCCACCAGCGTGGTACGGCGGATGCGCAGGCGTTCGGCCGCGCGCGCGACGATGCCGTTGGCATCATCCAGCGCCTGCTGGATCAGGCCCTGCTCCAGGCCACCGAGGTAATCCTTCAGGTCCAGGCCTTCAGGCGGCAGCATGGCGTGGGTGGTGAAGTCCGGGGTATGGCCGTTGATTGCCACGCGCTCTTCGAGATCGCTGCGCAGGGTGTCGACCAGTTGCTCGTCTTCATCGTCGACGTAGCGGAATTTCTTCGGCAGCTCGACCACGCCGATCACCCCGTACGGATGCATGATCGCCATGCGCTCCACCAGGTTGGCCAGCTCGCGGACGTTGCCCGGCCAGCCGTGACGGCACAGCGACATGATGGCCGCGGAGTTGAAGCGGATCGAACCGCGCTTCTCGTGCTCCATGCGCGAGATCAGTTCGTTCATCAGCAACGGGATGTCTTCGACGCGCTCGCGCAGCGGCGCCATCTCGATCGGGAACACGTTCAGGCGGTAATACAGGTCTTCGCGGAAAGTGCCGATCTCGATCATGCTTTCGAGATTCTTGTGGGTCGCGGCAATGATGCGCACATCGACGCTCTGGGTCTTGTTGCTGCCCACGCGCTCGAACGTACGCTCCTGCAACACGCGCAGCAGCTTGACCTGCATCGGCAGCGGCATGTCGCCGATTTCGTCGAGGAACAGCGTACCGCCGTTGGCCAGTTCGAAGCGCCCGGCGCGACTGGTGATCGCCCCGGTGAACGCGCCCTTCTCATGACCAAACAATTCACTCTCCAGCAGCTCGGCCGGGATCGCCCCGCAATTGACCGGCACGAACGGTGCCTCGCGGCGCTTGGAGTGATAATGCAGGTTGCGCGCGACCACTTCCTTGCCGGTCCCGGACTCGCCGAGGATCAGCACGCTGGCATCGGTGTCGGCCACTTGCTGCATCATCTGGCGCACGTGCTGGATCGCCCGGCTGGTGCCGACGAGGCTGCGGAACAGGTTGGGTTCGCGATGCCGACCGCGCTCACGGGCCTGGTCGTACATCTCGCGATAGACTTGGGCACGGTGCAGCGAATCGAGCAATTTGCTGTAGCTGGGTGGCATTTCGAGGGTCGACAGCACGCGACGACGCTGGTCTTCCGGCAGGTCGATGGAAGAATTATCGCCCATCAGCAAAATCGGAAGGAACTCATCCCATGTCGACAGTGTCTTTAACAAGCCCTGAAGCGAACCCGGAGCATTGACCGTCCCGATGAGGACACAGATCACTTCACGACTAGAAGACAAGGAGACGACAGCCTGCTGCCAGTCGTGGCTACCGCAGGGTAAATTTTCTTCGCCGAGAAAATTTAAAATCACCGCCAGGTCGCGGCGGCGAACACTATCGTCATCGATCAGCAGAATTTTGGTTTCACGCCACATGCAATCGCAACTTCCCTAGTCAACCCGGTGCCCGAAATGAGTGGGCAAGCTAGACGCTTGCAGACCGTTAATGCCTGTAGACGCCTGAAATCTGGAAACAGCCACTAGTAAAGTCAAAAAACCGTTCACAG
Organism: Pseudomonas sp. MHK4; assembly: GCF_054600775.1. Taxonomy (NCBI): domain Bacteria; kingdom Pseudomonadati; phylum Pseudomonadota; class Gammaproteobacteria; order Pseudomonadales; family Pseudomonadaceae; genus Pseudomonas; species Pseudomonas sp. MHK4. Next base: position 51,348 of record NZ_BAAIAK010000002.1, on the reverse strand, counting down.
TCAAATTTATGGCGCAATCTGACTGGATCCAGCAGAAATTAATTAACCAAACAGATGGTAAACCTTTGCGGCGCTCTTCGCTTGGTTGATCTGCGACATCTCATCAACAATTGCCTGACGCTCACCCATCGTCACCGTCAATAAATCTTTATAGACCGCCAGCAGGCTTTCCAGATTGCTGCGAAGCGCCTCTTCGTCGATGGGTGCCTCACTGAGCACTTCGTCGACACATTCACGACAAGCCACATCGAGTTCACCGATCGCATCCCAGTTACGCTCGGCCAGCGCATCGATGAGCGCTTCGCGTGTTTCTTCGATCCGTTGCAGTGCCTGACTCATGGCGTCATCCTCAAACTAGACAGCTTGTTGATCGGCAATCGCATCCCAACCGCTCTTGACGGTAACCAACAGCCCCATCACTTCATCGATGATCTGCGGGTCATTCTTCATATTGGCGTTGGTCAACCGCTGAATCATGTAGGCGTAGAGGCTATCAAGCTGCTGCAGGGACTCATCTTCCTTGGCCCTTTCGGCATCGATGCCTTCGCGCAATCCACCGATGATATCGACAGCCTTGCCGATCATCAGGCCCTTGTGCGCAATGTCGCCACGTTCCAGAGCACCCTTGGCCTGGGCCATACGATCGAGACCGCCTTCCATCAGCATTTGCACCAGACGATGGGGACTCGCCTCGGATATCTGCGCATGGGAGTTGACCTTCTGATACTGGCGAAGGGCTTTCATCGGATTCATGGTTCTACCTCGTTCAACGCTCAAACAGTAATTGGAATCGACACCTAGCTGTTATGTCGACGTCGTCACAGAAAACTTTAGACACCCACTAGCTGATCACGACCAACCAACCCGAGCACCTCGCGACCAGGCTATGCCCTGAACGTTAATCATCCTTGCGGTTGTTCATGGCATTGAGGGTGGTCATGACGCTGGAGCTGGTGGCGTTGAGCTGGGCAACCAGGGTGTCCATGGCGTTGTACTTGGCAGAAAGTGTGGTGGTGAGCGATTCGATACGCCGATCGAGCGCTTCCTGCTGATCGGTCAAGTCGGTCAATTTGTCGTTCAGGCTGGTGGTTCGCGAAGCCAGGATACCTCCCGTCCCCGCATAGGCATCAGTGGCCGCGGTCATACGCTTGATCAAGCCATTATCGCCCGTGAAGACCTTGGCGATGTCTCCCGCATTTTTTGCGACTGCCTTGTCCCACTTGGCGCTGTCCAGTTCGAGCAGGCCAGTGGTTTGCACAGTATTGATGCCCATCTGCGAGAGCATGGTCATGCTGCCGGAGCCCGTGCTTTTCACCAGCTCGTTACGTACCGACGTGATCAGCGAACGCATGGAGGCATCCCCTGTCAGTGCAGCCCCTTTGGTGGTATCGCCTACCGCGCTCACCTTTGTTTGACTGGTGATGGCCGTGATCAGGGCGTTATACGCAGTGACAAACGACTGCACCGAAGTCTTCAGGGTATCGGTATTGGCGCCAACGCTGATTGTCGACTTGCCCACGGCAACCAAATCGAAATTGACGCCACTGATCGCCGATGTAACGGTATTACTGGTCGACTCCAGGGCAATGTCATCGATGGTGTATTTAGCGTTTTGCGCAGGAGCACCCGCCTTGGCATTCACCGCGAGCGCGGAATCGCCGCCCAAGGTAATGTCGGTCCCGGCCCCCGTGGTCGAAGAACTGATCACCATGCGCGCGCCCTTGGCATCGGTGATGATGTTGGCGCTCAAGCCCTTGGAATTGAGCTGGGTATTGATGGCGTCTCGCGCCTGCTGCAGGGTTGCCCCGGCAGCAATGCTGACGTTGTAATCAGTGCCCGACTGAGAAATCTTCAGCGTCTGAGATTCAGAGCTGCTGTTGACGGTCGCTGATGCACCGTCCAGGAAGACATCCGATGTCACCTTGGAGGACGTCGCCAATTGCGTCACCTCCAGCGCATATTTGCCAGCAGAGGCCGTGGCATTCACGGTGGCCTTGACGATCTTCTCATCGGAGGATGTACCGGCCAAGCCGGTGAAGGCCGAGGCCGTGTTCAGTTTGGCAATGGCGGAACGGTAGGTATCCAGCGCGTTCTTGATGCTGCCAACGGCGGAAATCTGGGTGGTCGTGTCCGTCTGCTGCGCAGTGATCTGTGTCTGCTTCGGGGCCTTTTCCGCAGCAACCAAAGCCTTGACGATCGACTGCGTATCGACCCCCGAGCCAATACCACTTACCGTTGAACTCGCCATCGCTTCTCTCCTTTTCTAGGCGGCTGCCGCTTATTTGACGAACCAGACGTCAAGCGCCAACTGCAACAAAACCCGTGCCAGTTTCAAGCCTTGCCATCAAACAGCAGGCTGCTCGCATCACTTAAACTCTGCGCCAGTTTCAACGCCGCTTCCGATGGAAGCTGCCGTATCAGTTCGCCACTGTCCGTGGCAATGACCTTGACCACGACCAGACCGGTCGAATCATCGATCGAAAAATTCAGTTGACGCCGTGTGGACTGTACAAAGTCCTGGATATTTTTTACCGCGTTTTCCAGCTCGGGCCGCAGAGTTTCCTTGTCCTTCTCGACGTTCAGGGCAGGCGCAGCCTCCTGGGTCTTGGCGGCAGGGTTACCTTGTGCAGCCACCGCAGGGTAAGACAGGCTCAGCTTTACACTCATGTCCATGGTGATGATCCCTCACAATCAAAAAAACGGAAGAGCACGTCGCCGCGCCCTTCCGTCATTCACCTGGCGCCGGAATTACTGAAGCAGCTTCAGTACCGAGGACGACAGCTGGTTGGCCTGGGACAGGATCGCGGTGGACGCCTGTTGCAGGGTTTGTTGCTTGCTCAGCTCAGCGGTTTCAGACGCGAAGTCAGCGTCCTGCACGCGGCTACGTGCTGCGGTGGAGTTTTCCGAGATGGACTGCAGGTTGGCTACGGTGCTGTCGAAACGGTTTTGCACGGCACCCAGTTGCGAACGCTGGGAGTCCAGTTCCTGCATGGCACCGTCCAGTACCTGGATGGCCTGTTGAGCGCTGGCGCCGTCCAGGATGCTCAGGTTGGCGACGGTGCTTTCCATTGTCACGGCAGCAGTGGTGCCAGCACCCAGACCCAACGCAGTCAGACCGCTCCCGCCGCTGCCATCGGCGATGGTGATGTCCTGGTCTGCGAACAGGGACAGGCTGCTACTGCCATTGGTAGTTACTTTGCTTGCAGTCACACCGGTACTGGCGGCGTTGATGGTAGCGGCGATGCTATCCATATCGTCGCCCTTCTTGAACTTGACTTCGACACCGTTAAGCGTCACGGAAGTGTCGCCCAGCAGACCAGCTTTGGTTGTACCGGCATTAAGGCCAAGCTTCTCGAGCGCACCAGCGCCATTGCCAGGGAGACCAGGACCGTTATCCAACTTAATGTCCTTACCATCAGCAGAGGTCAGCACAAGACGGCCATTGTTATTCGACGCAGCGACACCCGTCGCTAACGTACCAAGGCCTGAGTTAGCAGCACCAAGACCATCGTTGATTTTAGCTACAACGGCATCCAGATCATCATTGGCCCCGAAGCTGAAACTCGATCCATTGATAACGATATCTGCAGCCGAACCCAGACCAGCAAGCTGAGGAGTGATCGAAACAGCAGTGCCAGCAGCAGGCAGACCCAGAGCAGTCAGAGTGGTACCTGTACTACCAGCGCCGATCGCGAAACCTGCCGGGGAGCTCAACTTGAGATCCCCAGTAGAGTCAACCGATGCACTAACACCAGTAGTCCCAGAGACCTCATTGATCTTGGTCATAACCTTTGAAAGAGTATCGGTCGCAAGCAAAGTAATGTTAGTTCCGCCGATCTGCAGCGTACCGTTATTACCAGTACCCAGAGTACCGTCTCGCAGGTTTGCTGTTCCGGTCGTAGACATCTGGGCGGTGCCGCCCTCAGACAAGCCCAAAGCAGCAACCGTTAAATCATTAGAAGTGCTATCTATGGTAAAGGCGGACGTGCCCGAAAGCTTGAGCGCCCCAGTGGTGCTGTCGATGCTGGCAGTAACGCCCGTGAGCGCAGTATAGTTAGTGTTAATGTCATCGACGATGGTTGCCAGATCATCACCGGTATTGATTGCAATGGTGGTCTTAGTAGTACCAACGTTCAGAACCAAGTTACCGGCATCTGCACCAGCAATGGTCGGCGCTGCGAATTGGCCACCAACGACAGATGCAGAAGCACTGCTAGCGCCAAACTTGCCAGCTGCTCCAGTCACACCGGCCGCAAGTGTAGCAACCCCACCAGCTACGCTAGCTTCATTATAGCTACCCTTCATGGCAGTAGAGCTAACATCTTTCATACCAAACGAAATGCTTTCGTTGGAGTTCGCGCCCACTTGGAAGCTGCTGCCGGAGAAAGAACCGTCCAGCAGGTTACGACCACCGAAGGTGGTGGTGTTGGCGATACGGGTCAGTTCGCCCGACAGTGCGGTGAATTCCTGCTGCATGGAGGTACGGTCGTCATCGCTGTTCGAGCCGTTGGCCGATTGCAGGGCCAGTTCACGCATACGCTGCATGATGTTACCGGAGGTCGCCATGGCGCCTTCAGCGGTTTGCGCGATGGAGATACCGTCGTTAGCGTTCTTGACCGCAACACCCAGGCCTTTGATCTGAGTGGTCAGACGGTTGGAGATCTGCAGGCCGGCGGCGTCGTCTTTAGCGCTGTTGATTTTCAGGCCGGAAGACAGGCGACCCATCGTGGTGCCCAGAGCGTCGGAAGCCTTGTTCAGGTTTTTCTGAACCGATAGAGAGGTGATGTTGGTATTAACGGTTAACGACATGACGAATTCCTCGTGGGTTGGGTGCTGCGGCTTCCGGCCCTGGCAACCGCCGGGTGTGGCCTAGAGAACCTTCGTAATGGTTATCGTCGTGAAAGCAGGTTGCTTGAGGGTTTTTTTGAATATTTTTACTAGCACCGTGCCACCCCTTGAGTTTCAAGGCCTTAGATGCACACCCCAGAATGCAAAAACGCCCATGACCTCGCGGCCATGGGCGTTTTTTTTGGCGTTAGTTAACTGGCGCGTCAGGTGCGATGAATCAGCGCCGAGCCCCAGGACAGGCCCACACCAAAACCACTGATCGCCACGCGCGTCCAGCTGGAGTCGAACATGTGCTTTTCCAGCAGCAGCGGAATGCTCGAAGACACGGTATTGCCAGTCTCGACCATGTCCTTGATGAACTTCTCCGGCTCGTTTTCAAAGCGCCGTGCCACGGCATCGACGATGGCCGCGCTGCCCTGGTGAATGCAGAAGGCATCGATGTCCTGGGACGTGAGGCCGGACTGATTGAGCAATTCGTGCAAGTGCGCCGGCACCTTGAGCAGGGCGAAGTTGAACACCTGGCGTCCGTTCATGAAGAACACGCCATCGGTGACCTTCAGGTGCGGAGCACCGGAGCCGTCGGTGCCGAACTTGGCCTTGCCCAGTTGCCAGATGGCGTCTTCGCCCATCCAGGTGGCGGTGGCGGCATCGCCGAACAGCATGGTGGTGTTGCGGTCTTCCGGGTCGACAATCTTGGAGTACGGGTCTGCAGTGATCAGCAGGCCGTTCTTCAGTCCGGCAGCTTCCATGAAGCCCTTGATTGCGTAGATACCGTAGACGTAACCGGAGCAACCCAGGGAGATGTCGAAAGCGGCGACGTTGGTCGACAGGCCAAGTTTGTCCTGGACGATGGCCGAAGTGTGCGGCAAGCCCTCTTCGTCACCGTTCTGGGTGACGACGATCAGCACGTCGATGGATTGACGGTCGAGCTGAGGGTTGTTGGCGAACAACGCATTGGCCGCTTCGACACACAGGTCGGAGGTTTCCTGTTCAGCGTCCTTGCGCGGCAGGAACGCCGAACCGATTTTCCCGAGGATGAACTCTTCATCCTTCTCGAACTTCGCACCCTGCGCATAGTTATCCAGCCCACTCGCTGGCACGTAGCTGGCAATGCTTTTTATGCCAATCATTGTGGCTTCCCAATACTAGATAGCTGGAGATCACCGCTCGCATGACCGAGCGGTACGACAATACTGGATTTCACCGAGCGAAAAAAATACGGCACAGACGCTCCAGAAACCCTGAAAACACGCCTGGCAAGGGTCGATCCCCTGCCCATCCTTTTTGACACAATACAGTGAAGATGCACTTCATGACTCGCAGGTCACGCATTATGCGTGCCTGGCGCAAAACATCCAGCCACAAACAAGCGATCATCCGCCCGAAGAATGACGAAAAATACACCAGTGACTGAGTCGATAAGAAAATTACAGACAGGCGAGACACTGCCGGCATCGCAGATACCGGCAATCGAGAGGGAATCAAAGCTTGTTGAACAGGCTCAGCTGGGCAATTTTCACGAAGGCCAGTTGCGAGGCCTGCAACAGCGACTGCTGGAACGCCAGGTCGATCGATGCCGTTGCGACATCCGTATCACCAATAGCCGCCTGGGTGCTGGTGTTAGCCAGGCCCATGCTGACGTTTTCGGCGCTCTGGATATCAATGGCGTTCAATCGCGCACCGATGGTCCCGCGAACGATATCGACCTGCTCACTGGCATTGGAAAGGTTACTGATCGCCGCATTCACCGAGTCCCTCAGCTTGATCTGCGCCAGATCATTGCCATCGGCGGGTGTTTCCAACGCCTGGCGTAACTGACTCAAGGTGTCCAGGGCGCTTTGCGTCTGGTGGCTACTAGCCCCTACCACGAACTGATCGTCTGCTTGCGGGGCGCCGGTAAAATCAAGCTTCACCCCCGCGAACGTGATCGAGCCCCCCGCCATTGCGCCCCCACCGATTGCCTTGCTGTCTGCGCCCATTGGCTGGGCATAGACCTGATAATTGCTGGCATCGGTGAATTTGATCACCACCCCGCTGTTGGGGAACCCGTTGACGTAGTCGTCCTGGTCAGTGACCCCGGACCCGGTGACCTGAGCCGTCGAACCGTTGCTCGGCGTGCGGGATGTATTGAAGCTGTCAGGCTTGGTGCCCAGCGAAAAGATGTGATCCTTGACCTCTTCATCCGGGGTCATTGGCAGCGTGGTCGCGGGATCCACAGGGGCCTTGAGGCGCAACGAGATGTCGAACTCCACGCCTCGCAGGCTGATGGTCGCCCCACCCTCTTTAGTCGAATCGAACGTGCCATTGCCAGACACCTCGCTGGTGACATCGTTACCGTCCTTGTCCGCGATGGTGTAATGGGTGCTGTCTACAAACTTCAGTTCGTAGGGCTCTCCAGCGGTAAATTTCTTGATGTAGGCCGCATTCGACTGCACCAGGCCAGCCGTCACGGAAACGGTACCGTCATTGGGTTTCGACGGGGCGAGGACCGCCTGAGTGCGCCCCGAATTCATCGCCGACTCAAGGATGCTTTTACCGGTATCGTTGGTGGCCATGGACAAGGTGTCCGACACCTGCAAGCTCAACTGCGTGTCGTCACCCTGATAGGAGTAGGTGCCGTCGTTGTTACGCACATAGGGCGGTGTCGAGGTTTTCGAGCCCGCAAACATGTAGTTGCCCGACGAGTCCTTGCTGTTGAGCAAACCCAGGACCTGCTCTTCAATCTCGCCTATTTCACTGCCGATGGATTTTCGATCAGCATCACTGATACCACCATTACCCGCCTGAAGCGCCAACTCACGCGCACGCTGCAACGCCGTGTTGACGCTGTCCAGCACACTTTCCTGGTTGGTCAGCGAATTCTTGATACTGCCCATGTTGGTGCTGTACTGCCCCAGCAAGTCTTTCTGCTGTTGCAACATCAGCAACTTTGCAGCGCCAACAGGATCATCACCGGCACTCTGGATCCGCACGCCCGAAGTGATCTGCTCCTGAGTCTTCACAATCGAGGAGAAGTTGTTCTGGTACTTGGCCGCACTCGTCTCAAAGTACTGGGCTGTAGAAATTCGCATCGTCGAAGACTCCCTTAAAGACTGTTGATCAGCGTGCTGAAGGTTTCTTGCGCGGCCTTGATAATCTGCGACGACGCGGTGTAGTACTGCTGGAACTTGACCAGGTCGGCGGCTTCGTCGTCCAGGTTGACCTGGGAGACCGACGCGACTTCGGATTTGGCCCGGGACAGAATCGCGCCACTGGCCGTGCTGTCGCCCAGGGCCTGGCTGGCCTTGGCACCCACCTGCTCGACAAGGCGGCTGTACGCAGTGGTCATGCTCATCCCGGCGTTGCCGCCCGTCACGCCCACCGTTGCCTTGGTTTGCAGGGCCAACAGTTGGTTGGCGTTGCTGTTGTCCTTCTTGCCGCCCACGTTGAACGCGACTTCGTACTTGTCATTCTTCGACGGCGAGCCACTGACGGTCGTGTTGAACGAAAACGACTTGCCGGGGATCGGCGCGCCCGAGGCATCAAGCATCGGCACATTGATCGTCAGGTCATTGCTTTGGCCGGGGACGATGGTGCCCGTGCCAATGCTCTGCCCTTTCGAGTTGAACACTTCATAGGCTTGACTGCCGCCCGCCGCGTCCTTGAAGGCCAGGGTCACCGGCGTGGAGTCCTTGATGCCCGCCTGCAGGGCGGCCAGATCGGCACCGCCATAGATATCCAACGGCGTGGACAGCACCGGAGGGGTCAATGCGCCGGTTCCGCCATTGCTGGTGCTGCCGGTCGCCACCAGCGGGCCGGCAAAGGCGAGCTTGTTCGAGTCGGTCATCTGGGTGGTGATGGTGCTCGCGGCGTTGCGGGTCGGCGTCACCTTGAACGCGTCGCCGGCCTGGAGGCCGCCGCCATTCAGATCAAGCTTGAAACCATCGATTTCCGCGGCCGGCGACAGATCGAAAGAGCCCATGTCCTTGCCGTCGGAACGCTTGACTGTGTACTTGTCGGCAGCGGTAAAGGTCACCGAATAATCGAAGGTGGTCAGCGCGCTGGAGTTGGTGATGGTGACATTCAGATTGCCCGAGCCGGTACTGTTGTTCGACGACCCCAGGCTGCGCTGGCTGATCGCGGCCGCACTGTTGATGTTGGAGAACAGCGAAGCACCGAACTCGCCATTGGCATCCAGCCCCTGCCCCAACTGGCTATTGATCTTGTCAGCCATCACCAGGGCGGTACGGCCCAGGTCATTCTGCGCCGGCACCAGCACGTCTTCACGGTAGCGCAGCAGGCCGCCAATCTTGCCGCCGCTGATGACCGAGGTAATGTCGCTGCTGGTAGACGGCGAGTTGACCTGAATATTCAGCTGGCTTTTGTCGATCCCGGTGCGGGCGGTCGAGAGGGTGTTCGATGTGTTGCCCAACACCAGGGACTGGCCGTTCCCCAGGGAGACGTTGTAGCTGCCGTTCTGCTCCTGGACCGTGACGCCCACCAACTCGTTAAGCGAGCGCACGGCTTCGTTGCGGGCATCGAGCAAGTTGCTCGGGCCACTGCCGGAAGAATTGCTGGACTGGGCAATCTGCTGGTTCAACGAGGCAATCGACGCCGTCAACTGGTTGACCTGCCCGGTCAACGTCGTCAACTGACTGTTGATCCCTTCGTTCTGTTGCGTCATCTGCGACGCCAGGGCGTTGAAGCGATTGCTCAGGGTTTGCGCATTGGTCAGCAGCAGTTGCCGGGAGGCCGTGTCACTCGGCGTAGCGGCGGCCGTCTGGACCGAGGAGAAGAAGCTGCTCAACACCGCACTGATCCCCGTGGTCTTGTCGGAGAAGAGCTTGTCGAGCGGGTTCACCTGATCGAGGTAGGCGTTGGCGTCGCTGCTCAGCGATGTGGAAGTTTGCAACTGGTTGTCGAGGTAGGCGTTATAGACCCGACGCACGTCGGCAAGGGTGGTACCGCTGCCGATGAACACGCCGCCATACAGGTTCGACGCATTGCTCACCTGAGTGGTTTGCTGACGTGAATAGCCCGCGGTGTTGGCGTTGGCAATGTTGTTGCCAACGGTAGCCAACGACACCTGGCTCGCGTTGAGACCCGACATTCCGATGTTGAGCAAACTCATGGTTCAAACCCTTAGTCTATAAAGGCGTGGTGGGCACGCCCGCCGCAGCGTAGTTCTGATAACTCGTCATCTGCCTGGCTATCTGCGAAATCTTGCTGGCGTAAGCCGGGTCGGTTGCGTAACCGGCCTTTTGTAGCTCGCGCACAAACTGTTCGGGGTTATCGGCCGACTTCACGACATCTTGATAGCGATTGTTGGTTTGCAGCAGCGTTACCAGGTCATGGAAACTGTCCTTGTAGGAGTCGTAGGAGCGGAACTCGGCCGTCTCCTTGACCATCTCGCCATTCCTGAATTCGCTGGTGATCGCCCGTGCCGATTCACCCTTCCAACTGCTGCCGGCCTTGATACCGAACAGGTTGTGGCTGCTGCTGCCGTCCTGGGCCCGCATGACCGATTTGCCCCAGCCGGTTTCCAGGGCGGCCTGGGCCACCAGGTAACGCGGATCGACACCAATGCGATCGGCCGCTTCCTTGGCCATCGGCAGCATGGTGTTGACGAATTCGTCGGCGCTGCTGAAGGCTTTTTTCGCTGGCGCCAAGGGGATTTGCGCGATGGCGCGTCCCTGGATCTGCAGGGACCCGCTCGTTGCCGCCTGGGCATTCGCCAGCCAGTCGCCGTTGTACAAGGGTCCGGAACCTGTGGTCGCGACACGCTCGGGCAATGCCGTCTTGTTGACCGCGGTTGTGGCCTGCGTGGCGGAAGGCACCAGGCCTGCGAGCAAGCGGTCGGCCAGTTTTGGCGGCAGGGCCAGGCGCCGCTGATTGATCAACGCCATGTCATTGCGATGCGCGCCCTCGCCTGTCGGTGCACTGAGCGAACGCGAAGCCCACAATGGGCGCTCGCCATTGACCCGCGACAGTGGCCCGTTGATCGCCACCGTGCCAGCGGCCAGCGGTGTCTGCGCAGCCGCTTTCGCCGCCTCCTGCTTGGCCGCCGACAGCGTCGCCGCTTCACCCGGCGCCAGCGGCTTGTTCTTCGACATCTGCCGCATCAGCACGTCCGCCAGGCCGATACCGCCGCCTTCGCGGGACATGGAAACCGCCAGTTGCTGGTCGTACATTTCCTGGTACTGCTTGGCCTCGGCGGTGTTCATCGGGTTGTCCTTGCCCAGCGCCTCGGTGGCCGAGCGCATGGACTTGAGCATCTCGCCGAGGAACAACGACTCGAATTCCTGCGCCACCTTGCGCATGTTGGCGTCGCTGTTCTTGTCGCCAACCTTGAGCTGGTTCAGGCGGTTGAGGTCGGAAAACGCACCGGAATCGCTGCTGCTGACCCGACCGCTCTTGTTCATGTCCATGGTCGCCGTCCTCAGATCACGATCAGGTCGGCTTGCAAGGCGCCAGCCTGTTTCAGCGCTTCGAGGATCGCCATCAGGTCGCCCGGCGCCGCGCCGACCTGGTTCACCGCACGGACGATTTCGTCGAGGGTGGTGCCCGGGCCGAACTTGAACATCGGCTTGGCTTCCTGCTCGGCGTTGACCCGCGAGCGCGGCACGACGGCGGTCTGGCCATTGGACAGAGGGCCGGGCTGGCTGACGATCGGGTCTTCGGTAATGGTCACGGTCAGGCTGCCGTGGGTGACGGCGGCCGGAGAAACCTTGACGTTCTGGCCGATCACGATGGTGCCGGTGCGCGAGTTGATGATGACTTTGGCCACCGCCTGGCCCGGATCGATTTCGAGGTTTTCCAGGATCGACAGATAGTCGACACGCTGGCTCGGGTCCAGCGGCGCCGTGACGCGCACCGAGCCGCCGTCGATGGCCTGGGCCACGCCAGGACCGAGCATGTCGTTGATCTTGTCGACGATGCGCTTGGCCGTGGTGAAGTCGGAACGGTTGAGGTTCAGGGTCAGGCTGTTGCCCTGGTTGAACCCGCTTGGCACCGCTCGCTCGACCGAGGCACCGCCCGGGATGCGCCCGGCCGACGGCACGTTGACCGTGATCTTCGAACCGTCGCGACCCTCGGCATCAAAACCGCCGACCACCAGGTTGCCCTGGGCCACCGCATAGACGTTGCCGTCGATACCCTTGAGCGGCGTCAGCAGCAAGGTGCCGCCGCGCAGGCTCTTGGAGTTACCGATGGACGACACGGTGATGTCGACCTGCTGCCCCGGCTTGGCGAACGCCGGCAAGTCGGCACTGATCGACACCGCCGCGACGTTCTTCAACTGTACGTTGCCCGAGCCCGGCGGCACCTTGATGCCGAACTGCGAGAGCATGTTGTTGAAGGTCTGCAGGGTGAACGGGGTTTGCGTCGTCTGGTCGCCGGTGCCGTTGAGCCCGACCACCAGGCCGTAGCCGATCAATTGGTTGGAACGCACGCCGGAAATGCTGGCGATGTCCTTCAGGCGCTCGGCTTGAACGTTGAAGGCGGCAGACAACATCAATGCAGCCACCATCAGATGTTTAAGATTCAACGTAGCCACCTAGAAAGGGAACAGCGGGCTGAGGAAGAAACGGTCGAACCAGCCTGGCTGACTCGCATCGGCAAACGAACCGGTGCCCGAGTAGGTGATGCGCGCATCGGCGACGCGAGTCGACGACACGGTGTTATCGGTGGAGATATCGTCAGCCCGGACCAGACCGGCAATGCGCACTAATTCATCGCCGGTATTGAGGGTCAGCCACTTCTCGCCGCGCACGGCGATGATGCCGTTAGGCAAGACATCGGCGACGGTCACGGTGATCGAACCGGTGAGGCTGTTGCCCTGCCCGGCCTTGCTGTCACCCTTGGTCGCGCGGTCGCCTTCATAGCTGGCGTCCAGGCTCAGGTCACCACTGCCAAACGGATTGTTGGTGCTGGGCGTGGAACCGAACAGCGAGCTCAGGCCGATGCTGGCCTTGCTGTTCTTGCCAATTTGCGAGTTGGCGTTTTTGCTGGCCTGGGTCTTTTCGTTCAGGGTGATGGTGATGATGTCACCGACCCGGAACGCCTTGCGGTCGCTGTACAGGTTCTGCTCGAAACCGGCCTGGTAGATCGAACCGTTGTTGGCCGCAGCCGGCAACGGCGTGCGCGGCAACACCGGGGCGTAGTAAGGGTCATTGGGCTTGGGCGACACAGGCACGCAGCCCGCGAGCGCGGTGATCCCACTCAGTGCCAGAACAGAGACGAAGCGTTTCATGACCCTACCTCACGGTGTTGCAGGCGACCTCAGGGCCGCCCCAAAGACTTGATTACAGATTCTGCGTTACGAACGAGAGCATCTGGTCGGCGGTGGAGATCACCTTGGAGTTCATCTCGTAGGCGCGCTGAGTGGTGATCATGTTGACCATCTCTTCAACGGTGCTGACGTTGGAAGTTTCCAGGGTGTTCTGCAGCGTGGTGCCGAAACCGGCCAGGCCCGGGGTGCCGACTTGCGGCGCGCCACTGGCGGCGGTTTCCAGGAACAGGTTGTTGCCCACGGCCTGCAGGCCGGCCGGGTTGATGAAGTCGGCGGTCTGCAGGTTGCCGATCACCTGGGAGGCCGGGTTGCCGGCGACGGTGATGGACACGGTGCCGTCCTTGCCCACGGTGAAGGTCTGGGCGTCGTTCGGAATGACGATCGCCGGCTCCAGGGCAAAGCCGCTGGCGTTGACGATCTGGCCGTTGGAGTCCAGGTGGAACGTACCGTCACGGGTGTAGGACGTGGTGCCGTCCGGCTGCAGGATCTGGAAGAAGCCGCGACCGTCGATGGCCATGTCCAGGGGTTGCTCGGTGGTTTGCAGGCTGCCGGCGTTGAAGTTTTTCTGGGTGCCGACAATGCGCACACCGGTACCCAGTTGCAGGCCCGACGGCAGTTCGCTGTCCTGGGTCGACTGGGCACCTGGCTGACGCTTGATCTGGTACAGCAGGTCCTGGAACTCGGCGCGGTCTCGTTTGAAACCCGTGGTCGAGACGTTGGCCAGGTTGTTGGAAATGGTGGTCAGGTTGGTGTCCTGGGCGGACAGGCCGGTTTTGGCAACCCATAGAGCCGGAAGCATTCGATTCTCCTCGTGCGCCTGTTTTACGGCGCGACGTTCTGGTAATTAGCTGATCTGCAAGACCCGAGCCATGGCCTGGTCGTCTTCTTTGGCGGTGTTCATCATCTTGATGTGCAGCTCGAACTGCTTCGACAGGGCCAACACCTGAGTCATCTCGTCCACCGCGTTGACGTTGCTCGACTCGAGGAAACCGGACACCAGCTTGACGTTGGCATCGGCTTGCGCAGGCTGGCCATCCTTGGTGTGGATCGAACCGTCCAGGCCCTTGGTCATGTTCTTGATGTCCGGGTTGACCAGCTTGATGCGGTCGACTTCGGCCATGACCCGCGGGCCTTCGCCCATCGCGCGAATGCTGACGGTGCCGTCCTCGCCCACTTCGATCTGCTGCTCGGGCGGCACGGCGATTGGTCCGCCATTGCCGATCACCGGCATGCCGTTGCCCGCTCGCAGCACGCCCAGGGCGTCCACCACCAGGCTGCCGGTACGCACGTAGCTTTCGCCGCCATCGGGGTTCTGCACCGCCAGCCAGCCGTTGCCTTGCACGGCGACGTCGAGGTCGCGGCCGGTCTGTACCAGCGAGCCTGGGGAAAAGTCGGTGGCCGGGCGTTCGGACAGGGCAAACGCACGCGCCGGAAAGCTGTCGCCGAACACCGGCATCGAGCGGGCCTGCTCCAGGTCTTTCTGGAAGCCGCTGGTAGAGATGTTCGCCAGGTTGTTGGCATGGGCCTTTTGCGCCAGCGCATTCTGGCTGGCGCCGGTCATTGCCACATAAAGGTACTTGTCCACACGCTTTCCTCTGCCTGCCGGACGTTTGCCGCCCGATGCTGTACTGAGGTGGCATAAGCAATTTGCAGACCAAGTTGGTTTTGGCGGCGCGAGGCCCGGCAAACAAAGGACTTTGAGGATTCAGGGGGGATTTGTGATTTGTCTCAGAGACGAAAAACCGGCGGTGTCATGCCGTTTGGTGGCAAGGCATGGCCTGGAGGTTGGCACAATCACAACAAAAGTCAGCTAAGGCTCAGTCTTGCCCACCTCATAATCACGCAACTTGTTGGCAATGGTGGTATGCGAAACCCCCAACCGCTTGCCCAGCTGCCGACTACTCGGATGCTCGGAATACAACCGCTCCAGCACCGCTTTCTCAAAACGCCCGACGATCTCGTCCAGCCCGCCCTCCAGGGAAAAATCGCCAAGCGGCTGGCGCACGCCATAGTCCGGCAGACGAATATGCTCGGCCTTGACCGTCCCGCCGTCGCACAGGGAAACCGCCTGGAACAGTACGTTCTCCAACTGCCGTACGTTGCCCGGCCAATGGTAATGACTGAGCCGGTCCATGGCCGCTGGCGCGAGCTTGGGCAGCGGGCAACCGATCTGCCGGCTGGCCTGATCAAGGAAGTGCTCCACCAGCGGGGTCAAGCCGTCGAGGCATTCACGCAGCGGCGGGATGTGCAACGAGAGCACGTTCAAACGGTGATACAGATCCTGGCGAAACTCTCCGCGGGCACAGAGTTCGGAGAGGTCGACCTGGGTCGCACAGATCACCCGCACGTCGAGGTACACCTCTTCATCGCTGCCTACGCGGCGGAAGCAGCCGTCCTGCAGGAAGCGCAGCAGTTTCACCTGCAGGCGCGGGCTCATTTCCCCGACACCGTCGAGAAACAGCGTACCGCCTGCCGTCAATTCCAACAGCCCGAGCTTGCCCTCGGCCCGGGCACCCTCGAATGCGCCAGGGCCATAGCCGAACAACTCGGTCTCGGCCATGGATTCCGGTAGACCGGCGCAGTTGAGTGCCATCAATGGCGATTGCCCGCGCGGGCTGGCCAGATGGCAAGCCCGCGCCAACAACTCTTTACCGGTACCCGTTTCGCCTTCTATCAATAGCGGCGCATCGAGCGGGGCCATGCGCCGGGCCTCGCGCACCACCGCCGCCATCACCTTCGAGCTTTGAAAGATGCTGTCGAAGCCGCGCAATTCCTGCTTGCGCACGTTATAGATGCGCTCGCCGACCCGGTCGGCGCGATGCAGGGTCAACACCGCCCCGGCCATGGCTTCGCTGTCGTCATGCTCCGATTGCAGGGGCGCGATGTCGGCCAGGAACACATCGCCCTTGACCTTGACCCGCAGCCCGTTGATTCGCGATTTGTTGGCGCGCACCAGCTCCGGCAAATCGAAATCCTCGGCATAACGCGACAGCGGAATGCCCGGCACCTCATCCACGCGCACGCCGAGCAACTGCGCCGCGGCGCGATTGGCCGCGACGATGGAGCCACCCATGTCGATCGACAGCACCGGAAACTCCAGGGCGCCGAGCAACGCGTTGAGTTCCATGTGCCGACGCTCGCTGGGCATGAGCCCTACGCGCTTGACGCCAAAAACCCCGGCAATCGCCTCGAATTTCGCACGCAATGCCTGGAACTGGATGTTGATCAGGTTCGGACAGTGCAGGTAGATGGCATTGCCATGCTCGCCACCCACCTCGCCCCGGGCGACGTTGATGCCGTACTCGACCAACAGGTTGAGAATGTCGCGCAGGATGCCGATGCGGTTCTGGCAGTGGACTTTGATACGCATGTAAAAGACCTGATAAACGATGATTGACCTGTGGGAGCCAGCCTGCTGGCGATGGCGTCGCATCAGGCCCTATTGATGTCAAATGACGCACCGCTATCGCCAGCAGGCTGGCTCCCACAGGGTTAGCGCCCCGACTTTTCTGATTAGGCGCTCAGATAGTCGTCAAGATTATGTGACAGATGTAGGGCTTTTCCCACCCGCCAATCTCAACATTTACGCGATGACGGCCAATACGTAACGAAAACTTTACGATAATCCAGGGATTTTCCCGCACAAGACGCCGCTCACCTGCTGCAACGCTGCAATTGATGGGGTATCTCTAGGTCCATAGCAGTACATAACAAGAACGAATCCCCTAGCAGGAGAGCAGCATGAAGCAGACGCAATACGTGGCTCGCGAGCCCGATGCGCATGGTTTTATCGACTACACCGCCGAAGAACACGCGGTGTGGAACACGCTGATCACTCGTCAACTGAAAGTGATCGAAGGGCGTGCGTGCCAGGAATACCTGGACGGCATCGAAAAACTCGGTCTGCCCCACGACCGCATCCCGCAACTGGGCGAGATCAACAAGGTCCTCGGTGAAACCACCGGCTGGCAAGTTGCCCGCGTACCGGCGCTGATCCCCTTCCAGACCTTTTTTGAATTGCTCGCCAGCAAGCAGTTTCCGGTGGCCACCTTCATTCGTACCCGCGAAGAGCTGGATTACCTGCAGGAACCGGACATTTTCCACGAGATCTTCGGCCACTGCCCGCTGCTGACCAACCCCTGGTTCGCTGAATTCACCCACACCTACGGCAAACTCGGCCTCAAGGCTTCCAAGGAAGAGCGTGTGTACCTGGCGCGCCTGTACTGGATGACCATCGAGTTCGGCCTGCTCGACACTCCGCAAGGCCAGCGCATCTACGGTGGCGGCATCCTGTCTTCACCCAAGGAAACCGTGTATTGCCTGTCGGACGAGCCTGAGCATCAGGCATTCGATCCGCTGGAATGCATGCGCACGCCTTACCGCATCGACATCCTGCAACCGCTGTATTTCGTTCTGCCGAACCTCAAGCGCCTGTTCGACCTGGCCCACGAAGACATCATGGGCATGGTCAAGCAAGCAATGCAGATGGGTCTGCATGCGCCGAAATTTCCACCGAAACCCAAAGCGGCCTGAACCGCCGCTTTTTCGATCAAGTGAGTCTGTCAGGAACCGACGCTTTGCTTTAGCGTGGTGTTATTGACGGTCGATTTCCCTTTATCCCGATTTCAGGAATCCATCATGTCCACATTGAACCAAGCCCACTGCGAAGCCTGCCGCGCCGATGCCCCACAAGTCAGCGACGAAGAATTGCCGATCCTGATCAAGCAGATCCCGGACTGGAACATCGAAGTTCGCGACAGCATCATGCAGCTGGAAAAGGTTTTCCTGTTCAAGAACTTCAAGCATGCCCTGGCGTTCACCAACGCCGTCGGTGAAATCTCCGAGGCCGAAGGTCATCACCCGGGCCTGCTGACCGAATGGGGCAAAGTCACCGTGACCTGGTGGAGCCACTCGATCAAAGGCCTGCACCGCAACGACTTCATCATGGCCGCGCGCACGGACATCGTTGCCAAGGACGCCGAGGGCCGCAAATAATGCATTTCGACGCCATCGGCCGGGTGCCCGGCGACCCGATCCTCGGTCTGATGGACGCGTATGCGCAGGACCCCAACCCGCGCAAATTCGACCTCGGCGTGGGTGTCTATAAAGACGCCCAGGGCCTGACCACGATTCCCCAGGCGGTGAAACTGGCCGAGGCGCGGCTGGTGGATCGCCAGACCACCAAGACCTACATCGGCGGTCACGGCGACGCGGCCTTCGGCAAGGTCATCAGCGAACTGGTGCTCGGCGCCGACTCGAAGCTGCTCAGCGAACAGCGCGCCGGCGCCACCCAGACCCCGGGCGGTACCGGTGCGTTGCGCTTGAGCGCGGACTTCATCGCCCAGTGCCTGCCGGGCCGCGGTGTCTGGCTGAGCAATCCGACCTGGCCGATCCACGAAACCATTTTCGCCGCGGCCAAGGTCAAGGTCAGCCATTACCCGTACGTGGGCAGCGACAACCGTCTCGACGTCGAGGCCATGCTCGCCGCGCTCGAGCAAGCCCCCAAGGGCGACGTGGTGCTGCTGCACGCCTGCTGCCACAACCCGACCGGCTTCGATCTGCCCCATGACGACTGGCGCCGGGTACTGGACGTGGTGCGTCGGCGCGAGCTGCTGCCGCTGATCGATTTCGCCTACCAGGGCTTCGGAGATGGCCTGGAACAGGACGCCTGGTCGACTCGACTGTTCGCCGCCGAGTTGCCGGAAGTCCTGATCACCAGTTCCTGCTCGAAGAACTTCGGCCTGTACCGCGACCGCACCGGCGCGCTGATCGTCTGCGCAAAATCCGCCGACAAGCTGACCGACGTCCGCAGTCAACTGGCCCACATCGCCCGCAACCTGTGGTCGACGCCGCCGGATCACGGCGCTGCCGTAGTGGCGACCATCCTCGGCGACCCGGAACTGAAAAACCTCTGGGCCGACGAAGTGGAAACCATGCGCCTGCGTATCGCGCAACTGCGCAGCGGTTTGCTCGAAGCGCTGGAAGCCTACGGTTTGCGCGAGCGTTTTGCGCACATTGGTGTGCAGCGCGGGATGTTTTCCTACACCGGTTTGTCGCCTGAACAAGTGAAAGCGCTGCGGGACCACCATAGCGTGTACATGGTCAGTTCGGGTCGGGCGAACGTTGCCGGCATTGATGCTACGCGCCTGGATTTGCTGGCCGAGGCGATCGCCAGCGTCTGCAAATAACCGCCTACTGTGGGAGCCAGCCTGCTGGCGATAGCGGTCTATCATTCAACATCACCGTTGAATGACACTCCGCTATCGCCAGCAGGCTAGCTCCCACAATTGATTTGTGTTGCTTCTGCGGACCTGTCTAGACAATCCCATTCGTCGAAACAAATGGATATAAAAGTCCGTTTGTCATTTTTACTCCTGTATCCTGCCCAGGCTTTTTTGAAAGCGCGGATCTACCAGATCTATCAACAGACTTAGCGAGGAGCGCGACCATGCACGAGATTCCTAATCTCCCCTTCCCAAGCCTGCACGTACCTGAGCAGACGACCACGCAACAAGCCGGTGCCCAACAGCCCGAGCCGAAAGAAGCCACTGACCGCCGCCAGGCAGACAGAGAAGACTGAAACACCCGCCGTACAGACTGTGTGGAAAGCGCTAACATGCGCTTTCCACACCGCCTGAACAGTGACCCCGCCCATGACCGACGAATTCAACGAAGCCCAGGCCAGTCTCCTGATCGGCACCGCCGAGAAAATGATCGAGATCTGGAATCGCCTCTCCCCCGAGAAACAGGCCGCCTTGCTCGCCCGCTTCGGCAGCGAAGAAAATGCGTTGGCCGCCCTGGTCACCACGCAACTGGTCGCACCTGCCAAACCCGATTGATCCCTCCCGGCAAATAGTTTTACTTTTTCCACGACCCGCGACCACTCGCGCCGGTATCATAAGCAGCCTATCTATCCTGCTTTCCCGTGGACCTTTACCCATGTCTGAAAACCAGCGCCCCCTGGCGGTCACGCTGCAAGTCGTTTCCATCGTCCTGTTTACCTTTATCGGCTACCTCAATATCGGCATTCCATTGGCGGTACTGCCGGGCTATGTGCATAGCGACCTGGGTTTTGGCGCCGTGATCGCCGGGCTGGTGATCAGCGTGCAGTACCTCGCCACCCTGCTCAGCCGCCCCTACGCCGGGAAAATCATCGACAACAAGGGCAGCAAACTGGCGGTCATGTATGGCCTTGCCGGCTGCGGCCTGAGTGGCGTGTTCATGCTGATATCGGCCTGGACCCAAAGCCTGCCGATGCTCAGCCTGATCAGCCTGTTGATCGGCCGCCTGGTGCTCGGCAGCGCCGAAAGCCTGGTGGGCTCAGGTTCCATTGGCTGGGGCATCGGCCGGGTCGGCGCGGCGAACACCGCCAAGGTCATCTCCTGGAATGGCATCGCCAGTTACGGCGCCTTGGCCGTGGGTGCCCCGCTGGGCGTGTTGCTGGTCAGGCAAATGGGCTTGTGGAGCATGGGCGTGAGTATTGTGCTGTTGGCGCTGCTTGGCCTGCTGCTGGCCTGGCCGAAAACCGCCGCGCCCATCGTTGTCGGTGAACGCCTGCCGTTCATGCACGTGCTTGGTCGGGTGTTGCCCCACGGTTGCGGTCTCGCCCTGGGTTCGATCGGCTTTGGCACCATCGCCACCTTTATCACCCTGTACTACGCCACCCAGCACTGGGACAACGCCGTGCTGTGCCTGAGCCTGTTCGGGGCGAGCTTCATCGGTGCGCGCCTGTTGTTCGGCAACCTGATCAACCGCCTCGGTGGTTTTCGCGTGGCGATTGCCTGCCTGTCGGTGGAAACCCTGGGGCTGTTGCTGCTGTGGCTGGCACCCGACGCGCATTGGGCATTGGCGGGCGCGGCCTTGAGCGGGTTCGGTTTCTCGCTGGTGTTTCCGGCGCTGGGTGTCGAAGCGGTCAACCTGGTGCCTGCCTCCAGCCGCGGGGCGGCGGTCGGCGCCTACTCGCTGTTCATCGACTTGTCGCTGGGAATCACCGGCCCGCTGGCGGGTGCGGTTGCGGCCGGCTTCGGCTTTGCCTCAATCTTCCTGTTCGCCGCCCTCGCCGCCTTGAGCGGTTTGGCATTAAGCGTTTACCTGTACCGGCAGGCACCGAAGCAACGCCAGGCGCGGGATTCGCGCTAAAAGTCGACCTTGCCGCGCCCGGCCTTGATGTTGCCGCGCTTGCTCTTGGACTCGAGTCGACGGGTCTTGGAACCGAGGGTCGGCTTGGTCGGCCGGCGTTTCTTCTCGACCTTGGTGGCGCTCTGGATCAACTCGACCAGACGCTCCAGCGCATCGGCACGGTTCTGCTCCTGGGTGCGGTATTGCTGGGCCTTGATGATCAACACGCCTTCGCTGGTGATGCGACTGTCGCGCAGCGCCAGCAGCCGCTCCTTGTAGAACTCGGGCAAGGACGAGGCCGGAATGTCGAAGCGCAGGTGCACGGCACTGGAGACCTTGTTGACGTTCTGCCCTCCCGCACCCTGGGCGCGAATCGCCGTCAACTCGATCTCGGCATCCGGCAGATGCACGTTGTTGGAAATCACCAGCATGGAAAAGCGTCCGTATTCAGAGTCGCCAGAATACTCTGCATTGCCCACAAAAAACCCGACACATGGCCGGGTTTGTTGTTTCTGCGCGGAATTATTCCACTGCTGGCTGCAAGGCGCGCTGTGCGCTGCGCTTGTTCTTGATGCCGTAGCAGACCCACATGAACACCAGCCACACCGGAATCGCGTACACCGACGTCTGGATCCCCGGAATCAACAACATCACACCGAGAATGAACAACACGAACGCCAGGCAGATGTAGTTGCCGTACGGATACCAAAA
This sequence comes from Pseudomonas sp. MHK4, assembly GCF_054600775.1. Taxonomy (NCBI): domain Bacteria; kingdom Pseudomonadati; phylum Pseudomonadota; class Gammaproteobacteria; order Pseudomonadales; family Pseudomonadaceae; genus Pseudomonas; species Pseudomonas sp. MHK4. The sequence goes on along the minus strand of NZ_BAAIAK010000002.1, from coordinate 29,402 downwards.
GGCCTTGAACAGCGGCGTCTGTTTGGTCGCGTTCATGTGCTGGCGGAACTTGAAGTGCGAGTAGCTGATCATCGCCCAGTTAATCACCAGGGTGGCCACTACCAGCGACATCAGCAGTTCCAGCGCGTTCTGCGGGATCAGGTAGTTGAGCAGCACCGCGATCAGGGTCACGGCGGCCGAGGCCAGGATCGAACGCACCGGCACGCCGCGCTTGTCGATCTTCGCCAATGCTTTGGGCGCATCGCCCTGCTCGGCCATGCCCAGCAGCATGCGGCTGTTGCAGTAGGTGCCGCTGTTGTACACCGACAACGCCGCGGTCAGGACCACGAAGTTGAGGATGTGCGCAGCGGTGTTGCTGCCCAGCATCGAGAACACTTGCACGAACGGGCTGCCGCTGTAGGAATCGCCGGAGGCGTTCAGGGTGGCCAGCAGGCTGTCCCAGGGGGTCAACGACAGCAGGATCACCAGCGCACCGATGTAGAAAATCAGGATCCGGTAGATCACCTGGTTGATCGCTTTCGGGATCACGGTTTTCGGCTTGTCGGCTTCGGCTGCGGTGAAACCGAGCATTTCCAGGCCGCCGAAGGAAAACATGATGAACGCCATGGCCATCACCAGGCCGTTGACACCGTTCGGGAAGAAGCCGCCGTGGGACCACAGGTTGCTGACCGCCGCTTGCGGGCCGCCATTACCGCTGACCAGCAGGTAGCTGCCCAGGGCAATCATGCCGACGATCGCCACGACCTTGATGATCGCGAACCAGAACTCAGCCTCGCCAAAGACTTTGACGTTGGCCAGGTTGATCGCGTTGATCAACACGAAGAAAGCAGCTGCAGAGGCCCAGGTCGGGATGTCCGGCGCCCAGTAGTGGATGTATTTACCGACCGCCGTCAGCTCCGACATGCCGACCAGGATGTACAGGATCCAGCAGTTCCAGCCCGACAGGAAGCCGGCAAAGCCGCCCCAGTACTTGTGCGCGAAATGGCTGAAGGAGCCGGCCACCGGATCTTCGACGATCATTTCGCCCAGCTGGCGCATGATCATGAAGGCGATAAAACCGCAGATGGCGTAGCCGAGGATCATCGACGGGCCGGCGGATTTCAGTACCCCGGCCGAGCCGAGGAACAAACCGGTACCGATCGCGCCACCGAGGGCAATCAGTTGAATGTGGCGATTTTTCAGGCCGCGTTTCAGCTCGCCTGAATGCGAGTTTTGTCCACTCATGAAAAGGGTCTCACGCAAGGTTTGATGATGTTCAGTAGGCGTTGCTGCTCAGGACAGACGTTAAGCAGCGCCGATCAAACCCCAGCGCAGGCACCAGGAGTTCAGCGTATTTACAACGGTCATGCGTCACCTGTTTGTTTTTATCTGTGACGAAATCGAACCCGACGCGCTTGTGACGCGGCGGAGTGAACAAGGCGGATAGCCTTGAGGTTTGCGCATTTGCGCAGGAGGTCACAGGTAAAACGCGGCGCATTGTACACCTGTAACCCCCTGTTGCCAGACCCCGCTGGATCAGCGTGTCGGTAGCCGGGATTGCATGTGTCCGCCTCGAAGGGCTCGGGCGGCAGCAAAAAGGAGGTCAGACCTTTGCAGGTCCAGGACCGGGACGGCGCAAACACCGGCCCGCGATGGGAGATGGATATGGATTGCGGCGTTCATTGCGCCTCCTTTTTGTTATGCACCTGCACGACAGGCATGGCGCGCATAACACCTTGCATGGGGTTGGGAAACAAGCGGGATAGAGCGGCGGGAGAAGGACATAAGCCAAAGGCGCGTAAGAATTTTCTTACGGAATAAAGGGGAAGGCGATTTAATGGGGTTTACCCGTGGATTTCGTCATGAATTCTTTACAGCATGTAATTTTGGCTTTCCACGTCGGAGATCCCTATGCTGCGACTGACGCTTTCGCGGGCAAGCCCGCTCCCACAGGAATCTTCAGTGAACGCAATTTTCGTGTACGAAACAGGCCACTGTGGGCGGGCTTGCCCGCGAAGAGGCCCTGGAAACACTCCATCATTAAAGCCAGACCAAAAAAAACGCCAACCCGAAGGTTGGCGTTTTTCATGAAGCGCTTACCGATTACTCAGGCTTGCGACGACCAAAGCCCGGACGCTGACCGGAACCGGCCGGTGCGCCACGGCGCTTGCCCGAAGGCGAATCACCGTCGACCAGCTTGATCCCTGGACGCTTCGGCGCCGGCTTGGCCGGGCGCTTGGTGTCGGCAGGACGATCGGCTACCGGCGTACCACGGCCTTCACCACGCTCGGTACGGCCATTGGCCGGACGCGGCGTGCGTGGACCGCGCTCACCGTCCTGACGGGCAGCTGGCTTGCGCGCTGGACGCTCGCCTTCGATCTGCGGCTCGCGGCTGGCACGGGGTGCGGCAGGCGCGGCAGCTGCGCCAGCGGCTGGACGCAGGGTCCGTACGCGCTCGGTCTTGGCCATCGGACGCGACGATTTACGCTGCATCCGCTCCAGCTTGTCCTTGCTCTTGGCGTTCATCTGCGGCATCGCGACCGGCGTCAGGCCGACCTCGGCGCTCAGGATGTCGACTTCGTACTGGCTCATTTCGCGCCAGCGGCCCATCGGCAGGTCCGAGTTGAGGAACACCGGACCGAAACGCACGCGCTTCAGGCGGCTGACCACCAGGCCCTGGGATTCCCACAGGCGACGTACTTCGCGGTTACGACCTTCCATCACCACGCAGTGGTACCAGTGGTTGAAACCTTCGCCGCCCGGCGCCTGCTTGATGTCGGTGAACTTGGCCGGGCCGTCCTCGAGGACCACGCCGGCTTTCAGACGCTCGATCATCTCGTCATCGACTTCGCCACGCACACGTACCGCGTATTCACGGTCCATTTCGTAGGAAGGGTGCATCAGGCGGTTGGCCAGCTCACCGTCGGTGGTGAACATCAGCAGGCCGGTGGTGTTGATGTCGAGGCGCCCGATATTGATCCAGCGGCCTTCTTTCGGCTTTGGCATCTTGTCGAACACGGTCGGACGGCCTTCCGGGTCGACGCGGGTGCAGATTTCGCCATCGGGCTTGTTGTACATGATCACGCGGCGGACCGACTCGGCGGCCTCTTCACGCTTGATGACCTTGCCGTCGATGGTGATGGCGTCGTGCATGTCGACGCGCTGGCCAAGGGTGGCGTCTTTGCCGTTGACCTTGATCCGGCCGTGGCTGATCCAGGCTTCCACGTCACGGCGCGAGCCGACGCCGATACGGGCGAGGACTTTCTGCAGCTTCTCGCCTGCTGGGCCGATTTCCTGGTCGTCTTTCTGGTCTTTGATACTCATCTGGGCACCTCCCGGTGTGTTCTGAAAACTGGGTACTTGGGCGAAGGGATCGCCGAAGGGTCGCGAATCATACGCGCATGTGGGCGTTTGCGCATCAGAGACTAGCTGATCAAGGCAAGGTTACTGGTTTTTCCGCCGACCGGTGGCACAACACACATCCCTGTAGGAGCCGAGCTTGCTCGCGATGAACTCAAGGTCACCGCGGGGCATCTGGTTTCCCGCGTTATCGTTCACGACCATCGCGAGCATGCTCGCTCCTACAGGGGGCTTGTGTCAGTCTTCGAATTCGCGGCGTTCGGCTTCGATGGCTTCGGCCAGTGCCAAGGCTTCGGCCTCTTCGTCGCTAAGCTCGGATTTCGGCTGTTCCAGGGCAGCGACGGCGGCCAGGAGTTTTTCCCGGGCTTCGGCAACGCCGAGGATGTCGTCCTCTTGCTCGGGCTCGGCTTCAGGTTCTGCTTCTGGTTCAGGTTCAACCGGCAAATCCACCTGTTCCGCTTCGATGTCGTTCTGCTCCGGATCAATCTCCGGCACCCCACCATCACGCAACAAATCGTCGAAATCGGTCTTGATCCCCTCCTCCATGCTGTCCAGTTCCAGCAACAGCGTATGGAAACTGGTCTCTTCCTTGGGCTCTTCCGGCTCGGCGCTGGCGTCGGCCAACTCCTGCAGCCCGGCGGGTACGGGCGCGTCGTCGAAATCGAGCACCGGATCCGGCTCCAGCTCGCGCACCTCGGCCAGCGGCGGCAGGTCATCCAGGTTCTTCAGGTTGAAGTGATCGAGGAACGCCTTGGTGGTCGCGAACATCGCTGGTTTGCCGGGCACGTCGCGGTAGCCGACGATGCGGATCCACTCGCGCTCCATCAGCGTCTTGACGATCTGGCTGTTGACCGCCACGCCCCGCACATCTTCGATCTCGCCCCGGGTGATCGGTTGGCGATAGGCGATCAAGGCAATGGTTTCGAGCATGGCCCGCGAGTAGCGCTGCGGCCGCTCTTCCCATAAGCGCCCGACCCACGGCGAAAACTTCTCACGGATCTGCAGGCGATAGCCGGAAGCAACTTCCTTCAACTCGTAGGCGCGGCCATCGCAGGACTTGCCCAGGATGGTCAGGGCTTTCTTGAAGACCGCCGGCTCCGGGCGCTCGCCCTCTTCGAAGAGTTCGAACAGGCGCTCCAGCGATTGCGGTTTTCCGGAGGCCAACAGAAAGGCTTCGAGCAGTGGCGCCAGCTCGCGGGGTTCACTCAGGTTCATGATTGGACTCGTTATTCGGCTCGTGCTCGGACGTGGATCGCGGCGAACGGCTCATTCTGCACCAGCTCGACCAAGGATTCCTTGACCAGCTCGAGAATTGCCATGAAGGTCACGACAACCCCCAGGCGCCCTTCCTCGGCGGTGAACAGCTCGACAAAGGGCACGAAGCCGCCACCCTTGAGCCGCTCCAGCACATCGCTCATGCGTTCACGGGTGGACAGCGCCTCGCGGCTGACCTGGTGGCTTTCGAACATGTCGCCCCGGCGCAGCACCTCGGCCATGGACAGCAGAATCTCGGACAAGCGCACATCCGGCAACAGTTTGCGCGCCCGCGCCTCCGGGGCATCGAGCTTGGGTACCACTACGTCGCGACCGACCCGGCTCAGGCCATCGATACCTTCGGCGGCGGCCTTGAAGCGTTCGTATTCCTGCAAGCGGCGGATCAGTTCGGCGCGCGGGTCTTCCTCCTCGTCCTCGACGGTTTCGGCCCGCGGCAGCAGCATCCGCGACTTGATCTCGGCCAGCATCGCCGCCATCACCAGGTATTCGGCGGCCAGTTCCAGGCGCACCGACTGCATCAACTCGACATACCCCATGTACTGACGGGTAATTTCCGCCACCGGGATGTCGAGGATATTGATGTTCTGCTTGCGGATCAGGTACAGGAGCAGGTCGAGAGGGCCTTCGAAGGCTTCGAGAAAGACTTCCAGCGCATCCGGCGGGATGTACAGGTCCAGCGGCATTTCCAGGACCGCCTGGCCGTAGACCATGGCGAAAGGCAGCTCTTGCTGGGCCCCGGCCTGACTGTCGACGGGTTCAACTGCGGACATCTAGGCCTCGACCATGAACGGCGCAGGGTCGCCGCAACCGACACGTATTACTTCCGGCTCGCCGTCGGCGAGGTTGATCACGGTGGAAGCCTTGATCCCGCCGAAACCGCCATCGATGATCAGGTCGACCTGATGCTCGAGCAATTGGCGCATTTCGTAAGGATCGGTCAAAGGATCCTCGTCGCCCGGCATGATCAGCGTCACGCTCATCAGCGGCTCGCCCAGCTCTTCGAGCAGCGCCAGGGCGATCGGATGGCTAGGCACCCGCAGGCCGATGGTGCGTTTTTTCGGATGCAACAGCAGGCGCGGGACTTCGCGGGTGGCATTGAGGATGAAAGTGTAGGGCCCGGGAAGATGGGCCTTGAGAATGCGGAAGGTGCCGGTGTCGATCTTGGCGAACAGCCCCAGCTGCGACAGATCGCTGCAGATCAGTGCAAAGTTGTGCTTTTCGTCGAGCTGGCGCAGGCGGCGAACGCGCTCCACGGCAACCTTGTCGCCGATCTGGCAACCAATGGCGTAGGAGGAGTCCGTGGGATAAATCACCACCCCGCCCTTGCGAATGATCTCGACAGCCTGCTTGATCAGGCGCGCTTGCGGGTTTTCCGGATGAATCTGGAAAAATTGACTCACATTCTCTACCTGTTCAGACGACGGCAATAATTGGGTCATGTTTGAATCGACACCACAGTGGTGGCAGATCCTCCGGAAGCGGGCGGTATTCACCGATCTCGGACCAGCCTCCAGGGCCATGAAAATCACTGCCGGCGCTGACCAGCAGACCGAATTCGCGGGCCAGAATGGCCAGGCTGCCCACTTGCTCGGCAGGCTGATGGCCATTGACCACCTCGATCGCGTGGCCCCCTGCTTGAATATAGTCGGCAATCAGCCGGCGGCGCTTGCTGCGAGTGAATTCGTAATGCCAGGGGTGGGCCAGACTGACCCAGGCCTTGGCTGCGCGCAGGGTTTCGACGGTTTCTTCCAGGGTCGGCCAGTGTTGCTTGACGTCCCCCAGCTTGCCGGCCCCCAGCCATTTGCGGAACGCTTCGGCGCGATCCTTGACGAAACCTTCGCGCACCATCCAGTCGGCAAAGTGCGGGCGGGCCGGTGCGTTGCCGCTGTCACCCAGGGCCTGCTGGACTTCCCGGGCGCCTTCCAGCGCCCCCGGCATGCCTTTCAACGCCAGTTTGCGGCTGATTTCCTCGGAACGTAGCCAGCGGCCATCGCGTAATTTGGCAATCGCCTCGACCAACGGCGCGGCGTTGACGTCGAAACCGTAGCCCAGCACGTGAATAGTCGCGCCGCCCCAGGTGCAGGACAGTTCGACGCCATTGACCAGTTGCATCCCCAGCGCGTTAGCCGCGTGGCGGGCCTCGTCGAGGCCTTCGAGGGTGTCGTGATCGGTCAAGGCCAGGACTCGCACGCCTTTCTCGAACGCACGCGCAACCAGAATCGCAGGCGCCAGGGCGCCATCGGAGGCCGTGCTATGGCAGTGCAAATCAACATTCACAGGGCTTTGTAACCTCAAATCAGCTGGCGCTATCGCGCGCCCATATGTTTGTTATTATGCCGCCACATCCTGCTTCTGGCTGCCACTGTGAAACAATTCATCGATTTCATCCCGCTCCTGCTGTTTTTCATTGTCTTCAAGATCGATCCACGGGTCGTCGACATTGCTGGCCACGAGGTCACTGTAGGCGGTATCTACAGCGCCACCGCGATGCTGATCATCAGCTCCCTGGTGGTCTACGGCACGCTGTTCATCAAGCAGCGCAAGCTGGAGAAGAGCCAGTGGCTGACCCTCATCGCCTGCCTGGTCTTCGGCAGCCTGACCCTGGCCTTCCACAGCGAGACCTTCCTGAAATGGAAAGCCCCGGTGGTCAACTGGCTGTTCGCCCTGGCGTTCATCGGCAGTCACTTCATCGGTGACCAACTGCTGATCAAGCGCATCATGGGCCACGCACTGACCCTGCCGGAGCCGGTGTGGACGCGCCTGAACATCGCCTGGATCGCGTTTTTCCTGTTTTGCGGTGCCGCCAACCTGTTCGTCGCTTTCACTTTCCAGAGCTACTGGGTCGACTTCAAGGTCTTCGGCAGCCTGGGCATGACTTTGCTGTTCCTGGTCGGCCAGGGCATCTACCTGTCCCGCCACCTGCACGACGCCGATACCACAACGCCGAAAACCGAGGACTGACATGCTTTACGCAATCATTGCCACAGACGTCGCCAACTCCCTGGAAGCCCGCCTGGCCGCACGGCCTGCGCACCTTGAGCGCCTGCAGGTGCTCAAGGGCGAAGGCCGGATCGTATTGGCCGGCCCACATCCGGCGGTCGACAGCAATGATCCGGGGGCTGCGGGTTTCACCGGCAGCCTGATCGTCGCCGAATTCGATTCCCTGAGCGCCGCACAGGCCTGGGCCGACGCCGATCCGTACATCGCCGCAGGCGTCTACGCCAACGTGTCGGTCAAGCCTTTCAAGCAAGTCCTCCCATAACGCCTCTTCGCGCGGTGAACCTTATCGGTTCATCGCGTTCTCAATCGCTCATTATTCTCGTTTGCCTGCCGACAAACTCCCCAATATCCGTATTGGAATCAGGAGTCGCGATGCGCAAGGGTCCGTTGTGTCTGATGTTGGTCACGTTGTCGATCGTGGCGACCGCCCACGGTGAAGAAGCCACCGAGGGCGCGAACTCCACGCCGGTGTCCTTGAGCGCCGGCAGCCAGATCAACGAACTGCAGCAACGCTTGAAGGAAAGCGAGCGGCAACGAGAAGAACTGGGCAAACAACTGAACAATGCCGATGGCGAACGCGAAAGCGTCCAACTGGTCCGGTTGCGCCAGGAGAATCAGCGCCTCAAGCTGCAACTTCGGGAAGTACAGGCCGGCAGTTCGATCCCGCGCTTGCTGACGGATCAGCAACAGTGGTTCGTCGTTGGCGCCGGGGTGGCGCTATTGGCCCTGCTCTGCGGTATCTTCGCCAGTGGTGCAAGTCGAAAACGTCGACAATGGCTAAATTGAGTGATTCATGAGCGAGCTGTTACTAATTGATGATGACCAGGAGCTGTGCGAGCTCCTGAGCAGCTGGTTGAGCCAGGAAGGGTTTCAGGTGCGCGCCTGTCACAATGGCCAGAGCGCCCGGCGCGCACTGGCCGAAACCTCGCCGGCGGCCGTGGTGCTGGACGTGATGTTGCCGGACGGCAGTGGCTTGGAACTGCTCAAGCAACTGCGCAGCGATCACCCGGACTTGCCGGTACTGATGCTTTCAGCCCGGGGCGAACCCCTGGACCGTATCCTCGGCCTGGAGCTCGGTGCCGACGACTACCTGGCCAAACCCTGCGACCCACGGGAACTGACAGCCCGCCTGCGCGCCGTGTTGCGCCGCAGCCATCCGGCGCCGGCGTCCAGCCAGATGGAGCTGGGCGACCTGTGTTTCAGCCCGGTGCGCGGCGTGGTCAGCATCGATGATCAGGAATTCACCCTCACGGTTTCCGAAAGTCGCCTGCTCGAAGCCCTGCTCAAGCAGCCCGGCGAACCACTGGACAAACAGGAACTGGCGCAAATCGCCCTCGGCCGCAAGCTGACCCTGTATGACCGCAGCCTCGACATGCACGTGAGCAACCTGCGCAAAAAGATCGGCCCGCATCCCGATGGCCGCCCGCGCATCGTGGCCCTGCGCAGCCGTGGCTACTACTACAGCCTCTGAACCTACGCTCCCCTTGTAGGAGCCGGCTTGCCGGCGAAGGCGTCCTTGAATAACGCGTCGTTCTTTCGGAAGCCTTCGCTGGCAAGCCAGCTCCTACAAGGGTTGCTTTTGTCAGCTTGGCGCAAAACCATCTTTACCCAAGCTTTACGTACCGCTGACCGCCGCTGACCTTGATCTGCGTAATCTGAACTCATCCGGAACGTACCGGGAATGAGACAAGGAGATTCACCATGCGCAAGACTCTTATCGCTCTGATGTTCGCCGCCGCCCTGCCGACCGTTGCCATGGCCATGCCTGAAGGCGCAGGCCCGATGGGTGGCCCGATGGACGGTTCGCGCCACGGCGGTCAGATGCACGGCATGCACGGTAAAGGCCCGTACAGCCAACTGGACCTGAGCCGCGAGCAGCGCGAGCAGATCCGCAAGATCATGGGCGAGCAGATGCACGAGCGTAAGCAAGTGGTCGACAAGTACCTGGAAAAACTCTCGCCTGCCGACCAGAAAGCCATGAAAGACGAAATGGCTGCCAACCACAAGAAAGCTGAAGCCGACGTGCGTGCCTTGCTGAAACCGGATCAACAGAAGAAATTCGACGAGATCCAGAAAAAACAGGCTGAACGTCGCGCAGAGTGGGCTGAATTCAAGGCCTGGAAAGCGCAACAGGCACAAAAAGCGCAATAATGCGCTAACCCCAGGCCCAACGGTTAACCACCGTTGGGCCCCATTGCTTTTGATCCACTGTAGGAGCCAGCTTGCTCGCGAAAAGCGCATAGACAACGCATGTTGCCTGATGCCGCGCGTTATCGTTGACGTCCATCGCGAGCAAGCTCGCTCCTACAGGTCTGTTCGAGGATTTTCTGTGCGCTCATTGTTCTGGCGGATCCTGGCCAGCTTCTGGCTGGCCATCGCTCTGGTTGCAGGGCTTTCCATTCTGCTCGGGCACATGCTCAATCAGGACGCGTGGATACTCAGTCGCCATCCGGGCCTCAATACCCTGGCCGAGCAATGGACGCAGACCTACGAATCCCAGGGCGAAGACGCGGCCCAGGACATTCTGCAACAGCGCAAGCGCCAATATCACATCGACGTCCAGGTGCTCAACGAGAGCGGCGACCCGGTGGTGCGCGGCACCTTCCCACGGCGTGCGGCGGCGTTTGAAGCGCGGCAGAACAACGATGACCGTCGTCTGCCCTGGCGGCGCCTGACCGATGAATTCACCAGCGACAAAAGCGGTGACACCTACCTGTTCATCTACCGCATCCCTCACCCGGAACTCGACGCCTGGCACCGCGAAAGCCTGCTCTGGCCGTTGAGTGCGCTGGGGATCGCCCTGGTGGTACTGACCCTGTTCAGCCTGCTGGTGACCTTCTCCATCACCCGCCCGCTCAGCCGCTTACGCGGCGCGGTGCATGACCTGGGACAAACCACCTACCAACAGAACAGCCTGGTCAAGCTGGCCAATCGCCGTGATGAATTCGGCGTGCTGGCCAACGACTTCAACCGCATGGGCGCGCGCCTGCAAAGCCTGATCGGCAGCCAACGGCAATTGCTGCGCGATGTCTCTCACGAACTGCGATCCCCCCTCGCCCGCCTGCGTATTGCCCTGGCATTGGCCGAACGGGCCAGCCCGCAAGAACGGGAAAAACTCTGGCCGCGGCTCACCCGCGAGTGCGACCGTCTCGAAGCGTTGATCAGTGAAATCCTCGTGCTGGCGCGGGTCGATGCCGATAACGCCAGTGCCGAAGAAGTGGATCTCAACGCCCTGCTCACGACCGTGCAGAAAGATGCACAACTGGGTTCACCCGATCAGCTCGTTCACTTGGAAGCCGAATCACAGCTGACCCTCAAGGGCTGGCCGACCATGATCGAACGTGCCGTGGACAACCTGCTGCGCAATGCCCAGCGCTTCAACCCGGCGGGCGGCCTGCCGATTGAAATGCAGGCCTTGCGCCAGGGGGAGCGGATTGTGGTGACCGTGCGTGACCATGGGCCGGGGGCGGAGGCTGAACATTTGCGCCAGCTGGGCGAGCCGTTCTATCGCGCGCCCGGGCAGACGGCGGCCGGGCATGGCCTGGGACTGGCGATTGCGCGCCGTGCGGCGGAACGGCATGGGGGAAGCCTGGTGCTGGCCAATCACCCGGAAGGTGGATTTATTGCAAGCCTGGAATTTCCTCTCGTCCCAGGAGCAGTGGTCCAACCCTGACCCCCTGTAGGAGCGAGCTTGCTCGCGAAGAGGCAGTGTCAGTCGATATTGCAGCCGACTGATCCACCGCTTTCGCGAGCAAGCTCGCTCCTACAGTGGCCAGGCGCTGACGAACCCGGCCAGTTCAACCTTCTCCGCCACCCGCGGCTCTTTGAGCGGTGTACCGAGGTACAGGAAGGCAATCACCTCTTCGCCTTCAGCCAGGCCCAACCCCTTGGCAACATGCGGCGAATAGGCCAGGTCACCGGTGCGCCATACTGCGCCGATGCCCTGCGCATAGGCCGCCAGCAAAATCCCGTGGGCCGCACACCCAGCCGCCAGCAACTGCTCGGACTTCGGATATTTGACGTGATCCTGCACCCGCGCAATCACCACGACCACCAGCGGCGCCCGCAGCGGTCCATTACGCGCCTTGTCGATGGCCGCTTCGGTGACTTCAGCGTCCTGCAGCTTCGCCGCTTCGGCCAGCAACTCGCCCATTTGCTCACGCGCCGCGCCTTCGACCGTCAGGAAACGCCAAGGCTGCAAATGGCCGTGATCCGGGGCGCGCATGGCCGCGCCAAACAGCACTTCGCGTTGCGCCTGGGTAGGTGCCGGTTCGACCAGGCGCGGCACGGAAACACGGTTGAGCAAAACGTCGAGAGCCTGCATCGGCCACCTCCAGAAAAAAATGTGCGGCTATTCTAGCTGTAACTACTGTGGCAGTGCGGTTTACATGCCCTGCCCCGCAGGTAGAATGGCGCCCTCCTTACTTCAGCCGAGCGGATTTCATGGCGTTGCCGACCTTACGTCTCATTGGTTTCATCATCGGCATCTTCCTGATAACCCTGGCCATCGCCATGGTCGTGCCCATGGGCACGCTGGTGATCTTCGATCGCACCGGCGACCTGCCGTCGTTCCTCTGGGCCAGCATGATCACCTTTGTCGCCGGCCTGGCCCTGGTCATTCCCGGGCGCCCCGAGCATGTACACCTGCGCCCACGGGACATGTACCTGCTGACCGTCAGCAGCTGGCTGGTGGTGTGTATCTTCGCCGCACTGCCGTTCCTGCTGACCCAGCACATCAGCTACACCGATTCGTTCTTCGAAAGCATGTCCGGGATCACCGCCACCGGCTCGACCGTGCTCAATCACCTGGACGACATGTCCCCCGGCATCCTGATGTGGCGCTCGCTGCTGCACTGGATCGGCGGCATCGGGTTTATCGGCATGGCGGTAGCGATCCTGCCGCTGCTGCGCATCGGTGGCATGCGGCTGTTCCAGACCGAATCGTCAGACCGTTCGGAAAAAGTCATGCCCCGTTCGCACATGGTGGCGCGCCTGATCGTGGCGGCCTACGTCGGCATCACCATTTTCGGCAGCCTGGCGTTCTGGTGGGCCGGGATGAGCCCGTTCGATGCGATCAACCATGCGATGTCGGCGATCTCCACCGGTGGGTTCTCCACCTCGGACCAGTCCCTGGCCAAGTGGACGCAACCGGCGGTGCATTGGGTGGCCATCGTCATCATGATTCTCGGCAGCCTGCCGTTCACCCTGTACGTGGCGACCCTGCGCGGTAACCGCCGGGCGCTGATCAAGGACCAACAGGTCCAGGGCTTGCTCGGCATGCTGCTGGTGACCTGGCTGGTGCTCGGCACCTGGTATTGGTGGACCACCCAGCTGCACTGGCTTGAGGCGTTGCGGCATGTTGCGCTGAACGTGACGTCGGTGGTCACCACCACCGGTTTTGCACTGGGGGACTACAGCCTGTGGGGCAATTTCTCGCTGATGCTGTTCTTCTACCTGGGCTTTGTGGGCGGCTGTTCCGGTTCGACCGCTGGCGGGATCAAGATTTTCCGCTTCCAGGTCGCCTACATCCTGCTCAAGGCCAACCTTAACCAGCTGATTCACCCACGTGCGGTGATCAAGCAGAAGTACAACGGCCACCGCCTCGATGAAGAGATCGTGCGCTCGATCCTGACCTTTTCGTTCTTCTTCGCCATCACCATCTGCGTGATCGCGCTGTTGCTGTCACTGCTCGGGGTGGACTGGATGACTGCCCTGACCGGCGCCGCCAGCACCGTGTCTGGCGTCGGCCCGGGACTGGGCGAGACCATCGGCCCGGCAGGCAACTTCGCTTCCCTGCCGGACGCGGCCAAGTGGATTCTCTCGTTCGGCATGCTGCTGGGTCGACTGGAGATCATTACCGTGTTTGTGCTGTGTATTCCGGCGTTCTGGCGTCACTGACCGGCGCCGGCGTTTCCATCAGCCGCGCCCGGTACTCACCGGGGGTGGTGTCGAACCAGCGGCGGAAGGCCCGGAAGAAATTGCTCGGATCAGCGAACCCCAGCAGGTAGGCGATTTCCAGCAGGGTCATGGTCGGTTGCGCCAGATACTGCTCGGCCAGTTCACGACGGGTGTCGTCGAGCAACGTCTGGAAACTCGTGCCCTCCTCCTGCAGACGCCGTTGCAAGGTGCGTTGCGACAGGTGCAGCGTCTGCGCCACGGCATCGCGCTTGGGTTCGCCCTGGGGCAGCAGGCGGCACAGCACCTGGCGCGCCTTGTGCGTGACCCGACTCTCGGAAAACCGCGCCAGGTATTCGCCGGCAAACCGGTCATGCAACAGCGCCATGGCCTCGTTGGCCGTCGGCAGCGGCGCTTCCATGTCCGCGCGTTCAAAAATCAATGCGTCGTAAGGCGCGTTGAACACCAGCGGCGCATGGAAGGCTTGTTTGTAGGGTTCCAGATTGGCCGGTTGATCACCCTGCACCAGCACCTTGCGCGGGTGCAGCGTGCGCCCGGTCAGCCAGCCGCACAGTGCCAGGGCGCAGGCCAACGAGGCTTCGGCGCTTTGCCGGGTGGGCGGCAAATGGTCGCCGTGCACCGTCAGAATCAGCGCATACCCTTCATCCAGCAGGCGGAAACTCAGGTCGGCGCTTTCGGCAATGATCCGCTGGTAACGCACCAGTCGCCTGAAACCTTCAGCCAGGGTCTGGCTGGACATCAAGGCGTAGCCGGTCACATGGAACTGCGCCGGTCGCACCACCTTGCCCATGTTCAGGCCAATCGCCGGGTTGCCGGACAGTTCAACCGCCCGTTGCCACAGTCGAGTCATGGAATCCTGCGGGAAGCGCGCATCCGGATCATCCAGTGCCGCGTAGTCGAGCCCCAGCTGATTGAACAGAACCCGGCAATCCAGGCCGTCCATTTCCAGTGCTTTGACAATCCCCATCGCCCAGCTTGCAGAAGTCGTTCGTTCGCTCATGGCGTCTACTGTCTTGGTGAGCCGTCTGTCGCGGCAAATTTTCCGAAGGATACTAAAGTGGCGCCTATTGTCACTGGCTCGCGCCAATGATCACTCTAGACTCAAATAAGCTACCCGCAGAACAACTTGCAGCCAGAACAATAACCACAGAGATCGCGGTCGTGGAAAACATCAAGCGTTTCAACAGCTTCGCTGAGTTTTACCCGTATTACCTCAGCGAACACAGCAACAGTACCTGCCGACGATTGCACTTCATCGGCACCACGCTGGTAATTTTCATTGTGGCGCTGACCGTCGGTCGTGGCGCCTGGGCGCTGATGTGGGTATTGCCGGTGGCGGGTTACAGCTTCGCCTGGGTCGGACATTTCTTCTTCGAGAAGAATCGTCCTGCAACCTTCCAGCACCCTTTCTACAGCCTTCTCGGCGATTTCGTCATGTATCGCGACATGATCCTGGGACGCGTGCCGTTCTAGATCAGCAGAGGATTGCCGATGAATGCCAATGCCCGTTTTACCCACATGAAGGATGGCACGCAAGAAGACTGGGCGATCATCGCCGCGGACTTCAGCGCCTACGCCCGCCAATTGCCGATTCGGATCGTGGCGCACCTGAAGCTGCTCGAGGGTGACTTCGGCGGTTTCCCCGTGGACCGCCTGACCCACTCGCTGCAAACCGCTACCCGCGCCTGGCGCGATGGCCGCGATGAAGAGTACGTGGTCTGCGCCCTGCTCCATGACATCGGCGACACCCTGGGGTCCTACAACCACCCGGACATCGCCGCGGCCATCCTCAAGCCGTTCGTCAGCGCCGAGAACCTGTGGATGGTGGAGAAACACGGGATTTTCCAGGGCTACTACTTCTTCCATCACCTGGGCATGGACCGGCATCTGCGCGAACAATACAAGGATCATCCGCAGTACCAGGCGACCATTGAGTTTTGTGCCAAATACGATGCAGCGGCGTTTGATCCGGGATATGACACGCTGCCGCTGAGCTTCTTCGAGCCGATGATGGAGCGGTTGTTTGCGCAGCCGAAGAATTCGATCTACAAGGCGGCGATGTAGGAGCGAGCTTGCTCCGGGCGGCGTTCCGACGAAAAACCTGAGGTCGCCGCGGGGTGTCTGGTTTCCCGCGTCATCGTTGAATTCCATCGCGAGCAAGCTTGCTCCTACAGCGAAGGCTCCGGACCTGCCTACGCAGGCTCTGCCATTTTAACTGCCTTCAATTGCGCCTCCTGCGCATCCGCCAGCCGATACAACTCGATCGTGCCATCCCAATGCTCGATCAGCGCCGTGCACGACTCCACCCAGTCGCCACAATTGAGATAATCGACCCCGCCCACCTTGCGAATCTCGGCATGGTGAATGTGCCCGCACACCACACCGTGGAGTTCGCGCTTGACGCACTCATGGGCGATGGCTTCTTCAAAATCGCTGATGAAACTGACCGCGGTCTTGACCTTGTGCTTGAGGTACGCCGACAGCGACCAGTAGCCGTAGCCATACCGAGCGCGCCAGTGGTTGAGCCAGCGATTGAGGGTCAGGGTGAATTCGTAGGCCGAGTCGCCGAGAAACGCCAGCCAGCGGTGATAGCGGGTAATCACATCGAACTGATCGCCGTGGATTACCAGCAAGTGCCGGCCATCGGCGGTCACGTGCACCGCTTCGTCCACCAACTGAATGTTGCCCAGGATCAGCTTCGAATAGCGGCGCAGGAATTCGTCGTGGTTGCCGGTAACGTAGATCACCTCCGTGCCGCGCTTGGCCATGGTCAACAGGCGGCGGATCACATTGGTGTGCGCCTGGGGCCAGTACATGCCGCCGCGCAGTTTCCAGCCGTCGATGATGTCGCCGACCAGGTAGATTTTGTCCGCGTGATAGCCCTTGAGAAACTGCGACAGGTGCTCGGCCTGGCAATCGCGCGTACCCAGGTGCACGTCGGAAATCCACAGGGTCCGCACTCGTTGCTTACGACTGGGTTTGGCGAGCTCGGCGCTGGTCATGGGCAACCCTCAGGACAAGTTTTGGCAAGCTTGCCCCGTTCGGGTTAATGGCCCATGACAGCGCCAAGTCAGTCCTGTGACAGGCGGTGTCGGTGTAGACTGCGACCTGATGCATCAACCCTGCGACGAGAGCCCGTAACGAGAGCCACGATGAGACCGATCCTCACCCTGCGCCAGTACACCAAAGACCTGATCGTCCACAGCCATGAGCATGCGCAACTGGTGTTCGGGCTGTCGGGTGCGCTGGATTTCGAAGTCGACGGGCAAGGCAGCCAGGTGGTCCAACAAAGCTTCGTGGTGATTCCCTGCGGTTTTCATCATGCCTGCGGCAGCCCCAACGGCAGCCGTTGCCTGGTCCTGGACGTGCCCGGCGATCAATGGCTTGGCCAGTCCCTGGGCGGTCATGCCGATGCCAGTCGACGCCTGCTCGATAGCGCCGGGCGCTTGTCGCTGGACGCGGGTCAGAGCCAGTTGGTCGAGTGGCTGGCCAACAGTCAGGTCGATGACCCGGTCATTGCGCAACAGGGCGCGGTGCTGTTGCTGGCCAGTCTCAACAACGCCAGGCCCGACTCGCTCGGCGGCCGGCGCCTGCCCTACGCCGCACTGAACGCGCACATCGACCAATACGCCGCCTACCCGCTGCAAGTCGCGGATCTGGCGCGCGTGGCCGGTCTTTCCAGCGCCCGTTTGCATGCCCGGTTCGTGGCCGAATGCGGGCAGACGCCGATGGACTACATCCGCAGCCGACGCCTGCACAAGGCCGTGGGGTTGCTGCGCAATTCGGCGCTGCCCATTGGCGAGATTGCCTGCCGGGTCGGCTACAGCTCCCAAAGTGCCTTTGCCGCCGCGGTGCTGCGCGAGTTCGGCGCATCGCCGGGTAAGCTGCGACGCGAGGCTGGCGACAAATAACGCGAGTCTGGCGACAGACGCGGCGGTAGCAGGCACGGTTAAATGACCGGGCTCATTACCTTTATCAAGGATTGCCATGACTCCCCGTACCGCCCTGGGCGCCCTGCATATCGGCGCATTGATGTTCGGCCTGACCGGCGTGTTCGGCAAACTCGCCGCCGCCTCTCCTGCGATCATCGTCTTCGGCCGGGCGGCGTTCGCGGTGCTGGCGCTGGCGTTCTTTGCACGCTTTGCCAGCCAGAGCCGTTGGCAAAAACTCGAAGCGGTGGATGTGCGCCGACTGTTGCTCAGCGGTTTGCTGCTGGCCGGGCACTGGGTGAGTTTCTTCATATCGGTGAAGGTCGCTGGCGTGGCCATCGCGACCCTGGGCTTTGCCAGTTTCCCGGCCTTTACCGTGATTCTTGAAGGGCTGATTTTCCGTGAGCGGATCCGCGCCAATGAAATCCTCCTGGTGGCGCTGGTGAGTGTCGGGCTGGTGCTGGTCACGCCTGAGTTCGATCTGGGCAGTGGCGCCACCACCGGCCTGCTCTGGTCGATCGCCTCGGGCCTGCTGTTTTCCCTGCTGTCGCTGACCAACCGCGCCAGCTCCGCGCGCATCCCGCCAGTGCAGGCGGCGTTATGCCAGAACGTGGTGGTCGGATTGTGCCTGCTGCCGGCGGCGGCCCCGCACCTGAGCGACGTGCGCGCCATCGACTGGCTGTGGATCGGCCTGCTCGGCGTGTTCTGCACCGGCGTCGCCCACAGCCTGTTTGTCGCCAGCCTGGCGGTGATCAAGGCACGGACCGCCGCCGTGGTCTTTGCCCTGGAGCCGGTCTATGGGATCACCATCGCCTGGCTGTTGTTCGATGAAAACCCGACCCTGCGCATGCTGCTGGGCGGCGCATTGATCATCGTCGCGATTGTGGTGTCCAGCAGGCTTTCCAGCGGTACGAGCAAGAAAACCGTTGCCGCCGAGGCGGTGTCTCACTGAGTACGGTCGTTGTGCCCCAGGTCACGGTCCGGATCAATCTGATCGCGGACCCGCTGCTTGAGCACCTTGGCCTCGGGGAAACCGCCATCAGCCTTGCGTTCCCAGAGCTGCACCTGATCACAGTAAATGTGAAAGACGCCGCCCGTGCCGGGTACCAGGGACACCTTGCCCAGGTCATCGCCAAAGGTGCTGAGCAGCTCCTGGGCGAGCCAGGCCGCACGCAACAGCCACTGGCATTGGGTGCAATAGGTGATGACGATTTCCGGTTTGCTGACGGTCATGATCGGAGAAACTCCTGAGGCAGAGGGCGCCACCATGATAACGGTGTTTATTACCTGCTACCCGGTTCGACGGGTTCGATGACCCATTCAATCTCAGGCTCGGGCAGCGCTGGCGCTTTCGGCGGCTGGTGGGTGGCAGGAAGATGGTCCATCGGGCCCAGATCCCAGTTCGCATCCATCGACAAGTCGTCCAGATTCAACTGGAACTCATCGGCGGGTAATGGCGGCGTGGGAGTCACCAGGGGCAAAAGCGCTGATGATGCAAACGCAACCGGCGCAACCGGCTCTATCGGCAAATGGCGGGCGTGGACTTCCTGAAGGGGCTGCCCATCGGGCTGCAGGTCTGGTTGCGATGGCTCCAGCGATACCTGGTCCTGCTGCCGTTGACGACGAATCCACACCAGCAGCAACGCCAACGCCACCAGCGCCAGCAACCCACCGATCAATAACCAGTTCGGCCCAGGCTCCACGACTGGCGCTGGTGCCATGTCAACCGGCGCAACCGGCTCAGTCGATGCCGGCTTGACCTCGGTCAAGCGGCTTTGCAGCTCGGCCATCTGTTGTTTCTCAGCGGCGATTTGCTCGTCCTGGGCCTGAAGTTTCGCGTTGAGTGCATCGACGGTCGCCTGCAGCTGCTGGTTGTGCAGGACGCTGGCGGCCAGTTGTTCGGCCAGAGGATCGCCGTCAGACTTTGCTGCCAATTCCGTGCGTGCAGGTAATGGGGCGACCGCCGGCTCGACACTCGGGAATGCAGAAGAGGGACGGTTCACCGGTGGCTCATCAACGACCGGTGCACTGTCTTCGGCACCCGGAGGATCGATGAGTACGGTGTACTCGCGCAACAAGCGGCCATTGGGCTGGTCGAGTTGCACCAGGAAATCCAGGTAGGGTTCCTTGACCGGTTTGGTCGAGCTGACCCGGATCAGGCTGCGATTGCCCCGCAGGATGGGCGTGAACGTCAGGTCGTTGAGAAAGGCCACGCGCTCGACCCCGGCACGGCTGAACTCGTCCGCCGTCGCCAGGCTGACCGCCAGCTCGTCCTGCTCAAGTCCGGCAACATCCACCAGGGCGATGTCGGCGCGCAGCGGCTGATTCAATGCCGAGTGCAGGGTGATTTCACCCAGGCCCAACGCCGGCACCCAGGCCGAGTAAGTGACAGCGATACTGGCCAGCAACAGCCTGGCGCCAAACCGTACAACCAATAGCCGACTCTGGAGCATGAACATCCCTTAGGTAAACCAAAAACCAATCTGCACGTGTTAGCACCCCCGGTACGAACACGATATTGCCGACTAGTTCTTATAGTCCGCCCAATGCCCTGGCTCAGAAGCCTGGGCGGGAGGTTGTGTCTCAGGATTTTTCGAGGTTGGCCAGGATGTGCCCGTGAACCCGCATGCAGACCTTTACATCCGCCTCATCGACCCCTTCGAAGAGTTCATGGCGCAGCTGGGTGGCAATGGTTTCAATTTGTTCGATCAGGGGCAGCGCCGGCGCACACAGGACGATTTTTTTCGCCCGACGGTCTTCCACCACCGCCTGACGTTGCACCAGGCTCTGGCTTTCCAGACTGTCGAGCAGCCGAGCCAGGGTCGGCCCCTCGACACCGACGCTTTGCGCCAGCTCACGCTGGGTCGGGGCTTGCTCGAAGCGCGCAAGGTGCAGCAGCACCAGCCAGCGGGCCTGGGACAAGCCGAGTCCGGCAAGGCGACGGTCGAGTTCGGCACGCCAGCCACGGGACATCTGGGCCAGCTGCATGCCAAAACGGTGTTGATCGGTCAACGGCATAAAACACTCATGATCAGGCTGAAATAAGAGAAATACTAATAATTAGTCAGCTAAGCATGAGCCTTGGCTGGAGGCAAGGCTTGTTCTGTACTGAATCGTTACATCAGTGAGACCGGTCACTCAAAGTTCAAATTCGGACTGCAAAGCGGCCCGAATACAGTACAGGACCCCTTCCGGCACCCTCCCTGCGAACAGCTCGGAAATTTCCGACACGGGCGGCAGTTCGCCCTCGCCGTCGAGGAACGCATCCTGGACTTCGCCCATCAAGTCCTCTGGCAGATCCAGCGCCTGCTCCAGCGACAGCTGCTGCTTGCCGATTGCCTCGGCGAGCAGGGTGTAGACGTTCTTTTCCGAGCATTGCAACTGACCGGCGATCTGCAACGGCGTCATGCCGGCACGCGCCAGGGTAATCAGCTCGTGGCGCAGGTCCGCGACAACTTTCGGCGCTTCGACCTGGCCGCCGAGGACTTCGAGGAACGCCTCGCCATAACGCTCCAGCTTGCGTGCACCGACACCGCTGACCCGGGCCATCTGCGCCAGCGAGGTCGGTTGGCTGCGCAGCATTTCCAGCAAGGTCGAGTCGGGGAAAATGACGTACGGCGGTACGCCATGTTCTTCGGCCAGCTTGCGCCGCAGGGCACGCAGGGCTTCCCACTGTTCGCGCTCTTCGCCCCGCACCAGCTGGCTCGCCTGGCTCTTGCTGCTCTTGGCGGTGGTTTGCGCCTTAAGGTCGCGACGCAGTTCCAGGGTCACTTCGCCCTTGAGCAACGGCCGGCAGGTGTCGCTCAGGCGCAGGCCGCCGTAGCCTTCCAGATCGATATCGGCCAGACCGCGCGCCACCAACTGGCGGAACAGCGAACGCCACTCGCCTTCGGCCATCGCCTTGCCAACCCCGTACACCGAAAGGTGCTGATGCCCGAAGTTGCGCACCTTTTCGTTGTCCTTGCCCAGCAGGACATCCACCAGGTGCCCGACACCATAGCGCTGGCCTGTGCGGTAGATCGCCGACAGTGCCTGGCGGGCGGGCTCGGTGGCGTCCCAGGTCTGCACGCCGTCGACACAGTTGTCGCAGTGACCGCAGGGCTCGGGCATGTCTTCGTCAAAATAGGCCAGCAGGGTCTGGCGGCGGCAGCGGGTTTCCTCGCACAGGGAAAGCATGGCATCGAGCTTGTGTTGCTCCAGACGCTTGTGGCGTTCGTCGCCTTCGGAATTCTGCAGCATCTGCTTGAGCATCACCACGTCCTGCAGACCATAGGCCATCCAGGCATCGGCGGGCAGACCGTCACGCCCGCCGCGACCGGTTTCCTGGTAATAGGCCTCAAGTGACTTCGGCAAGTCGAGGTGAGCGACAAAACGCACGTTCGGCTTGTCGATGCCCATGCCGAAGGCCACGGTGGCGACCATGATCAGGCCTTCCTCGTTGAGGAAGCGTTTCTGATTGTGGGCCCGCAGATCATTGGGCAGGCCGGCGTGATACGGCAGCGCCGGGAAGCCTTGCTCGCTGAGGAAGGTTGCCACTTCCTCGACTTTCTTGCGCGACAGGCAATAGACGATACCGGCATCGCTGCGACGCTCGGCGAGGAACGCCAGCAACTGTTTGCGCGGCTGTTCCTTGGGCACGATGCGATAAAAAATGTTCGGCCGGTCGAAACTCGACAGGAAGCGCTCGGCATTCTGCAGGTGCAGGCGGGTAACGATCTCTTCGCGGGTACGCTTGTCGGCGGTGGCGGTCAGGGCGATGCGCGGTACGTCGGGGAACAGTTCCGCCAACTGGCCCAATTGCAGGTATTCCGGGCGGAAATCATGCCCCCATTGGGACACGCAATGGGCTTCGTCGATGGCGAACAGGGAGATGTTCAGCCCTTGCAGGAAGCTCAGCATGCGCGGCTGCACCAGACGCTCCGGCGCGAGGTAGAGCATTTTCACTTCGCCGCGGCGGATCCTTGCCGCCAGGTCACGCTGTTGCTCGGCACTGAGCGTGGAGTTCAATGCCGCGGCGGCCACACCCAGTTCTTCCAGGGTCGCGACCTGATCGTCCATCAACGCGATCAGCGGCGATACCACCACCGCCAGGCCATCGCGCAGCAGCGCCGGCACCTGGAAGCACAGGGATTTACCACCACCGGTAGGCATCAGGACCAGGGCATCGCCGCCACTGGCCACGCGCTCAATGATCGCACCCTGGCGGCCACGGAAACTGTCGTAGCCGAAGATGTCCTTGAGGACGCGCTGAGCCTGTTCGAGCATAAAAACTCCAAAAATCACCGAAACATCCCTGCAAGGCTGGTGCAGAACCCGCAACCCTGCACTGACAAATCGTAAGTGCGCATTGCATGTCGCTTCACATTCCAGCCGTGATACCAGCAGGGCATCACAAAACGCGCGAGTATACCCGAGCCCTCCCTCGCGCAGGGCACCGCTGATAAGAGCGAATGGAGATGAACCCCTGCAGGAGCTGCCGAAGGCTGCTCCTGCAGGGGAGGTGAAGTGGCAAATATGCCGCGCGGCTGGCCCAAGCGCTCAAGAAGGCCTAGAATTCCCGCATCGAATATTCCCCAAGGTAGCCCTTTAATGTCCTTCGCTGAGCAACTAACCCGCCTGCAAGTCTTCCTCGACGCCGATGAACTGCATGACGAGGCGCTGGACTACGTGGCCGCCCACGGCTACCTCACTGCGCTGTCGATCTGTTCCGAAGACGTTCCCGACCGTGAATGGATCGACGCCCTTTTCGCCGAAGAGCCGCACTACAGCGGCGAAGCTCAGCGCGAAGAAATCGAAGCCACGCTGATCGGCCTCAAGGCTCACATCGCCCGCCAGCTGGCCTCCGATGAAGAGTTCGAACTGCCGTGCGACCTCGACCTGGGCGACGATCCGGACGATTCCGAATTGCGCGGCTGGTGCATCGGTTTCATGGAAGGCGTGTTCCTGCGCGAAGAAGCCTGGTTCGAAACCGCCGAAGACGAAGTCAGCGAAATGCTCCTGCCGATCATGGTCGGTTCGGGCCTGTTCGACGAGCAACCGGAGTTCTCCGACATCGCCGCCGACGCCAACCTGATGGACGACATGATTGTGCAGATCCCGGAAGCCCTGACTGCGTTGTACCTGCTGTGCAACGCACCAGACGAAAAACCGGCGATCCTCAAGCCACGCCATCACTAAGGTCCTGCCTATGGACAACCCCATAGGCAACCGCTCCCTGATGTTGCGCTACGTGCTGCTGGCCATCGGCTGGCTGAGCGTGGCGCTGGGAGTGATCGGGATTTTCCTGCCGGTGCTGCCCACCACGCCCTTCCTGTTGCTGGCGGCCGCCTGTTTCGCCCGCAGTTCGCCGCGTTTTTATCAGTGGCTGGTCAATCACCCGCAGCTCGGGCCGTGGATTCGTGACTACCTCGAGGGCAACGGCATTCCGCTCAAGGGCAAGGTCTATGCCATTGGCCTGATGTGGGCCAGCATCCTGTTCTCCTGCTACCTGGTGCCGATGCCTTGGGCACGGGGCTTCATGCTGACCAGTGCGGTGCTGGTGACCCTGTACATCCTCAAGCAGAAAACCCTTCGCAAGTCCTGAGATTCCCGCGCCTGCAGGTCGACGCTGACCCGACCACCACCTAGACTTCAGGTCTCTGCACTCGAGCAGCCAGTCATGCCGCGCAGTCCGGGTAGTCCAGGATGGCCAACACTCCGACTTCGGTTTGGCGGATGGCTGCTGCTGGCCAGCTTTCCGCTGGCTGGGCTTGGCAGCGCCTGGCCCGCCTGGGATTTCGCGCAGATTTCGCAAACCGCGCAAAAACGCTATGCCAGCCAGGGGCCGACCCAGGGACGAATCCGGCCCTGGAATGAAATGCTGCAAGCCGAACGCAACCTGCCCGAGCAGGAGCAATTGATTGCGGTCAATCGTTTTTTCAACCAGCAACTGGATTTCCAGGACGACGCCCGCATCTGGCGTCAGACCGATTACTGGGCCACGCCCGTCGAGGCGCTGATCAAGGCCGCGGGCGATTGCGAAGACTATGCCCTGGCGAAATATTTCAGCCTTCGCCAGTTGGGCATTCCCAGCGACAAGCTGCGCATTACCTACGTCAAGGCCCTGACCCAGAACCAGGCGCACATGGTGCTGACCTATTACAGCAGCCCTGGCGCCGAACCGCTGGTGCTCGACAACCTGATCGGCGAAATCCGTCCCGCCTCGCAGCGCAAGGACCTGCTGCCGGTGTATGCCTTCAACGCCGAAGGCCTGTACCTGCCCGGCAAGCCTGGCAACACGCGCAGCGGCGACTCGAAAAAACTGTCGCGCTGGCAAGACGTCTTGAAAAAAATGCAAACCGAAGGATTCGCCGTCGGCGACGGTTAGCCGCCACGCCAAGGAGCGCTCGATGAAGCTGCGCAACCAGTTGTTCCTCGCCATCTGCCTGTTCTTGCTGGTGGCGTTCAGCGGCAGTTTTTATGCCAGCCTGGAAAGCTCTCGCGAGCAGACGCTGGGCCAGCTGCGCGCCCATGCCCAGGACGCCGCGACCGCCCTGGGCCTGACCTTGACCACCCAGGTCGACGACCCGGCCATGATGGAGTTGATGGTCAGCTCGATTTTCGACAGCGGCTACTTCAGCGACATCCGCGTCACCCACCTGGAGAATCGGCAGGTGTTGGTGCAGCGCAGCATCCCCGAGCAAATCGACGGCGTGCCCGGCTGGTTCGTCAACCTGGTGAATTTGCGCCCTGAAGGCGGCGATGCACTGATCACCCGTGGCTGGCAACAGGTGGCGCGGGTCGAAGTGTTGAGCAATCCACAATTCGCCCTGGCCAAACTCTGGGACAGCACACTGGGAAGCCTCGTCTGGCTGCTGCTCTGCGGACTGCTCAGCGCGGTGTTCGGCGGCTGGCTGCTGCGTCGTCAACTACGCCCGCTGGACACCATGGTCCGGCAGGCCGAAGCCATCAGCCAACGCGAGTTTCTCAGCCTGCCGACGCTGCCGCGCACACCGGAGTTGAAACGCGTGGTGCTGGCGATGAACCAGATGGTCGAGAAGCTAAAGACGTTGTTCGCCGAAGAGGCTGCGCGCAGTGAAAAACTGCTCAGCGAGTCCTATCGGGACGGCCTGACGGGGCTGGCCAACCGCCGATTGCTCGATGAACAACTGGCCGATCAATTACGGGTCGCCGAGCAAAATGGCGACGGTCACCTGCTGATGCTGCAGCTCAACGACCTTGCCGGGCTCAATCAACGCCTAGGCGGGCAACGCACCGACGCGTTGATTGGCGCCGTCGGCGAATTGCTCAAGCGCCTGACCCAGGTTGCGGAGCGTCGTACCTGGCTGGCAGCGCGCAATCGCGGCGGCGAATTCAGCCTGCTGGCACCGGACCTCGATACCGAGGAGGCGACGCGCCTGGCCGCCGAGCTCAGCGCCACCCTGGAGAACCTGCGCCTGACCGGTGCCAGTGATTGCATGCCCGTCGCCCATCTGGGCATTGTCGCGTTTCACCCCGGCGACCTGGCGAGCCACGTCCTGCATCAACTTGACCAGGCACTGAACGAAGCCCGGCAACAACCCGAGCGCCCCTGGGCCGTGTTGGGACGCAGCGACAGCGCGCCCAAGCAGGCCCAACACCACTGGCACACCTGGCTCGACGATGCCCTGAACGAAGGCAAGCTGCAGTTGTATTTTCAACCGGTGGTGAAATGCGCCGACACCGCTCAGGTGCTGCACCACAAAGTCCTTGCTCGCCTGCTCGACCCACAGGGCGAAGCGATTGCCGCCGGCCAGTTCCTGCCGTGGATCGAACGGTTTGGCTGGTCGGCGCGATTCGACCTGGCGATGCTCGACGCCACCCTCGAATACCTCGTCACCAACCGGCGGCCCCTGGCATTGAGCCTGTCCGGCAGCACCTTGCGCGATCAGGCGCCGCTGCGACTGATCCTCGACATGCTCGAATCCCTGCCGGAACTGGCGCCCTTTCTGACCCTGGAAATCGATGAGCGCCAACTGCCCCCACCAGACCAGTTGCAACGCTTGAGCCACAGCCTGCTCGCCACCGGTTTCCGTATCGGGCTGCAGCATTTTGGCGGCCACTTCAGCCAGATTGGCAACCTCACGCAGCTGGGGCTGGCGTACCTTAAAATCGACGGCGCCTACATTCGGGGCATCGATGCCGAGCGTGATAAACGGCTGTTCATCGAGGCGGTTTGCCGCACGACCCACAGCATCGACTTACCCTTGATAGCCGAGAAAGTGGAAACCCAGGGGGAGTTGGAAGCGATCCGTACATTGGGAGTGTTTGGCGTGATGGGGCGCTTGATCGGTGAGCCGAAGCCGATGTGACCTGCGGACGGTCGCGGGAAAAAAAACCGCCCTTCCTGTTGCAGGGAGAGCGGTTTTTTCATGACGGTTTCAGGTCACACGGTATCCACCTTCAATGAATGATCATTGAGCATGCCGTTGATGATGGTTGCCGCATCCGCTGAGCCAACGACCCCGCCCGCCCCCGGCATGACCCCATAGTGACTGGCCAGGTTGACACCGGCCAGGTCGATGGTCTGGTTCGGCGCGGCGCCGGCCATGGCGCTGACGTCGATGCTGGTCACCAGTGACGCGCCGCTGCCACTGACGGTGAAGTGCAGATAGTCATCCAGTGAGGCTGCGGTGTTGGTCTCTCCTTGCAGCAGTTGCGACAGGTCGAGCTTGTCGGCACCCGGGGTGAAATCGGTGATGAGGTCGTGGCCGCTGTTGCCGCTGAGCCACTGGAAGGTGTCGGCGCCACTGCCGCCGGTGAGGGTGTTGTTGCCCAGGCCACCGATCAGGAAGTCGTCGCCACCTTCTCCGTTTAGCACGTCGTTGCCCAGGCCGCCGGTGATGATGTTGCTGTCGTGGTCGCCGGTGAGTGAGTCATTGAAGTTGGAGCCGACCAGATTTTCGATGCCAGTCAGGGTGTCGCTGCCGGCACCGAGGGTGTTCTGTGCTCCGGTCTCGCCGAGATTGACCGTGACCCCGGCGGTGGCGTGGGCATAGCTCGCGGTGTCGATGCCCGTGCCGCCATCGAGCAGGTCGTCGCCCGGTCCGCTGTAGAGCAAATCGTTGCCGGCCCCACCGTGCAACTCGTTGTTGCCGGTGTCTGCGACCAGCACGTCGTTGCCATCACCGGCATTGATCAGGTGCTCGCCATTGCCGGCGACCAGTGTGTCATCGCCCGCCGTCCCGGTGAGGGTGTGGCCATCCTGGTAGCTGATGATCATGCTGTCGCTGCCGCCATGGTGGTCGCTGGCGCTGTAGGCGTGGTCTGGCGCGGTGTCCTTGGTCGCGGAGTAATCGACGGTCATCTTCAACTCGTAATTTTCAGCGCCGCTTGCGCCTCTGTCCGAGCCGTCGGGGATGTTGGTGAGGTGGATGTGATAAGTCGCATCCTCCTTCGCCGTAAGGGTCTGGCCGTCAGCGATGGGGGTGTAGGCGCCATCGTTGATCGAGTACTCCATGCCGACATGGCCGGCGGCGAGGTTGTGATCCAGGTTGAGGGTTTCCCCTTGCTTGAGATTGACGGTGATCAGGTCATCGCTGTTGTGACCGTTGACCGCACCCAGCGCTCCGCTGACCACCAGGAACGCGGTCATGGCCGCCGTATTCGCGACGAAGGCACTGCGGGCTATATCGGCATTGTTGCCGGACACACTGTAGTTCGGTCTGGTCCCGGTAAAGTCCACCCCTTTTGCGATCAGGTCCTGGTGATTCGGCTCCGAGGCGTTTTCGTGGACGCTTGTACCGCTGTCGCGGGCCGTCACCATGCAGCTGTTCTGCACGTCGATGGTGATGGTGGTGGTGCTTTCATCACCGTCGCCATCGCGCAGGGTATAGGTGAACACATCGCTCACGCCCGGGCCGCTGACCGAGTTCGGATAGCTGTGATACAGCGCGTTGCCCGCCGCATCCAGGGTCAGGTAGCCATGGGTGCCATTGATCTGGCTGTTCAGGCCGCCATACACCGGGGTAGAGGTGTCGTCGCCAGCGCGTACGCCGACCACGCCACCGCCCGCAAACTGGCCATCAGCCCCCACGTGGTCATTCCACAGCACATTACCGCCCATGTAGCCGCCCTCTCCCACCGAGGCTACGTCGGGAGTTGCGGTCGGTACGTCATCGACGATGTTGACCACGATGGTGCTGGTGGCAATGTTGCCCAGGCCGTCGATGGCCTGGTAGGTGAAGCTTTCGTGCAGGACGTTGGCGCCATCGTTGGCCGGTGGGGTGGAGCTGGCTGGCGAAGTGAGGGTGTAGGTGTAGCTGCCGTCAGGGTGCAGCAGCAATTGGCCGTAGGTGCCGATGGCATTGCTGACCAGGCTGTAGGTGATTGCACCGCTGCCACCGTGGACCGCGCCGACCAGGGTGCCGCTGGCGGTTTCGCCAGTGTCGCACGGCTGCTCCAGGGCTTTTTCGTAGACGGTCACGTCCTGGTCGCTGGCCGCCACCAGGCAGCTGTTGTGCACGTCGACGGTGATGGTGGTGGTGCTTTCATCACCGTCGCCATCGCGCAGGGTGTAGGTGAACACGTCGCTCGCGCCCGGGCCACTCACCCCGTTCGGGTAGCTGTGGTACACGGCGTTGCCCGCCGCATCCAGGGTCAGGAAGCCGTAGGTGCCGTTGATCTGGCTGTTCAGGCCGCCATACACCGGGGTCGAGGTGTCGTCGCCAGCGCGTACGCCGACCACGCCACCGCCCGCAAACTGGCCATCAGCCCCCACGTGGTCATTCCACAGCACATTACCGCCCATGTAGCCGCCCTCTCCCACGGAGGCTATATCGGGAGTTGCGGTCGGCACGTCATCGACGATGTTGATCACGATGGTGCTGGTGACCACGTTGCCCAGGCCATCGACGGCCTGGTAGGTGAAGCTTTCGTGCAGGGTGTTGGCGCCGTCATTGGCCTGCGGCGCGGTGCTGGCCGGTG